>JAYPQH010000067.1:0-1090 GCA_038131935.1 Alphaproteobacteria bacterium | reverse complement strand
GTTCAATAATGGGAACGGATGTTTGTACAGCACGAACCATCAGACGAAATTTTTTAAGATCTTCCAACAACCTCGCCTCAGATAGAGCATGAAGGTAGCCCTTCCATCCTGACGCGGTAAAGAAGGGCTTTTGGGCCAAAAGCCCCTCTTCAACATCCAAAAAACTTGTGTTCATGATCGTTCTTGCGATCATTCTTGCAAAGGCAATAGCTGAGTTTTCGTCTGCATTATGATCATTGGTAAGCTGATGTAATTTCCCATCAGTTGTTACAGCAAAAAATTTTGTCTCTTGCGGAACAATGATCATGATCATGACCATGAGGATCAACTGGAAGAGATGACCCAGCAAGGATACAACAAGCCAGCGACGTTGATAATCAATTATTTTGGTCAAGGTGATTTGATTATGTTGCAGACCACTCAACTGTGGAAACAACCATTCAGCTATCAACCATAATGGCTTCATGGTACTCTATTATCTCATGGATTGAAGCACACGACGACCTTCACGGAGTGCCTTTTTCGTCCTACTGTCAGGATTACCATAAGGGTCCGGATGCTGCGCCCAACATTTTAGCTGTTTCCAATGTTCCGCAGAAATAGCTCCCGCGAGTTGTTTCACCAGCTTTCTGGTCTGTCGCCTCCCATCCTTGTTCAAATATTGCTGATCAGGCGTTGCTTGGATATCAGGCAGCACATCTACCAAGGTGTTGTGGGGATCTATAGGTTCATGGATAGAAACAACATCGGGTGCCTTTGTGCGGGCATTTCTGGTAATCTGTTTGATGGTTGAGCCGTGATCTTCAATGCATTTCTGGATGCCGTGGCGCAACCGAAACGCCAAGTACGTGGCAAATCGAAGTGGCTTTCCATCATATGTTCGCATCAAATCGAAACGATACACGGTTTCAATAAGAACAAGTCTTGCTTCTTGCAGCAAATCTTCGCGCTCTACAGACCCAGCCCTTCGATTTTTTCTAATTGATGATATTAAGAACTTCTCAAATGCCAACAAAAGTTTGCCAAGGGATTTCTGACAATTTTCTGTTTGAACCTTGGCAATTAAAACACGCTCAGTTTCGTGATCAAG
>JAYPQH010000066.1:0-1120 GCA_038131935.1 Alphaproteobacteria bacterium | reverse complement strand
ATTTAAGATCATCAAAAAAATGGGGAATGATCTTGGCTGCATAGACTCTCCAATAATCAGTGGTGGCGATGTGTCCAATTGTAGGGCTAGATAGATGATGATGATCCATAGTCCCGACAAAGACACAGGGATGGTATATTTATGCACAATGTCACCTCTAATATGAAAGATGATCACATCTGCTGCTTTTGAAGCAGCAAATGTGATCAATTCTTGATGTGTTGATTACTTAATCAATCCCATCTCTTTAAGAGCGGGCCCAAATTCACCAACCATCATTTTGATTTGCTCACCCCAAGGACCAGAGGCCTGTGGAGATGTGTTATCTAGACCAGAATTCGCCAAATATGCCTGATATAGGGAATGCTTCATCGCTTTCATGATGCCATCCTCTAGTTGTTTCTTGCGTTCGTCGGAAACACCGGCATGGGTGACAAAGCCACGTGTCGTTGACAAGACAAGGTTAAGGCCAAGCTCTTTGCCTGTGCGGGCATTTGGAATTGGTTCCATTCGGTCGTCACCGAGAATGACAAGTGGGCAAATATCACCAGCTTCGATAGGTGCAGAGGCCTCTGAAAGGTTCAAAATGGCTACATCAACAGACCCAGCAACCAATTGCGTTGCCAGCTCACCGCCGCCACCGAAAGGAATATAGTTAGGCATACCTTGTCCTAACCGTTTTGCCACAAGAAATGCTGTGATATGGTCAATGGTGCCGCTATGTGTGCCACCAAAGGTTATTTTTTCACCGTTTTTGATGCCAGCAATCAACTGCTCTGGGGTTTTGTATGCAGAGGAGCACTTCACCATAAGGATTTGTGGGTCATTGGTTCCCCGAGCCAAAGGTGCCATTTCATCAACAGTCAACTGTGTTTTCCCCATGGCCATGGAGATCGCGTGGCCTACAGTGAAGGTTAAAATGCTGTTGCCATCGGCTGGACGGCTTTTGAAGTAGTTCATAGACGCAGCGCCACCGCCACCGCGCTTGTTGACTACCACCATATCTTGCTTCAACGCACGTCGGGTACGGATCATCATCATCCGTGAATTTACGTCAGTTCCTCCACCCGCGCCAGCATGGGTAATCACTTCAATCGCTGGTTTGTCGTCAGCACTTGCT
>JAYPQH010000065.1:0-2009 GCA_038131935.1 Alphaproteobacteria bacterium | reverse complement strand
CTGCCTAAAATAAAAAGTGGAACGCAAGTAAAGTCAACAAACTCTATAAATTTTGGGACTTCATGAGCTGCCAACCTGTTTCTTACTTGCCCCTTCAACTCCTCTACAAACTCCAAATCAGGCTGTCGCCCTCCTCTTGGAACGACAAAAGCTTTAATGACCTGCCCCTTCACCTCATCAGGAATCCCAATTACAGCCACCATCGCGACATCGGGGTGGGATACAATGCAGTCTTCAATCTCAGTTGGACCGATGCGATAACCAGCCACAGAAATCAAATCATCTCTTCTTCCGTCAAAAAAATAATACCCCTCCTCATCACGATATCCAAAATCACCTGTAAGCAGGTAATCCCCATGATACTTTTCAGCGGTGGCAACCTCGTTGTTCCAATACCCCAACATCATCACTGGATCAGGGGCTGCCACGGCTATTTGACCCGTTTGGTAATCAGCTTCGATGATCTCACCATGGTCATCGAGCAGCACAACATCATGGCCAGGCACAGGCTTACCTATCGATCCTTGTTTTTGCGGGAAGAGAAGCCCGCTGTTACCCAGAACCAAATTGCACTCCGTTTGGCCATATAGCTCATTGATAGAAACCCCTAAAACTTCCCTACCCCAATCCAGAAGCTCGCCTGACAAGGCTTCGCCACCGGACATGGCCGTGCGCAGTGATATATCTTGGCGTCTCCCTTTTGGATGCGCTGAACGCATCAATTTTAGCGCTGTGGGGGGTAAGAATACGTTTCGCACAGACTCTTGCGCCATCAAGTCAAAGGCCAAGAGGGGATCAAATTTCTTGAACCGATAACTTACGATACCACTACCAACCAATAAAGACGGCATGAGAACATCAAAAAGTCCCCCAATCCAGGACCAATCCGCAGGCGTCCAGAACAGATTATCATCTGGGGTGGGACATTCGAAAGTCATATCTACACAAGGCATATGTCCTAATAGCACACGGTGACCATGTAATGCTCCTTTGGGCGCCCCTGTTGTGCCGGATGTGTAAATCATAACAGCGGGATCATCTGGACCGGACGGGTCACAAGTCCGGTCACCATCGAATGGCCTGATCACATCAGAGAAAAGATCAACAGCTGTAGCATCATCATCTACACACAAGACATGCTTGAGAGATGGCAAAGATGGCTTGAGTTGTCGGATGATTTCCAATCCCTCTTTGTCGCAAACAATACATTGCGCTTCAGCATTTTCTAATCTGTAATGCAGTGCCTCATGACGAAACAAACAGAACAATGGCATGGCAATACGCCGAGACAGGTAACAAGCCATATGTGTGATAATTGTCTCTGGGCATTGTGACAAAAAAATGCCAACACGCGCCCCTTGAGGAAGACCAATGGAATCGAAATATTGCGCGAGTTTTCTTGCGGCAAGGTCACATTCAGAAAAGGTGTAATCTGTTTTCTTGCCGTCCATATCAATGTGACGAAGCGCACGACGGTGAGCATGTTCAGGATGACCGACCGTCGCTTTATATATGTTAAAATCACTGGGAATCTCCCAACGAAAAGTCTGACGTTGGGTGCAATAATCACCTTCGTTACGCAATCGACTCATAAATGTTCCATTGTATATTGTGCCTAAAAGTACCCTAGCCTATCTTCGTCTCTAACTTGTGCAAATCTTTTTTTACTGCCTAAGGAATGTATCATGCCGCAACCACAGCATATCACCAAACTAAAGCAACCTGACTTGGAGACGCTTGATGAAGATATTCAGGAATATATGCGTAAATGCCAAGAAAAATTAGGACTCATGCCCAATGTGCTTCTCGCATTTACACAAAGGCCTGAAAAATTTCGCCGGTTTACCCGCATGTATAATGAAATCATGCTTGCAGACTCAGGCTTAAGCAAATGTGAACGGGAAATGATCGCAGTTGTGGTAAGCTCAGCCAACCGCTGTTATTATTGTTTGGTTGCCCATGGCGCGGCTTTAAGAGAGCTCTCGGAAGACCCGCAACTTGGCGAAATG
>JAYPQH010000064.1:0-2336 GCA_038131935.1 Alphaproteobacteria bacterium | reverse complement strand
AAAGGGCAGCCACAAGGCCAGTCTTTTCCATTAAGAAACCTGCGTAAATAAAGAAAGGAATAGCAATGAGCGTGTATTTACTTAAAAAGTTGAAAAACCCCTCGAACAAGGCATTCATGGTGAGAAAGTCATCAAACAAAACCATAATGGCTGTGGAACCAGCCAACGAAATCCCAATGGGAATGCCCACTAAGATAAAACCAAAGAGTGTGAGAGCTAACGCTAACATGTAATCAAATCTTTCCTAAAATAAATCCTAGTGGGTTACACATCACTGATGAGGTCAAGTTCAGCATTTTTATGCTCACCCTTTGCCACCATCACAACGTCTTCAATCAGTTGAAGTAAAGCCACAAATGCCATCAAACCGAAACCAATCATCAAGATCAAATGGAAGGGGCCTAAAGGCAAAAGAAGACTTTCGGTTCTTATATCACGCATAAGAGAATAACTTACTGATGGCCAGGCGGTATAACACATGGTTGCGCAGAAAAGGCCTATGGCAAAAGAACAAAAAATTCTACTTGCAGCGACAAGCCCAAATGCACCTTTATGTGCTAAAAATTCTATAAAAGCCCCCATCACCAAGTGGTTGCGATTGACCTGTGTCGCAGAAATATAAAGCGCCACAGCGGTCATCATAGACATAATAATTGCATCCTGTCCCCACTCAAAAACAAGACCAAGAATATAACGACGCACGATTTCAAGCATGGCAAACAATAAAGTACCAAGAAGGATCAAAGCTGCGATATTCCCAATGATATTTTGAAGGAAAAGTCTCACTGCTGTTGTGTTTCGAACTAAAGCATCCATTTTATGCATCCGTTAATGGTGAAAACGAGAACCTGTAGGTTCGTAATTTTGAGAGGTTTTCATACTGTTAGCATTCATTGTTGTTCTTCACGGACTCTATCCATTGAACAAAAACCTAGCATGGTTCACCTACAATGTTGTAGGTGAACCACTTAAAACCAGTATTACTTACGGTTTTTCGCTCTGTACAGTTCGCTGTCTGCACCTACGCTATATTTGGCATAAGCGCTGCAATCGATATTGTCCAAAGGATGAGACCCGGCTGGGTGTTTTTTCACAAGTTCTGCTGCTTCAGCTGTGAATTGATCCACCAGCTTTGCGCCTTCAGCATCAACTTTTGTCTTAATCCATGCATTTGTTGCGCCACCTTCAGCGTTTTTGATCGCTGCTGCTTCCGCATCGTTCATGACGTAGATACCAGGGGCTGATTTGTCTTTGGTTTCAAATTTGGCCAATGTCTTGTTATCAGCGCAAACATTGTAAGCCTTTTGGAATGGAATGAAATCATTAACAATGATGTCAGCTAGTGCGGCCTGCTGCTCAGCATCAAGACGGTTCCACCATTTGTTAGAAACACCAAACCAATAATAGTCACCAACAATACCGTTAAGACCAGCAACCGTAAAATACGGAGCCTGCTCTTTGGTTGCGTTGAATCCACCAAGAGATGTTAGAAGGCCATCGATCACGCCTGTCTGCAAGGCAGGAGGCACGTCACCAAATGCCATGGTCTGTGGGTTTGCACCCATAGCGCCAAGTAGCGCATTTTCTGCTGGGCCCATGCTACGCACTTTTGCACCTTTGAAGTCCTCTGGTGTCAAGAAACGTGATTTCACAGCACCTGCACCCATATACATCGACAAGTTTCCCCCATAAAATGTGATATCCTGCTTTTCGTTGAATACTTGAAGTTCTTTAAATGTAGGTCTGGTCGTAGTTCGCAATCGCGCCGCGTGTGGTCAACTTACCTGCGCCAAGCAGAACGTTTGAAAGAGGCTCTACAGAAGCTGTTTTTCCCCACTGACCTGTGATCATTTCAAGATTACCTTGGGTCATGGCCTTCACACCTTGCGGAATGGTGTACAAGGACTTTGCCCAATAGATCTGTACTTTTGATCCAGGAATTTTCTTCTCAACCTGCTCTGCGAAGTATAATTCAGCAATCGCAGCTGGATGAGGAGGGCCAGAGTGATCTGAGGCCCAGCGCAACTTCACTGGTTCAATAGCAAACGCAGCTGTTGCGGTGGCCAGTACTAAAGCACTGCTCCACAATGTATTTTTGATAGACATGACTAACTCCCAAGTCTGCGGCTTAAAGCCATTCATATATGAAACACCTGAACTAAGGCGTGGGAACGAGGGCAACACCATTATGTTTCTCTCGTCAACCCAAAGTCATCATGTAGAGCAAAAAAAAAATTAGTCATCAAGTTCTTGTTCCGCAAAAACCTTTTTGGCACTGCGGAAACATTCTAATGATTGAGGGACACCACAATAGATGGCAACGACGTGAATAATGG
>JAYPQH010000063.1:0-2435 GCA_038131935.1 Alphaproteobacteria bacterium | reverse complement strand
CGCTCTTCAGTACCAGACCTTCGATTTTTTCTAATTGATGATATTAAGAACTTCTCAAATGCCAACAAAAGTTTGCCAAGGGATTTCTGACAATTTTCTGTTTGAACCTTGGCAATTAAAACACGCTCAGTTTCGTGATCAAGAAAACACATTGTTACAATCTCCTCCATGTCATCATGGATAGCATTTCGACAAGAGTTGCGAATAAAGCACCAGAGACCAGCTCAAGATGAGACAACCAAATACCTAAACCTTAAATTGCCTTGCTGACTTGTGTATCAACTGATAACCAAAGTTGGATGATTTTTTTGGAGCGAATTATGCGTATTCTTCTGTTTATATGTGGATTTTTGGCCATATCCCTCAATACAGCTACAACAAAAGCTTTGGAAAAAAATGATCTTGAACCTGCGTTACGCGCATTACTTGCTGAAAAACCAGAAATTATCATCGATGCAATACAGCTTTTCCAACAGCGCGCGGAAGAAGATCAAGCGCGCGCCACACAGCAAATGCTCTCTCAGGTGCCTCTCATAATAGATTCCATGGACCTGCCATTCATTGGTCCCAAAGACGCCAAAAAAGTTGTTTATGAATTTTATGATTATCGATGCGGTTATTGTAAAAAAGCAAGCACACATGCAAGGGAAATCACGGGCAATGAATCTGTAAAATTTGTGTTCCTTGATTGGCCTATCTTATCACCACAATCCACAAAAGCTGCCATGATTTCACTTGCTGCATGGCAGTTGGATAAAGAACGTTTTCTTGGATTGCACCAAAATCTTCTAGAAAATCGTGGGAACTATGAGGACGATAATATCGATGAGGTCCTCGTACGATCTGGTTAGATGCACAAGAAGTACGAAAATATTTAGAGAAAATTGGTATGATATCTCTGGAACCCTTGGCCAAATTGCACAACTGGCACAAAGTCTAGGCATACGTGGCACACCAGCTTTCATTGTTGATAATGGAAATGAGCAGCCTGAGCTATTGCCTGATTTGTACCTGCATCCCAAATTCTGGAGCGTCTCAAACAAGACAAGGATGCCTTCTCAAGCACGCGCGGCTATATATGTTGATCATATTTGAAACAGCATATTGAGAGGAATCATGAATGCCCCAAAGCAACCTTCATGCAGAACCCTGGTCAAAAACCGATATGCTCCTTCTAGCCGAATTATGGTTTCAAGGGGTACAGCCACATAACATTGCCCAAAAATTGGGACGCAGCAAATCAGCAATCATGACACGCGCTTGGCGGATGCAGATGCCACAGCAAGACGAGACAACCAATCTTGCCTACAAACTTCGCTCCTGCATAACATGTGATCGTCTTTTTTGCTCCCAAGGTCCACACAACCGCGCTTGTGATCATTGTCGTAAAAGTCCATTACGCCAAACAATATTTCCCTAACCGAGCAAAGTACTGGAAAAATCATAAAAAAAATCAGATGCACATGCATCTGATTTCTCAAGTGAGCAATCTTTCGAATACCCCCCGTAATCGAATTTTTTTCTTTTATAATAGCCGTATCTTTGCCGCCTTGTGAAGCCACTATTTACCTTAAAAATAGTGCTACTTCGTCACAGCTGAAAAACGATCTCCTCGCCCATGAATTCTGCCAAAACGAGCCAAACCAGGGCTGCGAGAATAGGTATACAGACACCTAAAAAAGAAGGTTTATCTGATAAAGCACGCACACAACCCAAGATAAGTCCCACCCCAGCAATAAGCGCTAGGGGATGACGGGCATCGTTCAGAATGAGGGGCCCCAATGATGAAAGAAGTAAACCAAAGAACACAAAACGAACGGCCACCTTTGGTTGGCATATCAGGCCATACATTATTGAAATAACCCCCAAAAGAGAGAGAATCATGCCAAGAACGGATAGACCATCATCAATCATAATTTCAAAAATCCATTCTTAGCGATCAACATCCATCGCCCCTGGTCGTTTTGAAATATATTCTCCACGGTTCCCAAGCCTGCAAGTTGCTCTCCCACCTTTACCGCAAGAAGTTCATCCTGCGCATTAACCAGCCATGCTTTACCAGGCATCGCAGCGCGCATTTGCCATAACTGGTCATGAGATTTGTTTTTTATGGATGGTGGTGTGTTCGTGCATTTTTGTCTTTTCATATCATGTCCAGATAATTTAGATAATTCTGCAAGCCTAGCTTCAGGATTTTTTTCCTCTCCACCAAGCCGCTGCAAAAATTTCTTCCAAGCTGCCTGTGTCTTAGGACCTATCCTACAATCAATGCTCCCAACATCATAACCTAGACGTGCCAGATGAAATTGAAGATCACCCAGCTTTTCACCAAGAGGCATATCGATATGAGACTTTGCACTCAGTTTTTTAACGGCTTGCTGTTCTAAAGACTCTATGCGTTTCTCAAGATCAGATAGTTCGAGATCATATTGTAC
>JAYPQH010000062.1:0-2539 GCA_038131935.1 Alphaproteobacteria bacterium | reverse complement strand
GGGGCGTTTGGCCCAAAAGTCCTTCTTTACCGCGTCAGGATGGAAGGGCTACCTTCATGCTCTATCTGAGGCGAGGTTGTTGGAAGATCTTAAAAAATTTCGTCTGATGGTTCGTGCTGTACAAACATCCGTTCCCATTATTGAACAAAAAACTCCAGACGGACGACTGCGTCTGCGCGTGGATATGGATCTAAGGGTGATCGGCCCACAACATGATAAACATCAAGATGTCAGGTTGCAGATTGGTCTCGAGCCACGTCCTGGTCACAATAGATTTGGTTATCTTGTCACGTATTTTATTGTTACCGGTACATTCATATGAATACAGCTCAAGTCACAACGGCACAAGAATTGGCGTTTTTCCGTGTTTTGTCGCGCTATGGATTTTCTATCCCGAGTGAGATTTTACAGCCTCATGACCATTCTGAGACAAGGATGTTGGCAGCCTGGTCGTTTCTTATTCAACAATCGCGCAAACCTCCATTGCTTTGGATGATTAAGGGGCTCGCCCTTCCATCCTCAATGATCGCGGCACTCGCATCTTTAGGGCGTCCTGCAGCTGTTGATGGTGAGGGTTTTGGGTGGTGGATGTTGTATAAAGATGAGCAGAAGAGAGCATGTTGAATTTTTGGGGTAAGCGGGCGTCTGGGTATGGAGGCATATCTTTAACCAAGGGAATGTTTCCTGTTCATTTGAACAAAGATGCCTTGTTACGGCACCAATTGGTACTGGGCACAACAGGCTCAGGAAAAACAGAATATTTGTTGGCGTTAGCAGAGGCACAAATAGGACAGGGTGCTGGTCTTGTTTTTGTTGATGGCAAGGAGAGCAAACGCTCCGTTCTCGGCTCATGGGTATATCTGAACATTTTGGTCGTCATCATGATTTCTTTGTGATGGATTTTTCATCGGGTGTAAGAACACATGGTTTTAACCCATTAGCACATGCTGATGAGCGAGATATTTCTGAGTTTCTCATACAATTGATGGACTCCCCAGGTCAGGTTGACGTTTGGAAGGGACGTGCCATGGCATTATTGCGCGCAGCCGTAGCTGTGTCTGTTGGGCTACGCAGGGAAGATTTTATTCCCCATTTTGCCTTCCTAAGGCGGGTGCTTCTTTTGCCCAATCTGGTCGCGGTGGCCAACCAACTGCCCCTTAAAGAACCAGATCACTTTGTGGAAACAAAAATTCTTCCCCTTACCATACGCGAACGGGTTATTGCTTACCTGGATGCACTGCCTGGTTTTTCTTGGAATCGGGCCAATAACTTAGCAAGATTACCAAGTGAAACCGTTGCTCAGCATGGTTATTTGTTGGGGAATTTGTATCGTTTCATGGATGATCTTGTCCATAATTTTGGTCATATTTTCGTATCAGGTAACGGTGATATTGAAATGAGTGATATTTTAGATCGGCACCGTATTCTTCTCATTTTGCTTCCTTCATTATCTCAGTCTCCTGAGATGCTTCGTGCTATGGGTAGATTGGTTTTAGGTTCTTTACGCGCAGCCATGCGGCAGCGTTTACTTAGGCAAGAATATACAGGCGACCTTCCTCCGAACTTAGTGATTATGGATGAAGTGGGCTCTTATGCCATGCCTGGGCTTGACATGATGGCGGCACAGGCAAGATCTCTTGATGTGGCCATGCTATTTGCAAGTCAGACCTTGGCATCGTTACAACAAGCTGGTCGATCTTTGTCCGAAAATATCTTGGGAAACTGTGGTACCAAGGTTTTTCTTCGATGCGAGGATCCTTTTGCCACCTCGGAGTTGGCAAGAAAGATGTCCCCACAAATCCCTCAACCCACGCGACAGCGTTTGCTGCGTCATCAAGGGATTTGGCGTTCATCATGGGTGGAGGGGTCAGATGCATTGCTCGAATACCGCCAAATGATTGATTATGATGCATTGGCGCAATTGCCACCGGGGAGGGGTTACGTTGTCCGGGGTTATGATGCCCGGAAATGCCGTTTTCGCCGAAGCTTTATTGCTCCATCAATATCTGATTTGGTGACACATCGCCATCACCATGGTTGATCTATCATATGGATATTTGGACAACATTTTTCGCCCAAATGCCTCATATTTGGCCCATTATTGGGGAAGTTATCTTACCAAATATGCTGATGACATCCTGCTTTATGGTGCTTTTGATTGTATTGTTTCAATCTGCATTCGGACAAGAACGGGAGATAGGACCACTCATCTATCGTTTTGCCATCAGTGTTGTTCTTCTTGCACCCCTGCCAGGCCAGTCACTGCCTCTAGGATTGCATGGCTTACACAATATGCTGCAAGCCAGTTTGAACCTAACCAGCGCATTTCGAAGCCAGCAGGTCGATCCATACAATAGCGTTTCTTTTGATCAAGTAGCACTCGCCCGTCTAGAAGCAGGTCAAGAATTGCCGAGGGCCATGGTGGTCGAGGCCTGTCGGATCATGGCTATCAATAAAGAGTATTGTGGTCAGGCATTCATGCTGAGGATGGATGAAGAGGTTTCTGTTTTGGGGCAAAGATTGGTCGACAATTTTTATC
>JAYPQH010000061.1:0-2587 GCA_038131935.1 Alphaproteobacteria bacterium | reverse complement strand
GTCTAAATAATTCTTGCGTGACAGATGCAGCAAATTCTCTGTTGTAGCGTATTTTTGCCTCATGACCGCGTTTTTTTCGCTCTTTATGGTCTGTTATCGCCAGATATAGAGCTTGGCGTATGTCACATACGTCTTGGCCCTTCACACACCATCCTGTTTTTCCATCTAAAACAGCCTCTGGTGCACCGCCATCAACCCCAGCAATGGAGGGAACAGCATACGCAGCTGCTTCAACATAAGCGATGCCAAAACCTTCCAAAGAACCTCTGTGTTGATATGATGGCATAACGAAAAGGTCAGACTGGTTCAGTAGATCAATTTTAACTTGATTATCCACAAAACCATGAAATTGAATATGAGCATTCATATCTAGAGACTTCCGCAATGTTTCCAATTTTTTCCGTTCAGGACCATCACCAATTATATCCCAACGAAATGGTGGAATTTTGTCTTTAATTTCATTAAGCGCCAGCATAGCATGCGCAATACCTTTGCGTTCTTCCAGTCGGCAAACAGTTAGCAAACGTATCACGCCACCATAATCATTGGCTTTGGAAACCAATTGATTTGGAGGCTCAAGCATATAAGTAGGCGGTATGACGCTGATTTGCCCATTCCATTTTGCTGACAGATAATCGGATAAAAGTTTTTTTGTTGCGTGAGAGCTGCAAATAATGACGACACCTGTCTAATGCCCTTTGAATTTCTGGGCGCTTATTTTGTTTGTTTAGGTATTCCTGACCGTGCGCCAACATTATGATATGCTTTGCTCGTTTGGGCAGGGATATGATGCTTTTCCAACTATCACATACATAAATATCGCTCACTCCAAAATGGTGCGTTAAATAGATCCGCTTGGCCCAAGACCGTAATATTTTTGGTGCCCATATGCTGGTAAAATGGAAAGAAGCTGTCTCCATCCATCTACGATCTGCCACAACATATGTAGGCGTTCCTAATTTAGATATATATTGGGCAAGAGAGAACATCACCATTTCCATTCCGCCTACCCGTGGCGGGAATGTTTGTGTCGCCATAACAACAGAGCGTGTCATGATAGCCCTTTGTTCTTTTTACCCATTTGTTCCATATGACGCTCGTAACTTTTTACATCACGTAACCAGCGTCCATGTGCACCAATACAAGAAATACAAAAGCCATACAGACCAGCGCGCCATAGACCTTTCTGAACATAATTCTTTATGAAGTAGATGGGAAATGCAAAGACAATACGCATACGAATAAGCCATAAAGGCTTTAATTTTCCATCGTCGAGGCGGCGTGTTGAAACCTTGTTCCATTTATCAGACATTTGCGCAACGCCAGAAAAGGAATAATGAAAAAGAGGTCCAGGAAGGGTGATTTTATTGGTGTCTTTGGTTGGTGTTAGCTGATCCCAACTCCGGCTTTCTGGCATCCTATGATAATGCTTGTTATATAGCTTATAACGTGTGTCGATCGCAAAATTATTCCAAATGGACCCATAGGGAGGAACGGTTATCAGACGCAAACCAAAAATAGTCTGTGCGCCTGGCATTTGGTCAAATATCTCTCGAATGTTTTTTATCAGTTCGTCACTTAAAAGCTCGTCTGCATCAAGATCAAGCACCCAATCATTCAGGCACAACTCTTCACCACGTCGTTTCTGAAATCCATTGCCCAACCATTCTTGCTTGAAGACGCGTGCACCAAATTGCTCAGATATAACGCATGTCTTATCGACGGAGCCCGAATCAACAACCACGATATCATCCGATAACAAACGGCAACGTTCCAGAATGCGTGGCAAACGAGCTTCTTCGTTAAGGGTGCGAATGTAACAAGATAATGGCAAAACAGTCATGTTACCATCACAAATCAGAAGGGTAAGGGACAAATCTGACGCTATAACATGACTGAAAACAAGATGGTGACGGTATCACCACGTGCTTGTAACTCTTATGCCTCAGCAGGCTTCGACAAGGAAGTCACAGCTTCTTGCCAACGCATGGGGTTGCCGTCGGCGTCCATGATCAATTCGCCATTCTGATAGGCGGCAGACACATATTTTCCCTGACCGGTCATGGTACCGTGAAAAAGTACAGGGAATATTTCTTTTCCATCACGAAAACCACCAGCTTTAGAACCCAGACGGTTTGCAATGTTTGCGCCTGCTGCAGCTTGGCGCAGAGCAACGTTGTTCTTTGATACAGCCATGTTCGACTCCTCATTTAAATATCAGAGCGCTTTTTAACCTAGAAGGCAAAATGGGGCAAGATGTGACGCTGTTCAAATCGATATTCTTATATCAAAAGTGAATGTCTAATAAGGCTTTTGATATGTCTTGAGGACAAAAAACCTCCATGGATCTTGCAAATGAATATTGAGATGTGAGCCTTTACACATAATGAGTAAGTTGCTACAGACGGCGTTCCTCGTTTGGATATTCATTCGTTGCTATGAATATTCTGCCATTGGGGGCGCGTAGCTCAGTTGGTTAGAGCATCTGACTTTTAATCAGAGGGTCGAAGGTTCGAATCCTTCCGCGCTCACCACCAGTTCGGTAATTTTGGTCGTCTTGTACAGATTGTGCATATGTAATGTGATA
>JAYPQH010000060.1:0-2713 GCA_038131935.1 Alphaproteobacteria bacterium | reverse complement strand
CCATAAGCCTGTCTTTATGGCCTCATCTAGGACATGCTGCACATGACAGAGTTCTATGTAGCGTGTGACATCATTGGTGGTTCCAATATGCAACCTATTGATCGCTCTTTGGAGGACGTCGTCCTTTGATTCCCCTCGGGCAAGATCTTCTAGCAGGGCATGCATCAATATTCCCTTATCTCGTGCATCCCAGCTGCGTTCATGATCATCCAGTTCTTTCAATTGTAAAATCCTACGGACATAAATGCGGTATGGATCGCGAATCCAATCCTCCAAATCTGTTATCCGCCAATGGGTGGGACGAACCGCAACGGGTGGACATGGCTGGGGCGGTGCGGCAGGAACCGAACGAGGGTCATTTCTTACAATCTTATGCGACGAAGCCATAACGTTCGTGAGTTCATGGAATGCACTATCCAAATCGACATCTACAATGCCGGCAACAGCCAAAAGTTTTTGGATATATTGACTTGCCATCTGTGGCTGAGAGGACAACTCTTGCACCACCACCAAATGAACGGATCTGTGTCCCAACAGACAAGCGAAGTCATGTGCTTGAAGAGCCATACGCCACAAAGATGGCTTCAAACCCATCTGTTGACGAATATTGGTCGATAAGCCACCACGCGCTGGCTCCGCTTTGGGCCAATGCCCCTCTTCAAGCCCAAGAATAAGTATATGGCCGTCTCCAATATGCCGCGCGGACATTGGTCCCATGAACTGCACATGAGGATTTTCACATCTAATGACAAAATCATCATGGTGACGCTCCCAATAGGCCTTTAAGCGCTGCCCAAGCTCACCCCAATTGGATATTTTGTGATCATCCAAATGCTGGCAACCGTCCCAAAGACCATCTACAGATTGACCAAGAGACGTTAAGATATTCTCTAATGCCTTACATCCGTCGGGAATATTGGTTGGTTTTTGTTTCAGCATCGCGTCTAACTGCAGCCAAACAAAATGAGCTTGACCCTCACGATCAATACTCACCACTTGGGCAAGCCATTGTTCTGATCGAAGCGATGGGGCAAATCTTCTGAGCATCGCGTCCAACTCACGATACAAATCTTCCTTCATATGGCCATGTTCAAAAAGAAAACGACAAAGCTGAGCCAATATTCTTGCAGGGTTTTTCTCATCCAAGAACTGCAAAATTTGCAAGAAAATTTGTCAGCTGGGGTCACTATTTTGGTTGCGAAAGACGACCCTCAAGGAATTCCATGATCCCATAAGGTATGACGCACAAGCAACAACATGCGTCTGTTTGGCGAGACAATTTAAGTATTTTTCCAGCCTTACGTGCCTCATGATAGTGCCATAAAATGAGAGGGCTAAATGCAGATAGGTTTCTAAATATGTTACACGCAATCCAGAGAATATAGACTTGGGCAAGGATGATATATTTTTCCTCTCTTCTTGCACCCTTTTCGCTGGCGTAAACATGGCAGAAACTAAGATCGTTACGATATCCAGCAAAGGGCAAGTAAGGTAAATTCTCTACCCCAAGTTGCTCATAAATAGCTTGAAAAACATGATCCGGATGGCTGATATCTCTCTGATCACCTGGCTTGCCAATACGTGGTGGAAAGATAATATGAGCCTGATGCTCTGTGACAAGGTGATGCATCATCTTTCGGGTGACCGCCACTGAACCTGTTGACCCCACAATCAATACAGGACCTTTAATCTCAAAATCGAAATCTTGTTGCTGCAGGACCCTCGAATAGGCCGGATGAGATAATAACCCTTCATGAAGGGCCTCGGTGTAAAGACAATACAGCTCAACAAGAAACGCAGCATATGCGGCAATGCGTGCGGGCATAAGCGAGGTATTAGCCAAGGGGGGCTGAGCAACCGCATCATTCAACCATTCCTCAAAAAGAATCAAAATATCATCTGCCAGCTGGCATCGCGCAGACCATTGTGGTATATGAGCTTGCTTGTTTGCAGCTCTATCAAGCTGTTTTATGATCCACCACCAACTCGGCAATCGCCCTTTGGAGTCCTCCTCAGCTTCATCTTGGAGAAGATGAACCTTCGGCAAAGGACCAAAATATTTTGATGCCAAGGCTTTCAAAAGCCAAATTTTCCAACTCTCTGATGCGAAAAAAATATGCGTTTGAGGCAGATTAAAACCTTGAGACTTCTGATGCTCTAGCCAAGCTATGACTGGCTGCAGAGGATCAGCACCAACATAGAGGTGGCCTATATTCGCACCCTCCTTTGGCCAACTCATGTCTCATCCAACAATTTACTGTTTAAAATATTTTCTGTGGCCTGAATACTTGGAACCGTGCCCACGTGAAACCATTTTGATGGGTGAACAGTCCCTGATAGCTGACCTGCTTTCATCAATGGTTCCCAAATTTCACGCACTGAGAACGCCTCTCCTGCCCTTGGCGCACACAACCGACGAGGTACAATTTGCGCGCCCAAAAAAACATATTCGGCATGTTCTTCTGGCAACCGTCTCACGACTTGTTGATTTTTATCCAAAGAGAAATCACCTATCCCATCGTATCCCGTGCCTTCAGAAACATGGCCTAGCAACATACTGATATGATTTTCTTGACATGCCGCATGGCGTTGATCATGTGCCAACAAGCCGCGCAAACTTTTGGCTCCTTCTATCCAAAAAACATCAGAATTAAGTGTCAACATTCGAGGCGCTGTATGCTCCAGAAACCCTTTGGCAATGCCTCCGCCAGAG
>JAYPQH010000059.1:0-2727 GCA_038131935.1 Alphaproteobacteria bacterium | reverse complement strand
CTTTTTGGTGGGGGGCATCTAGAAAAATTAGAGCAAGTCGTAGAGCAATTTGACTTGCAACTTTTGGTTATTGATGGGCCTGTCACCCCTATACAACAGCGTAATATTGAGCGTGCACTCAAAATTAAAGTTCTTGATCGTACAGGCCTTATCCTTGAAATCTTTGGTGAGCGTGCTGCAACCCGTGAAGGTACCCTCCAGGTTGAGCTGGCGCATTTAGAATATCAACGCAGCCGTTTGGTGCGAACATGGACCCATTTGGAGCGCCAAAGGGGAGGGCTTGGCTTTGTTGGTGGGCCAGGAGAAACCCAGATTGAAGCGGATCGGCGTATGATCCGGGAGAGAATTTCTCTGTTAAAAAAGAGATTGGCAGATGTTGTAAGAACCCGTCGCCTTCATCGCTCTGCTCGCAAAAAAGTACCTTACCCTATTGTCGCGCTCGTTGGTTATACCAACGCGGGTAAGTCCACTTTATTTAACGCCCTTACGCAAAGTTCTGTTCTTGCGAAAGATATGCTCTTTGCAACATTAGATCCAACGCTGCGCCGTGTTACTCTACCTAGCGGGGATGATATACTGTTGGCAGATACAGTGGGCTTTATTTCAGATCTCCCAACACAATTGGTCGCCGCGTTTCGCGCAACCCTTGAGGAAGTTCTAGAAGCCGATATTATTGTTCATGTTCGGGATATTTCGCATCCAGAAACGAAGATCCAAAGAGACGAAGTTCTTTTGGTCTTGGAAGAATTAGGGGTAGAGCGTCACGAACATGAAAAAATCATTGAGGTGGCGAACAAAATTGATCTCTTGGCCGATGATGAAGACCAGCTGCCTACCGCCGCGCAAGATTATGACATTGCGATGAGCGCTGAAAAGAAATGGGGTTTAGATCAATTCACGGCCCTGGTTGAACGAAAGATACAAGCCCATCGTGAATTTTATAAACTTTGGTTGCCGGTTGATCGTCAAGATATAGTTGCTTGGTTTCATCGTCATGGTGCTATCATACAAGAGATTCCAAGTGATGATTATCTTCATCTTGATTTGTTGGTGCAATTGGATGCGCGCTTGTTGGGTACGTTCTGTGGTAAATTTGTGGAATTTAAAGAATCCCTCTCCAAAGTTTAATTTGGTTGAATATATTCATTGTGGTTGTCTTTAAGCTGGCATGGCCAATCATTTAGGCGTTTTTTCGGTTTTGCCTCGATCCATAGTTTCTCAAGCTCTTGTATTGTAGCCTTTTTTAAGGCTTCTTGGTCATTGTTAAATTTTGTTTCAATGTACCTAAAGCGCCGCGTAAATTTTCTATTGGCTGCCCGTAAGGCGTCTTCTGGGTCGATATCTAAATGTCTTGATATATTTACCATGACAAACATCATATCGCCAAATTCTTCACAAATATCCGCATGGCTTTTATGTGTTCGGGCCTCAACAAGTTCTTGGGTCTCTTCGTGTAATTTGTCCAAGACTTGTTGGACGTCATCCCAGTCAAATCCTACGCGTGCAGCTCTTTTTTGAAGTTTTAGAGATCTAGTAACAGCTGGAAGTGATACGGCATATCATCCAAAACTGAGGTTAAGTCTTTGTATCCGTTCTTTTGTTTGATATCTCTCCCATGAGGTGGCATCTGGATTTTTGCATTTTGGGAAAATATATGTGGATGGCGCCTTATCATCTTTTGAGCGATTGCGTTGGCAACATCGTCAAAATCAAAGGCTTTTCTCTCTTGCGCAATTTGAGCGTGAAACACAACTTGGAGCAGGAGGTCTCCCAGTTCATCACGTATGGCTCGATCTTCACCAGCTAACAATGCGTCATACAATTCGTAAGCCTCTTCAATGCTGTAAGCTGCTATAGACTGATGCGTTTGTGCGCAGTGCCATGAGCATCCATAGTTAGGGTCACGCAATTGCGACATCACTTCCAAGAGCAACGTGATGGCATCTGTGTTTTTTGATTTTGATATGGCCATCATGAATGTCCTCTCTTTAGATAAGTTGTTTTGATCACGCAGTCCTTTTGTGGTCCGCAGATCGTAATATTGGTGGTAAATTGGTTAAATCCGTTGATGGCCATCTTGTGTTTGTAAGTATCTTGGCCACAGTAATGAATATCCTCTGCATCCATTGCTGGGGTGTTAAATTGTAAACAGACATATAAGCCCTCACGGTGACCATCAGAAAAAAAAATCTTAATGTTCTGATCTGTTATCACATACTTGAACGTTCGATAGGCTGTATATTGATTGTTGATCGTTATGTCTTCTCGATAAAGTAAAGTTTTTGTATCTTCACATGGTGTGAACAAAGCTGAACCTTGCATTTTGTGTTGTTGTTTAAGCTTTAGATCAATCACCGAACGGTCTAAGGTATATTCCCCTAAAAGTTGTGTGAAAAGTGACATGAATGAAGCCTTTTTCTTTACGTTCAAGAATGGCTAGCACAGCAATTGCTGATTGTCAGGGAAAACCCAAAGGGCTCGAATTTATATTGCAATGTGAAATATCACAGGCTTATGATTCAATGTTCATTCGTTACGCTTTGTGCTGTTTGTCTGTTCATTATTGAAGATTAACTTGCATTGTTTTGATGAGATTATGAAAGCGAGACAATGAACATGGATCAATTTAAAAAATATATAAAAACAAGGTGGAAAACATGAGGCATAAACAAAAAACATTGATACTTGCAGTTTTGTTGGCAGCCATTGGTCTTGGTGGGTTGGCAC
>JAYPQH010000058.1:0-2761 GCA_038131935.1 Alphaproteobacteria bacterium | reverse complement strand
GATTGATGCAACGCAAAAATGTTGATTTGCCACAACCAGATGGTCCGATAAAAGCTGTCACAGCTTTCTCTCGAATCTCCATGTCCACTCCTTTGATGGCGTGGGCGACCCCATTTCCATAATAAACATGGACATTATTACAACTGACCTTGATTTTGTTACCATCAACATCAAATTGTGAATTCTGGGCTATTTCCGCAATGGATGACATTATTATCTCCTCAACCAGCTTACCAACGGCGCTCAAATTTCTTGCGAAGATAAATCGCCAGACCATTCATAAACACCAAAAAACCCAACAGAACCATAATGGCTGCTGATGTCTTCTCCACAAACCCTCTTTCTGGTGCATCAGCCCAAATAAAAATTTGAACAGGAAGAACAGCCGCTGGACTTGTAAATCCATTAGGCACATCAGCAATAAAGGCATTCATACCAATAAGCAACAATGGCGCCGTCTCTCCCAAAGCCTGAGCCATGCCAATAATCGTTCCTGTCAACATTCCTGGCATAGCCAGGGGTAAAACGTGATCAAATACAGCTTGCATTTTAGATGCTCCAACACCCACAGCACCCTCACGTATGGAAGGTGGTACTGCTTTAAGAGCTGCACGGGCTGCGATGATAATGGTGGGAAGTGTCATCAGTGCCAACACCATGCCACCCACAAGGGGAGCCGAGCGGGGCAATCCAAATGTATTAAGAAAAACCGCCAACCCCAAAAGTCCAAACACAATAGATGGTACAGCAGCAAGGTTGTTGATATTGACCTCAATGATATCTGTTACACGATTTTTAGGTGCAAATTCTTCCAAATAAACGGCCGCAGCTACAGCCACCGGGAAGGAAAGAAACAACGTTATAATCATCGTCAAAAATGAGCCCGTCAGAGCACCCCAAATACCTGCAACTTCGGGATCTCTGGAATCCGCAGTCTGGAAAAATGCCAGGTTAAATTCTTGTTCGATAAGACCCTTGGCTTCAAGCGCCATAACGCGGGCGATCATGTTATCAGAAATTTTGCGGCTATCTTCTGGGGTGACCAGTTCTGTGAGTGTCCATTCATCGATCCTCTGCGTCGCAGAAAATGCTTCAGATCCCCCAACAAGTACAACACCATCGGCACCTGACGACGTTGCATTTGTTAACTTTATGATCAAAGGGCCCGCTTTAACGAGGAATGTTGGTAGACCGCTATCCAACAAAATCTGTTCATCGATATTATCAAGATTGGCATTAGCTTTCTCAAGTTTTGCCTCGAGAGGCTTTAGCTGGGCTTGGAGTTGTGCTCGTACATCATCTGGCTGAGAATCCATAACGTTTTTAGGCGTACCACGACGTTCCAATGATTTGGTATCCATGAGATAAGCACGTACTTCTTTCACTTCCGTAACAGATCACCCTCAGCCGTAAGTGAGACAGGTTTCATGGAATTACGACTATCTGCAAATGATAGCGTAAGAGATCCAGACGTTTGGTGCTCTTTGGTCTCTGTAGCCTGCCCCTTTAGAAATAATTCGGGCTCATCACCTAACGGTGCCCGCACCAAAAGACGGCCAGGGTTATCCATAACCCCTTCATTTAATTTATCTTGAAGCGCCAATTGCGCTGAAAAGGAAACCAAAGCTGAAAGTTCTTTCTTCTGCCGTCGGCTCTTGGCCTCTGGAAACAATCCACGAATCGAATCTCTCAGTAAAGCGCGTGCATTTGTGTCTTTCATTTGTTCTGCGGAAATACCCTTTTCCTCAAGATTGATTTCAATGTTCAACACATGACGATAAAACGCGCTATATCCATTTCCAACAATTGAAACCAACAGCGTAACCAGCGCTAGCATCGCAATCAAAATAGAAAATATACCATAAATTTGAAAGCGTCTGTCAGCACCGTAACGTGCCTTGACCAACTTGGCTTCTTTAACCCGGGCGTCAGTGCTCATGGGTGATGCAATCTGATCAGTCATATTGTTCCCTATATTTTCGAACAACGCGCAAGGCGATGACATTGAGGATGAGGGTAATAACAAACAAGGCTAACCCCAAAGCGAAACTTGCTAATGTTTTTGCGCTGTCAAATTCCTGGTCTCCGGTAAGCAAGGTGACCATTTGCACCGTGACAGTGGTTACCGCTTCCAATGGGTTTATCGTTAAATTGGCTGCCAACCCAGCTGCCATCACCACAATCATGGTTTCACCAATGGCGCGAGAAATGGCCAGCATCAACGCGGATACAATACCAGGAAGTGCTGCGGGCAAAACAACTTTCGTTATTGTCTCCGCCTTTGTAGCACCCAAACCATAACTACCATCTCTCAACGATTGTGGCACCGCATTGATCACATCATCGGACAAAGACGAAACAAAAGGAATAATCATGATGCCCATCACAAGACCAGCGGCAAGCGCTGATTCCGATGATACATCAAGTCCGATTCCCTCACCGATTCCACGCAAAAAAGGTGCCACGGTAAGGGCTGCAAAAAAGCCATAGACCACTGTTGGTACACCAGCGAGAATTTCCAAAACAGGTTTGGCGACAGACCTTACTCTTGCGGATGCGTAATCAGACAAATAAATTGCAGAAAGTAGCCCAATCGGTCCTGCCACACAAATTGCAATCACCGTGATAAGCAACGTGCCGGAAATAACGGGAATAAAACCAAATATATGTTGGATGTCAGAGACGTCGGTGACCCCAAACGCCTGTTGTGGTGACCACAACGTACCCATAAGGAATGAAAAGAAGTTTACCTGTTCAAAAA
>JAYPQH010000057.1:0-3046 GCA_038131935.1 Alphaproteobacteria bacterium | reverse complement strand
TACATCTAGAGAACCTGCAAAATCTAAAACACATTCCGGTCCACGCGATAAGTTATACGCCAATTCGTCAACATATACCTTCCCATCAGGATCTGGATCCG
This sequence comes from Alphaproteobacteria bacterium, assembly GCA_038131935.1. Taxonomy (GTDB): domain Bacteria; phylum Pseudomonadota; class Alphaproteobacteria; order UBA8317; family UBA8317; genus UBA8317. The sequence continues at coordinate 2,945 of JAYPQH010000057.1, read as the reverse complement.
CAAGGTCAGCCTCAAGTTCTCCTCGGAGCCCGCCATCAACACCCGCTGATGCCACAACGACATTTAATTCAGCACCAGCACCTATTTCAGCACCAAAAGTTAATTCTGCATCTGTTGTGGGGTCACCTAGATGGTTATCATCATGGAAATATAAGCCATTCAATAGGTCTGTGGCCTGAGAGCTCTCGGTGAATAACCTTATTCCTCGGGTATCATAGCCAAGGTCAAAATTGGTTGCCACATCGACGCCACCAAACAAGCTTACATAAAGAGGCGGAAACACAGGGAATGATTGCCGGAAATCAAAACTTGCATCAAAATCAGGAATATCCCAGAGGAATAAGTCCGCCTCGCCGCCAAACAAAAAGTTTGCCAGTTGTCCTGCAGGATCATCAAATATTGGGAAGCTAATGCCCGCTGATGCTGCAGATTGACCTGAGCCTAATGAAGACATACCTGACATCGATGTTACAGCCTCATCGAACTGCAACGATGACGAGGAAGCGCTGAGGACATCAGCCCCTGTTTGGCTCAATGATCCTAAGAGAATTGTTCCTGTGTCTGTGAGGTAACTTGCATAATCATCAATTTGATCGAGGAAGTTGATCACTTCAATGATACTCTCACCGCCTTCGCCAAACCAGCTCATGGCATCAATAAAGGTAACAGCTCCGTTGTTCACTTTTTTGGACAATTGTGAGACGAGTGGAACTTCACCTGTGAGGATATCAACAATTGGTTGAATAGGCTCATAAGCCTCAACAATCTTTGCCAGAACCTCTGTGGCGACATCGCCCAAAAAGGCACCGACATTAAGTTCAATATCATCCATATCCAAGTTAAGATAACTCGTGTCCAAACTATCACCAAATGTTGTCACACCGGGCTGATAGGAGAAGGCCACCAAATTGTCTGTGGCACTTGGATCATAAAGACCTGCATGGAAACCCATAGAAACAGCATCATCATCACCTATTTGAAGACTCAATGCCGCATCGATTTCGGCTTTAACGCTACCATCAAAGCTCATGTTATCAAAAAGATGATCGACACCCGTTATCTTGTCATCTGCAAGATTGATGCCTACCGTGGCGGATACCTCACGCTGGCCCTTATCTTGGAGATCTGAAGCTTGACCAGATAATGTGTTATCGGTTAACGCCAATTCGAGAATCCCAAGATCAAGGACTACACCAGCGTCTACAAAACCCAAACCAACATCAAGTGTTAGTTCCGCAACGTCAGTTGCACTGCCCCCATCATCAAGCGCACCGTTAATAAAGAATCCTTCTGTTTTGGAAAGCCCCGTTGCAATATTGAATGCATAGTCCGCATAAAGCCCGAGGTCACCCTCGCCAGCCAACCCAATTCCCAAGGAATCAATTCCTAATGAAAATTCTCCCAAGGGTATGTTTTGGGTAAATTGACTGCCAATATTCCAATTGACGATGATTTCATCATGAGCCTCATAAATCTCATTAAAGGATTGGTTCCAGGCATAATGGTTTTCATCAATCAGCTCATAACCACCTAAGCCATCATCAACCGCAAATACGTATTCACCCCCTTCATCTTCTGACCCATACGTCAACCAATCATTCACACCATTAATTTCTATAATGATCGAATTGATCGAATTGCTTATTCCACCTAATGTGGAGAAATCCAAATCTGCAAGCGTGATGAGACCAGCCTAATACATATCATCATAAAGCTCTTGCGTAATCCGGGAGTCGTCATTGTCTTGCGCATAGACCATGGCGCCCAACACCATCTCCACGTCATAGAGATCTAACGCATCAGGATCGCGCAGAGGAATGTCCCCAACCATAGGAAGATTGGCAGCAAAATCTGTTTCAAGAACGAGTCTTGTGCCATGTATGATGTCAAACGCCCCAGCGATCCATCCATCAGCACCAAAATCGAAGTCAGAGAACAAATTGTCCAAATCACCATCAAAAGTGATATCGGTATCAAATTGATCTGTGCTGGAATTGTATGCAGCTACTGCGGTTAATTCTGCTTGTGGATCTAAAGCCTCAGCAGACAGTGCAGACTCCAGATAGAGAGGGAAATAGGCATGCAAATAACCTTCGGCAGCAAATTGTGACCCAGCTTCTTGGTCAAAGCCATATTCCAAGGTTGCCCCTGGTAGGTCACCAAGGCCCAAACTCTCCGCAGCATAGTCTAGATAACTCGCCTCATTATCAGTCAGTATTATTTCAGCAAAATTTTCTGCCACCGCACTGCCCAGAGATACCCCAGCCAGACCACCCAAAGATGCCCCAAGTTCCACCTCTGCAGCTGTTGCAGAAACATCAATATTGGCGTCAACAGATTCAATGAATGGGTTGGCTTCAAATGTTGTCTGCGTGCCGTCTATTGCGGTCATAAAATCAACACCCAATCGGGTTGAGATATCACCGGTAAGATCAAGAGCCAAATCGCCCTGGGATGTAATATCAATCATGCCAGCGGCAGCGCCAGATCCAAAATCCAAAGAACTTAGGTCATAAGCATAAGACACAGCATCCCAATGGAATGTCATGTCCAATGTGAGGCGATTGTCGCCTTCCGCAGTAAGGGCAAACTCAGGCAAAATATCTAATGTGATGCCATCTGCATCACCCGAGCCATCGGCTGCAGGAACATTAAAATAGGATTCTAACCATCCTATCATGCCATCGAACCCTATCGGGAGTTCCCACACAAAATCGCTTAACGATGCGAGGTCTCCAAGGTCAAAAGGAAGGCTGCCTTCGAATTCAAATTCAAGTTCAAATTCTTGCCACGCCGTATCGAATGTTGATCTCCAGGCTGACATACGCTGCAAGAGACGCAGACCAGAATCCCAATCACCTGACGCCATGTTGTCAAAGGCAAGCTCTATGCGACCCAATTCCCAAGTCAACTCTTGAAATATTGATTGGAAAGATAACCAGCTT
>JAYPQH010000056.1:0-3060 GCA_038131935.1 Alphaproteobacteria bacterium | reverse complement strand
CCGTTGAACTTTACTCCGCTTGGAAGCGTTGGGTGCTTGAGGGTAACGCACAGTATGTTCCTGCCTTTGCAGAGTCTATTGGTGGCAACGACATTGGTGGCGGCATCAAGTTAGGTTACTATTGCTTCATCAACAACCTTGAGGGTTGGCTTATCACAGCACTAAACGAAGACTACACCGTGTTCATCCTTGGCGAACTTTATTCTACTGATGCAAATAAGACTATGTTTACTCCTACCGTTGGTCACACCGTCAACGTTATTCTACAGCGTAACGTCGGTGCCCTCGTTGTTCCCACAGAGGTTCTTGCTTCTGGTGACAGCATTGAGGATACCGCCAAGGCAACGGCACAGGCAGTTTGGGAAGAGAAACTTGTGGATCACAACACAGCAGGAACTTATGGAGAGGAACTAAAGCCAGCAAACATCTCTGCACAGGTTTGGTATGACGCACCAAATATTCCTACCGCAGAAGATATTGTGGTTGAGTTGGACGCACCAACCAAGGAAGAGATCAGCGATCAGGTCTGGCAAGATGCACCACCTATTCCTACCCCAGAAGAGATTTCCGATCAGGTGTGGCAGGACGCTCCACCTATCGAAGCAGACGCACCATCCGTAGAGGAGATCGTAGCAGGTGTTTGGGATGAAGAAATGACCACACACGACAAACCAAATAGTTTTGGAAAACGTCTACGAGATATCTTCCCTACTTTATGGGGCATCAAATAGTTGACAGAAACGAGCAGATAAGGTATAATAGTAACATGACATACGATTTTAAGGAAGACCCATATCAGATCACCGACATTGTATTAAAGCACCTCGCTTATTCAAAGGGATACAACGATGCTTTGAGAGATGTTATGGAAAACGTGGACGTACCACAAAGAGATAGAATAATTTCTATGCTGGAAGGTATGTTTCAAGATGCCTAACTACGTCTATCAATGCACAGACTGTGGAGCACAACGAGAATTAAACCACAGCATCCACGATGACCCTGTTATTGAATGTTCTGTGTGATGACCACTTCATGCGTCGTCAGATTCAAACAACGGCGTGGCTTTTAACGGATCAGGATTCTATTCAACGGACAGTAGGAAGAAATGATTAGTTTACCGAAGCAAATTGAACTTCTTGCAGACCTTTCAATAAACTATCAATACATGTTGGAAGAGCAAGATGAAAATTGGAAGAAATTTTTTAGGTTGCACGACATGGCTATTCCATTCGCAACGCTTTATTACATGAGGATGGTAAATTATTCCGTCGTTAAAGAGCGTCAGAATGAAATGCAGGTGATGGTTCGTAAGGCTTTCTATGACCTTTGTGATGTGTTGGGCATAGAGAGAAACAGTAATCACTTGTCTGTTCCTGATATGTTCAGGCGGTCACCCAACCCAGATATTCCCCAATTTGATGACGAAACAATGGAATTGATTGCGAGCCTTCCAAGGGGTTAGAAAATGAGCATAGTATCTTACCTCAAGACCCGCCTAAAAGGGCGGGAGAATGCCTCACAGCGGTTCTCATGGGGTAGGTGCTATTGCTTGAGTGAGCACAGGATGCCACGGCAGATCATCAACAATGATGGTATACTTACATGTATGACTTGTGAGACCTATATCGCTGGTGGGTATCCACATGGCTGACATGCAGACCTGTGAGGTTTGCGGTCAAATGTTTTATGGGTTTGACAAGATCATTAAAAGATGTGAGAGGTGTCGTTAAATTGAATCATTGCGGTTATTGTCTTGTTGAAATTGATGGTGTGTTTGAAATCGCTTAACCCCCATCTTTGTTTCAATTCTGTCAAAAAATGAACCGGTCAGGATTAGAAACCTGGCCTCAACGCGTCCCTGGCAGCATGTTTTGGAACCGCTGGGAGGGTATTTATTGCTGGCCACAAAATTGGCCCGCGGGGAGTTGGGCACCAGTCTGGAGAGTTTTAATTTTGGGCCATCCGCCACACAGAACGCTTCTGTGCGGGACCTAATCGAGCTGATGGGACAGGATTGGGGCACGGGCTATGTTGAGGAGGAAAGGGCTGAAGCTCTCAAAGAGGCTGGTTTGCTCAGGTTAAATTGCGACAAGGCGCAGGCGTTGCTAGGGTGGAGTTCGTTGCTGACGCTGGAGGATTGTGACAAAATAACAGTGGAATGGTATAGGAATTTTTATCAGGGCGAAATCGCGCCGGCAGATTTCACTCTGGCTCAAATTGCTGCTTATCAAAAACAATTATACCAGAGCCTGAACTAAGGGTTTGTCATGCAATCATTTTTGACCCCCTTGCGAACCATCCAAGCGCCTGGTGGTTCTGTTAAGCACGCCATGAAGCAAACGGATGCTGGTTTTCTTGGATTTGGCGAAGCCTATATCTCTACCATTGAGAACGGGGCCATAAAGGGTTGGAAAAAACATACCAGAATGACTTGTAATCTTGTCGTCGTTAATGGTTTGGTTAAATTTGTTGTGCAAGAGAGCAACGGCAATTTTTGTGAATACATTATCGGCGATAGCAATTATGCTCGAAACAATACCTGCCGGTTTGTGGTTTGCTTTCAGCGGTGTAGCAGAAACCGATAGTTTGGTTTTGAATATCTCAAGCCACCCGCACGATCCAGAAGAAGCAAAAACACAGCCATTAGAAAAAATCTCTTATAACTGGGTTTAAGCGCATGAAAACAATTATTTTAGCAGGAGGGTTTGGCACCCGGCTATCGGAATATACAGACCTTATACCCAAGCCCATGGTGGAGATTGGCGGCTTGCCGCTGGTTACCCATGTCATGAGTTGTTATGCAAAATATGGCTATAAGGACTTCATTTTGGCGCTTGGTTACCGGGCAGATTATGTGAAATCCTATTTTGCTAATATTTCCATGAGATATGCTGATTTTAAGGTCAATATAGCTTCGGGAGCCATTGAGACCTTTGGAGAGACCGCGTTCGACTGGGATGTGTCGCTGGTGGATACTGGGCTCAAATCAATGACTGGGGGGAGACTGAAGCGGCTCAAGGAGCTCGTCGGAGGGGCGACATTTATGGTTACTTATGG
>JAYPQH010000055.1:0-3229 GCA_038131935.1 Alphaproteobacteria bacterium | reverse complement strand
TGCACGTACTGGGTCTGTTTCCATAAGCAATTCATGTCCTGCATTTTTAACAAGATGGATATCTATTGAAGCATGTTGCTTGAGCAACTTTAACGTCTGCTTTGGGTCAACCAAACGATCTTTTTCACTCAACAAAACCAGACCTGATGTCTTAACAGTATGTTCACGCAATGTTTGCTGAAGCTTTTCACAAGATCGGAAGGCTGCATCAACCCAGCCAAATGTTGCACCTCCTGAACGTAATGATGGATGAGCTATTTCAAACTGGGCATGCACCTCAGCCCTTAATGGATCACCGCTTAAAGACGAGACTGTTGAAATGGCATCTTCATATCGCCAATCTCTCTTGCCAGGGGCATAACGATGTCCCCAACCAATTGTTTTAGCCCAACTGGCAAATGTTTTTGCAACCTGTTTAGGCCAAGGTGCTGTGTCAAAACTCAGCATGGGGTTCAACAATATAAAACCCCGCAATCCCTTATTCTGAAGGACGAAGTCTAAGACAACATGCCCACCCATGGAATTACCAACCAAAACTGTGTCTTCAAACTTGCAGTTATAATGCTCGGTCACATCATGCAAAACATCTTGGTGCACACAAAAGTCATCTATATGAATTTTATGACTATTTACATCCATACGCTCAGATCCAGCCTGCCCTATCGGGTCAAACAGGATGACACGATAATCTTTCAAAAAATACTGCACAAAGGGTGCAAATTTTTCGATCATTTCAGTGTAACCAGGCATAACCAAAAGTGTCTTTTGACTATTTCCAGCGCTGTATGCTCGTATTTTTCCATGTCTTGTGACAAGCAATTCCGCATGCCCTTGTATTGGTAAGATAAACTCCTCAAACAAAGGATGATGTGATGGCAATTGATACAAGTCAGCCGTATCCATTATGAAGTCTCTCAAAACGAATATATTGTTGGAACTTTATATGTATCGGAACAATTAGACAGGTTCGTCAACCAATGACATAGCCTTGTTAGATCATAGGTTGCATAAATTTTATCCAGCTCACTATATCCCTAGGCACGACAGCGTTTTGAATACACCTAAAATATCGATAAAACCTTACATCAAGATGAATCTTGAATTCTGTAGCGAATGACTTGTGACATAATGAACAAAGGTTGCAATCTTCAACATCTTAAATTCATTCATCACCGTCATCATCATTTTTTGCACACGAAGATAATGCCATAATAGCTTTAAATTTTTTGTTGCTACAAAAACAATTAGGTTTTGCTCATTTATGCAACATGCAGTAACACTCTTTGTTAAATATTTGAGGTTAAATGGCTTGTCTTCATGGCATTCAGACGGTTATTTATTTGTAGTCTACGAAAACATCATCTTTGCAATCACACTCGGGGAGCTATTCTATGTTCAATAAAAGTACTTCGTCAAAAGATCTCACAAAAGATCAAGAAGAGCGTGTCAAAAAATTAAAAGAAGGATTTGCTGCTGACTCGGCAAACGGTCCAGCTTTCGAGCGTCGCCCGAATACTGGTGCCCAAGCAACTGTTGATACGCAAAGAAAGCCTGAAACAACAACAATTGCGTCAGATGCCCATATTGTTGGCGACCTTACTGGCGCCTCTCATTTGGTCATTAAAGGTCAGATAGAGGGTAATATCACCGGCCAGGTTATCGAATTATCTTCTGGTGGGCGCCATAAAGGCGATATCAGTGCAACATCCATAGAGATCCAGGGACATCTTGAAGGTAATATTACCGCAGATAAGGTGACATTGCTTGAAAATTCAACCGTACAAGGCAACATCAACTATAAGTCGCTTGCGATGGAAAGCGGAGCAACGGTTATTGGGCAACTGGTCAAACAAAGCTAAAAATATTTTTATTTGTTAATTCTTATGCAGGGAGCCTTCAAAAATGGCTCCCTCAGCGATGACAACATCGGAGGAATAAATTTCTCCTTTTACATGTCCAGTATGAAGAAGCCTAACAGATGTGGCATGGACATCTCCAACAACCTTGCCTGCGATAAGCACTTTTTTTGCTTTTATTGTTCCGTCGACTAAGCTGTTCTCTGTGAGTGTAAGCTCTCTACAGTCAACATTACCTAAGCAATGACCGGTAAGGGTTACATCATCTTGAGTTACAAGATTTCCATTAAACTTTCGATAATTTGGCATAACCAACCCGCTGTTTGTTCAATATTTAAAGCTACAGCAAAGAAAACAAAAAACAAAGGTTCACTTTTATCTCTAATATTTCCCTTAAATAGCGATCATGGCTCAAGAATTTCATTTAAATAAACCGAACCAGAATTTTTTGATGGTTCATGATGCCCGCTTCAAAATAATCCTCATGTTAAAAGTAATGCAGAATAAAGCTTTTTTAACAAAAACGGCAGCAAGGACGATGTTGCCTTATTTTGATGCGCAGACAAAACGCATATTGTCTGGTAGTGGGCGACAAAATTCTGCGCACGCGAAAAACACCTTGTAAATATAACATATAACAACAGGCTATCTTCAAGGGTATATTTCAGTGTGCGTCTTAAAACTGGTTAACGCCCTAACCTTTAAGCGGTCCGCTTCTTTCATGTATAACAAGGTAAAACAATTGATGCCTGATCAATGACAAGCCTTACCAAGAGCTTTAAGACGCCAATAGTTGTAAGGAAAAGGCGTAATAAAGCCAGCAACCAACATGAATGGAATGACCCACCAAGTAAGAATAGCCCCACCTGTCAAGATAATATCTGTTGGATTCATCGCTGCTTCCATGGCCACCATAGAGATAAGTGACATACCAATCGCTGTCTTAAAGGCAAGTTTGAGTTGCATTTGTCGTGATAAGATGATTGTTTCGAGAATGATTGAAGTGATCAGGCCATTTACAATGGCGAGTGACATGACAGCCCAAACTGGCCATGGAATGCCCGTGAATTGAAAGAAAGCTATTGTACCTAGATCTCCCATGGCACAACCAAGCAAACACCATGACGTATTATATGATGCCCTTTTCCACGTATGCTTACATCGCCAATTTATAGCCAAGTTTTCAGATAGCGTTATCATCATTGACCTCCGATTTACCACCGTTATAAACCTTCCCCCAAAGGGAGACTCAAGAAAAAAATGAATATTGGTAAGGCTGCTCATTTGTCTGGCTTGAGCGTAAAAACAGTGCGCTATTATAGTGATATTGGTATCATCAAACCGGATGTTAACCCAAACACAGGTTACAGGAA
>JAYPQH010000054.1:0-3401 GCA_038131935.1 Alphaproteobacteria bacterium | reverse complement strand
GCCTAGGTTTCCGCCATAGGGTCATTTTAGCGCCTTTATCTGGCGTGACCGATTGCTCTTTCCGGGCGATGGCATGTGATACAGGCGCAGGTGGTGTTGTTTCAGAAATGATTGCCAGCACTGAACTTCTACGTGGCCGAACAGAAAGCTTTCGCAGACTTGGTTTTAACGAAAGACATGTTGGCCCCAAAATCGTGCAGCTTGCTGGCCGAGATCCTTTAGTCATGTCAGATGCTGCACAACAACTTGCGCAATGGGGTGTTGATCAGATTGACATAAATATGGGTTGCCCTGCGAAAAAAGTTACAGGGGGCTATTCTGGTGCAGCCTTACTTCGTGATTTAGGTTTGGCTCGTTCTATTCTTGCGGCTGTTCGTGATGCTGTTGATTGCCATGTATCTGTAAAAACGAGGTTAGGTTGGGAAGACGAAGAAACTGCACCAAAGCTTGCAGAAATTGCCCAGGAAATAGGTCTCGATCTTATTACGGTTCATGGACGAACCCGAGCCCAATTTTATAAAGGTATCGCGAATTGGAGAGCTGTGGCTTTGGTGAGTCGAGCGGTTCGGCTTCCTGTTGTTGTAAATGGTGATATAAAAAGTGATGGTGATGCGCGTCGAGCTCTTGGAGAGAGTGAGGCGCAGGCCGTTATGGTAGGAAGAGGAAGTCTGGGGCAGCCTTGGGTATTGGGTTTGATAGCATCACAGTTGGATAAGGTTTTTTATAAAGAACCCTCCAGATGTGAAAAGGCAGAAATGATTAAAAATTTTTACACAGATGTTTTGAGTGAGCATGGCTATGACGTTGGTGTACGTACAGCACGAAAACATCTTGATGCATTTTGTCATACATTGAATGTAGAAAAGAACCATCGTGATGCACTGATGCGTTGCCGTGAAGCTTCCCAGGTTATGTTGATGCTAGAGGAATGTTTTTAAATGAAAACAAAGACTTTTGAGCATTTCTTTAGATTTTTGCCAGATCCCGCATTGTTGTTGAATGCGGATGGGAGAGTGGTTGATGGTAATCATGCGTTCTTGGAACAATTTTCATTATCTCGTGCGCAATTGGTTCGTCTTGATTTAAGCGCCTTATGCAATGCCCATTCTGATATTCTAAGAGCATTTCAACGTGCAGTAACTGACAATTCCTTCGTTAGAATTCGAGATACAGAAGTTTTACGTCATGGTACCACTCATGCGTTTGATGAATTAAGTTTTACATCTATTCATGATGGCGGGATAGCCGTCATTGCGTTGTTTCGCATGATGCGTTCGGAAAATGATTGGGGTGGATCTTCAACAGGTAGTTATCACCCAAGCCGCCATGCATTGGCGGCAGTGTTATCCCATGAAGTGAAAAATCCTTTGGCAGGAATTCGCGGGGCAGCACAGTTGTTGACTGCTAATGCTCAAGACGGCGATGAAGAATTGCATGAATTGATTATTTCAGAATGTGATCGGATCACAAGACTCTTAGATCGCTTGAACATGTTAACACTGGACGAAAACCACAGTTGGCAGCGGTAAACATTCATGAAGTATTGATCACGTCCTCCATATTTATGAGGCTTCGATTGGCCACAAATGCATTATGTTAGGGCCTATGACCTTCGCTTCCACCAGTGCTTGGTCATCACGATTCCTTGGTTCAAGTTTTTTTAAATTTGGTAAAGAACGCAGGTGAAGCTATGGGGGCAGGTGGCAAAATACGCATTCATTCCCAATACAGGACAGGCTTACGGGTAAGACGAGGGCATGATCTTACACCCAACCTTCCCATTGAGATACGTATCATTGATAATGGACCAGGCGTTGAAGAAACAATCGTTGATGACTTATTTGAGCCGTTTGTAGGGCGTCATCAAGGGGGTACAGGTTTGGGTTTATCTATTGTGGCGAAGCTTATTTACCAGCATGCTGGTTTGGTGGATTACAAAAGGGTAGGTGAGGAAACCGTTTTTACGGTTCGCCTGCAGCGATCGAAATAAAGGTGGTATTTTGCGTATATTGATTATCGAAGATGACGCAAGCATTCGTACTGTACTCTCTCGGGCACTGCAGTCTGAGAATTTTGAGGTTTTACGTGCTGAGCGGCTGCGTGATGGTCTGAACATGATCAGACGTGAAAAGCCAGATGCGGTGATTTCTGATGTTATGTTACCGGATGGTAATGCCCTAGATTATTTAGGCGGCGTCCATAGACAATTTGGTGTTCCTATTATCATCATTTCTGCGCAAACCAATGTATTAACGGCAATAAGGGCTGGAAAGTCAGGGGCATTTGAATATCTACCCAAACCATTTGATGTTCCTACACTCATTCAAACTGTTCATCGCGCCATTCAACATAAGAACAATCAAACTTCACGGTTGCAGAATGTTGTTGATGAAAAGGTTCCTATTGTTGGGAGATCCCCTGCGATGCAGAGTATCTTCCTAATGTTGGGAAAAGTTATCCAAACTGATTTGACTGTTTTGGTCATGGGTGAGTCAGGAACGGGTAAAGAACTTGTGGCAAAAATTCTTCATGAGCATGGTCCAAGGACGAACAAGCCTTTCGTGGCCATGAATATGGCAGCTATACCCTCGGAACTCATAGAAACAGAGCTTTTTGGCTATGAGAAAGGTGCATTCACTGGCGCTGACGAAAAACGTATTGGGAAATTTGAGCAAGCGGAGGGAGGTACCTTATTCCTTGATGAAATAGGGGATATGCCAGAGGCTGCGCAGACAAGGTTGCTGAGGGTACTTCAAGAAGGAGAATTTGTGCGTGTAGGTGGGCATAAGCCTGTATCGTCAAATGTGAGAATAATTGCAGCCACTCATCAAGATATCCGTCAGCTCATCGCGAAGCGCCTTTTTAGGGAAGATCTTTTTTATCGCATTAATGTTGTTCCCATTCAGCTTCCACCCTTGCGAGACCGGAGTGATGATATTCCAGACTTGGTAGAGCATTTTGTTCTTGAGGGGGCAAAGAAAAATTTGCCAGACAAAGTTTTTACCCCAGAAGCCTTGGATCTGATGAAACAGTATCACTGGCCAGGAAATATTAGAGAATTGGAAAACACCGTTCATAGATTGATGGTGCTAAAAGCTGACAGAGTTCTTGAGCCACATCATATTATGTCAGCATTGCCAGATATTTTCGATATTGAGGATTATAAAGGGGTTTCTGTTAAGCCTGTACAGGTAGATTCGATCGAGAGCTTACTTCGGCGTTATGCACAACAAATACCGGATTTAGATCAAGAAACCCAACTATATCAGCGACTTACAAAAGAATTTGAGCGGCCTTTGTTTCATATTGTTCTCGAGCATACGCGTGGCAATCAACTTGCCGCTGCACGCATCTTGGGCATAAATCGCAATACATTGCGCAAGAAATTGGCTGAGCTTGGA
>JAYPQH010000053.1:0-4309 GCA_038131935.1 Alphaproteobacteria bacterium | reverse complement strand
CGGCAACACCAGGCAATATTCTGGTGGATGACTCTGCACGAATACTTGGTGATGTTACAATGACATCAGCGGGAACAATCACGCTTGGAACAGCTGTGGATCATTATCTGACAGGAGATGGTGCCCCAACGACAGACCAACTCACGCTCACAGCGCAAGGTGCCATTTCTATCGCAGGTGTCGTGGGTAAAGTTGTTCCATCGCAAGATGGAGAAATTACACCAACAACCGACATGCTTGAGCAGTTGATTATCACACAAGCAACCGATGTGACCTTTGATCAAGATATTGTGATCGAGGGTGATCTTATAATCAATGCAACAGGAACGGTGACCTTTGGTGGAAATATTTCTCTTTCTGAAGGTGGAGATTTGCGTATTCTTGGCGCCGAGAGTGTTGTGTTTGCAAATGCCACCACATTGACCCTTACCGGAACGGATGCTGGGGTTGCGGGGACCATTGAGATTGAAGCGGATGAGATAACATTTGGGCAAAATGCGGATGGAATTTCAGGTGCTGGAGAAGTCATCTTGCGTCAAACCACCCGCACCAACAACATTGCGATTGGCCTAACAAGTGAGCAAGCTGGTCAGCTTGATATTACGCTGGATGAATTAAATGCTTTTGCAGATGGGTTTTCACAATATACCATCGGTCATGAAGCACTGAACAATGATGGTGATCTTTCTGAACTAAACGGTAACCTTATCACCATCGGTGCTGCTTCAAATGCGAATTTATTCAATGATGATCTGGATATTTTTGGTGGTGCTGTGTCATTTGTTCAGGACGCAGATAACGATAAAGTCTTCCGTCTTGGTGCAGGACATGTCTTGAATGTCTTTGCGCAGAACACCATTGATTTTTATAATCAAGTCGAAGTGGATACATTAAATTTGGTATCCCATGAGGGTAGCATTCTCCAGCGAGATACATCTGCGGCCTATGACACCATTGTGGCAAAGGATGTTACCCTCGAAGCGAGAACAGGTGTTAGCCTCATGGCTACACAATTCAATAATTTGGATGTGACCAATGACGGTGACGGTGCCATTACCATCAAACAGATAGCTGCTGCAGATAACCAGCGTTTGGGTATATCTGATGTATCGGGTGACCTTAATCTTGTGAATGTAATGAGCACAGATGCATCAAGTGGTCGGCATGTGAATATTTCTGTTGATGCTGGCGCGCTTACAGTCGATGGTACAGGTATCGCTGTGTCAGGAAATGGTGATATTTCACTTCAAGCCTCTGGAAACTTGACTGTTTTGCAAGGCATCTCTGGGAATGCAGAAATAGAGCTTGATATTGATGGATCAGCCACATTTAACGCAGATATTGAGACCAGCAATGCACAGGTAATGACGGTAAGGGTTGACGGTGATGTCGCCCAGAATGCTGACCTATTGAATAATGGTGGCAGAATTAGGCTTTTCATTGGTGGCGATCTCACAATGAATGTAGCCAATAAAATTTATGCTGTTAAAGTTGGTGGTTCGGGCAACGGCGAAATTGATGCGAAAGTCACGGGAGATGTAATAGCTTCGCGCTTTGAGGCTGATGATCTTGTTACCATTGATACTGAGGCATCCCTCACCAATAACTTTGCCGACAGTTCCAGCAATATTATTGCGTCCAGGGCATTGTTATCCGCGGTGAATGGTGTGGGCCTTACAACGCGTGTGATGGTCACAGACATTGATGAACTGAGTGTTGAGAATACGGGAACTGGCAATATTATGTTGGCAGATGTTGATGATCTCGACATTGTAGGCGAGTTATCTGGTGGTCTTGGTGTCTGGAGCACAGGAAGTTCATTAGGGTTGGGTCAAGTAGATATCCGTACCAAATCTGGCGATCTCAATGTCCTGGCCAAAATACAGACTGATGATGCTGGGTTTACGAATGGTTCGGTTCAGCTTACCGCGGAAGCAGGAAGCATTCAGGTTGCCAGTCGCTTGGAGACAAGTATAGGATTTGTTTCTCTTAAGGCTAGCGATGATGTTGTCTTTACAAGTTCAGGAAATATCACAGCGAGAGGTGGGAGTCGCACGATTGATGTTTTGGCAGAGACAGGCTCTGTCACCATGGATGAGCGTGCCAAAATAGATTCCAATGATCGTGATGCCACCAACCATGGCAATGTGAGGGTGGAGGCAGCTCAAGATATAACATTGGGACGTGTTACTGCCGGTGAAGGGCAAGTGACTGTGAAAAGCTCTGGCGCACTGCTTGATGCGGACGTGAGTGATGCAGCGGAAGATTTACGCGTCAATATTAATGCACAGGATATTCGTCTAGAAATCTCGCAAGATATTGGTCAAAACGCTGATTATATTGAAATTGATGGAACCAATATGGCTGCAGAGTCTGAGCAAGGCTCTATTTATATTGATAGCCGTAATGATATGACCATTGGTGTTGTCGGAAGTGGACAGGTTCTCCGTGGTGGTTTTGGAACATGGTCCACCATCAATGATCCAACATCGTTATCGGGGGTACATGCCAATTTTGGCCAAGTGGTGTCGATCGACTCTCAAGGCTCTCTTACCATCGACAGCTTGGTGACAACTGGTCAAAATGGAACGATCAGAATGGATGTTGCGGATGATCTGACCGTAACCGCAACAGGTGATATTGTAGGTGCACGAAATGTCGATGTAACGCTATTGGTGGGCAGCGATGCAACTGTTGATGGTCAGATTTACTCAAGCTTTGGCTCTGACATTTGGTTTGAAGCTGACAGCATCACTATGGGTTATGGTGCAGAAATCCTGACTGTAGATCTATCAATGCGGCAAATGATGGATACGTCTGGTCGTTTAACAACCAATGGAGCAATCGCTATCTCAGGCGGCCAAGTGACCAATAATTGCTGGGTAACGATAATATAACAGCCAGTAGGTGATGCACAGGTAACATCATTTGGAACATCTGAAAACTGTAATTAATGTTGATACCTTGACTATGTTAGCCACTGGTCCGTTCATGTGGAAAATAATCTGACGAGATATCGTTCGCAAGATGATACATTGTTGGGCAAGCACGATGGAAAATTGGATCAAACCACAAAACCATATCTCATTTTGCCGGGATGGTGCTCCGCATTCGCTTGAAACAGGAACTCTACGCAGATCAGATCATAAATGAAGACCATGATTTGTCATTGAGATACCTTGGAATCATACTGCTCGAAATTGATCACCTTATTCTGCTGATACTGTCTGTAACCTTTGGTAATGCTGAAACGCTTTCTTGAATATGGATATTGACCGCCTGATGGAATTTGGCTGTGCTTTACCCTAAGTCATGCAACGATTTGATTTTTGGGAGACCAAATGTTGTGGATACGACAACATTTCTGGCGATCGCTTGTAGATGGCAAGGTTGACGTTGAGGGCGAAGCCAATATCCAGGCGGAAAGAGTTCTTTCAAGTGTTGATGGAGAAATCGAGGCAGATCGTCTTGCTGTGACCACTGCAAGTCTGGGAAGTGTTGTCCAGGCGTTAGGCTTGGATGTTGATGAAATCAACCTCCAGATCCAACGAGATTTGTTAGGCAATGTTCGCAGGGTCATTGATTTTTCTGCCGCTGAATTTGCAGCTAACGAGACGGTTGTCATGACCATTGATGGTACTGACTATACAATTGCTGCGGGTGCAGATTTGCGCACAAGTTTGTCTGCTATTGGGGCCGCGCAAGAGGATATTAAGGTAGATGATTTACGTTTTGTTGTAACGGGAAGCTTGGTAGATAAAAGCATTACATTCTCCAGTTTTGTAGGCGGAGAAGCCAACACAGAAACAGAGGATAGTATTGATGCGATCTCAGATGTTACTGAAACCTTAGAGCGAGATGTTATCAACTTCTCGCAAGATGGTGACCAAACCATCGAGCGTTTGATCAATGATTATGGATTGATTGCAATCTCTGCGACGGGTGACTTGACGATTGAGCAAGAAATTTCAGCTGCAGATGACCTTTCCTTGTTGGCTGATGGTGCTGTTGTGATGCAATCACAATCAATCATCAGATCTCGTACAGGCTCTGTTTCTATTGAGGGCGGTCAAGCGGTCAACCAAGGATCAGATGGATTTATTGACGCTGATCTTGATGTAACCGTGTTAAGCACAAACGGCACGATAACCTTGAACGGTTTTGTCGAGCCCATGCGTAAAATGATTGTGAATGCAGGCGTTGACTTGTTGATCTCAGATCACATTGAGACCAGCTCGTCTGTTGAGCTTACCTCCGGGGCAAACCTATATTTGCAGGGCCGTGTTGATGCGGGCACGACTGTTGCAAT
>JAYPQH010000052.1:0-4349 GCA_038131935.1 Alphaproteobacteria bacterium | reverse complement strand
GGCATAAGCACCTGTTTCATCATAACCATAAAGAGTATCGTCACCCTCATCACCAAATAGGCTGTCTGCTTGTTGCCCACCATAGAGGGTGTCATCACCACCGCGCCCACGGAGCATGTCATCGCCCCCGACGAGAATGAAATTCAGATCAGCGTAACCACCATAAGGATCAGCAAGTTGTTGGTCATCATCCCCATAGAGGATATCGGGGTCATCGCCACAACCACCATCGATAACATCATCGCCATCGATAAGAACCGTACCCATGATATCCCCAAAGCCCACATAGATATCATCGCCTTGCGCAACTTCAACCTGGAAGCCCTCGCCCGGCATACCATAATTGAACAAGGATTGATCCCACGTCACTGTTGAGATCCCACCATAGTCAAACTGCTTCATGGATGCTGGTCGTGCATCTGTGATGATTGTTGGATTGGTAGGGTCTGATAAATCAACAAGATAATACCCATGAAGATTGCTATTGGTTCCTAGGGCATAGAGGTTCGCTCCATCCCACTCCAAGCCTACCAATTGGACATCAGGTCCGGACAAAGGTTGAACGCTGTAGATCGTGCCTGTCATGGGATCAAATTTTGCAAGCAGTTGACCATTTGGCTGTTGATCAGTTTTCACCGTCGCATAGGCCTCCCGATCAGATACCAGCGCAATATCACCAATAGGTCTTAAGAGATTACCCGCTCCATCTTTTAAGTTACCAAAAGGGGTTAAGGATGAGGCTGCTCCCGGCTCTGCATTCATGAAATACAGTTCCGCCTGATCAGAAACCCCCAACAGATAATGATCAAACATGGTCTCAAGACCAACAAGCTCAACAGCTGCACCAGCATTGTCTTTTTCTAAGGCATCAACAGGAGTACCTGCCCAAATTGAGCCATCTTCATAGACTTGGATATCGACCTTCCAAAGACCTGGGGTTGGTGCGGTCCCAGATGCTATAGATGATATATCCATACCGCTTATATAAGCCTGTATTTGGGTACCTGTTCCAACATCTTCGTGGGAAACCAGCGTTACGTCACGTGCCCTAATATCTTGTAACACGAGACTAAACGGTCCCGTTGAAGCCATCTTTGAATCAGTTCAATGTACTAAAGTTATCACTTTATTGTGATACGACCGCATCTATGGCATTTTGTTTGGAACCAACCGCCACTTCCTCTAACCAAGGGGTTTCAGATCCAATCTCTAGCGCATCTCGATATGCTGGATCATCGACGTAATCTGGTGCGGTGAGCTGTCGAACAACATAAGCTCCATCAGCAATATTGTTAAACATATAGCGACCATCGGCATCTGTAATGGTACGATCTATTTCCGTTAAGGATGAAGGGTCAATGATGGACCCACCCATCCCTGCGACCTCATAAAGGATAATGGTTTGCCCCCCGATGAAAGACTCATCTGCATCATGGGTATCATTTGAACCATCTTCATGGCGCCAGACTTCGCCATGAATCTGCCCACCAGTGGCTGTGGTTGTTGCCATTACAGCATCTGCATCAAATGAAGACGTTGAGGTAGATGCCATCGGTGAGGCTGGCATTCCCATTGTCATCGCGACAGGCTCTGTTACAGCAGCAACAGCTGTTTTTTGTGGCGTTCCATCAGCCAAAAAGAATTCAAATGAGAAGCTTCCGCCTTCTGTACCATCACCTGACACAAAACGGCTCTCAAAATTCACCCATTCCCCATCCAAAATATCTGCATTGTCACCATTACGGATATCAGAGATCACCAGTTGGTAGGCACCAGCTTTGAGTGTGCCGTTGTCAAGTGATACTTCTAACGTTTGGTCAATACCTATGGTTTGAACAGTAAGCGCGCTTCTGCCGTTGGAAAGATCAAAAAGCTCTACCTTAAAGGGCTGTTCCTTTTCCTTGAAATTGTAGCCACAGAAATCCACAAGGATACGATTTGCGCCTTCTTGGCCAACAGCAATCGCTGTTTCCTGCTGACGTCCTTCTGGGATATCAATGATTTGCGTGCTCGTACTTTGGTCCGCATGCATGACAGAGATAGACAGTGATACCCCTTCAATAGTTGGATAAGAACTCGACTGCAGTGCGAAATTCGCAACTCCCTCAACATTCTGGAGATTAACGGATCGAGCAGACGGGTTATACTGAACACATTCACCCCATGCATCCACAAGAACTGAATAGCGGTTACCAATTGCAAGACCTGTCAGTGCATAGGATCCATCGGCATTAATGAATGTTGCTTGCTCATTGTTATCAAGTTTGAAGTCACCATCCTCATCAATGAATACAATTCCTGATGCAGCTGTGGGGTTTTGCTCATCGGTGACATCTACGACCTCTCCTACAATTTGGCCTTGGCCATCTTTTTCGCCATCTGGTTCACGTGAACTGTAGGAAGGTTTGATATAACCAAGTTCTATGAGAGGAAGACTGGAAGGATCGTTGGCGTCAATGGTGAAGGCCACTTCATGGCCAGTCGTTGCAAACCAACCATCACCCTCTTCCACAACACGGAACATATAATCACCAGATGCCAGTTGAAGATGAGATAATGTTTCACTCAAATCTCCAATGGCACCGGAAGAATACACGTCTGAAGCAAATTGATCTGATGTACCCGAGACAGGATCAATTTGGATAGACCATGCTCCACTATCAACAAGGGTTTCGCCGGCATCACGGATACCATCACCATCCAGGTCTTCAAAGAAATAGGCTTTGATGGGCCCAATTCGTAGCGCATAAACTTCTGGATAGAAATAAATTTCAGGACACAGCCTTCTGCCTCCAAAGTCGAGCGGAATCCACCATGCACAGCATTGGCCACACCCTCCTCTAGCTCCAAGAGCGTAAAGGGAAGGGTTTCCTCACCTGTTCCACCATAGACTTCGTCAGCTCCATCGCGGGCATAGATCTGATCATCACCAGCACCACCTTCTATGATGTCAGAACCATCCCCACCATCGATCACATCATGACCAAAGCCTCCAAGAAGGGTTGAATTTCCACCTTCATCGATGAGGGCATCATTGCCTTGTCCACCATACACAAAATCATCACCATCTCCTGAGGCGAGGTAATCTGCCCCCTTTCCTCCATCGAGATAATCTGATCCCGCCGTCGCATAAATGGTATCCGCCCCGTCTCCACCATAGACTTCTGAAGAATATCCCTTTGATGTGGTGGCACTCGTCACAGGAGCCGCCTGCTCGAGCTCCTCACTGATTGCGAAAATTATGTCGTTGCCAGTACCACCATGAATAACATTGGCACCTTCACCACCAATGATCTTATCAGCATGGGTATATTCATCCCCTCCTGCAACCAAACCAGCCTGGTCATCACCGAAGAGACGGTCATTACCCAAACCACCATCGATTTGATCGTTTCCAGAGCCACCTTCAACCAGATCGTCGCCCATGCCTGCCAAGATCACATCATCATCGGCACCTGCATCAATGTGATCATCACCGCCACCTGCAACAATGACATCTTCACCTGCACCGCCACTTATCTGGTCATCACCAGCTACACCCGCAGCAAATTCTGGGTTTTTGTCCACGAATGTTTCCAGATCGCCAGCATCATCCTCACCGAACAACGCATCGTTACCATCGCCACCATCCAGCTGGTCTGAACCACCATAACCATAAAGGAAATCATCGCCTTTATCGCCATAAAGCGCATCTTTGCCACCTCGGCCACTGAGAACATCTGAGCCGTCGCCACCATGGAATTCATTGTCCCCTGATCCTCCAATGAGGGTATCATTACCCTCACCGCCAAATCCAACAACATCAAGGTCTACATCTGGTGTGATGGTCACCATGTCATTACCGATGCCAGCCTCAAACCTAATGGACGTGAAATTCGCATCTGCATATAGGAATTCATCGACGAAGCCGTAGGCAGACACCACGATCCCGGTACCGGTATCTTGTCCAGCATCATTGCGAATAACATCCACAATGAATACTTCATCGCCATCCTCATAACCATCAAGAACGCGGTAGGCGTCATCACCCATATTAAGAACCAATATATTTGATTCCACCCTTGCAAGTTGTGGGTCTACAGGCGGACAGCTAACCGAACTCCAATCCAAAATGGTCTCTTCGGCAAGTTTGAAACGATCTTTGTAGAGGGTAATAAAGCCCAAGGGGGTATCGATGCCCACCTTTAAAAAGGCTTCAAGGAATACATCTAGAGAACCTGCAAAATCTAAAACACATTCCGGTCCACGCGATAAGTTATACGCCAATTCGTCAACATATACCTTCCCATCAGGATCTGGATCCGCAAGGTCAGCCTCAAGTTCTCCTCGAAGCCCGCCATCAACACCCG
>JAYPQH010000051.1:0-5338 GCA_038131935.1 Alphaproteobacteria bacterium | reverse complement strand
GTGCATAAATATACCATCCCCGTGTCTTTGTCGGGACTATGGATCATCATCATCTATCTAGCCCTACAATTGGACACATCGCCACCACTGATTATTGGAGAGTCTATGCAGCCAAGATCATTCCCCATTTTTTTGATGATCTTAAATCTCATATTAACAATGGTTTTGGCGCGTCAAATGTGGACCATGCCGGCTGAGGAACATGCGTCTGTAGCCCTTCCCACATGGCTAAGTATCGTTGTCATGATACTTTTTTGCGTGACCACCATTTATGCTGATATGTTCTTAGCCCTTCCTCTAGCCATGTTTGCGCTCGCACTCGTTTGGGGTGAGCGAAATATTTTTATGGCGTCGGGCGTTGCATTGGTAACCCCATATTTGGTTTTCATGCTGTTTTCTGAAGTCCTAATGGTGCGTTTTCCAAGAGGAATTCTCATCGACTGGTATTATGGGTAATCTGGGAGAACACCGCACATGTCAGAAGCTTTGGCCAGTATGGCTCTTGTCTTATTCGACCCCTATCTACTTTTTCTCATCGTCATCACAACCGTCATCGGCATTGTTATAGGCGTTTTACCTGGCCTAGGTGCCACCACTGGTGCGGCCTTGCTACTTCCCTTCACTTTGACCATGGAACCTGTCCATGCCATTGCGGTATTGGCCACTATTTACGTCTCGGCAACATTTGCAGGTTCGATTACCGCCATTTTGATCAATACACCTGGAACCTCGGCCGCTGCAGCCGACTTTCGATGGACTTCCCTTGCGCAAAAGGTGAGGCTGGGCGCGCACTGGGTGTTGCGGTTGTCTCAAGCGCTATAGGCGGCATTTTTTCCGTTATCATTCTATGCATAGCGGCACCTCTGCTGGCCTTGATAGCTTATGAATTTCGCCCCCCAGAATACTTTGCATTGACTGTATTTGGCCTTTCTATGTTGGCGAGTATTTCTGCAGGAGGTGCCATCAAAAATTTAATAGGTGGTGTTTTTGGCGTCTGGTTGGCAACCATTGGGGCAGAAAGAGTCACGGCGATTGAGCGCTTCATGTTTGGCAATTATGAACTCTATGAGGGACTATCTTTTGTTCCTGTTATGATTGGCTTATTTGCAATGTCAGAGCTGTTGGTACAAAGTCAAACCGCCAATAAAATTATGAATATTGCACGCTTGGACGCTGTGCGCCTTCCTACAAAAGATGACTACAGAAAAATTTGGCGAACCATTGTAAGATCATCTGGCATTGGAACTTTTATTGGTATCTTACCTGCAGAAGGTGCCACGGTCGCATCAATGATAGGCTATTCAGAAGCCAAACGCTGGTCCAAGCAACCTGATGAATTCGGAAAGGGCTCCATTGAAGGTATTGCGGGGGCAGAGGCCGCAAACAATTCAGCCACGGGCGGTGCTATGGTACCAACCTTGGTGCTGGGTATTCCAGGCAGCGGGACAACAGCTATCATTCTTGTGGGCTTAATGGTGCATGGATTACGTCCGGGACCTTACCTGTTTACGGAACAGGTTGGGAAAGTCTACCAAATTTTTGGGGCAATGTTTTTGGCAAATATAGCCTTTTTGTTTATGGGTTGTACCTGCCAAATTCTTTGCGCAAATTTCCTGATCCCCGCTAGACTTTTGTGGCCTATTGTTTTTGCCTTTCCATTGTTGGAGCATATGCTCTTAATTCATCCCTCTTGATGTTTGGTTGGTCCTGATTTTTGGTGTTATTGGCTTTGTTGCCCGCAGATATGGGTTTGCGGTTGCTCCGATCGCCGTAGGCCTTATTTTGGGGCATATGGTGGAGGTGAATTTACAAAACTCTCTGAAAATGTTTGAGGGAAATTGGTTGCTTCTGTTCACCCAACCTATTGCGGTTGTCTTTTTCATTCTCGCCTTTTTGGGACTATGTGGCCCCTACATATTCCAATGGATCATGAAGCGCGACAAATAAGAGATAGCGTTTTTGTAAATCGGATCAGAGATTCTTAATGCATATTTTGAGGCGTGCGCGCCTCAAAACTTGACGCAATATATAGTTTTAATTGAATGAATAAACGTCACTTTTTACAACGACATGCGCCTGATAGAAATCATTTTGATTGAAAAGATAAAAAACTCATCCATTTCCCCTTATAAGCCCAGGGGAAATGTTTCTGTTTAAGGTACAATAGTATGTTCAATGAGAACACAAATGTAGGTTTCTCTTGAACATACTTTAATTATGATGATCCTGTAGCCGCTTCATTCAGGTAGGCCATGGCCGCATCACATCCCCCAGATTGGGTTCCTATATCTGCTCGCTTTAGTCCCATTTCCACACCTGATAAGACCCCCATGAGCATAAGATCATTGAAGTCCCCCAAATGTCCTATTCGGAATACTTGATCCTTCAGGCGCGCCAAACCATTTCCAAGAGACATGTTAAAGTCCCTTAGAACAACCTCACGCACTTTATCAGCTGATGCACCTTCAGGCACCCGCACAGCGGTAAGACTGCTCGAGTATTCCTCAGTTTGACACTGGGTTTCTAATCCCCACGCGCGAACAGCACGACGTGTTGCTTCGCCGTGACGCTTATGCCGGCTGAAAACATTCTCCAATCCTTCTTCGAGAAGCATATCCACTGCCTCACGCAGAGCATAGAGCATGTTGGTTGCAGGGGTGTAGGGGAAGAATCCATCTTGACTCATCTTCAACTGGGCTTGCCAATCCCAATAACTCACAGGTCGCTTTCTTTCTTGGCATGCCGCCAAAGCTTTTGGGGAGATCATGTTAAAACTCAACCCTGGAGGCAGCATCAATCCTTTCTGCGAACCTGAAATGGTTACATCAACGCCCCAGGCATCATGTCGATAATCGATACTTCCCAATGAAGAAATTGTATCAACCAACAGCAAGGCAGGATGTCCAAGCTCATCTAATACCCTTCGAACCGCGGAAATGTTAGAAACCGATCCCGTAGATGTTTCGTTATGAACCACACAAACAGCCTTGATCGCATGTTCTTTGTCAGCCTCTAAAGACTTTGCCAATTCCTCGGCTGGAGCTCCTCGACGCCAGTCTGTTTTTATGAGTTCAGCTTTGTAGCCAAGCCTTTCTGCAAGATCCCACCACAGTGAGGCAAAATGTCCCGTTTCTGCCATCAACAAGCGATCGCCAGGGTCGCATAAATTTACCAAAGCTGCTTCCCAGGCACCTGTACCGGACCCAGGGTAAATGACCAAATCTTGTTCAGACTGAAATACCTTTTTTGTGGTTGAATACAGTCTATTGCCAAATCTGCAAACTGCTGTGAACGATGATCAATCGTGGGTTCACTTAATGCCTGAAGCACCCGTTTGGGCACATTAGATGGCCCTGGAATCTGCAAAAAATGCGGCCCTTGTCCAGCATGCATCGTACTTTTCATTATTGTCTCACCCTTCTAAGCCTGAATTGTCTATTTCCACATCGTAATCTATGTAAACATATAACTTTTCGTTGCCGACGTCTTGATCGCGCAAATCACTAAGCCAGAGGTTGTTTACTCAAATGCTTGACCAGAACAAAACTTATCTTTTCCGTCAACTAGCACAACATCTGCGTGGCGATCTATATGACAACGCCTTTGATCGCGGTCGCTATGCAACAGATGCTTCGATCTATCAAATATTTCCGCAAGCGGTTGTGGTTCCTAAAGACCTGAATGATGTTGAAACCACAATGGAGTTCGTTGCGAAGCATAACATGATGCTCTTACCCCGAGGTGGTGGAACATCTCAATGCGGTCAAACTGTTAACCATGCCGTGGTGTTAGATTTTACGAAGCACCTCAATAGAATTCTTGAGTTGGATGTTGCACAGCAACGCTGTCTGGTGGAACCAGGTATTACGCTTGATGAATTGAATAGGCAGTTAAAGCCATACGGCCTTTGGTATCCTGTAGATGTTTCCACCTCTAGCAGAGCAACTATTGGCGGCATGGCAGGCAATAATAGCTGTGGTGGGCGTTCTATCAGCTACGGCATGATGCGGGATAATGTTTTGGTGATGCATACAATCCTAGCTGACGGAACAAAAGGGTATTTTGGTCAACTCGAACAAACGTATGAAGGCGCTTCTTCCAACCTTAAAAATTTGATTGGTAATCTTCTAGACATCGGTGAACGTTACCAAAATGACATCCTAGCTGGGTTTCCTGATGTCATGAGAAGAGTTGGTGGGTACAATATTGATGCACTCATACCCAACGGGATGCATTTGAGACCTGGTCAGCATAAGGGAGAAGGCATCAATCTTAGCCACTTGTTGGTCGGGTCAGAAGGTACCCTGGCTTGCACAACAGCAGTTGAATTAAAGCTATCTCCAATACCTGCACATTCTGTTATGGGGGTATGCCATTTTCCATCATTTTTCCAAGCAATGGATGCAGCAAAACATATTGTAAAGCTAGATCCTGTTGCCGTTGAACTCATTGATGACACAATGATTGAGTTGGCACGATCCATCGATATTTTCGTCCCAACAGTCAAAGAATTTGTTCGCGGTGAGCCAGCAGCACTTTTGGTTGTTGAATTTGCAGAAAATGATGCTGACGAAAATCTGCACCGCCTCTCCCAACTTCATGATCTTATGGCTGAACTTGGCCTTGAATTTTCTGGGCAAGGCGAAAAATGTGGTGGAGTGGTAGATGCAAAGACCAAGGAGCAGCAGGCCCGGGTCTCCGACATGCGCAAATCCGGTCTTAATATTATGATGAGCATGAAATCTGACGCCAAGCCCGTGTCCTTTGTGGAAGACTGCGCTGTAAGTCTTGAAGATTTACCCTATTACACCGACAAACTTCGCAAGATTTTTGATAAACATGGCGTTGCAGGAACTTGGTATGCACATGCTTCCGTAGGATGTTTGCATGTCAGGCCTGTTCTGGACATGCGCAAAACGAACGATGTCAAAATCATGAGGTCTATTGCTGAGGAAGCCTTTGAGCTGGTTCGGGGATATAAAGGCTCGCATTCAGGGGAACATGGTGATGGAATTGTTCGCTCTGAATTTAATGACGTTATGTTTGGCCCGGTCCTGCCAAAATTATTTCGCCAGGTCAAAAATTTATTTGACCCCAATAATATGATGAATCCTGGTAAAATTGTTGATGCACCACGCATGGATGAACAGAGTCTATTTCGGTTTGCCCCAGGTTATCAGGTTGAAGATCGATCTACGTCGCTTGATTGGCGTGCATGGCCGGGAAGTGCTGGAGGTTTCCAAGGCGCTGTTGAGATGTGCAACAACAATGGCGCTTGCAGAAAGCTCCAAGGTGGCGTCATGTGCCCATCATTTCGTGCTACCCGCAATGAACGAGA
>JAYPQH010000050.1:0-5498 GCA_038131935.1 Alphaproteobacteria bacterium | reverse complement strand
TGAAATCATGCTTGCAGACTCAGGCTTAAGCAAATGTGAACGGGAAATGATCGCAGTTGTGGTAAGCTCAGCCAACCGCTGTTATTATTGTTTGGTTGCCCATGGCGCGGCTTTAAGAGAGCTCTCAGAAGACCAGCAACTTGGCGAAATGCTGGTGATGAATTACAAAGTTGCAGACCTAGAGCCCAGGCAAAAAGAGATGCTCGATTTTGCATGGATGTTAACCACTGATCCCAGAAATGCAGATGACACAGCACGTGAGCGACTCCGGCAAGTAGGGTTTTCTGATGAGGATATCTTCGACATTTGCGACGTTGTTGGCTTGTTCAACTATACCAACAGGTTGGCACATGGCGTGGATATGATGCCCAACTCAGATTATCACAACATGGCGCGTTAAGCTTACGTTCATGAGCATCAGTGGGTGGAGCGGATAATACCCCCGCCAACCACCCACGTTGGTCTTTTGTAATCATACAAAACGCAAGCTTGACCCGGTGCCACCCCCTCCTCGCCATCAGAGAATTGCACCCAAAACCCATCCTCGTCTTGTCGCAAATGGCCGGCCACGGGTTTGCGTGTCGAGCGCACGCGGGCCAAAATTTGCACACCATCTTGAGGCATTTGACCAGCCAGCCAATTGAACTCATCCAAACGCAAACCTTTAACTTGCAAAGCTTCGCGCGGACCAACGAGCACCTCGTTGAGGTCAGGATCAAGTTTTACCACAAAGATAGGCTCTCCGGTGGCAATCCCCAGGCCTCTGCGCTGTCCCACTGTAAAATGAATCAAGCCAGGATGTTGCCCCATTTCTCTACCATCGACATGGCGGATAACACCTGGACGAATAGCGTCAGGTCTATGTCGTTGGATAACCGCGCTATAATGGCCATCGGGTACAAAACAAATATCTTGGCTATCAGGCTTCTCTGCAACATTCAGACCCATGTGATGAGCCAATTGACGGGTTACGTCTTTCTGCATCCCCCCCAGTGGAAAACGCAAATAGTCCAATTGCTCACGGGTCGTGTTAAATAAAAAATAGCTCTGATCTCGTTGTGGGTCGACCCCTGCATGCAATTCAGGACCATGGCCTGCATCATATCGCTGAACGTAATGACCTGTCGCCATACAAGATGCTCCCAAAGCACGTGCAGCATCGAGCAAATTATGAAATTTTACCCGCTCATTACAGCGCACGCACGGGATAGGGGTAGCACCACGCATATAGGTATCGACGAAATCATCAATAACCGATTCTTGGAAAATAGATTCATAGTCAAAAACATAATGGGGGATACCCAAATGGTCGGCTGCAGCGCGCGCGTCGTAAATATCTTGCCCCGCACAACAGGCACCTTTTTTTGCCACCGCAGCACCATGATCATACAGCTGTAACGTCACACCCAATACCTTATAACCAGCATGATGCAGAAGCCCTGCGACCACAGATGAGTCAACTCCACCGGACATAGCAACCACCACAACATGGTCATGTCTGGCCCCTTTCAAGCCCAAATCGATATCAGGCAAAGTCATCTGTTGCACCTTTTATTGTGATGGGTTTCACTTTTCTCTCCACAATTTGTCGAAACTACGTCATAGTGGCATCACAATTGCTTTACCACAGATCTTTAGAGAGGGCTATTAGGTGCAAGTCGCAATAGGTCAACAGCTTACCCAGCGCCAAGCACTCGTTATCACACCGCAACTGCAGCAAGCTATAAAATTGTTGCAAATGAGCAATCATGAGCTCAGTGAATATGCAGATGAGTTGGCACGCGACAATCTCTTCCTCAAGGTTGCCAAAGCCAATATATCCACAGCGCCAACACAGGCCCGTCTGCCATCTGTAAAGCAAACATCAAGCTATGATGCTCAAGCACATTTGGACAATATGGCGAGGGGAGCTGAGGCTATCTCGATTTATGAGTATGTTGAGCGTCAAATCAGCCTTCACTTCAAAGAAGACCAAGAACATATGTTGGCCCTTGGCATCGTCCCATTTCTTCACCCCACAGGCTGGTTATCGGAAAATCAGCAAACCATTGCGGATCATCTTGGTGTATCTGTGTCTG
Source organism: Alphaproteobacteria bacterium (assembly GCA_038131935.1). GTDB lineage: Bacteria > Pseudomonadota > Alphaproteobacteria > UBA8317 > UBA8317 > UBA8317. The sequence continues at coordinate 3,420 of JAYPQH010000050.1, read as the reverse complement.
ACCTAGACCCTGTTTTACAGAAATTACGACAATTCGAACCTGTTGGTATTTTTGCATTTGACCTTGCAGATTGTTTAAAAATGCAAGCCATAGAGCATCAGTTATTATCCCCATGCATGGAATACTTACTCAACAATTTAGACCTTGTGGCGCGTGGTGACTTGGATCATTTGAGCCGACATGGCCGCTATGCAGAAAGAGAAATCGCCAAAACTATTCAATCCTTGCGCGCACTTGACCCAAAACCAGGCCTTAAATTTCATGGTGAAGGCTTTCAGCCGATCAGCGAACCTGACCTTATTGCCAGAAAAGAAAATGACGTATGGAAGGTGGAATTAAATCACTCCACCTTACCGAGCATCACCATCGACAAAGCCTATCAGCAAGAGCTTGAGGCACATATCAAAGATGAAAAAGGACGTGAATTCATGCGCGAAGCCATGGCTTCAGCCCATTGGTTCCGCCGTGCCGTCATGCAACGCAACACCACAACGTTACAAGTTGGGGCTGCGATTGTTTCCTACCAGCAAGAATTTCTAGATAAGGGCATTCAATATCTCCGCCCACTTCAGCTGCGCCATATTGCAGAGCGTGCGTCAGTTCATGAGAGCACGGTCAGCCGGATTACCTCCGCAGTGATGATGGCAACCCCCCGAGGTACATTCCCCCTTAAGGCATTTTTTTCAAGCTCACTACAAAGAGACAATTGTGATGAGGGTGCATCTGCACGTGCGATCAGGCAAAAAATCAGTGAGATTATTGCCCAAGAACCTCCTCAGAAACCATTAAGCGATGATGCCATCTCCAAGCTTTTTGAAGCAGAGGGCGTGACATTGGCACGAAGAACTGTGGCAAAATACCGAGAGATGGAAAATATACCATCGTCCGCCAAGAGAAGGCGGCAGGCCAAACTGAAAGCAGCTTTGGCGCAATCATCTTAAAAGATTGATGATACGTTTAAGATGATGAAGATTGTTCTTTTTTTCGGGCTTCGATACGTTTCTTACGCTTGTAGCGCTCTTGAATAGCGTGAACTTCAGGTGTGGGAAACATAAAGTTCAGGCGTATGTCATTTTTTATCGCTTCAAGTTGCACCGCTGCCTCAGAAATCTTGGCAACATATAGAACCCTACGGAATCCACGAAGTGCTAAAAAGGAATCGATAAATTTCTCTTGATTTTTGAACATGGTAAAACCAGCAACCAGGTAGGCAATGGCTCCCGCCCAAATGCTCACCATTCCTGCTGTCAAAATTGCGAGCAGCAGGGCTAAAGCACCCTCATAAAAACGTTGATTAAGGATCCAAAGCGGCGGAAACAGCAGTGAAATAGAGGAATGCGTCAACTCAACAACCTCCGCACGACCATTTGCCCCTTTATAGACACCAAAACTGCGGAAACCGTCACGTGATGGCAGCGCATGCTCTTCAAGATATTCATCCACCATGGCTGTTGTCTCAGCAGATGTATATTCAAGCTTCAAACCCGTTGGGCCGCGTAAAAACAAATGAAACACATTGGCATCGCGCATCACTGAGACAAAAACACCTGTTTTGCCCGCATCATCTAGCTTCATGCGGAAGCTTTCTTTGGTACCACGAAATGGTGAGCCTTCCATCCCAATGACAATATCACCAAATTTCAAGCAGTGACCATGCAAATCTGCTTTTCGCTCAACATCATCCACGCCAAGATAGGCACCATCCGAATTCTGAGGATACTCATCATCCTCATCGAAATCTTCATCCAAACCTGGCAATGCTGCAAAGCTATGATCTGACATCAATTGGCCCTAGGGAAACGGATCACATCATTGTCACGTGCCGCTGGTGCCGCTGCTTTTTTTGCTTCTTCGGCACGCCTTTTGGCTTCAGCCAATTGACGCACCAGCACCGCATTACGCGCTTGAATGGATTGTAGAGATTGACGAACCTTCTCCAACACTGCCTCATCAGCTTCTGACTTGGCTGAGATGTTATCGAGCACTTTAGCCATATCAGCCATCGCTGAGACCATAACCTCATTCTGCTCAGCAATACGGGCATCCATTTTGTCTATCATCATTTGGGTAAATTCTGCATTCGCCATCGATATGCGGTCCCCAAGACCTGCAAACTGGTTTGGAATGGGTTGATCGCCCACCAAGGTTGCTATGCCTGTGACAGATCCATCCACCTGACTTCCAAGCGCATCAATTTTTTCCCCAGCCAATTTTACCTCTGCATTCAGGGAGACGACATCTGAATTCAGGGTTTTGATGGCGGCGGTAACGTTACGGGCTTCTTGCGCTGCCTGTTCAATTTTTTCACCATTGGCGGTGAGATCACGGACTTTTTCAACCATCAAGGTAAGCAACTCTACATTAGAACGGGTCAAATTCTTCAAATCTGTCATGCTTGCAGCAAATAAGAAGCCAATAATTCCTGTCACGACCAAGCTTACACCCACCCCGCATACCACAGAAATAAGCCCTGTCCGGTGAATCCGTGCCACCGATTTTTGGGTTTTGACAAATTCATTTTTGATCCTGGCAAACTCTGTGGTGACATCCATCGCCGCATCTGCGGCATCAAGTGCCACCTGAATGCTGCTCTCTACGTGGGCGTTCTGTGCCTGCTTGGGATCTGAGGCGTGATCTGTCATCGATTCTTCTCCATTCTTGACCCAGATGGGGCCTTTTTTTCGTCTCTTGGTGCTCGATAAGCACATTCCATACCAGTTGTAGCATAAACGACCTGTGCAGGTATATTTTTTGATCGAAAACCAAAACGCCGACATGCCCAAGGCTTCGCCATTTGATGTGTTACCATAAAGTGGCGGCATCCACGACAGTCAAGGCGGGGAGGCGTACTCATCGTTGACGGATCCGCACATAAAGATTGTTTAAGGGATAACGAAAGGTTGCAAGCAAACAAGCCAAAGAACAAGTACCAAGGAACCCAGCCCTAAGATAATTCTCCGCTACATATGCGTCGCCAGCCTCAAGCAACCACCATAAGCCAACACAAAAAAAGCACGCTGATGATATCAACTCACCCATGGAAGTATGTTTTCGGTAACGTCGCATCTTATCAAGCCTCACGCTTCATACCAAATTCATCAAAATTCAGTTCCTGCGGAACCTCTACCTCAGGCAACACCGCAAAAGGATCTTGGTCACTGTTGTAGATAAATGCAAATATCGTGGCGACCGCTGCATAAAGCTGCTCATCGATTTCGGCACCAATGTCACCGGTAAAAAACAACGCCCTGGCCAAAGGTGGGCTTTGAATGATGGGCACATCGGCTTCTGTTGCGCGTCGTTTGATTTCTAGTGCCAAAAATCCACGGCCCATGGCAATAATGGTTGTGGCTTGTGAATCCCCCATACGGTATTTCAACGCAACGGATAAATGGATGGGGTTGGTGATTACCACCGTGG
>JAYPQH010000049.1:0-6035 GCA_038131935.1 Alphaproteobacteria bacterium | reverse complement strand
ATCAAGAACTTTAATTTTGAGTGCACGCTCAATATTACGCTGTTGTATAGGGGTGACAGGCCCATCAATAACCAAAAGTTGCAAGTCAAATTGCTCTACGACTTGCTCTAATTTTTCTAGATGCCCTCCACCAAAAAGCCTGCTTGGATGAAATTTGATAAGTTGAAAAACATCTTGAAAAACAACATCACATCCAATTGCTTGTGCAAGACCACAAGCTTCATTCAGTCTCAAATGGGGATCCCGCGCAGATTTATGACTTCCTGACCGCTCAACAGGGTGAACAACAGCAGTATAGGTCATGTATAAGACATGTTCATCAATCAGTCACATCATGCTGTAATTCGACATGTCCAGTTGGCATCACCGTTGAAATCGCATGTTTGTAGACCTATTGCACTTGGCCATCACGTTTAACAAAGGCAAAAGTTATCAAACCAGCTTACTATACCTTGCAACTTGACACCATTTACCAAAAAAACCGTGACGGGAACTTTTTGTTTTCGTACAGCATTGAGAAATACATCTTGAAGGTTGGTTTGTTTATCGGCCATTTTTTTTCCTTTTTATTGGGCCACTCAATCGCAGCCAATGTTAAGTCTTGAACCTGGCTCAAAGGCCAGATGAACTTAAATATAAGTCACGAAGCTGCGATGTGACAGGGCCTACTTCTCCATTTCCTATAGAATTTTGATCTATTTTGGTAACAGGCGTCACAAAACTGGTGGCACTGGTTATGAAAGCTTCAGCTGCGTCATACGCTTCTTGGATGGTAAAAGCCCGCTCTACAAAACGACAACCTGCATTCTTAGCCAACTCTTTGACAGTTTCCCTTGTAACCCCTGGGAGTATTTCTGAGGATAACTGTCTCGTGCACAGTTCCCCTTCCCTTGTTACGATCCAACTTGATGATGACGTACCTTCTGTTACATAACCTTGATCATCAATCATCCAAGCTTCCTGAAACCCTTCTGAGGATGCTTCCATACGCAGCAAAACATTTGGCAACAAAGCAGTTGATTTGATATCACAGCGTCCCCAACGCAAGTCTGGACCTGTCTTAACGGAGATTTTAGGTGTATTTTGGCGCGCGTTTGCCAGGGCGGGTTTGGCAGTTGTGAAGATCATCACGCTTGGTTTTATATTTTGTGGTGGAACATGATCACGACGAGCTACACCTCGACTAATCTGGAGATACACCGTCCCAAACTTGATTACATTTCGACGAAGTAACCTGTAAATATGGGACGTTAAAGCCTGTCGGGCCATCGGCATGGGGATATGCAGTGCAGCCAAGGAGCGCTCCAATCGGTCCAAATGCCGCCTTTCATCAACCAACTGGCCGTTTACCACAACCCATACTTCGTAAATAGCATCTCCAAAATTAGCGGCTCGATCTTCCATGGAGATAGAACCCAAATGACGCGGTATGTAACGACCATCAATATAAGCAAAATTTGGCATTTCAACCTCTCCAATATGATCGCGAAAACAACATGATAAACAAAACCAGATCAATACGTCCAAGCAACATAACACAAGATAAAACAGCCATAACTCCGTCTGATCCGTTAACCAAACCCACCAATTCTGGTGTCAATGTTACAGATAATACACCATTCACAGCTGCAAAGGCCATCAACAGAGCATTTTGGGCATTAAGTCCAGAGAGAGCCAAGCCTAAAGCTCCAAGAAAAGTAACCACCACCAACATCACGAAATACAATTGTATGCTTGCCATGCGGCCTTCATCCACCAATGTTTTGCCATATTGCACAGGATGAACCGCACTTGGATTCACAATGATATAAATCTGTTCAAAAATACCACGCAAAAGAATGCCAATTCGAAAAATCTTTAATCCTGATGCCGTAGAAAGAGAACAGCCACCAATGGTTGCGAACGTGAGCACCATGATTATGGGTAATGTGAGAAGATGTTCGGTTGGAAGGCCTGTGGATGTGAGGATATTAATTCCAGATAGAACGGCTCTCCACGCACCACTCATGTCCCATTGATAGGCAACATGACCTGCAAAAAACACAGTCAATACCACCGCAATTAAAACAAGAAAGAATTCTCTGCACTCTTGACGCGCATGGCGGGAGGGACGCACATTGTTGCCAATGACCACAGCAAAGGAAAAGAGATGGCCCCTAAAAGCATAGGAATAGCCAATACAATTTCAGTTGTGAGAGCTAAATCATTATAAATGACATAGCCAAAGCTGCCGGACGTCACAATTGTCGTAAGCCCAAGCAACACGGCCTCTAGGGGTGAGGCCCCCGAGATTGTTAATAAGAAAATACAGCACACCGTCACAATTCCCCAAACTGGCAAGAAGAATTTTGCTGCTTGTGAAAACCGGCGGCCTAGGCTCGCCTGCACCTGCATGCCTGACAATGTCCCTGTCTGAGCGTTGATGGAGCCGGTTCCAATGGCACCAGTTAATCTCGGCACATACAAGCCACCAATGCGCAGAGGTCCAATAACAACCATGGCACAAAGCAGAAACAAAGTTCCTCCTATCCAATCTGCCACAGCCCGCCAAAACTTTATTGCAATTGGAATTTTATCAAAATTCAGAAGACTCGCACCGCTTGTGGTCGCAGCACTCATTCCTTCAAATAACCCTTCGGCTAAACCTACGAAGTTACCCAGTATGAAAGGCAAACCTAGTAATACAGGTAATGTCAAAAACAATAAGGCGGTAAAAAAAATACCTTCACCCGAACCAGGGTTAACCTGGTTGGATGATACGGCCAGCAAAATGGAAACAGCAAAGAAGACCTCAACTGCCATGGACAATGTAAAGGCCAGCACAGAAGCATGATCACCAACAAGAAGTGCAAAAAACAAAGGTAGTGACTGGGCAAAAACAATAGCCAAACATACACCGGCCCAGACACGTATAATGGCACCAAACATTTTTGTACCTAAAAGAAATTTACGCTAACACGGAACATCTTCTCAACTTTTCGTACCGCTTCTGACATAGCCAATAAAACCACCCGATCGCCTGCTTCAATTTCATGTTGGGCATGACGCAAAAAGACTTGGTCCCCGTGAAGCACGGCACCTAAGACAACACCTTGAGGTAATTCAACTTCATCCATTCGCTTTCCCTCAAAAATCGTTGTTTCCAGAACCTCACCTTCTAAGATTTCTGCTGTTCCATCATGCAAAGATCTAACAGATCGTATTCTCCCCCTTCTGATATGTTGTAAAATTCGGGAGACAGTAGTGGTTCTTGGGTTGATAAATGTATCCACGCCCACAGGCCCAAGCATGCCACGATAGGCATCTTCGTTAATAAGACTCATGGTTTGAGCCGCCCCCATACGCTTGGCAACAATAGACGCGAGGATATTAACTTTGTCATCATTGGTAAGTGCAGCAAATACATCAGCTTGACCCACCGCACTTTCACTCAGCATTTCATGAGACAAAGAATCACCTTGCAAAACAAGCGCTTTGGATAAGACTTGTGAGGCTTTCTCCGCACGCTCTTTATCTTTTTCCACCATGGTGATGCGAAGATTGCTGTTATTTTTTTCAAGACGTAACGCAGCCGTTAAACCGACATTTCCGGCACCTACAACAACTATACGCCTAGCCGCGCGTTCTTCATGACCAAAAATAGAGAAAATTCTATCACGCTGATCAGCCCGATAAAGAACATAAATGTCATCACCTGGAAACAATTGGTCTGTGAGTTTGCAAGGTCTTAACCGATTGTCACGCACAATACTCATGATGACAAAATCCAAATCTTCAAACAGATCATGTATCTGAGAAATAACAGTGTTGGTGACCGGACAAGCCTCTAGAACATGCAAACCTGCTACTTGTACTTGTTCATCTAAGAAATGAGAAATATCAAATGCACCAGGTTGCTGTATCCTTGAAACGATGGCTTCTGCGACCTCAAGTTCGGGTGAAATAATTTCATCTATAGGTAATTGCTCACGGGAAAAAAGATCTTTCCATGAAGATTCTAAATAATTGCGGCACGATCCGTGCAATTTTTAAAGGACCTCAAATAAGGAATGGGCACCCATGCCACCATATTCACTTCGTCAGAATAGGTAGCAACAATCAGCATATCAGCATCAGCGGCACTCAGAGCAAGAATATCTGGTGCGACAAAACCTACACACCTTGTCCATCAAGTAGTCCTGCTGGTCTACAAGAACAGGGGATGTATCGATGACAACAACGTCATTTTCCTCACTTGCTAATTGTCTCGCTATTGCAAACCCAACAACTCCTGCACCGCAAACAATAATGCGCATAACGGACTCCTATTCTGATGTACGCAAGCCTAAGAGCTTTAATTTACGATGCAAAGCAGAACGCTCCATCCCTACAAATTCAGCGGTACGTGAAACATTCCCATTCAAACGGGTAAGTTGCGCAAAAAGATATTCTCTCTCAAACAATTCCCTTGCCTCTCGAAGTGGTAGAGACATTACTTCTCTCATCCCATCATCAAGGAATACCTTTGGTGCTGCAGAAACAACTTCAGTGGGAACGTCTGACACCTCAATAACATCTCGGTCTGGTGGCATGTTGATAAAGATGTTTTCAACGACATTGCGTAATTGCCTCACGTTACCGGGCCACGAATAGGCTTGTAACACCGTGAGGGCATCTTGAGAAAACGTTCGCTGCTTATAACCAGATTGGGAACAAAATTCGTCTGACATTACCTCAAGCATGAGTGTAATATCTTCACGACGATCACTTAGGTTTGGAATTTCAATCCCAAGAACATTTAACCGATGAAACAAATCTTGACGCAACGCACCTTGTTTCATGATTTCGTCAGCTGTATTTTGTGATGATGAAATAATTCTGCAATTCACTTCAACAGGAACAGTTCCGTCTACCCTGGTAAATTGTCCAGTCACCAAAAACTTCAAAAGTGGTGCCTGAATTTGATCTGGTATATTCGATATTTCTTCCAAATAAATGGTGCCCTGATCAGCACGCTCAAACGCTCCAACACGTTTTCTTTCTGTCTTATCACCGGCCACACCAAATAATTCAAATTCAAGCTGTTCGGCATTAAAAAGGGACAAGTTAACAACCACAAACGGTCCGGTTCCACGTGGTGAACATTGATGAATGAAACGAGCCAAAATTTCCTTTCCTGACCCAGATGCACCCTGTATGAAAACACGACTTTCGCCAGCTGCAGCCTTCTCTGCGGTTTCACGCAATTTGACTGATTTCATTGAATCACCAACGATCCGAACCTTTACATCAGTTTTTTCTTGCAGCTGTTGGACCTGTCGACGCAAACTTGCAGCCTCTAATGCACGACCAACAACGACGAGAAGATGGTCAACTTTCAGGGGCTTTTCCATAAAGTCATAAGCACCAGCTTGCATTGCTGTAACAGCCAATTCGATATTCCCATGACCAGAAATCACAATTACGGGCAATTGAGGATGATTTTTCTTAAGTTCTTTCAAGATTTGAATGCCATCGAGGTGGGAACCCTTGAGCCAAATATCCAATATAACCACATCTGGCATCCGACGATTGATACTTTCAAAGGTTGCCAAGGCATTTGCGGCAGACGCAGTTTCATGCCCCTCATCTTCCAAGATTCCCCCTACAAGATCACAAATATCTTCCTCGTCATCTACCACCAAAATATAACTCATGAACTTTCCTTACTATTCCTTGGTGCTAAGGTTGATGTATGGAACGACAAACTCACACAAGCCCCTGTGTGATTTCCCGCGTTAAACAAATGCAACTCACCCATATGATCCTTCATGATTCGATCTACAATAGCCAATCCTAAACCTGTACCCTTCTTCCTCGTGGTAACATAAGGTTCTTTCAGACGAGATATTAGCTCTGGAGGAAAACCAGGGCCATTGTCACGAATGGTTACAGTGACCTGATCATTTGTTTGGTCGATAAACACCACAATCTGAGGTTCCTCTACCTTTTCTATCCGCTTTTCGTCTTCATCTCCGCCACGCAATGATTCAATGGCATTTTTAATTACATTAATC
>JAYPQH010000048.1:0-6177 GCA_038131935.1 Alphaproteobacteria bacterium | reverse complement strand
GAATATTGATGCACATCTGCGCGATTATCCCCAAGACATTATTAGGAATAGACTCAAGCCAATTCATAGCGGTGGCTCTATCGCAGTTTTATCAGGAAATCTTGCGCCTGAAGGCGCCATTATCAAGCAATCGGCAGCCAGTCCTGAACTCTTGGTTCACGAAGGCAGAGCCGTTGTCTTCAAGGGTCTAGAGGATCTTGCTACACGTCTCGACGATCCCGATTTGGACGTTAAAGCAGATGATATCCTTGTGCTGCAAAATATTGGGCCACGTGGTGCTCCTGGAATGCCAGAAGCAGGGCTGATTCCAATTCCCAAAAAAATTGCACAAACAGGTGTGAAAGATATGGTGCGCATATCTGATGGTAGAATGAGTGGCACTGCATCGGGTACGATTGTGTTGCATGTCGACCCAGAGTCCGCCGTGGGTGGCCCTCTTGCACTGGTGCAAAATGGTGATCGGATCAAATTGGATGTTCCTCAGCGACGCTTAGATCTCTTAATCAGCGATACGGAATTGGAAGAGCGAAGAAAGAGCTTTGTCCCACCCAAATTCGATATGGAGAGGGGTTACGCAAAGTTATTCCATGAGCATGTCACGCAAGCAAGCCAAGGGGTTGATTTTGATTTTATGAAACCCAAAGAGGAACCAGGAACATGAACCCAGATGTGAAGAACAAACTCATGCATGTAAGCACAGCGACATTGTGCACAGCACTTTTTAAACGAGGCCTACGCAATCAATTTCTGCAAGATGTTCACCCTTTGAATAAGAACAAACCTAATATGGTAGGCCCAGCCTTCACGTTGCGTTACATTCCTGCCCGGGAAGATCTTAACCCAATCAGCGTATTTCAAAACCCTGAGCATCCACAAAGGGCAGCAGTAGAAGCTTGTCCAGAGGGCTATGTTATGGTGATTGACTCACGAAAAGATCCACGTGCCGCATCAGCTGGTTCCATCTTGGTCACACGTTTGATGGTTCGTGGATGCGCTGGTGTCGTCACGGATGGTGGGTTCAGAGATGCGCCGGAAATTGCTGACATACAAATGCCTTCTTACCATAACCGTGCTTCAGCACCCACAAACCTTACCCTTCATCAAGCATTAGAATTTGATACCCCCATTGGCTGTGGCGATGTTGCTGTCTTTCCTGGTGACATTATGGTCGGGGATGGTGAGGGCGTTGTGGTGATACCCCAACATCTTGCTGAAGACATTGCTCATGAGGCTTGGGAGATGACTATTTTTGAAGATTTTGTTCTTGAACAAGTTCAAAAAGGGCAGAGTATCATCGGATTATACCCTGCGACAAAAGAAGAAACACGAACTGCATTCGCAGCATGGCGTCAACAAAATGGAAGATAAGATGAAACCACATCTTGAACTAAGGCCTAGAGGGGAAAGTTCCCTCATGAACAAGACAAGGCAATAGTTTGTTGACATGATGAGGTAAAAATATGGCTTTGTGGGAGTGAAGCCATTTGTCTGCTTCCATGACGGTTTCTTGGTTAGATCGCCTTTTTGAGCTGGGCTTGTTTAAGGAGAGGTCTTGTCCAGGGCCTACTGAAATCAGCCTAGGCGTTACCAAATTGGGTAGAGCAAAGTTCGCCCTACCGTCACCTCCATATTTTAGGCCCAATAACGCATAAAGTGCCTGGTTTTGCATAATAGACCGCAGCGATCCATCAGCCAACCAAGTACCTTTTGGGCAGAAAGACCCAGCTATATATAGGATTTCACCCAAATACCGATCATGAGCTTTTACGAAAGAGGGTATAAGTAGGATCGCCACCCATAATCCCATCATAAACCTAATATTGCGAAACATTTGTCAGCCTCTCTCCACATCAATCCCATGACCATAGAAAAAGAACACAACAGTTTTATGACATATGAGCATCTGTGTGATCACAGTCCATTTGCCACAAGGATATGAACGCATTGAGCCAACTATAGAAATTTTGGCCTCTTTGGTACCTTCAGATGACCCTTAGCTCTTCGCACAGGTGCAGGATGCAGCCCCAAAATTGACCACTCCTAAAAAGCACCACCCTTTTGGCCGAACAAGAGTGTCAATTAGTCTGCGGTCCAACCACCATCAATCAAAATTGAGGTACCTGTAACCATCGCTGAGGCATCAGATGCTAAGAAAAGAGCAGCCCCCATGATATCTTCGACTTCTGCCACACGCTCTAGCTTGATCATCGATAGGATCCAAGCCATTTGCTCTTCATTTGCAAAAGCCTGCTCTGTCAGTGGCGTGCGTACAAAAGTTGGACAAATTGTATTCACCCGAATACCACTTTTACCCCACTCAATAGCCATAGATTTGGTGAAGCCTTCAACAGCATGTTTGGTGGCGCAATAAACCGCACGGCGCTGCCCTCCAACATGACCCATTTGTGATGATAATGAGATAATGGAACCCTTAATACCAGCATCCAACATTTTGGCTGCGGTCTCTCGAGCGATAAAATAAGCCCCCTTAACATTAACATTCATCACATCATCAAAATCTTGCTCTTGTGTTTCAAGCGCGGGGGTTTGCCTGGCGATACCAGCTGAATTTATCATCACATCAAATGGCGCTTGGTCTTGTATCACTGACTTGATACTTCCAAAATCTGCAATATCAAGATGAACCGCTTCTGCCGAACAACCTTCGTCCAACAAGGCTTGAACCATCTCCTTCATGGGTTCCATTCGCCGAGACGCCAACACCACATGTGCCCCAGCTTGCGCCAAAGCCACCGCGCAAGCTGCTCCGATACCAGAACTGGCACCTGCAACCAAAGCTCTTTTTCCATCAAGTCGAAACGAGGGGGTTTTTGGTAAAATACTCATTCTGCAGCTTCTCCATAAGGAACATTTTTACGTCCATAACGACGCACACGAACATTAGCCTGCTCAGCATGCCCCACAAACCCTTCCAACATACATAATCGAGAACAATATTCTCCAATTAATGCAGCCGCTTCATCTGTTAGCACGCGTTGATAAGAGTGGGTTTTTAAATATTTTCCTACCCATAGGCCACCAGTGTACCGTCCTGCTTTCTTTGTTGGTAATGTATGGTTGGTTCCGATGACTTTATCACCATTTGCCACATTGGTCCTTGGCCCCAAAAATAAAGCACCATAGCAGGTCATATTTTCCAAAAACCAATCATCGCGATCCGTCATGACCTGGACATGTTCCATGGCGATTTCTTCAGACATGGCCAACATTTCCTCATAGCTGTCACAAAGAATGACTTCACCATAGTCACGCCAGCTGACTGAGGCGGTCTCGGCTGTTGGCAAAATGGTCAACAACCGCTCTACTTCCGCCATTGTTTCTTCCGCCAATTTCCTAGAGTTGGTGATCAGCACTGCTGGCGAGTTGTAGCCATGTTCTGCTTGTCCAAGTAAGTCTGTAGCACATATTTCAGCATCTACCGTTTCATCCGCAATCACCATTGTCTCCGTAGGACCTGCAAAAAGATCTATACCTACACGACCATACAATTGGCGCTTTGCTTCAGCTACATAAGCGTTTCCAGGGCCAACCAGCATATGAACTGGCTCCAGACTCTCCGTCCCAATGGCCATTGCCCCAACAGCTTGGATACCACCAAGAACATAAATTTCATGTGCCCCACCAAGATGCATAGCCGCGATAACGGCTGGGTTAGGGGCACCCTGGAAGGGAGGTGTGCAGGCCACAATACGAGGAACACCAGCCACGGAAGCTGTGAGTACCGACATATGTGCTGATGCTACCATAGGAAATTTCCCAGCAGGCACATAACAGCCTACCGATTGAACTGGTATATTTTTATGCCCCAAAATAACACCGGGCATTGTTTCTATTTCGACATCAGTCATAGATGCCCGTTGCGCCTGAGCAAATCTGCGTACTTGGGCTTGCGCAAACTTAATATCTTCAAGATCTTTGGGCGATACTTGTGCGATCAATTCTTCAATTTGCTCTTGAGAAAGCCGAAAACTTTCTGCGGTATAGTTGTCAAATTTTTGCGATAGTTCACGAACAGCGAGGTCTCCACGCTGTTCAATATCCATCAATATATTTTCAACGGTTTGACGAATTTCGGCATCTATCTCGCTTCTCTCTTGTTGTGTTTTACTGGTTTTAAGATACGTGACGGCCATGTATTCTCTCTCCGATATGGGAACTTTTCACCGCGAATAATAATATCATGCGCGACTACGAACAAGTCTTCCAGGCGTAGCACCCGTAGCAACACCATCACGGTAGGTCACCTCACCAGAGAGAATGGTAGCCTTGTAACCATATACATCCTGCATCAAACGACTCCCACCTGCAGGCAAATCTGATATGAGATAAGGATCTCCTGCACGAACGGAAGGCCAGTCAATAACATTGAAATCGGCCTTTAACCCCACAGCAATACGGCCACGATCGTTTAATCCAGCGGCATGGGCAGTATCAGATGTCAGCCTGCGCACCGTTTCCTCTATAGAATAGCGTTGTTGCGTTTGATTCCAATAACGTATCAACCAAGTTGGATAGCCCGCATCGAGAATGAAGCCTACATGCGCCCCACCATCACCAAGCCCCATGATCGTATGGGGATCATCCAGCATGGCTGCACAAGCGTCCATATTGTAATGGGCATAATTAACCAACGGTGAATAGATGAAGCCACGCCCTTGATTTTCCAGCAAGATATCATAAGCCATCTCTTGTGGGGTGACCCCTGCACGTTCTGCCATCGCCGCAATAGAATCATCTGGTGATGGCGTATAATTCGCCGGAGAACCAAGACGAAACATCTGTGTAAATAAGATACGGTGGATAAGCGGAAAGGTGCTCTGTTTGATGGGATCTTCTGAAAGAATCCTCGCCCGTATTTCAGGCTGAGACATGGCTTCTACGCGCTGATCGAGTGGCAGATGTTCTATAGAACGGTATGTGGGCGTTCCAGAGAATGGGTTTTGGGAACCATTAAGCCCTAGCATCACACCAATTGGGCGTGGTGCCACCACTGGCCGTAAAATGTGACCATCCTCGCGAGCCTGCCGGGCATAAGCCATGAGATCCTTCCAATAGCTATCCCGTCCATCATGTCTTTGGTTGCAGGTAAAGACCATGGGTCGACCACTTGCTTCAACCACACGACGGAACATTTTGAATTCTTCCTCTGGGTTTGGTTCATCCCAATCAGAAACCATTTCAATAAAACCATGGCCTGCATCTGCCAAACCTCTTGCAAAAGCAGTTAATTCAAGTTCATTTGCACGCAAGGTAGGGGTGTATTCACCCTTTTTGCTTTTGTGAGAAATTGTTCTTGATGAAGAAAACCCAAATGCGCCAGCTCTTGCAGCCTCGGCGGTGAGCTTTCTCATTTGCTCCATATCTTCAGCAGTCGCAGCTTCGTGACGAATAGCACGATCGCCCATGACATACACGCGAACCGCTGCATGGGGTAGCAACGCACATATATCTGTATCACGTTGGCCACGATCTAATGCATCAAGATATTCAGGGAATGTCTCCCAAGACCACTCCAAGCCTTCATGCATCACGGGAGCAGGAATATCCTCTACCCCCTCCATCAACTCCACAAGTTTCTCACGGTCATCAGAACGACAAGGGGCAAAGCCTACACCGCAGTTGCCCATCACAACAGACGTAACCCCATGAATAGCCGATGGCTTGAGATGCTTGTCCCAAATTGCTTGTCCGTCATAATGGGTATGAATATCTACAAAACCTGGTGTCACCACCTGACCGGCCGCATCAATTTCTTCTTTCCCATGCCCAGAAACATTGCCAACTTCCTGGATGATACCGTCGCGAACAGCAATATCACCCTCAAAACCTTTTTCACCCGTTCCATCAACAATTTGACCATTACGGATGACCAAATCAAAAATTGGTCCAACTGGCTTATTCATTACAATCTCCCCTTCATCACGCAAATTTATGAATACCAGCATTCTTCATGGCTGGCTTTTGATGCAGTCATGTCAAAGTCTGTCTTATCTAAAGGCAATCGGCAAGCTTTTTAGTAGGTCGCCCGACCACCTGAAATATCAAACACACCACCGGTCGTGAAAGAGTTATCAGCACTGGCCAAATAACCAACAAGACTGGCGACTTCTTCCACCAAAACAAACCTATTACGTGGAATTTTGGAGAGCATGTAAT
>JAYPQH010000047.1:0-6288 GCA_038131935.1 Alphaproteobacteria bacterium | reverse complement strand
GGTAATTGCCGTATGTGTTTGGTTGAAGTTGTTGGGGCACCCAAGCCCATGGCTTCTTGCGCGGTAACCGTAGGTGACTTGCGGGGCGGACGAGACGGGGAACCTCCCGAAATCCGCACAAATAGCGATTTGGTTCATAAAGCACGTCATGGTGTGATGGAATTTCTGTTGATTAATCATCCACTTGATTGCCCTATCTGTGATCAAGGTGGAGAGTGTGATCTGCAAGACCAAGCCATGGCTTTTGGTGGTGATAGGTCTCGTTACGCTTTAAATAAGCGCGCCGTTGAAGATAAGGAAATGGGGCCTTTGATCAAAACCACCATGACAAGATGCATACATTGTACCCGATGTGTGCGTTTCGCGACGGAGGTTGCTGGGGTTCCTGAAATCGGTGCTATAGGTCGCGGTGAAGACATGGAAATCACGACATATCTTGAACAAGCCGTAACAAGCGAATTGTCTGGAAATGTTATTGATTTGTGTCCCGTGGGTGCACTGACCTCTAAACCCTATGCGTTTAAATCTAGACCTTGGGAATTGAAAAAAACGCAGTCGATTGATGTGATGGACGCCTTGGGCTCACATATACGCGTTGATAGCCGTGGGCGTGATGTCTTGAGAATTTTGCCCCGTGCTAACGATTGGGTGAACGAAGAATGGCTCTCTGATAAGGGACGTTTCGTGTGGGATGCGCTGGCTCGGCAGCGAATTGATGTGCCTTACATCAGACGAGGTGAGCATTTGACACCAACAAACTGGCCTGATGCGTTGGAAAGCCTTTCACAAGAGATCAAAAAGCGTCGCGTTTATGTCTTGGCTGGAGAGCTGGCGTCGATGGATACACTTTTCGCGGCAGAATTTTGTAAGTCTTTGCCGAGTCGCTGTTGAAATTCGTTTAATACAGTTTTGATTCTCAAGATCCATCATCGTTCACATTTGGTGCTGGAATAGCAGAATAGATGAGGCGACGGTATTATTATGGTCGGTTCTAATCCAAGATTGCAGGCACCGGTATTGAATGCGCGTATCCGGCAACGATGGTTGGAGTCTGATATTCCAATTGGGTTGCTTGGTGAACATTGTGACCTGACATACCCTACGTTGCATTTGGGCAAAACAGCTGCTGACTTAGATAGCCTAGTCTCTGATATTCCAGAAGAATTCTCGAGATGTGAAAAGTTATTGGTGATTGTGAGCCCGGATGCATTATCTGGCGCCAATGGTGCCATGGTGTTGCAGCGCTGTAAGCGTTTGGCTGCACGCTTCGGATCTGATGATTGGAATGGTTTTGCTGTTTTACAAAATCAAGCGTCCATGGTCGGTGGATTGCTTTGTGGGTTTACAAATAATGAGTTGCAGCAAAAAATTCATGACAAGGCGTTTGAGCCTGACGACCTGGTTATATTGATAGGAGTTGACCATCTGGACAGAGATCACTTTGGCCAGGCAGGTATTGTGTACATGGGCACGCATGGTGAATTGGGTGCTGGAATGGCTGATATGGTTCTTCCTGTTGCAGCTTGGACAGAAGAAGATGCCTTGTTTGCGAATACAGAAGGTCGGGTGCAACGTGCGCGCAAGGCTGTTGATGCGCCAGGAGATGCTCGAGAAGGTTGGAAGGTATTCAGGGCACTGAGTCAAATTCTTGGACATGAAACCTCTTATGACGATCATGAGGGGTTGGTGCGGGAAATGGCGCAGGAAGGATTGCTAAAAAATAGTCATGAATATGGTCCTATCCTTACAGCTTTGAAGAGTGATGATGCGTGGGATGCGATGGCTGATCCGGACGTAACATTAGGTCTTAAAAATCAAGATTATTTCATGACAAATACCATTGCTCGAGCCTCGGAGACGCTTATGACATGCGCACGTGAACGTTCCGGGTCACATGGCTCTAACCATCAGGAGCAGAAATAATGGATAGTGTTTTAGGACATGTGCTTTGGACAACAGGGCACATATTGTTGGTAACAGTTGGACTTTTGCTCGCACTTGCATTTCTTCTTTATGCGGACAGGAAAATTTGGGCATCGGTTCAATTACGGCGTGGCCCAAATGTTGTTGGGCCTTTTGGTCTGTTGCAATCTTTTGCAGACTTTATCAAATTTGTTTTTAAGGAAATTATCGTCCCAGCGGGTGCAGACAAAACAGTTTTTTTTCTTGCGCCCATGATGACATTTGTACTGGCGCTCATTGCTTGGGTGGTTGTGCCATTTGACGACGGCTGGGCAGTTGCAGACCTAAATGTCGGTATTTTGTATCTCTTTGCTGTGTCTTCTCTTGGGGTATATGGCGTGATCATGGGGGGATGGGCTTCTAATTCCAAATATCCTTTCCTTGGTGGGCTGCGTTCTGCGGCACAAATGGTGTCTTACGAGGTATCTTTGGGTTTGGTCATCGTTAACGTAATTTTGTTGGCGGGTTCCATGAATTTGGGGGATATTGTACGTGCCCAAGATGGCGGTCATGGTTTTCTAGATTGGTATTTCCTTCCTTTATTCCCAATGTTTGTTGTT
Source organism: Alphaproteobacteria bacterium (assembly GCA_038131935.1). GTDB lineage: Bacteria > Pseudomonadota > Alphaproteobacteria > UBA8317 > UBA8317 > UBA8317. The sequence continues at coordinate 3,766 of JAYPQH010000047.1, read as the reverse complement.
TTTATTGTGTCTGCGCTTGCGGAGACCAATAGACCTCCATTCGATTTGCCTGAAGCAGAATCTGAATTGGTAGCGGGATATCAAGTTGAATATTCTTCCACACCCTACCTTTTGTTTATGATCGGTGAGTACCTCTCAATAACATTGATGTGCGCAATGACTGCAATTTTGTTTCTTGGAGGATGGCTATCTCCTCTACCTTTTGCACCATTCACTTGGATTCCGGGCATATTTTGGATGGCCATCAAAATTTGTTTTGTCTTTTTTATCTTTGCGATGGTGAAGGCCATTGTGCCACGCTACCGGTATGACCAGCTTATGCGGATCGGTTGGAAGATATTTCTTCCGCTGTCATTGGCATATGTTGTCGTAGTGTCTGCCTTCGTTGTGTTCTGGTAGGAGGCTAGCATGTCAAACTTGATACAGTCCGCAAAACATTTCTTCTCATTGACTTTGTTTCAGCATTTTTCTTTCTTGGCCTCACAGCAGGAAGCCAGCAACTGAACTATCCATTTGAAAGGGCGCATTTCTCCTAGGTTCCGTGGTGAGCATGCATTGCGTCGCTATGCAAATGGTGAAGAGCGCTGCATTGCATGTGTTATGTGAGGCTGTTTGTCCTGCTCAAGCCATTACGATTGAGGCAGAGCCTAGAGATGATGGATCTCGACGGACGACAAGATATGATATCGATATGACAAAATGCATCTATTGTGGGTTTTGTCAGGAAGCGTGTCCTGTCGACGCAATTGTAGAAGGCCCCAATTTTGAGTTTGCTACTGAGAACAGAGAAGAGTTGTTCTATGATAAGCAAAAATTGCTCGCGAATGGAGAACGTTGGGAACGTGAGATTGCCCATGCGCTTCATGAAGACAGGGAGTATCGCTGAGAATGTACGCCACCATTGCTTTTTACATCATAGCCTTTATTACCGTCTTATCAGCATTTTTGGTGATAGCCGCACGTAACCCTGTCCATTCTGTGTTATTTCTTATTCTTGCATTTTTCTCATCCGCAGGTTTGTTCCTACTCCTCGGTGCTGAATTTTTAGCAATGATCCTGATGATTGTTTATGTGGGCGCGGTTGCGGTTCTTTTCCTTTTTGTTGTGATGATGCTGGATGTTGACTTTGCGCAACTTCGCCAAGGTTTTTTATCCTACCTTCCCTTAGGTGCTTTGATCGCCTTGGCCTTGATTGGTGAAATTCTTGTAGCTGTCACAGGTCGTGAGTTGTCAGGGGCGTCTTCGATCTCCAACCAATCAGTTGAAGTGAGCAACACGGCTTTAATTGGACAGGTTTTGTATACCGAGCATGTGTTGGTGTTTCAGTTAAGCGGTCTCATTCTGCTTGTTGCTATGGTGGGTGCAATTGTCCTGACACTGCGCCATCGTGATGGGGTGAAAAGACAGAGTGTGGCCCAGCAGGTTTCTCGAAGGAGAGAATTGGCCATGGAATTAAAAGACAAACAGCCAGGTCAGGGGTTATAATAATGATCGATCATGGGCATTTTCTTGCGGTTGGAGCCATTTTGTTTGCAATTGGGGTTTTCGGCATTTTTATCAACCGAAAATGTGATTACAATTCTGATGTCAGGAACTGATATTGCTGGCTTAATCTAAACTTGGTGACGTTTGCAAACCAATGGTCTGACGTTAATGCAGAGGTTTTCGCTGCTAACCTCATTTGCTGCTGCTGAAGCTGCGGTAGGCTTGCTATCCTTGACTTACTTCGAAACCGAGGATCTATTCGGTTGAAGATGTTAATTTGATGAAGGGTTGATCATGTTATCACTTGTCGTCCTGCTGCCTTTAGTGGCCTCCATTGTGGGCGGATTTTTCGCCTACCGTAACATGCCGCATCTCGCACAATGGCTAACAACAGTTTCCGTAGGGTTTTCAGCATTATTCGCCGTCATTCTTTTCTTAAGTTTGGATGGTCATGATGTTCACAAGGTCGAATTGTTTCGTTTCATCGATGTGGGAACATTAAAATCATCTTGGGTCTTGCGACTTGATATGTTGAGTGCTGTCATGCTTGTTGTGGTAACCTCGGTATCATTCTTGGTCCATTTATATTCATTCGGTTACATGGCTGAAGACACTGACCGTGGTAAATTCTTCGCCTATTTGTCTTTGTTTACCTTTGCCATGTTGTCATTGGTTAGTGCTGACAACTTCATCCAAATGTTTTTTGGTTGGGAAGGTGTTGGTCTGGCATCCTATTTGCTCATTGGGTTTTACGACCGTAAAGAAAGCGCCAATGCCGCGGCTATGAAAGCATTTGTGGTTAACAGGGTGGGGGATGTTGGATATGCGTTAGGGATCTTCTTAGCTGCTATGGTCCTGGGATCTGTTTCGTTTGACGACATGTTCGCGCGTTTGCATGATCCAAATGTTCAGGCCATGTCATTTGAGTTTTTTGGCATCGCATTTCCCGTACTCGAATTGATGGCTGTTTTGCTTTTCATAGGCGCCATGGGCAAATCTGCGCAATTGTTTCTCCACACATGGCTTCCTGACGCCATGGAGGGACCTACACCAGTATCAGCACTTATACATGCTGCAACAATGGTGACTGCAGGGGTGTTCCTTGTCTGCAGAATGTCACCACTTTTTGAGCTTACGACATTCGCAAGCAGTTTGGTGACATTTATTGGAGCAACTACCTGTATTTATGCAGCAACTGTTGCTTTGGCACAAAATGACATTAAGAGGGTAATCGCATTTTCGACCTGCTCTCAGCTTGGCTATATGTTTTTTGCTGCGGGCATTGGGGCGTACCAAGTTGCCATGTATCACTTGTTTACCCATGCCTTTTTTAAAGCATTGCTTTTCCTTGGTGCAGGATCTGTTATCCACGCGATGCATCATGAACAAGATATGCGGCGTATGGGTGGTTTACGACAGAAGCTTCCCCGCACATTTATGATGATGGTGATTGGAACAGTTGCTATTACTGGCTTAGGCATCCCAGGTACATCAATAGGTTTCGCTGGATTTTTCTCGAAAGATGCAGTCTTAGAGGTAGCTTTCGCGGGTGAGGGTGCCGTGGCAGGGTATGCGTTTTGGTTGGGTCTATTGGCTGCAGCTTTGACGTCTCTGTACAGTTGGCGACTCATTTTTATGACGTTTTTTGGTGAGCATAGAGGCCAGCAAAAGTATTTTGAACATGCCCATGAATCCCCCATGGTTATGTTGATACCACTATATGTTTTGGGCATTGGAGCGGTGTTTGCTGGCGTGCTTACAAAGAATTTTTTCTTTGGGCATGAGCATCATATTACAGAAATATGGAGCGCTTCTGTTGCAGGTGGTGCGTCATTGATTGAGCAAGCGCATCATGTGCCATTTTGGGTGAAGCTGTCTCCATTCGTGGTGTCTATCTTAGGGCTTCTGGTGGCATTCCATTATTATATCAGGCGTCCTGAACATATTGCGAGATGGTTGCAAGATTTACCAATTCTCCACGCTATCCTTGAGAAAAAGTGGTATTTTGACGAGCTCTATCAGGAAGTTTTTGTAAACAATGTTCAAAGATTAGGTTCCTGGTTTCGTTATGGCTTCGAAATACGCGTAGACCGTTACGGCCCAGATGGTTTGGCAGCACTGTTTCAGGTTTTGGCCGGACGCATGGCTGCGCTGCAGACAGGTTATCTGTTCCATTATGCATTGGCCATGATTTGTGGTGTGGTCGCAATGATAGGGGTCGGTATTTTTGTAATGAGTGGAGGTTGGCACTAATGGATGTAGGACTTCTTAGTACAATGAC
>JAYPQH010000046.1:0-6678 GCA_038131935.1 Alphaproteobacteria bacterium | reverse complement strand
TGACATTGTAGCAGGTCTAAAGTCCATTATTGGTAAAAGTGGAGGTTGGGGGGCTTTCAACATGGCTGATGATCTCCCCTGTTCTCCAGCCATTGTGACGGATTATGCGTGCCAATTATTGGGTCTCCCTGCCCTACCAAGAAAAGATCCAGAAGATCGTGATGTTTCTCCGTCAGCAAAATCTTTTATGCAGCATAACAGAAGGATTTACGCCCGTCGTCTTCGTGAGCTTTTCGACTGGTCTCCCCAATTCCCCACCTATAAGGAGGGTCTACAATCCTGCTTTGTAGCGGATATGAAGCAAACTCTGTCGCAAGATAAATAGATCACTATCTCTTGAGAGGCGGTGGTCCCCATCACAAATCATGGTGATCACCACATCTTTGTCGAGGATAGATGAACGAATTTTTTCCGGCCAATTGGGAGGTACATCTTCATCACATCCACCTTGGATGAGGTGCGTGGGCACACCCAACTGCTTTGGTTGATCCAAAATTAGTAAATCTCGACCTTGTTCGATTAAGGTCTGGCTTATCCAATAAGGTTCGTCATCATAAGGTGTGGGTATGGCAACGCCACCATTGTTCATAATGTCTTGTTGTTGTGATGGGGAAAGTTTTGGCCACATCAAGCGTTCTGTAAAATCAGGTGCTGCTGCAATTCCAATAAGCCCGCAAAGATGATCCAAATGTTGTCGTGCCATCAGTAGGGCTAGGTACCCACCCATGGACGAACCTATCAAAATGGTGGGTAGGGATGGTAAAATTTTGTACATTGCCATGGCATCATCCAACCAGTCTGCAATACCATATTCGGCAAAATTTCCCTGCGATTGACCATGCCCACGGTAATCAAAACGTAAGAAATGATATCCCAATTCCGCTGCATGATGCGCCAGCATTTCGGCTTTGGATCCCATCATATCTGACCGAAAGCCGCCCAAAAACATGACATTGAATGTTGCAGATGGCGATGAGATAAGCTCGTAAGCCAGTTTTGTTCCATCCTGTCGTGATTGCATTTTAACCATTGAGATTATCCTCCTGGCATAGGTCTAGCGCTTGAGGTGAAGTCATGCCATGACAATGTGGCGGTGAAAAGTCTTTCAATGAGCATGATAGGAACAATAGGTAATGGGTTCAAAGGTTTTGCTGCAGATCATTCCCGCGTTGGGCTCTGGTGGCGCCGAACGTGGTGCCTTGGATGTTGCCAAAAAAGCTGTGGATTTAGGGTGGCGTTCCTTTATTGTTTCACATGGGGGTAGTTTGGAACAGGAAGCGTCGGATGCTGGTGTCGAGCTGGCCCACTTACCCTTGCATGCAAAAAACCCAAGGACATTATGGTCGAATGCGCAGCAGCTTCGTCGCTTGGTTCAAGATATTAAACCCGACATCGTGCATATTCGTTCTCGTGCCCCAGCTTGGTCTGCTTATTGGGCAGGCATACCTTCTAACATGGTGGTGACAACCTATCACGGTACCTATAATGCGCAGAACGCACTCAAGCGCAGGTACAACCGAATTATGCTTCGGGCCAAGCGGGTCATTTGTATTTCTAAGTTCATTCACACACATGTCTGTGCAGAACATCCCGGGCATGAAGGCAAATTACGTATCATTCCTCGGGGAATAGATGTGAACAAATATAGGTTTCAACTTTTGCCCGAGGATCCATCCGATGATCGGCCCATTGTTCTTTTGCCGGGCCGTTTAACCCGTTGGAAAGGTCAAATGCTTTTTTATTGGAAGCACTTAAGGAATTGCCCCTTGAGAAACGTAACTTCCACGTGCGCATCATGGGAGATGCTCAAGGTCGAGGGGCGTATGAGCAAAGTTTGCATGATTTTTCCCGCCGTTATGGCCTTGATACCATGGTATCCTTTCAGCCTGCGCAAATGGATATGCCACAAGCTTATGGTCAGGCCCATATTGTGGTGATTCCATCTTTGGATCCTGAGGCGTTTGGTCGGGTGCCGGTGGAGGCACAGGCTATGGGGCGCGTGGTGGTCGCCGCTTACCATGGCGGAGCCATGGAAACGATGGGGGCAGAGGGAAGCTGTTTTCCTTTTGACCCCAAACATGCCGGAGCCCTTATGCATCAGCTTCAAGCGGCTCGGGATTTTCTGGCTCATCCTGCACGCGAAGAAATACTCGCTCAAGCAAGTGAACGGGTGCGACATAAGTTTGGTTTGTCTCAAATGTTAGATCACACGTTCACAGTTTATGATGAGGTTCTCTCGTCTTAGTCTTGACGTAACACGTTACAGTAGCCAAACCGACAAGGTTTCGCGCAGAGGAGTCTTTATATGTCTGATCATATGATATCATTGCAATTGCCTGATGGTTCAACACGTCATTTGCAATCTGGCTCAACTGGTTTGGATTTGGCCAAGGATGTTGGCCCAGGATTGGCAAAAGCTGCAATCGCTGTCAGGTTGGATGGTAAGTTGGAGGATCTGGATTACCCTCTAGCAGATGGTGCTGAAGTTCATATTGTGACGCAGAAAGATGAGGAGGATGCACTTGAGCTCATCCGTCATGATGCGGCTCATATTTTGGCAATGGCAGCAAAGGAGCTATATCCACATATTCAAGTCACGATTGGGCCAACCGTCAAAGATGGATTTTACTATGACTTCCATTGTGAGGAGCCCCTAACTCCAGAGCATCTTGAGGCCATTGAACAGCGCATGCATGAAATTGTTGATCGTGATGTTTCGACCCGCCGGGAAATATGGAAACGCGAGGATGCAGAGCGTTATTTTGCTGACCAAGGGGAATTGTTCAAAGCGGAAATTGTTCGAGATTTGCCTTCGGGTGAGGATATTAGGCTGTATTTCCATGGTGATAGTTGGTCTGATCTTTGTCGAGGTCCCCACCTTCTTTCATCTTCACAGATTGGACATGCTTTCAAGTTGATGAAGGTTGCAGGGGCTTATTGGCGCGGAAACCCTGAAAATCCACAATTGCAGAGGGTTTATGGTACAGCCTGGCGCACAGAAAAAGAGCTTAAGGCTTATTTACATCGGCTTGAGGAAGCCGAGAAACGTGATCACCGTCGCCTTGGCCGTGAAATGGATTTGTTTCACCTGCAAGAGGAAGCACCGGGAATGGTGTTTTGGCATCCCCATGGTTGGATGGTCTATCGGACTTTAGAGGCCTACATGAGGCGACGTTTGGACGATGCAGGTTATGTGGAAGTCAAAACACCTCAAGTTGTTGATAGAAAGTTATGGGAAGAATCCGGACATTGGGATAAGTTTCGTGAAAACATGTTCATCACAGAAATTGATGAAGAACATGCACGAGAAAAACGCGTGAATGCGCTGAAGCCCATGAATTGTCCCTGCCATGTGCAGATATACCGTCAAGGCCTTACGTCTTATCGTGATTTGCCGCTGCGGATGGCTGAATTTGGGTCTTGTCACAGATATGAGCCTTCAGGTGCGATGCATGGGATCATGAGGGTGCGTGGGTTTACCCAGGATGATGCTCATATCTTCTGTACAGAGGAGCAAATTGCTTCAGAAACCAAAATTTTTATTGACCTCCTATCATCTGTTTATCGTGACTTAGGCTTTGAGAGCTTTCGGGTTAAGTTCTCTGATAGGCCTGAGGTGCGATCTGGAACAGATGCAGTATGGGATCGTGCGGAAAGTGCTTTGCTCGAGGCGACAAAACTTGCTGGATTTGAACCTGAGCATAATCCAGGCGAGGGTGCCTTCTATGGGCCTAAATTAGAATTTGTTCTCACGGATGCTATCGGTCGTGATTGGCAGTGTGGAACCCTACAGGTCGATTTTGTCCTGCCTGAACGCCTGTCTGCAACCTACATTGGTGAAGACGGTGAACGACATCATCCTGTTATGTTGCATCGTGCTATTTTGGGTTCGTTTGAGCGATTTATTGGTATTCTTATTGAAAATTATGCAGGACGTTTCCCCCTTTGGTTGGCGCCGGTTCAGGTGCAAGTCGCAACCGTGGTTTCTGACGCAGATGATTATGCTGGGGAATTGGTTGCTGATTTAAAACAGCATTCTATCCGTGCAAGCCTTGATCAGCGTAATGAAACAATCATGTATAAAATTAGAGAGCATTCTCGTGCAAAAGTGCCTGTGATTGTGGTCGTTGGAAAAAAAGAAGCTGCGGATCAGACCGTATCAATACGTCGATTGGGGTCGAAGGATTCGACAACAATGTCACGCACAGATTTTTTAACGATGATGCACTCAGAGTCCCTCGCGCCAGACGTTCAATCCTGATATACACAATCGATGTCAGTAACTGTAAACAGGAGAGCCTAAGATAGCCCGCAGACCTTTAAATGCAGCGCCCACCAAAAATGATGGGCCAAATGTGAATGAAATGATAACCGCACCCCAAGTACGTCTCATTGATGCTGACGGAAGTAATGTGGGGGTTGTCAGTCTAGATGAAGCCTTTGATCGCGCCGATTTGGCAGGATTGGACCTGGTTGAAATTTCACCAAATGCCGCACCTCCTGTCTGTAAAGTTATGGATTTTGGAAAATATAAGTACGAAGCCCAGAAAAAAGCTGCTGAAGCGCGCAAAAAGCAGAAAACCATTGAAGTCAAAGAGATTAAAATGCGTCCCAACATCGATTCTCATGACTACGATGTAAAATGAAGGCCATTATGCGGTTTTTGAGGCTGGGGATAAGAAAGCACCTACGCTTCGCGTCGTGAAATGGCGCACCAGGAATTGGGGAGGAGTTGTTGAAGCGTGTTCAAGGGGATGTAGAGGAATTCGCGAAAGTGGAGGCACATCCAAAGCTTGAAGGACGCCAAATGATTATGGTGATGGCGCCAAAATAAATTATCAATCCTAAAGTTCTTTTTTCAGAGGCATCTCTTGCCAAGTTGTGAAAAGTTCTGTTAGAGCCCAGCTCTTTCATGGGGTCTTTGCCCTATGGAGTGAAACTATCGCCTGGCTTGGTATGAATATGCCTGGGCATGCCATGGCGGTGTAGGTGGTGTTGGTTGTTTTTTTCATCAAAATGACCAAAAAATTTGCGAAGGAGCAGACAAATGCCCAAGATGAAAACAAAATCGGGCGCCAAAAAGCGCTTTAAGGTGACCGCAAAAGGTCTTGTGATTGGTCAGCAAGCTGGAAAAAGACATGGCATGATCAAGCGGACGAATAAATTTATCCGTAACGCACGAGGAACACAGGTTCTTAATGAGTCTGATGCCCGTATTGTGCGCAAATTTTTGCCATATGCATAACCCAGAAGGAGCTCTCAAACCATGTCACGCGTGAAAGGTGGTGTGCCATCACACCAAAAACATCGTAAGGTTATTAAGGCTGCAAAAGGTTATTACAGCCGTCGTAAGAATACCTTTAGGGCTGCCAATCAAGCCGTCGAAAAGTCTTTGCAGTACGCATATCGTGATCGTAAGCGGCGTAAAAGGACATTCCGTGCTCTTTGGATCCAGCGTATCAATGCTGCAGCACGAGCTTATGGGCTAACCTATGGTCAATTTATGCACGGTCTAGACAAAGCAGGCGTTGAACTGAACCGTAAGATGCTATCTGAAATTGCTATTCATCACCCAGATAGCTTTAAGGGTCTTGTGGATCAGGCACAGAAGGCGTTAAACGCATAAGGCAAGTTTTTGTGTTTGCCCCAACTGGTATTAAAGGCCTCTGCTGGGGCCTTTTTTTATGGGAGATCTTGCAAGATGCACGACCAGATCGAACAACTTCAACAGGCGATATATGCGCAACTCCAAGACGTAAGCAGCGTCCGGGCTTTAGAGCAATTGCGCGTGGAGACTTTAGGTAAAAAAGGATCTATCAGTCTTCTGATGCGTGGCTTGGGTAAGATGACTGCTGAAGAGCGTAAGCAGTGGGGCCCCTTGTTGAATGGCTTGAAAGATAAGGTGGGAGCTTCCTTGGACGCCCGTTATCAAGAGTTAGCTGATCAAGAGATGCAAAAGAGACTTCAAGCGGAGTCCCTCGACCTATCCCTGCCCGGTAGATATTTTGCATCAGGGAGTTTGCATCCAATTGGGGAAGTCATCGAGGAAGTGACAGCCATCTTTGCGGGGATGGGGTTCTCAGTAGCTGAAGGCCCTCATATTGAGGACGATTTTCATAATTTTACAGCCCTCAATATTCCCGCGGACCATCCTGCACGACAGGAACATGATACTTTTTATTTCGCACCCGATGAAGAGGGCCGACGCCCTGTGTTGCGTACCCACACATCACCTGTGCAGATCCGTACCATGACCCAACAAAAGCCACCTATTCGCATCATTGCACCGGGTCGGACCTTTCGCTGTGATTCCGATCAAACCCATACCCCGATGTTCCATCAGGTAGAAGGGTTGGTTATCGATCAAGATAGCCATATGGGCCAATTAAAATGGACATTAGAAACCTTTGCAAAAGCATTTTTTGAAGTAGACCATGTCGTGATGCGGTTTCGCGCCAGCCATTTTCCTTTCACAGAGCCTAGCATGGAAGTCGATATTGGTTGTCGATTTGAAAAAGATAGGATCGTCATTGGTGAGGGGGACGATTGGTTAGAAATATTAGGCTGTGGCATGGTTCACCCCCGTGTCTTAGAAGCTTGCAATCTTGACCCCCAAATTTATCAAGGCTTTGCCTTTGGCATGGGTATCGACAGGATTGCCATGCTCAAATATGCCAT
>JAYPQH010000045.1:0-9100 GCA_038131935.1 Alphaproteobacteria bacterium | reverse complement strand
TTTCTTGGTAGGGCAGGAAGACCCAATAATTGGCACGCATAATCCGTCACAATGGCTGGAGAACAGGGGAGATCATCAGCCATGTTGAAAGCCCCCCAACCTCCACTTTTACCAATAATGGACTTTAGACCTGCTACAATGTCATCTACGTGAATGCGTGAGGTAACAGCACCAGCACGATGAAGACTAAACGTCTGACCGTTCAAAACGCGATGCAAAGCATTACGCTGGGGCCCATAAATACCTGATAACCTCACGGTCGCAAAACGGCTGGAATGACTGGAACATAGGTGCATCCAAGTGGCCTCTGCAGTACGTCGATGCTCTGCCCTTTCTCCCTCTCCATCAAGAAGGCTCAGTTCATCTCGATACCCACCATCATGACCCCCATAGACAGATGTGGCGGAGAGATAAACAACCTGAGGAGGCAGCGCCAAACGTTCCCTCAGCACAAGATCTGCAACCATATCGCGTCCATTTACAGGAGGGATGGAGACCAACCAAACATCAGCCTGAGAAGCATAATTTCTGAGGCCTGATTCAATATCTCCAGAAAATGGCATCAGCAATTCATTTGTGATGCCCTTGTCCGCTTTGACGGGCTGACGGGTTGTTCCCACAATTTTGAGGTGAGGACAGTTTTGTGCCAATCGACGGGCAACATAGCCCATCCCCCAAGCCAATATTTTCATTTTCCCCACTCCTTTAACACCAAAGGATCCTCTTCCTGTGGCAGCCGCCTTATGAACTCTTCATCAAAATGCTTTCGACTCAATCTTGCCAGACAGGCAACCGCATGTGCCCTCACAACAGGAGCTGGATCATCCAGCAATCTGCATACCTGTTTGAGATATGCCTGGTCCCCACTATTGCCGATCGCAACCAAAACATTACGTACAAAGGCGTCGCGGCCCGTTCTTTTTATTGCTGTCTGCCGAAACATCTCACGAAATTCTGCATCGGATAACTGCACCAATTCCTCAAGCTCACGGCCATGTAAAGCTGCTTGTTCCCCCGTAGATTGTTGAGCGAACTTATTCCAAGGACAAATGGCCAAACAATCATCACACCCGAAAACCCTATTGCCTAAAGGCTCTCTAAATTCCTGTGGGATAACACCTTTGTATTCGATGGTCAGATAAGCCAAACATTTTTGAGCATCAAGTTGGTATGGTGAAGGGATAGCTTGTGTGGGGCAAATATCCATGCAGGACCTGCATTGCCCACAATGATCCTCTTCTGGAGGGTCTGGCTGAAGATCTATGGAGGTGAGCAATACCCCTAAAAACAACCATGACCCAAAATGTCGAGAAACGAGGTTGGTATGTTTACCTTGCCAACCAATCCCCGCATGTTGGGCAAGTGGCTTTTCCATCAACGGCGCTGTGTCTACAAAGACTTTTACTTCACATCCAGAATTTGCCATCGTTGTGGCCAGTTGTTTTAATTTTTTTTTCAACTGGTCATGATAGTCTCTGCGTCGGGCATAGACGGACAAATAAGCTTTGGATGTGTCACTGAGGTCATCAAAAACATCCTTATCACTAGCGTAATTGGCCGCCACCACCAGTGCAGATTTAGCATCAGACCATAAGTTTTGCGGATGTGAACGCTCCTTCAAACGCCTTTCCATCCAATGCATAGAACCATGACGACCTAAGTCTACGAACTGCTGTAAAAAAACCTCTTGGGTGGGGAAATGATCAAGGGATGCCACCCTTGCATCATCAAAACCCAACTGAATTGCTAACTTTTTAAGGCCCTCAGCGTTCATGACAGATTAAAAATCAAGATTGGCATAATTTGAATTTGGAGGACGTCCTCGAAGAAAATCACGCAATATAGGGCGAAAAGAAGGCCGCGATTTTATCCGCGTATACCAATCCTTGACGTTGGGATAATCCTTCCACGGTACAACACCTAGATAATCCAAAACAGAGATCTGAGCGGCAGCAGCAAAATCAGCATGGGAGAGCGTTAAACCAACCATCCAATTGTGATCACCGACTATCTGGTTAAAATAGGTGAAGTGGGCTTTCAAATTTTCTTGCGCCACGCGTAAGTAGCGTCCTTCTGGGGTACCAGCTCTGGCGAGCATTTTAATAATCTGCTCGCGTAATAAAGGCTGTGTGACTTCTGCAAAAAATTTTTGATCAAACCATGTAACCAAACGCCTACATTCGGCACGTTCATTAGGTAGGTCTGGCAAAAAAATATCCTCTGGATAACGTTCGTCCAATATTCGCAAATGGCTCGGGAATCAATAATAACAGCTTCACCATCAACCAAAATTGGCACTTGGCCTGCTGGGTTGGCACGCAGCAACTCAACTGATTTCTCAAAAAACGGATTTTCGTCAAAAAGATCAAATGTGAGATCTTTTTCTCGGAGATGGATCCGTACTTTTCGCGAGAACGGACATAAGGGGAAATGAACAAGAACCCGCAAAGAATTAGAACCTCTAAAAACATAACGCTCGTGACAAATAGCAACCGTTACCAGCTTGCATGAACAGCCATACTGTCAATCGTCATGCTAGCACTATGTTATACGAAAATGAAACAGCATATCGCCCCGAGAGGAGAGTAAAATTGGACCCACATGATGAAGACAAAGGATTGGAAAAATTATTTGAGTTCTATGACATCTTCGCCAAGATGGACCTTGAGGCAATGGCCGCTATTTGGCTTCCTTCCGAAAATATATCCTGCCATCATCCAGGCTGGCAGCCAACCATAGGCCGCACTCAGGTGATGGCGGGTTGGTCAAATATTATGGGGCAAGGTCACAGCTTCTCGATACGCTATGAACATCTGGCTCAAGATCTATCAGGTGATATATTATGGACGACCGGGAAAGAACATCTGCAAAATGCACCACACGAAATTGTGACAACAAACATCCTCAAACATAACGGAGGTATATGGTACATGATCCATCACCATTCTTCCCCTATCTTTGCAGCTCAACCTTCAAATGACAAACGCCATCATCTCAATTAAAGGTTAATGGCTTGCCTTGGAGCTTTATTTCCCGTAGCGCAATCAGAAAGAATGATGAGACTTAAGAGGAATTATTGTGATGCTGGTACCTGTTATCTTATGCGGTGGCTCAGGAACACGGTTGTGGCCACAATCACGGCGCGCGTACCCCAAACAGTTTCATGCCCTTCATGATCCAGATCATTCTCTCCTACAGGAAACCATAATTCGTGCGGGTCAACTCTCCACACAACCTCCCATTTTGGTGACCAATGAGGAACATCGCTTTGTCGTGGCCGAACAGTGCCAACAACTGGGCATCACAGCCCGCATTCTCCTAGAACCAACCAGCCGTAACACGTCAGCTGCAATTGGCCTTGCCGCATTAGAAGCAGGAGATGATAGCATACTGTTTGTGATGCCTTCTGATCATGTGATCAAAAACCTTGAGCAACTCAAGCATGCTTTAAACAACGCCACCAATGCTGCCAGCGCAGGTTATATTTGTACATTTGGAATCAAACCAACCCATCCAGAGACTGGGTACGGCTACATCAGGGCAGGCGAAGATATAGAGGTGGATGGTATTCAAAAGGTTGCTCAATTTACGGAAAAACCATCTCTTGAGAACGCTGAATCCTTTATAAAAACAGGGGAATATCATTGGAATGGTGGTATGTTCTGTTTACGGGCGGATGTTTTCTTGTCCGAGTGGTCACGTTTCGATGCCAACTCTGTTGAACATCTACGACAGGCTTTTGCACAACGCAGCATCGATCAAGATTTTATTCGCGTAGGAACAGAAGCATTTGAAGCCATAACCTCAGAATCCATAGATTATGCCGTCATGGAAAAAACCGACCTTGCCACGATGGTGGCACTTGACGCAGCCTGGTCTGACATCGGGGCTTGGGATGCAGTATGGCAGCTTCAAGAACGCGACGAGCAGGGAAATGCTTTGCGCGGAGATGTGTTAACCATAGATGCCCATAACAACTTGGTCTATGCTGATAAACTTACGATTGCAGCCGTTGGCGTTCAGGATTTGGTTATTGTAGAATCCGATGATGCTCTTTTGATCACCAACAGACAAGAAGCTCAGAAAGTAAAAAACATCGTATCCCTTTTGGATGCCAAAGGTTCTGCAAAACATCAGCTACACCGCAAGGTGTTTCGTCCTTGGGGCGCTTATGACTCCATTGATCAGGGCGAGCGCTTTCAGGTGAAACGTATCACCGTCAAACCTGGTGGTATCTTGTCATTGCAAATGCATCACCACCGAGCAGAGCATTGGATTGTCGTACGCGGAACAGCCAAGGTCACCCGGGGGGAAGAGAGTTTTTTGCTTAGCGAAAATCAATCAACCTATATCCCATTGGGCATTGTACACCGACTGGAGAACCCCGGGGTTGTTCCTTTAGAGCTTATTGAAGTGCAATCTGGAAGCTACCTAGGAGAGGATGATATTGTGCGGTATGAAGATACATATGGCCGACAATAATTGACTTTATTCTGCTGACAACATCGCCAACATAATGTTCATCTGGTATCTTTTTGATGAGCAGTGCAGCTGAGTTGCTGTATCTCAGGCAAGGTACGAAGCTCATCAAATTCATCTGGATTACGAAATAAAGAGCGCTCGAAACCATCTGGGGTTTTTAAGGTAAGTTGGTTTTCCTTACGATCTATCAATAGGGAGACAGCATAGCGTTCCATCCTTCTAAAATCACAAGGCATAACATTTTGATCTTTGTCCATACGCGCGCGACCAAGATGAGTTGAACAAGACCTATCACGAACCTTATTCATATCTACTGCATCTTGAGATAAAATATATCCCTGCAGTTCAATCTTCTGCCCCAAGATATTTGATTGGGTGACCGTCATGGGTCTAACCAGATGACTGAATAAAACTTGCGCGACGTTATTCCCTGATCCTTGCTCAAAGGTAATGGTTGCGTGATGCTTTGCCGTCATCAGGCAACGAATTTCTGTGGCCATCACTGGTGACCAAAAAATATGGGCAACAAAAAACAGGTATATTTTGTTACGCAGCATCTATCCTTTCCCATATTACCCTGTGCCTCTAGCACTTATGTTTACTTAAAATAGCAAAACAAGGCACAGACGCGAAGGCCCGCCCCTTTTAAGGGGGCAGGACATTAATTCTTGGCTCATAACGAAGACCAAGAACCCATTATTTTATGCCGTGAGGCTTGTGTCTTCGAGGGGATATTCCAAACGTTGCACCATTTCTTTTGGACAAACTTGCAAGAAATGGCCCTTCAAACGATCCCAATCATCCAAAATTTCCATAGCTCTTGGGCTCGACGTATGGCTCACATGCCGCTCGATAAGTTGACGAAGAACTTTTTCCCAATGTGCTGAAGCTAAGGGCTGCCAAATCACGGATTCTGGGTTCACCCGTCTCGCGAACGTTTGGTCAATATCATAGATGAAAGCCATACCCCCGGTCATGCCTGCACCAAAGTTATGCCCCACCTGCCCCAATAACACAGCGGTTCCACCAGTCATATACTCACAACCATTTGAGCCACATCCTTCAACAACAACCGTCGCGCCAGAATTCCGAACGGCAAAACGTTCACCTGCTTGCCCTGAAGCAAACAAAAATCCAGCTGTTGCGCCATAAAGGACCGTGTTACCAATGATGGTGCTTTCATGTGGAATAATCTTTGACTCACGTCCTGGTCGAATGATGATCTCTGCCCCGGACAAACCTTTTCCAACATAATCGTTGGCATCTCCATCCACCTCTATACGCATCCCTTGAACACAGAACGCACCTAATGACTGCCCCGCTGAACCGCGAAGCTTTAAGGTTAAATGTCCTGGGTTAAGGCCACGCATTCCATAACGCCTCACAATATGTGACGCTGTGCGGGTACCCACGGCACGATGGATATTTCGGACTGAGTAGGCCAATTCCATTTTTTCACCATGGTTGAACAATGGTGCGGCGTCGGTCACAATTTTCGCATCAAGGGTCTCAGGAACCTCATTCCGTGTTCCCGGTTGCAATTGACAAGTTCTTGCAATCGAGCCGTCTGCCTGAACCAAAAGAGGGTTCATATCCAAATCATCAAGATGAGCTGCACCTCGAGATACCTGGGCCAGCAGATCGGATCTTCCAACAGCTTCTTCGAGAGAACGCAATCCTAATGACGCCAAGATTTCACGGATTTCTTCGGCAATAAAGGTAAACAAATTCACCACCATTTCTGGCGTACCAACGAACTTGTCTCTCAACGCAGGATCTTGTGTGCAGACACCAACCGGGCAGGTGTTGGAGTGACATTGACGCACCATGATACAACCCATGGCAACCAATGACGCTGTTCCCACACCATATTCCTCCGCACCAAGCAGTGCAGCCATGACCACGTCGCGACCTGTCTTGATACTTCCGTCAGTACGCAGCAACACCCGATGACGCAGATTGTTCAAAGTTAAAACTTGATTGGCCTCTGCCAACCCCATTTCCCATGGGATTCCTGCAAACTTGATAGATGTTTGGGGAGATGCGCCTGTACCACCGTTGTTCCCAGATATGAGAATAACATCTGCCATCGCCTTAGCTACACCAGCGGCAATCGTTCCCACCCCTGATGAGGCTACAAGTTTGACTGTAACCCGAGCAGTTGGATTGATCTGTTTCAAATCATAAATAAGCTGGGCCAAATCTTCGATGGAATAAATGTCATGATGTGGCGGTGGAGAAATCAGGGTCACGCCTGGTGTCGAATGACGCAACCTAGCAATCATGTCCGTGACTTTAAATCCTGGCAACTGACCACCTTCACCAGGCTTTGCACCTTGGGCCACTTTAATTTCAATTTCACGACAATGGTTTAGATATTCCGCTGTTACGCCAAAACGACCCGAAGCAACTTGCTTAATGGCTGACGCAGGGTTGGAGCCGTCTTCGCGAGGATGGAAATTCGCTGGGTCCTCACCACCTTCTCCGGAGTCAGATTTTGCTCCAATCCGGTTCATTGCAATATTCAGGGTCTCATGGGCCTCTGGTGATAATGCACCCAAAGACATAGCTGGGGTCACAAACCTCTTGCGAATTTCAGTAATTGATTCAACTTCATCGATCGGCAAGGGTTTGCCAGCAGGTTTGAAATCTAACAAATCACGCAAGTTAATAGGATGCTGTTGATGTAACGCCGCTGAGTAATCTTTGTAGGTTTTGTAAGAACCAGAACGCACGGCATGCTGGAGCATATGTATCAATTGCCCCTCATAGGCATGGTTTTCCCCGCCACGACGAAAACGATAAAAACCACCAACAGGCAAGGTTACATTCGCAGCGGTAAACCCTTTTGCGTGCTGTGCAACGGCTTTTTTCTGAATACCCGTCAGGCCAATTCCTGAAATCCGACTTGGCATACCAGGGAAAAACTCTGAGACTAGGAACGTGACAAGCCCAACGCTTCAAAGTTATAGCCACCTCGGTATGATGAAATCACCGAAATACCCATCTTGGACATAATTTTCAAAAGACCTTGATCATCGGCTTCTTTGTACCGCTGCACAGCCTCGTCCAAACTCATTTGACCAAACAAGCCTCGATCATGGCGATCTGCCACCGCTTCAAGTGCCAGGTAAGGGTTCACCGTGGTGGCACCCGTGCCGATCAACACCGCAAAATAATGTGGATCGAGGCATTCAGCAGCACGTACATTGATAGAGCAGAATGTTCTTAAACCTAGCTTTACCAAATGCGCGTGAACGCCTCCTGTTGCTAGGATCATCGGGATTGCAACGCGCTGTGTACTTACCTTTTGATCAGAGAGAATGAGATGCGAAAAGCCTTGTCGCACGGCATCTTCTGCTTCTCTCTCGATGCGTTCAATAGCATCACGCAACGCGCGATCACCCTCTGACGGATCAAATGTACAATCGATTTCGACAATGGCATCTCCCATGATCTCACACATTCTTTTGAACATGGCATTAGAGACAACAGGGCTTTCCAAGGTCAAAATTTCAACTTGCTGGGAAGATTGATCCAGAACATTTCCTAAATTACCAAACCTCGTTTTGAGGGTCATCACCCGATATTCACGAAGAGAGTCGATAGGAGGGTTGGTAACCTGTGAAAAATTTTGCCTGAAAAAATGGCTCAAGGGACGGTAGTGACTGGATAAAACTGCCAGAGGTGAGTCATCACCCATAGAGCCCACGGCCTCTTTTGCTTGCTCCACCATGGGTTGCAGCAACAACTCAAGGTCTTCCAAGGTCATACCAGCAGCCACCAACCTGCGGCGCAACTCCTCACGCTCCCATTCAGCAGTTTCAACCAGATTTGAAAGATCTTGATCAATAGGACGAACATTCTCTACCCATTCACGGTAGGGATGTTCATCCGCCAGATAATCCTTAATGGCAAGGTTATCAAAAATCTTACCTTCCTGAAGATCAATCGCCAGCATTTCGCCTGGACCAAGACGCCCACGGGTTATGATCCTTGCCTCTGACAGATCCACCATGCCTGTTTCCGACCCAGCAACCACGAAACCATCATCGGTAATTGCATAGCGCATTGGCCGCAAACCATTGCGGTCCATACCACCAACCACCCAACGACCGTCGGTTGCTGCAATTGCAGCAGGCCCATCCCATGGCTCCATAATAGCATTTGCGTATGTATATAGAGCACGACAAGAATCTGACATGTCAGCATCAGCAGGAGATGCGTCTGGAACCATGATGGACTTGGCCAGAGGTGCAGAGCGTCCGGCGCGCACAAAAAGCTCAAAGACGGCATCTAAAGCTGAAGAGTCTGAAGCGCCATGAGGAATAACGGGTTTGAGATCTTCAGCATATTCTCCATAAGCCTCCGAGGCCATACGGATTTCATGGCTTTGCATCCAATTGCTATTACCTTTAACGGTATTAATCTCACCATTATGCGCCAACATACGGAAAGGTTGTGCAAGTTTCCATTGTGGAAAGGTATTGGGGGAATAACGTTGATGGTAAATCGCAAAGCTTGATACAAACCGTTCATCTAGAAGATCTGGATAGAATTTTGTAAGATCCTCTGCGAGAAACATGCCTTTGTATATGATCGAACGGCAGGACAATGA
>JAYPQH010000044.1:0-10028 GCA_038131935.1 Alphaproteobacteria bacterium | reverse complement strand
AATTCAGCTGGACGCCAGCATTTTGTGCTGCTGCTTCTAACATTTTGACATTGTCAAAATGATCCACACAGCAGGCAATTTCTATCCCGGATCCAACCAATGCTATAAGCCGGTTGATAGCAGGCGACCCAACGACTTGATTGGTAATCAGTATATTGTTGATACCAGCGCGCGCGAATGCCTCTGCTTCACTGACTTTCTGGCAACAAATTCCAACGGCTCCACCAAGAGACATTTGCAATTTGGCTACATCTGCTGATTTGTGCATTTTGCCATGGGCACGATGACCAATATTCAAATCTTTACATATACGCCCCATGGTCTGAATATTCCATTCTAAAGCATCCAGATCTAGAACTAGGCTTGGTGTGGCAATATCATTTATGGACATCCCCACCATGGCGGGCACATCAAAGCCGACCACCTGCTTGTTCATCGACACCTCCTTGTCCAACAGTCCTTTTATGATGTCCTGACATCATAAACATCAACAAAGGTTGAAGGACTTATGCAAATAGATTACACGTAGTTTTTAGGCGGAGTAATTATACGATGTCCAGTCCTGACACGTTTCTAGCTCGAAGAATCTGCCAAGGAGCAGAGTCTAGGATGAGCTTACCCACCAACCTCTTACAGGCGCTTAAGCTTGATCGCGAGGAAGGTACGAAGCAGATTTTTGAAGTTTTAAGAAACCTCTCATTTGATGGCGTAGGTGTAAGCCGGGAAACCTATGGCCATAGCGAAACAAAAGCTATAGATTTTATTGCTTCTCTCGCGGTCGCTTCTGGCTTGTCTTGTTTTGCAGATCCAGCAGGCAATATGATTGTGGAATGTCCTGGTTTGGATACATCTCTTCCTTTTGTGGCCACGGGTTCACATCTAGATTCCGTTCCGCAAGGCGGTAACTATGATGGCTCCGCAGGTGTTGTGGCGGGCTTGTTGACCCTTCTTGATGCACAACAGCAAAACTTATCAAGGACTCTACGTACCTATATACTCCGTGGTGAAGAGAGTGCATGGTTTGGAGGGCCTTGCTACTTTGGCTCTCGCGCGATGTTTGGACAACTCACGGACCATGATCTCGAAAGTATGCATCGAAGTCAGAAACGTCCTTTACGAGCTCAAATGGAAAGTTGTGGGATCCAGGTAGATGCCATGATGGAACAGGCTCCTTGGGCAGAAAGCCATCAATTTGCTGCTTGGGTGGAACTACATATCGAACAAGGTCCCGTATTGGTACAAAGAAAAACCAATAGGTGTGACAGGCATTCGTGGAATGTACGCCATCGTAAAGCCGTTATAACAGGTGAAGTTGACATTCAGGCGCGGTTCGACGCTGGTTACGCCATGATGCTGTTCTTGCCATGGCTGAATTGATGCACCGCATGGATGGACATTGGAAGACCCTTCTAGAACAGGGAGAAGACTTGGTTCTTACCTTTGGCATCGTGGAAACAGATGCAAAAGAACATGCCGTCTCACGCATACCTGGAATGGTTTGTTTTTCTATTGAGTATAGAAGCCAAGATGAAACAACATTAAAATTGTTTGGAAATTTATTGGCTGAAGAGGCTGAAGACATCTCCCAGAAACGAAAGTTATCTATTGATTTGGGGGATGTTTCTCAAACCAAAGCAGCAATAATGGACCCTAAATTGGTCGCGCTTGCCCAACAAACGGCTTCTGACCAGCAAGTTGATTTTGAAATTATGGCATCTGGAGCAGGACATGATACAGCTGTTTTTGCCAACCAAAATATTCCCAGCACCATGTTATTTGTTCGCAATGAGAATGGTAGCCATAACCCTTACGAAGCCATGGATATAAAAGACTTTCTCGCAGCAAGCCATATTTTGTCAAAAATGTTATGTCAGTTAGCCCTCTAAAATAAGGAATTTGTTGATGGATCACGATGCAGGATTGGTTGCAGATTTGTTGCTTCGCCATGATGCTGTTAAAATAAAAACATCAGAGTGAGCCCTTTGTGTTTTCCTCTGGTTGGGCAAGCCCTGTTTTTATTGACTTAAAAAGAATGATCTCATTTCCAGATGCGCGAAATATAATCATGGAAAAAACATACGATCATATAGAACGTATTTTTAACCAAAAAAAACCCGATATGATCGTTGGTTGTGAATTGGCAGGGGTACCCTTTGCAAGCCTTGTTGCAGACCGCTTTCATCTTCCGCTCGTTGTTGCCCTTAAAACAAGAAGAGGATTTGGCCGACTTGCACAGTTTGAAGGATACTTCCCTCTCAATGCAAAAGCTTTGTTGGTTGATGATCTGACCACCGATGGCGCAACAAAAACGAAAATGGCGCAAGGGTTACAAATTGCTCAAGCAGAATTGCTCGATATTTTTGTTATATTTGCATACGAAACTTTTCCACAAA
Source organism: Alphaproteobacteria bacterium (assembly GCA_038131935.1). GTDB lineage: Bacteria > Pseudomonadota > Alphaproteobacteria > UBA8317 > UBA8317 > UBA8317. Next base: position 7,635 of record JAYPQH010000044.1, on the reverse strand, counting down.
CAGCCACGGTCAAAAGACTGTTAAACCTCCATGATATTGTCAATTTTGCTCGTGCGGAAAATAGACTACCGCCTCATGAATTATCTATTTTAGAAGACTTCCTTAGAGATGCCCCTTCTTGGTCTGCCAGACATGGTGGCATAGGTTGAAACCTTATTTTGCGGTAAGACTATTCTATTTTCTGACATCCTCCATGCCCTTAAGGCGCTACAGGGTGTCAAAAATACCTTATGTTGGTTTTATGAAATGTTTGAACATCAGAGTGTTTCGCTGTGCAGGATCCGCAGAGAAGACAGATATCCATGAAAATAGGACATCGTAGAGCGCCAGGATCTTAGCTTTTGTTCGAGTCGCGTCTGGCGTTTTTCTGCGCGACAGACTTTCATTTTTACAAGCGCACGTCACCAATCCTATGATAGCGACATACATATGCCATCTTTCAAGCCATTTCCTATGCCCCCCGTAAATCTGCTCCTCATCAAAATGATGATGCGTCACAAATCCGTCTGATATGGTCTACAGAATCCACGTAAATTTGGAGCCAACGATAGGTTTCAGGTCACTTCATCAACAGTCAGTGCGCACAAGATGAGGCAAGCCGTAGCTATCGGCGAATGAATCCATCAAATCCAAATCTTGTGTTGTAAAGGGGATACCGTGTTCTAACCGCTCTTGGCACAAACGCGCTTCATGCTCCCCAGGCATATAAATTTCTTCAACATCCTTGGCTTTAGGATTGGCCTTAATCCGTTTGACAAGTACATCCATCCGCTCAAGAAAAGCCTCTTGGCTTATCAACAAACCTGGACGCATGACCAACATAAAATGACCGACATTTGCCTCGTTCTGCTGTGCTTTGTATTGATCCTTTACATCACCAGCAAATGCAGCGCCGGTGAAAACACCTGCAAGGATATCCATCAGCATTGATATACCTGATCCCTTTGGTCCACCGATAGGGAGAACCACGCCAGCTAAAGCGGCCGTGGGATCGGTAGTGGGTTGCCCATCTGCGTCCAAAGCATAACCAAGCGGTATGCTCTCACCTCGCTTTTCTGCAAGGCGAATTTTGCCCCTCGCAGCAACAGCAGGTGACATATCAAGCAAAAAGGGAACCTCTTGGCCAGATGGTGCGGCAACAGCGAAGGGGCTGGTCCCCAAAAATGGGCTTTTTCCACCCCAAGGTGGCATAGCGGGTGAAGCATTTGTAAAAACAAACGCTATCATTCCTGCTTCAACGGCCTGCAGAAGATAACTGGCTGCCATACCAAAATGATTTGAATGGTGAACCCCAACCAGCCCAATACCATAGTCTTGCGCCATCTTTATGCCACAACTCATTGCATGATTTGCAACGACAAAACCCAAACCATTATCACCATCTAATTGAACACAGACATCACTCACTTTGTTTTCCTGTAGATTTGGCGCCTTGTTCAACCATCCTTTGTGAAGTCGTTCAACATAGATCGGAACCCTTGTCATCCCATGGGTTTGTACGCCTCGTAGATCAGCTTGGCACAAACAATGGGCTGCGATTGAGGCATGCTCCTTAGAAACGCCCACATGCATAAAAGCCTGCTGTAGAAATGCATGTTCATCTGCAGCGCGCACCATGATCATGAGATTTACCTCCAAGTTATGTTTGATTTTTATTTTGTTGATAGGGGTGGATCGTCATCATTTTTATGAAAAAAATCACAACCGTAAAACGAAAATATGCCCTAATGTGGTGCCATTGCCTAGAGTTAAACTTTATGATGATTTGTAAAAAACCCAAAGCTTGTGAGGAATTCATATGGTAGACCCAAGACTCATAACAACCAATCCATACCCCGTGGACATTGCTGCCCCAGACATAAGCGCATACAAAAAAGGTTATGATGGAAGGGGTCAACAAGCCGTTGATTATATCCATACTTTTACAACCAAAAAGGCAGGACCCCATGTCATGATTTCTGCTGTTGTTCATGGCAATGAATTATGTGGAGCCAATGTGGTAGATTGGCTTTTAACCAATGATATCAGACCCCTATCTGGAACGCTGAGCCTTGGGTTCATGAACGTGGATGCTTTTTTAAGTTATGATCCATCCCATCCGGACCTTTCACGTTGGGTAGATGAAGATTTCAACAGGATTTGGTCTCCAGGCACCATGGATGATCCTGACCGACCTCAAACTTCAGAAATATGTCGTGGCAAGGCAGTTCGACATGTGATTGCCGAGGTGGATTTGTTGCTTGATATTCACTCCATGCACAAACCTTGTGACCCCCTTATGATGGCAGGATTGTGCGCAAAAGGCCGCCAACTCGCCCAAAGCGTAGATATGGGGATGCGCACCGTAACAGACCAAGGCCACAAAGAAGGTATGGCTGCGCGACTTTGAGCTTTTCAGATCCCGAACGCAGCCAGAATGCATTGTTGGTAGAATGTGGCCAACATTGGGATAAAAGAACCCAAGACGTAGCCTTTGAAACCATGGTCCGCTTTCTCGTTGCACGGGTATTATGGAGGAAGAATTTGGCGCGGAATGGTTGAAAACCCCTAGCAGGCCCAAAGACTTTCTAGATGTTCAAGATATCATCACTGTAGAAACAGAGCATTTTACCTTTGCAAAGATTGCAAGGTTTGGAGAATTACCAAAAGGACAGCTTATCGGAACAGATCAAGGAACAATTTACAAAGCACCTTTTGATCCTACTGTTTTGATTATGCCAGATAAGCGTTTAATTCCTGGAAAAACAGCCGTTAGACTTGCCAAAAAACTCTAGGAGTTAACCATGACCAACACCCACTCCCCCATTAGCATCTTGGTTCTAAAAGGCGATGGCATAGGTCCAGAAATCTGTGCCGCTACCATGGATGTTGTTGAGGCCGCCCTAACCAAAAGCAAAGGACATGTCTCTTTTATCCATAACATAGTTGGGTTAGAGGCGCTTTCGTCAAAAGGTACCACGATGCCTGATGAAGTTCTTGCACAAGCCAAGCTTTCCGATGGCATCATCCTAGGCCCCGTGTCTCACAATATTTATCCTGAGAAGGAAAAAGGAGGAATCAATCCATCAGGAACCTTGCGAAAAGACTTGGATCTCTTCGCAAATATTCGTCCAGCAGAGACACCTGAGGGCTTTGAGAGTCGTTTGAAAAAGAAATTAGATATGGTGATATTTCGTGAAAACACTGAGGGATTTTATGCTGATCGTAACATGTCTCTCGGATCAGGTGAATTTATGCCCACAGAAGACACAGTGATCTCCATGCGCCGTATCACACGGCATTGCTGCCATCGTATTGCCAAAGCCGCTTTTGAAACAGCAAGGCTTAGATTAGCCTCAGGGCGTGGTCAGGGTAAGGTTACCGCGGTCCATAAGGCCAATGTCCTCAGGTTGGGATGTGGTCTTTTTCTCGAAGAAGTCCATCATGTAGCGAAAGACTATCCTGAGATTGTTGTAGAAGAGATCATTGTCGATGCGATGTGTGCTCATTTGGTTCGCCACCCTGAGCGATTTGATGTTATCGTCACCACAAACATGTTTGGGGACATTCTTTCTGACCTTGCCACAGAGCTTTCTGGGAGTCTTGGGCTTGCGGCCTCACTCAATCTTGGTGATGACAAAGCCATGGCACAGGCACAGCATGGGTCGGCACCCGATATTGCGGGACAAAACAAAGCAAATCCATCATCCTTGATGCTCTCAGCAGGGATGCTGCTGGAATGGTTGGGGCAACGACACCAAGATCAATCTGTCATGCAGGCTGGTCATTTCATTATGACCGCTGTGGCCAATGTCTTAAAAAATCCAGCAACCCGTACAACCGATATGGGTGGGGAATTGACAACAAGCGCATACACCCAAGCCATCGTTAACGAATTGTTATGATGGAGCTTCCTATGCTGGAAAACACACCATCACCGCCACCGGTTCCCCAAGGAGGATGTGATACCCATATGCATGTTTTTGAACATGCGCCCCAATACCCGATGGTTGCCGATAGGGTCTACACACCTGGCACTGCCAGCTGGTCTGAATATCAAGCAATATGCAAAAAATTTGGAATTTCCCGCACCATTTTGGTTCAACCATCGGTGTATGGAACCGATAACAGTCTTCATTTACACCATTTACAAAGATATCATGAGACAACACGTATGGTCGTTGTCTGCTCCTTAGAGCAGTTAGAGAAACATGCTGATGACTGGCATCATAAAGGTGTGCGTGGGGCGCGCATAAATCTCGCCACCTCGCAAGATAGGCATGCCAACGAAGAGGAAAATATTCGTTTGATAACCATGCTCAACGGTCTTGGGTGGCATGCGCAAATTTTTGCAAGCACTAAGGATATTCTCACATTTGTGATCAAACAGAGCCTTCATACCGCCATTGTAATGATCTTTGCAGGCTTTCGACCCGACCTACCTATGCAACAAGATGATTGGGATAGGATCATCTGCTTGCTGCAAACCGAACGACTCTTTATCAAACTCACCAGCAGAATCCCAACCGTGCCACATTATCAATTGGAAGCCTTTTTGAAACGCTTTCAAGAACTCTGTCATCGATTTCCTCGCCAAATGCTTTGGGGTAGTGATTGGCCACATACCAACAGCTTGCAACGCGGCAAAAACCCAACACAGGCCCATCAACAGGAAGGTTTTCGCGATGTGGATTGGATGTTGGAATGGAAAAGATTATGGGCAATATGTGGTTTTGACAAAACAATTTGGCAGTTGGTCCTTCGTGACAATCCCGCAAGCCTGTATGATTTTTAGCATTATTGTTTAGAAAGTGCTCTCAATGACTGACTTTTTCACCCAATTCCCCTGTCAACAAATATCCCTACCCCGTGGCCAAATACGTTACCGACATGGAGGGGATGGCCCTGCGTTGTTGTTACTTCACGGCAACCCACAAACCCACGCAATGTGGCACAAGGTTGGCCCAGAATTGTCAAAGCATTTCCATATTGTCTGCCCAGACCTGCGTGGCTACGGTGGATCACACAAACCACCACATGCAGAGGGTCATGCAGCCTATGCCAAGAGAGAAATGGCACTTGATTGCATAGAGCTAATGGAAAGCCTTGGTTTTGATAGCTTTTTATTGGTTGGCCATGACCGAGGAGGTAGGGTATCTCATCGTCTAGCCATCGATCACCCAAATCATGTTCGCAAACTCATGCTGTTGGATATTATTCCTACATTAGAGCATTTTGAACGTGCTGATATGGCTTTTGGGTTGGGTTATTACCATTGGTTTTGGTTTGCACAGCCACATCCTTTTCCAGAGAATTTGATCATGTCTGACCCTGAAACATGGTTTTTTGCCCATACCAATCGTGAACCAAAAGATCGTGATTTTTTTGCCCCTCAGGCGTTGGAAGACTATTTAACGGCTATAAGGGACTGGGGCATGGTTCATGGCATGTGCGAAGATTATCGCGCAGCTGCAGGAATTGATTTACAGCATGATCGCGAGAACCGCGCCGCTCAAAATCGCATTACCTGTGACCTTCATGTCATGTGGGGTGAAAAAGGAAAGATTGGGCAATGGTATGACGCTCAGGCCATTTGGGCTGAGTATTGTGATGGGCATGTTACCTCCCAAGCTATTAACACAGGTCATTACCTACCCGAAGAGGATCCCGATGCCGTTGTTAACGCGATCATGAAATTTTTTAGGACAGAAATTGCTCCATGAAGGGCTTTTCTTTTTTTTTACATAGGTTCAACATAACCGCGATAACGCAAGGAGATTAATGAAAGATGTCGGATTTTGATAAAAAAATTGTTGTTGTGACGGGTTGCGGTTCTATTGCTGAAGGTATTGGGAATGGTCGGGCAACGGCCATGCTGTTTGCACGTGCAGGCGCTCACGTCATTGGAACCGATGTGAATCTAGAAGCTGCGGAAGAAACAGCTGAGTTGATTACGAAAGAAGGCGGCAAAATTGAAGTCTTGGCAGCAAACAGCATGAACCACGAAGCCATGACAGCCACCATGCGGGACATTATTGCAAGGCATGGATATGTTGACGTTGTGGTCAATAATGTCGGGCAATCTGAGCCAGGAGGTCCTTTTGATATGTCCATGGAAACTTGGCAACAACAATTTGCTATCAATGTAGATACGGCGTTTACAACCATAAAAGCCGTCTTGCCCAGCATGCGTGCAAGACAATCAGGTGCCATTGTTAATATTTCGTCCATTGCTGGAATGCGTTATATCGGAAAGCCACAGGTCGGGTATGCAGCATCAAAAGCCGCGCTTGTTCAAATGACAAAAACCACCGCTGTTATTGAGGCACCACACAATATTCGGCTTAACTGTGTGGTACCAGGGCTTATGAACACGCCATTGATGAAAAGATTGGCAGATAAGTATGCAGGCGGAGACTTGGACGGTCTGCGCGCGAAACGTAATGCCCAAGTTCCCATGGGACGCATGGGTGAATCTTGGGACGTGGCGAATGCTGTGTTGTTCTTAGCGTCCGACAAAGCCAAATACATCACAGGGACAGAGTTGGTTGTTGATGGAGGCATTACAGCGACAACCCCCTAATTTTTTATAAGGCCATGAACGTTACACAAGGAGAGTGATCATGACTATGGGACTTCCGCCAATGCGTGCTGCACGCATCGTTTTACAAGAACGGATAGCTGTATTCACCATGGACAGAGATGATGTACGTAATGAGTTGACAGGTTCAGGACTCGCTGACGATATATGCGATGCTATTCAATGGGCCAACCAGAATTTAGAGTTCTGTCATGATCATCACGGAGCGAACTGCTTTCGCAGGCAATATCAAAGATATGCTGATAGCGTATCTTTTTGACGGCAAAAGTGATATTGAACGTTCTTATCGAAATGCATCATCAAAAGGTTCCATTAGCCATGATGGAAGCAGAAATTCATCATTGCCACGTCAATGGCCCTGGATTGGGGCTGGTAGATTTAACGCATGGCAATCTGCATTGCCTCCGAACACGCTCTAGGGTGAGACCTTCATCAATCTTGGAATCATTCAGGCGATGGTGTTTATTGTTTAACGGTTAATCGGTAAATGCGGTATGGCTTTACAGGACGGGTAAGGGCTCCTGAGGCCGTAGATATGGGTCTTGCGCTTAAAATGGTACCGCATGAAAATTTGATGGGTGAGGCCATGACACTGGCACGTGAAATTGCGGCCAAACCACCACAATCTGTCCGCTATACCAAAAAACTATTGCGACAGGCCCAACGTATGGAATTGAAAGAATTCCTAGATCTGTGCGCTGTTTACCAAGGCATGTCCCACAAAAGTGCTGATCACCGTGAAGCTTTGCAAGCGTTTGTGGAAAAAAGACAAGGGCAGTATAAGGGTTGCTAGGCACCTTGCCTGTATCGGAATGTTCCAGTTGATTCCGCCAACAAGTGACCCTGCCCATCAGAGACTTGACCACGGCAGAAATAAATACTTTTTCCACCGCCGGTGCGAAAGCCTTCCCCTACAAGAATGTCATCTTGGGGCACACCATGGAAATTCACTGTGCAGGACAAGGTTAGTCCTTTGCGTATGCCCGAAAAGGATTTGGATTTAAAACCACAAAGCCCCATAACGGAATCTAAAAGACTCGTGTAAACGCCACCAT
>JAYPQH010000043.1:0-10998 GCA_038131935.1 Alphaproteobacteria bacterium | reverse complement strand
ATGGTGATAAATTCACGAGTATTGTGATGTCTGCGGACCGAAACCTCACGAGTGAAGGCGTTATCACTGGGGATGTCGTGGCCATCAAATCTGGTCAGAACGAGTTGTCTGGTTTTGGGGATATTATCATCACAGAACCTGCACGCATCACAGCAGATCAATCATTGAGTTTCCTCGCAGGCGGAGCCAAGGGTGATATCTTATTGCGTGGTGGTGTTTATACGGTGCTTGATGCTGCTGGTGAGATGAGTTTCACGGCCTTGAGCGGATCTGTTGGGAGTGTTGCTTACACCATGCCTGACAGCACGGTTGCAGTGCCAAGTTTGGCCGCTCATGGTCTTATTGTACAAGCTGGAAAGTCTGTCGATCTTCAGCATCTTGATATTGATGTTTTGATTGATGCTGACCTTACCCAGGCTGGTAACATTGTTATCATGGATAAAGATGATCTTGTCGTGAATTCGGTGCGCCTGACCGATGGCGAGTTGAATATCACCGCTGGCGGAGCTCTCACCGTTTCTGAGGCTACGGCGTTGGGTACCAGTGATCGCAATGATATTTCCCTTATGATTGCGGCAACTGGTGGGGGAAGTGGCCAAGTTGCACCCTCAGAAACCTTGACCTACGGCAACATTACAACAGGTGTGACGGGCAGTGGTGGCGTGCTGAGTTTGTCTAAAAACGACAGCACAGATCTTGGATTTACAGAGCTGAATATCACCAACCAAGTTAGTCTGGTAGACGCGAATGCAGCCGCCTCTATAGCATCCTATGACTTGACCTCTCTTGGAGCTATCACAGCTGGCGAAGTCTACAATTTTTCTTTCGGTTCTGAGAATGTTTCCTTCCGGGCCTCCTCAACAGATTTGGATATCTTTGGTGCAGAATTGGCAGCAGCAATCCATTGGGATGGTGTGGTAGACCAATATACAACCGGTGGAACATTTGTTTTAGAGAATTTAGACGGTCAGGATCTTGGCTTTACGACAGCTGTAGCGTCACGTAATGTTACTCTTCTCGACGCAGATGCTGCAAATGAAGATGCAGCCTATGACCTTACCGGATTAGGGACGATAAATGCAGGACAAAATTACGTCCTGACATATGGTGATAAGACGGTTTCTTTTACGGCTTCTAGCAATGATTTGAACATCTTTGGAAGTGAACTGGCAGCTGCGGTTAATGATGTCGATATTACAGATGGGTATACAAACTACACAGAACAATTCTCAAATGGTCGTGGTGATGTAACCCTATCGTCCACGGGTGCCATCAGGGCAGCAGCCGGTGGTTTGGTTGTGGCTGATCATGTTTTTGCGAAGGCAGGCCGCTTAGCAATAGGTGACCAGGCGTCTATTTTGGATCTTAATCTCCATGCACAGAAATTATCACTGGATACAGATGGGGCTGGGGATGTCGATATCCAACAAACAGCTCCAACCGGATACCAAGCCAAGCGTTTGACCATTGATGCGTTCACACCAGAGGGTTCAGTTAATCCAACATTTAAATCACAAGTTACCAATGGTGATGTGATCATTGATGCCGATGGTGATTTGCAGATTTTACTGCTTACATTGAAAACCGCAGCCACGCAGAACTGGTCGGTAACAAGTTCCGGTGACATGGAAATAGACCGTCTTCTTGTTGGAGAATGGCTAGATTCAGGCGATCTTGCCGCTGGCCAGACACGGGCGACCATACAGACAACCTTATCCCTTCAATCAGGAAGGCATATCCTTGATTATGATGATGACGAGCTTGTTGACGGTGAAGAGGCATCAGTGGATGTCATAGCTGGCAATTTGACTGTTGTTGCATCCGGCAATGTTGATAGCATTGAGACAGCGGTGAATAATCTAAATCTCTCCGTGACAGGTGGAGATGCCTTCATAACTGATGTGGACAGTGATGTTGAACTTACCCGTGGTTTAACAGTGCTCAATGCTGTTTTGGACGACGATAAATCACTCGGCATTCAGTCAGAAGGTACGTTGTTGCTTTCAAGAAAGGACGTGAACAAGCGGGTAACCTTTCCTGACGAAGTTCTTACAGGCACGGTCAAGGCCAATGCTATATCGCTTGAATCAACTGGTGCTAATGTAGAAGTTGTTGATGACACAACCGATGCCATCACACCACTTGAACTGATTAATTCTGGTGATGACACAACGAGTATTCGTGTTGTTGCTGCCGATACAATTACCATGCCTGAAGTCATTATTGGAGATGACTTGACAGAATACCGCGCAGGTAATCGTTGGATATTTGGAACAACAACCAAAACATCACAAATGCCAGCTACATTGGCATCAGATAAGCTGATTTTGCACACAGGTAGTACATTAGGATTTGGTGCCCTTACCGCAGATCCAAATGCTGCACCTTCGATTGACATCAAGGCACGCACCTTGCTTGATTTAAGTTCTGGGCAGGATCTGTTGATTGCAGGTACCATTGGTCATCGTGATGGTGGCGCAGAAAAGATTGATGAAATCAAAATTGCTGCTACCGGAGAAAACCAAGTCGTTAGGGGGGCTGATACAGAGTTTCTAACGAGCTCTTTAATTACAGAAATGAGCAATGATGGTGATGCCACCAATGATTATGAGAAGTTAACAATTGATTTTGGATCATTGTCCGAAGTCAAATTGGGACAGGCTTATACGTTAAATGTTGAGCGTGGTTTGACAAGTTCCTCAACCGCCTCAAGCGTCATTAATTTCGTTGCTGGGGCAGAAACAACAACGGAGCTCGCCACACAATTCGTAACAAATTATACATCTGGTGCTGATTATTTAGGTGCGCTACCAGCTGGTGCCTCTGCTGACACGGTCACGAGGGTTGGTGATGTTGTGACCATCACGCGCACAATCAGCAATGTTGGTACTTATAACGCACTTGAAGCGGTAACAGTTACGATGGATGTGGCCGTGATCGCCAATAATGTGGGAGCTATAACCACAGCGGTGAACACCACAACGCAAGATGAGGTGCAAACGGCTCGGGTGGACCTTGTTGACCTAGTCGCACTGGCTGATGATGTTGACTTTACCCTGTCTATTGATGGGCAAAGTGTAACAAAGACATCTACATCCGGGGACACATTAACATCTTTGGCCACGGCATTTGCGGATGGAGCCACGGGTTTGTTCTCATCATCGGCGCAAACGGCTGCCAGTGCAAGTCAAAGTCGCGTTATCTTGAATCGTACCATGGTGGTGGGTGAAACGGCATTGGTAGGGGAAGCAGCCACCATCACAGCCAGCAAAACACTGACCGCTAGTGAAGCCACTGCTGATGGGGTAGAGACCTATCAAATTGATTTATCAGAATTAGGTGGTCTCGTTGAAGGTGGTGTTTACACAATTCAAGTCGGCGCAGAGAGCGTTAGCACCACCGCTTCTGTGACAGATAGCTTTGCATCTCTTGCAACTGTATTTGCCGATAATGCATCGGGGCTATTTAATGCTCGTGCAGACATCGATGTAACGGCAGAAACATCCATCCTAACCATAACCCGAGACATATCTCTGGGTGGGGTTGCTCTTGCGGGGAGTGCATCTTCGTTTGGATATAGTAAGTCGGTTAACCTTAGTACCCAAGTGACAGATAGAGCTGTTACCGATACGCTTACCATTGATGTTTCAGATATTGCTGCCAATGCAGGTGAAGCTTACACATTGGTAATTGCTGACGATGCTCAAGTAGATGCAGCTGAGGATGATCGCTTTACGGTTGTGATCCCCTACACTGTTGCTGCTGCGGATGTGGTGGATACATTAGGGGCTAATTTTGCCAGTATCGTGTTTGCAGGTGATGCTAAGCATGATGTTCATTATGATTCTGCAACCAATATCCTTACCATTGAACGGTTATTAGCAGCAGATGAGAGCGATACATTTGTTGGTGGTCAAGTGTCAGCGACCCATAAAGTCGTCGACCGCACTGGCGCGCTTTCACTCAATATTGCCAAATTTGAAGCGGACCGATTTGAACTCCGTGCTGGCAAATCCGTAGAAGTCGTGACAACGAATGATTTGTTGCTGAATGGTTTTGTTGGTGGTGTGGCAGGTTTTGATTACACCGGAGATGTCGAGTTAACTGTAGGAGGCAATCTCACATTACAAGGCGGTATCGTTGCGGCCACCGAAAACCTTGTGGTTCGTGCGGACGGTGTTGCATCAGATGGTGCCTCAGTCTTTGTGGCAACAGAGCTTTCGATTACGTCGCAAGGGGAAGTTCAAGCCAATACGCTGGCGGATTACCTCTCTGTTGATGTTGCTGGAACAGGTAATATTGATATTAATGAAGCTGACGCATTGATTGTTAATAGTATCAAAGCTGCAGATGGTACCATCCGCTTGGCAACAGGCGGTGATACCATCATTCATGACATTGCCAACACGGCTGACGGGGATAATATCAACCTAGAAATATCAGGTAATCTTCAAATTGATCGTATTGAAGCTGGAACGTCTGTGGGAACAGAAAAAACTGGTGGCGTAATCACTATTGATACGTTGGGAACGATCTCAGAGTACAAAGATCCAACACCATTAGATGTGACAAGCCGTGACGATGATCTGCTGCGCGGAGCAGATGTTGTGGGTTACCAAATTGATATCAAAACACCGGGTGCGGCCTTCAATGGATTTACGTCTCTCGTTTCACCAGGTGATCAAGACGGCAGCGGAGATAAACTTAATATAGAAATTCGCCAATTTGATACCAATAGGGTCGTCAATGGCGTATCTATTCCTGATCAAGACAATTCAACCCTTACCGTGGCAGCCCAGAGACTTACTGGTGGTGTATCTGTCTCTGGAACGGTGACAGAGGTAGCAGCGCCAGGCGAGGACGTAAACCAAGTAACAGTTTTATCTATTCCATCAAGTTTTGATATTGGTAGTGAGTTTAGGGTCACCGTAGAAGGTGATCTTCATACCCGCACGGTCGCACTAGGGGAAACTTTGGATGTGATTTTGAGTGATTTGGCGGCATCTATCATCGACGTAAACCAAGATGGTACAGATGATGGTCATTACACAGTTGCTATTGATGCAGCTGCCCCATCCATGACCATTACGGCAGTAGCCGCGAACACATCTTTTACGGCGAGTGTTGAGGTTGTGTCTTTTGATACAGAAACTTTGCCAGGCATATTCACAAATTCTGGAGTGGTTCCTGTTGTTGCTGCTGGAGAGGATGCAACCCAAACAACGAGGCTATATCTTGAAGGGGATAATGTGCTGAGTGGGCCATCGGAATTGCTGACTGCGGTAATTGATGGTGTTCGGTATTATGCAGCGTCCTCTGAGCCCTATGAAATCTATGTAACAGGTGCCCAAGCTGGGGATCTCACAACGACCTATGAGCTTTCATCGACTAGCGATATGGTTAAAGTGATTGCACTTGATCCAACCATGACCTTACCCTCAAACCAAACATATCAAGTGCAGCTCGGACCAGATGGTAATGAAATTATATCTTATACGTCTGCATCGGTAACCCTTGCTGATGTGGATGCATTGGGAGCAGCATTGGTTCAGAATGCTACGGTTGCCGCGGGTTTCTCATTATCTTATGACAATGCGTCACATGAATTGCGTTTGACCCGTGATGCAACCAGTACTGATTTTGGTGATGATCATTTTGATTATGCGCTAGAAGGGGATACCATTGCTGCTCCAACACACTCTGTTGTTCCAGAGTATCGCTGGGGTATTGATCTTTCCATGGTAACATCCATCGTGGCTGGCGCAACCTATAGTTTTGATTTTGGTGGGTACCAAGTTGATATTGTGGCAACCAGTACAGATCTTGATGATTTAGGTGCGGCTCTAGCGACAGCCTTTGGTCCAACACCAAGTGCTGGTGAAACCTACGCATCGTCTTATGATGCTGACAGTGATCAACTAACAATCGAGCAAACTGATGGAGATGCTTCAAGCTTTGATGCATTCGGTGAGGTAAGTGTTACATCATCAATCCCTACGACAACTTTAGCCAATGGATATCTCATTTCTATAGCGGACCTGAATGTTGAAACGACAGGAGGCTATGAGGGACTGATCACCATTAGCAATGGGGGCAACAGTTTCTCTATTGATGCGGGCTCAGATGATTATGATACGCGCGCAGAGTTTGCTGTTAAAATGGTGGCGGAGCTTACGAACGGCTTGGTTGATACCGCGGTGGCTCTGAATTTTGCCGATGGCGTTGATGTTTCATCTGATACCTTAGACATGTTCGAGCAATTGATAAAATTAGATCGACCAGATGCGTTTTCCCAAGCGACGTCTCTCGTGAAATCAAAGATGCTTGATTTTTCACAAGTGGCGCTGGTGGCAGGAGAATCCATTGCGTTGACATTAGGAGGGGTCGCTCTTTTCACTATCGATCCGGAGACTGTTGAGGGAACTGTTGCAACCACTGCAGCCACGGCGAATAGTCCACAAACTTCTGTTGTAACGCTTTCTACAGTTTATGAGGCAGGTACAACATTTTCGATCATCATTGATGATAACGTTTATGAGGCAACAGCAACGGATACTGGTAGTGGTTTAGATAGCGTCGCAGACCTATTGGGACAGTTGGAAGATTCTATAGAAGCAACAGGTGACTTTGATGTCACTGTGGACAGTGGTAATGGAACGTTGTCGATTACGGCGGTGGCTAATAATACTGTCTATGCAATTACAGGATCAGTCGTAACCACCCTTTCCACACAACTTGAAAATATCGCAGCGTTGGATGTAATCTTACGTTTGATAACAATCAGGTGTTTGTTGATGAGTCCGAATTTGCAAAGGATTTAGCCTTTGTGGTGACTGATGGTTCAGGGACTTCGACTTTTGCGAATGATTTTAAAGTCCGCACAATTATAGATATCAGTCATGATGACATAAATACACATTTCTCGGTGTCAGACTTTTCAGTGGTGGCCCAAGCTGAAGATTTTTCAACTGTCACCAGCGCAACAACAGGTGGTCGAACACACCCTGACAGTTACGTCATTGCCATGACCGACCTTCAAAATAACGAGGGCTTTGGGATATTTGTTGATGAGCCCGCGAAAGCTGGTGATACGCAGGGCTACCGTGCGCAAAAAGGCGTGAATGCTTTGTTGGCTGTACATGGTTTGGCCCTTGAAACATTTGATCTGCAAGTCTTACCAAATTCAGTGGCTGAAGCTGACGATGTGAATTATGCCAACTATGAGGAAGACTATCTCTCAGCTGTTCGGTCAGCTGTGGCAAAGATTTCTATGGGTGAACACAATAAGCGTGGCACACCAAGCAATGAAGATACTGTTTTTGTTTATTTGCACGAACTTGCATCACTTAGTGATAAACAAATTGGTTCTGTCGATTATCAAATCACCGTTGGAACATCTTCTGTTAATGTGACAATGGACCCGACCGCTGCCAATTCCTTACAGACATTGCTTGTGGATTTGGCTGCAGCATTAACAAACAGTAGCGATATCAGTGCTACCTCTGATAGCCTTTATTTTGAGGTCTCTGATCAAGAGGACTTAACAGACGGTCTTGTCTCTATGATCAACATTGACCGGGGTGCAGTGGTTACAGCCACAAATGACAGTAATGATGTAAAATTGACCATTGCCGAGGATGTTGCACTTGAGGTTGGCGCACAAGTTATGGATCTTGCAAGCAAACCTCAGCAGGAAACAATGGTGTTTGCTGGGGTGCAAGTTGCGCAACAGACAGATTTCATATTCTCTGGTCAAACGGTACAAACCGATGCGGATGGTACCGTGACCACGAGTGATATTGATTTTGACAATTATCGTTACCGTATTACCGTCACCATTAACTATAATGGTACGGATTATGTGTTTACCTCTACCAGTATTCCTGGTGACGCAAACTGGACAGATGCAAATGGTTGGGCGACAGCTTTGGGAGAGTTGGAGGCTTCAATCAAAGCAGATAATACGATTGGTGGCTCCAATGGTGCCAATCTTTTTGGAACAGACCGCGTCACTTCAAATGGTACAACCAAGACGTTGAGTTTAACTGCTGCTGCAGCAAACGATCCTTTTGTGGTATCAGCATCCATCGATAAGCTGACAGAGACAACATCAAATGGAACAGCTACCGTGACCACCGCGGCTGGTACATCGCGGGCTGCAGTTCAGACCATTGCATTTGACTCAGTAGCAGATGCAGATCTCAACCAGTATAACTTCAGTATTGATGTTGATGCCCAAACAATTAATGTTGATGGCGCAACCTATCAAAATAATAGAGCAGGGTTGTTGAATGCCTTAAGTGCCGCGATAAATACGGAATATGGTGCGACGGTAACGGCAACGGTTGTCGGTAATGCTGTGCAGGTTACCCATGATACCACCAACACCTCTCTAACTTTGTCAGGCAATGCAGAAAATAAAAATGCTGATGCGGCCTATTTGGATTACACAGGTGATAAGGTTGTAATTCTAAATACTGATCCAGGGGATCAATATCTTGCAAGAGCTACCGGTTCTCTTACAGTTGTTCGACTGCCCGTGGGCGGTGGAGAAACAATCCGGATGGAAGCATCAGGTACAGCAGTAGGGACTAAGGGTGATTTGGTTCTTGTTGCGCCATTGAATGTTGGGAATGGGGTTGGTGGTGGCTCTGTCGAACTTACTGCTGCAGGAGGATTAACATTAGGTGGTACACTTACAGCCAATAATGCAGTGGTGTCCTCTGGAAAAACCCTGTCACTCACGACTGATGTGGACCGTTTATCAGCAACCATTACATCAGGGTGATTTTACCCTTGAGCCGACCTCAAGCTGAGATCTGTTATTCGAACCTTATCTCCAATGGGGGATGTTGATATCCGGGTTGCTGGTGACCTCACCATCAACAACATTGTTGGAGACGTAGGTCGGGTACGACTTGTGTCCACAGGTGGTTCTGTGACCGTGGGCAAAATGTCAGGTTATACATCAGATGCAGCGTTCGTGGTTGATCCGCGGGAACGTGTCATTGGGAACACCTGGTGATAATGGTGTGGCTTTGTCACTCTTGATGTTACAGTAGCCGGGGCTTTGCAAGTTAATGACGATACCGGTGTCATTATCGAGCAATACACGCAGAATTCCTCTGGAATTATTGATATTGAGGTTGATGATGATTTGATTATCAACGCACGCCTCACAACGACTGCAGGTAATGCATTAACATTGAATGCAGGTGGAAATATTGTTGTCAATCAGAGGGTGACAAGCGCAGATGGTGCGGTGACACTGGCTGCGGGTGCTGGAATATCGCTGGCTGCCGCAGGCGATATTGTGAGCGATAATGGGGTTACCTCGCTGACGAGTGCGGGCGCGTTATTCATGGAAGATGGGGCACGCCTCAATGCGGGTTCCGGAGCCTTCTCACTCAACGCAGGTGGATCTGTTACACTTGGATCTTTGGCGTCTCTTTCCACTGGAAATGTGACGATTTCGTCTGGTGCTGTGATTGACGGGGGTGATTCAGACTTAGATATTGATGCCCGTTCTGCAACTTTGGTGATTTCTGCAGCTGGTGGTATTGGGGCATCCAATGCCATTGAAACCAGAGTAGCCGCTTTAGACATCACCAATACGGGAACTGGTGACATCAATATTGTTGAATTTGATGATGTGACCATCACACGGATTGACCAACAGGCAGCGAATGCAGACGTATCTCTTGAAACATTAAACGGAGATATCATCGTCGATGGTCGGGGTGTTGAAACAAGCTCAGGGAATATTACTCTATATGCTGGTGCAGGTGCGATAAGCCTCTCGTCAACCGCCGATGATCCATCAATTCGGGCGGCTAATGGGTTTGTCCATTTAACAGCTGAAGGCGTTTTTGCGGGAACAGAGCAGAGTATTCTTGTTGACACAGGTATCCAGGTTTCTGGACAAGGTGACATTACCCTTAATGCTCTCGGTGGCAACCTTGTAACATCTGTCAGTGGTTCAAAGTGGTTGCATGATGGAACGTCATACAACAACGTATTAGAATATTTGTTGGTCAATGGTTATTACTTCGCTAATGCTG
Organism: Alphaproteobacteria bacterium; assembly: GCA_038131935.1. Classification (GTDB taxonomy): domain Bacteria; phylum Pseudomonadota; class Alphaproteobacteria; order UBA8317; family UBA8317; genus UBA8317. The sequence goes on along the minus strand of JAYPQH010000043.1, from coordinate 937 downwards.
CCACGGGTGAAGTTGTGGTGGCAGGACTGACGTCAGCCTATAATGGTCTCAATAATGGCGATGTTCTTCGAACAGCAGGTGGTTCTTTCATAAGAACTGATGAGGGCAGCCTTACATTCCTCGCAAAAGGAAGCGTGGGTGAGCAGGTGGATAACTTCACGGTGAGCCCAAAATCTTTATTTGTCGTGGCAGATAATATGCGCGATGGTATAGATAGGTTGAAGCTAAATAGCCAAGATGCAGAAGCTATTCGTCTTATTTCTGCGGGCTCTGTGACGGTAGGTGATGCAGATGGTCAAACCGACAGGGGTGGTGATACAAAAGTTATCAATTTAGGAGGCACCCAAACCATCAAATCGAATATCGACGCTGGTGGTGAGGACTTAGAAATTGTAGCAGATGATATCGATTTACGCGGAACATTGCGCTCATCAGGGGCAAATCTGACGGTAAGAGGCCGTATTCCTGATAATGCCATGATCATTGGTGATATTGCTGGGAACATCGCTCCCATTCAAGATAATAAAGTTGACCCGACAACGTCTTTACATATCAATCGTGACGAGCTGAGTAATATCCAAGGTGGGTTTGATACAGTCCAGATTGGTCAGGCTGCTGGTGCCAATGGTATTTGGCTACTCTCAGAAAATAGAGACAACACCATTTCCTTCAAAGATAATACTGTACTTAATGCAGATGGCATAGGTGGAGAAATCTATGTTGGTGGTGATCTAACAGCCCCAGACCTTACCTTCCGTGGTTCAGGAAACACAACCACGATTGCGGGAGACGTAACGGCAACACCAGGCAGTATTCTGGTGGATGACTCTGCACGAATACTTGGTGATGTTACAATGACATCAGCGGGAACAATCACGCTTGGAACAGCTGTGGATCATTATCTGACAGGAGATGGTGCCCCAACGACAGACCAACT
>JAYPQH010000042.1:0-11183 GCA_038131935.1 Alphaproteobacteria bacterium | reverse complement strand
CTTGTGTGGTGAATCTGGCGATGAATTATGGAATTTCAAATTGAGTGAAAACGGAAAATTCTATCCATCTACCCCCCTTTTACTGCCTGATTTTCATGGGAACGATATGATTGTTTCTGGTTGCGGGAAAACAATACGGGCTTTTTTGAAAAACTAAGTAAGTGAAAGATTATGGTCTTAATCGAAGAGGGATTCGAACCCCCGACCAACGGCGTGTAAAGCCGCTGCGCTACCGCTGCGCCACGCCGGAATACCTAAAGAGCGTCTATACCAGTGCACTTACATATTGCCAAGACCCTTCAGGTGTAGCCTAAGCACGCTAAAGTGTACCTGACACATAAAACTGGAGGCGACACCCGGAATCGAACCGGGGTACAAGGATTTGCAGTCCTCTGCGTAACCACTCCGCCATGTCGCCGACAGAAGAATTTCTTTATCACTAGCTTAAGATAATTTGCAATGGACGGTATTGTGTAGCGTGTGGTTTTTTGATGTGGCATATATGTTCGTAGTTTTTATGGAGGATAATCAAAGATGAATTTTTCAATTCAGCGTGAAGCAATGGTGGCAAGCCAAGTCATTCCTTTTGATGTTATAAACCAACAAATCATTGATGCTATGTCAGACGTGCCAAGGGAATTTTTTGTTTCAGATGAGCGAAGATCACTCGCTTACGTTGATGATGTTCAGTCTTTTGTTGGTGGACGTTTTATGCTCACGGCGTCTGTACAAGGTAGACTGGTTCAGAGTTTGGAAATTGCCAGCCACGAAGTAGTCTTGGATGTAGGAGCATGCACGGGTTATTCTTCTTCAATTGCTGCACGTCAGGCAGCCACAGTGCTTGCACTAGAATGTGATCAAACATTGGTTGAAAAAGGCCAAAATATACTATCAAATTTGGAAATTAATAACGTGGTTTTGTTACATGGTGACCTTAAAAATGGATTGCCAGAGCAAGCGCCTTATGACTGCATCATGGTTAATGGAGCTTGTGAAGAATTCCCATCTGAGCTTTTTGCACAATTGGCAGAAGGAGGGCGACTCGCTTACTTTGAGCCATTGGGTAATTTGGCACGATTAATGGTCGTCAAAAAAGTAAATAATGCAATTTCGAGAAAAAATATTGACGAAATGTTTGCGCCATCTTTGCCAATGTTCCATAAGAAACCTAGTTTTGTTTTTTGATCTTCACCCAAAGAGCGGTATCAAATCATGTTTATTCTCACCATTATTCTGGTCGTATTTACTGTTCTTTTAAGCCCAATACATGCTGAAACGCTCAGAGAGATGCTGACGCGTAGTTTTCATGGAAGCAATGAATTTGATACGCAAACGTTTGTTGTGCAGGAAACAAATGAGGCACAAGCACGGGCATATGCGCTTATTCGGCCATCAGCTACGGCGACTGTTGATTTTGGTATTATTTCGGGAAGAAATGATGTTGCTGGAGTATCGTCAACGAAAACTGGTCATTCCGCAGTTGCAGAGATTGCTGGATCCCAACCGCTTTACACATTTGGTCGTTTTGGAGCGGCTATTGATAGCGCAGAAATAGCATCGCGAAGCGCGCTTCTTACTTATGATTCAAAAGTTCAATCTTTTTTGGCTGATGCTGCTCTTGCGTATTTTGATCTTATTGGTGCTAGGCAAAAATTACGTGTTACAAAAAACAATGTAGATGTCCTTCGATCACAGCTGCGTGCCACACAGGATAGATTTGAGGTGGGCGAGCTGACACGTACTGACGTTGCATTGGCCCGGAGTCGTCTAGCTCGGGTGGCTGAGGCAGAACTTGCTGCAGCAGAATCAGATTTGAGCGCAGCAGAAGCATCCTACTTAAGAATATCGTCTGAAATGCCTCGAGAGGCTTCATTTCCAGGAAAATTTAACTTTTTACCTGCCACACTAGAAGAAGCCTATCAACTTGCTGAGGAAAATGCGTTTTCAATACGCCTCGCAACAATTGCAGTTGATTTGGCAGAAAAGAAAATTGAAGGTGCAAAGGCTGAATTTCAACCTCAGGTCAAGTTAAAAAGCTCAGTTAAGACGTCTGATTCTGAATATCCAAATGATACGCAATCTACATCTTTAGGGGTGATCGCTGAGTTATCTGTGCCTTTATACAACGCAGGTTTGCTAAGAAGTAAGGTGCGTGAAACCGAGAGTGTTTATGCGCAAAAACGAGCGATGGTGCTCAATGAGCGCACATTGGTGCGGGAGAAGGTAACAAAATCATGGTCTGAGTTAACATCAAAGCTCTCAACCATGTCCTCGGGTAAAATTGCAGTCCAGGCGGCAAAACTTGCATTGCAAGGAACACGTGAAGAATACAATGTTGGTGAACGAACCCTCGTTGATGTTCTGGACGCAGAACAAGACTTCCTTGAAGCGTCTGTACAACTTATTCAATCAGGTAGGTTGGTACAAATCTCAAGTAACACTTGCTGAAACCATTGGGATATTCACACCTCAAATGTTGGGCTTAAAACTTGATCAATCTGCTTTGGTTGCCCCCTGTCACGGAACCTGCCTGGTATGAAGATGTGAAGATGCCAACATTATGGTGATATGACGATGGCTATGAATTTTAAACATGACGTCGTCATACGAATAAATGATAGGGCGCGTCGTTTGGCCAAATATCTTGAACCTGGACTGTCACAATCGGGTTTATGGAAACCATCGACTGCACATGTGAAGCAATCTGCGTCCTTTGATGATAATCTAGGGATAGGTTCTGGTGTAGGCCGCGGTATTTATGAGGATAAAATACGCGCAGGCCTTGCAAAAGCTGGTCAAAAAGTCAAAAACCACAGGTAATTTTTGAACTGATTGGACTTTTTCATGCTATCAAAATCTTTTGTACCTCACGATGCAGAGACGCGTATTTATGCGGATTGGGAAAAAGACGGGGTTTTTACAGCTGGCAGTAAGCCCGATGTGCCATCTTATTCCATTGTGATACCGCCACCGAATGTTACCGGTTCACTGCATATGGGTCATGCTTTAAACAATACATTGCAAGATATCATGGTGCGGTACAAACGCATGCGTGGTTTTAATGTGTTGTGGCAACCAGGTACTGATCATGCTGGTATTGCTACCCAAATGCTCGTGGAAAGAAAACTTGAAGCAGAGGGACAACCTGATCGAAGAACCCTAGGACGTGAAAAATTTATTGAGCGGGTATGGGAATGGAAAGAAGAGAGTGGTGGAACAATCACAACACAATTGAGGAGATTAGGCGCTTCATGTGATTGGTCACGCGAAAGATTCACCATGGATGCCGGTCTCTCTGAAGCCGTGCTCGAGGTGTTTGTAGCATTGTATAGGGATGGTCTGATTTATAAGGATAAACGTCTTGTAAATTGGGATACAAAGTTACAAACAGCCATATCAGACCTAGAAGTTCAGCAAGTTGAGAAAAATGGACATCTTTGGCACCTTCGTTATCCCGTGGAGGGTGAGCAGGGGCGCTTCATTGTGGTGGCAACAACGCGTCCAGAAACAATGCTGGGCGACATGGCTGTTGCCGTGCATCCCACAGATTCCCGTTACCAAGATATTATTGGTAAATTTGTGCGGTTGCCTATTACCAATAGGTTAATTCCAATCCTTGCTGATGAGCATGCTGATCCAGAGACAGGATCTGGTGCTGTCAAAATTACACCTGCTCATGATTTTAATGATTTTGAAGTCGGAAAAGGCATCATTTAGAGATGCTCTCAATACTCGATGAGCAAGGCTTTCTGAATGAAAACACACCAAGTGACTGGCGGGGACTCGAACGTTTTGAAGCCAGGAAGAAAGTTGTTGATTGGTTCAAGGCGCATGATTTGTTAGAGAAAATCGAAGATCATGTGCATGTTGTACCCCATGGAGATAGATCAGGCACCATTATTGAGCCATTGTTGACAGACCAATGGTACTGTGACGCGCCAACATTGGCAGAACATGCTTTAAAAGTTGTCGCTGATGGAGAGACAAAATTTATCCCAACGAATTGGACGAAAACCTACAATGATTGGCTTAACAATATAGAGCCTTGGTGTATTTCTCGTCAGCTATGGTGGGGACATCAAATTCCTGCATGGTACGGTCCTGATGGTGAAGTCTTTGTTGCGAAAAATGAAAATGAGGCACACCAAATGGCCTCAGCTTTTTATCACAAAGAAGTTTCTTTAATTAGAGACGAAGACGTCCTTGATACTTGGTTTTCAAGCGCTTTATGGCCGTTTTCTACATTGGGATGGCCAGAAAAGACGGATATGCTGGAGCCATTATCCACAGCACTTCTCGTAACAGGGTTTGACATCATTTTTCTGGGTGGCGAGAATGATGATGTTTGGTTTGTATTTTCTAAAAGACGAGAACCAAAAACGCTTGTTCCTTTTCGTGATGTGTATATTCATGCGCTCGTCCGTGATGAGCATGGCCAGAAAATGTCAAAATCGAAGGGTAATGTTATTGATCCACTAGAATTGATTGATGAATTTGGTGCTGATGCTCTACGCTTCACGCTCGCAGCAATGGCAGCGCAGGGTCGCGACGTTAAGCTTGCCAAAACAAGGGTGGAAGGGTACCGGAATTTCACCACAAAAATATGGAACGCTGTACGCTTTGCTGAAATGAATGAAGCCACTTATACGCCAGATTTTGATGTGAAATCGGTCAAATTAGAGGTTAATCAATGGATATTGGCGTCTCTTGATGTGATGATTGCTGATATAGATAAATCGCTTGATGACTATCGCTTCAATGATGCCGCCCAAGCTCTTTACAGGTTTGCGTGGAATCAATTGTGTGATTGGTATGTGGAAATGGTAAAACCATTTCTGCAAGGATCCTGCGAAGCCAGCAAAGCAGAAATTAGATCGGTTTTAGGCATGGTGATCAATCAGACATTGCATTGCGCCCATCCTTTCATTCCATTCATCACAGAAGAAATTTTTCAACAGAGCAGTATATTCTCCCACCCTGACAAAAATTGGCTTGCAAATTCAAGTTGGCCAGAACTGGGCTTATATGGTTTTGAAGGCTCTAAAACACAAGTAGAGCGTGTTATCGCAGCGATTGAATTGGTTCGTTCAACACGTGTTGAACTAGGTATTAAGCCAAGTGCCCAAATTCCAGCGACCATTGAAGTTCAAGATAAATCTCTTGATTATTCAGGATTATGGCCCGTTCTATCACGCCTCGCCCGGATTGATATACAAAGTGCAAAAGAACAGCTGGATACACGCGCTTTAGCCCTTGTTGGCGATGGTATGACCATCTATCTTCGCGTGGAGGATTTCCTCGATTTTTCTGAAGAAGTCATGAAATTATCAAAGGAAATCAATGATATTGAGGGGAAAATTAATTCCCTAAAGAAGAAGCTTGCAAATGCTTCATTTGTCGAAAAAGCGCCACAAGATGTTGTAAGCGCAGAGCGACAGCGCCTCATCGACTTAACCCAGCGCAATAACGAATTGATGGATGCCCGCCAACGCATGGAAGATTTATCGGCCCGCCAATAATGGCGGACCGATTGTTTCTTAAGAGCGATGTCTATTTCGTGGTGAAAAACTTGTTTTTTCAGCGTCGCGAGGATTGACAACGAACAGTTGTCGTGATGGGTGCATCCCCGCACCTTGCGAGGCGGGGACTGCAAGATGTCTCATCCTGTATAGCAAACGTGTGTCTGCAACACCTACCGCTGGATGGGTGCCGCCATTTTGCGCAACTTCCTCATCCCATTTCTTCTGCCGCTCTGCACGAATATTTTGGTCAAATAGGGCTGTGCAATTAAGCTCATTTTTATCCAAATCAGCGACAATTTCATCGCCTTCTTCGATCAGCGCAATAGGACCGCCTACAGCTGCTTCAGGCCCTACATGGCCAATAACCAGACCCACAGACCCTCCTGAAAAACGTGCATCGGTCATCAAAGCCACAACGATACCACGTTCGCGACAAATGGTGGTGATACGTGAGGTGCAATCAAGCATCTCCGGCATGCCAGGAGCTCCACTTGGGCCTTCATAACGAACAATGATCATGTCATTATTGGCCAAATCATCAGGTTTATGCTCCAAATGATCAAGCAATTCAGGCTCTGAGTTGAACACCCGCGCACGGCCGCGGAAGATATTGTTCTCTAGACCCCCTTCAACGCCGGCCAATTTTAATACGGCAGAATTGTCTGGTGATAGATTTCCACCTAGCAGTCTCAGACCACCTGTTGGCTTGTAAGGATTGGCGACAGGATAAATAACCCGACCATCAGGAAGTGGGGGGTCAAGTCTTTGAACTTGTTCTGCCAAAGTTTCACCAGTACAGGTTAGCGTGTCGCCATTCAAAAGTCCTGCATCCAGCAACTCACGAACAATAACCTGAACCCCACCTTGTTCATCAATATCCACCATTGAATAGCGCCCGAAGGGACGTGCATCCAACAAAACAGGAACAACATCTTTGCTTAGATAATTGAATTCATCGGCAGACATAACATCCTTATTGAAGTCTTGATAACCTGCTCTAGCTTATTCTGGCGTATGCAGTACAACATTTGTTGAGCCACCGATAGCCATCGAAACAATCATAGCGTTACGTATTGATTGTGAGGTTACAATTTGTCGTGGTGTAATATTGTTGTCGATCAACGCAGCCAAATAGGTGACCAATTCTTGAGGGAATTGCTGCAAACGCCTTGGGTCATCAGATGGTGGGGCTACCATATGTAAAGGTTGCATTCCAACCACGCCAATGAATGTTTGCATGGTATTGTACGTGAACATGCCCCCACAGCTTCCAAAGCCTGGGCATGCTTCACAAGCAATACGTTTTTTGTATTCCTCGTCCGGGTGTGCAGCAATTTGAAATGCCGTGACAATGTCAATGGCTTCACCTGTGTCTGAATCATGTCCAGGTCTTATCGGGCCATCGGACATGATTATTGCTGGTCGATCATGCTCAACCAATGCTGCAAGTGTACCTACCGGTGGTTTGTCACAAGCCACAACTGCAATGGTTCCCTGTAATCCGGTAGCGCTGAGATGCTCACATAATGCATCGTTTGTAACTTCGCGACCAATCAGTGAATATCGCATTTCCCGCGTGCCATTTCGCATTCCATCCGATGTCGCAATGGTAAATTCTGGCTGCACCAAGCGATATTGAAGTTTGCCTCTATCCAACCCAATACGCTTGTTCAATTCTTGATGAATGGCTTGAACTTTTCCTTGAACCCCCATATAGCATTGTGAGTCTCCTTTGTTGCCCACAACACCTACAGAAGGTTGGTGAATAAGGTCAAGATCTGTTCCGAGTTGACGTGCAATGCCATAAGTTTGTGCATTACGTCCGGGGTTGCGATCAATGAGTACGGGTTTTCTGCTTGGCATATTTGGCTCCGATCGAAAGATATTGATTGATGTAGGTAGTTGTTTCCTATTACGGCTTAGGGATCAAGACAGGTTTGGTAGGGAGAACCATGCACTGACAGGGGCGTGATCAGATGGCTTTTCCATACCCCTTGCATCTCTATCAACCGTAGCGTTTGAGGTGCAGTCTGCCATGGCAGGGCTGACCATGATGTGATCAATGCGAATGCCATTGTTTTTCTGATAAGCGCCAGCTTGGTAATCCCAAAACGTATATTTACCGCCTTCAGGATGCATGATGCCAAGAAGGTCCGTCCAGCCTTGGCCTAAGAGCTCGTGGTAGAATGATCGTGCTTCAGGCACAAAAAGCGCATCTTCTCTCCAATCATTTGGGTTATGAACATCCAATTCGTAAGGTATGATGTTGAAATCTCCCAACAGGACAGAGAGTCCTTCTTCGCCAATAACGCTTTGAGCATGCAGCAGCAATTTTTTGTACCATTGGCATTTGTATAGAAATTTCTCACCGGGGTATGGGTACCGTTTGGGGCATAGATATTAACGACTCGAACTGTCTTTTGATCAATGCTAACCAATACATCAAGAAACCTAGCTTGCTCATCATCTATCTCTGGGTAAAGAGCGTTGGAAATGCATTCCACAGGATACCTGCTGGCAATAGCTACACCATTGTAAGATTTCTGACCTCGAAGGATAACGTTGTAGCCAGCCTCGTCAAACAGTTCGAAAGGAAACTGTTCATCTTGGCATTTTAGTTCTTGCAAACATAAAATATCCGGGCGGTGATGGGAGAGCCATTGGCTAATTTGTCCTGAACGAGCTCTTACTGAATTCACGTTCCACGTGGTAATTTGAATATTCATACAGAAAACGATGTGCCACAACCACACGATGCCGTAGCATGTGGATTTTCAACCTTAAAATATTGGCCGCTTAAATCATCGACAAAATCTAATGTGCTGTCTGCAACAAACTCTAGTGACATGTCATCGATAACCACTTCTGTTTCGAACGCGCGAAACACCCGGTCATCTCCTGTCAGCTGGTCATCAAAGCTAAATTCATAAGAAAACCCCGAGCAACCACCACCTCGTACTGCTAATCTAAGCATCGATGATGTGCCCTCTGTCTTAAGCAATTGCTTGATACGCGCGGCTGCTTTTTCGGTAACATGAAAGGATGGATTGGTGTTGGTCATTTTTTAACCCTCTTTCGCCACGATACTATAGTCATCTATCATCATCTATGAAAGAAGTCACTTGTTTCAAGAAGCCATGATCAATTGGATAAGCATATTATGATGTTTCCACGACAATTAGCTCCTTATGCATGTCATTGGGAAAACAGCAAGGGTCGGTTTTTCGAAGAACCAGAATCAGTCGAACGGACGGCTTACATGCGCGACCGAGACCGCATTGTTCACTCTGCTGCATTCAGGCGTCTCAAATTTAAAACGCAGGTTTTTGTGTATCACGAAGGTGATCACTACCGAACAAGGCTGACCCATACCTTGGAGGTTGCGCAAATTTCTAGAACCATTGCAAGGCGACTGGGATTGGATGAGGATTTGGCTGAGGCGTTGGCGCTTGCTCATGATCTTGGTCATCCACCTTTCGGTCATGCTGGTGAAGCGGTGTTGAATGAATGCTTAAAGCCATTTGGTGGGTTTGATCATAATGTCCAGACTGTAAAAATTTTAACCAGTTTAGAACGTCGCTACATGGATTTTGATGGGCTTAATTTGAGCTGGGAGTGTCTTGAAGGAATCGTGAAACATAATGGCCCTCCAAAGCCATCTTTTTTGAACAATGATTACATAAAAAAAATTATGTCACAGTGGGATTTAGATGTTGCGAGACAGTCATCTCTTGAGGCTCAAGTTGCTGCATTGGCCGATGATATAGCTTATGACAACCATGATATAGATGATGCTTTGCGTGCAGGACTTCTTCATATCATGGATGTTCGACATCTACCTATTTTTGGGGACACCATTGCAGCCATACATGATCAATATCCTGGACGTGAGCGTGAACGTGTAATTTTTGAGAGTGTGCGCCGCTTGATTGGTATGATGGTTGATGATGTCGTGAATGTGACAAGGGAAAATATTGCTAAGCTAGGCATAGGCTGTGTTGAGGAGGTTCGTTCTGCCCCACATGCCATTGTGGCATTCTCACCATCTATGTTGGCCGCTCAAACGCAGTTAAAGAAATTCATGTTTGAAAATGTTTATCGTCATTGGCGCGTCAATCGTTCTACCTCGAAAGCAAAGCGCATCATTCGTGACTTATGTCATATCTATATTTCTGAACCTCAAATATTGCCAGATGATTGGCGCGGCATAGCGGAGGCCGCGGACCACCAGGAGAGGGCATTGATTGTAGGAGATTTTATTGCAGGTATGACAGATAGGTTTGCTATGATAGAGCATCGCAGGTTATTTGATCTAACTGAGGGACAATTATGAATCTTTTTGAACAAATATCTCAGACACTTAAAGATTATGTAAAGACATTAGAACCAGGATTGGATGATCCTTCATTAGCCAATATCGTGGTCGAACCACCTCGCGATCCCTCACATGGTGAAATGGCTACAAATGCTGCCATGGTTCTTGCAAAAAGATGGGTATGCGTCCCAAAGAACTGCTGAAATATTCAAACATTTCTGAAAGCAGATAGTCGCATTTCTGATGTTTCACCGGGCCTGGCTTCATAAATTTGAGTCTTTATCCAGACGTGTGGGATGCCAAAAATCTGTTGGTGCAGCATGATGACTGGGGGTTGCATTGGTTGAACACCCCCACTATAAATATTGAATTTGTTTCCAAACCCACAGGGCCTATGCATGTTGGCCATTGTCGGTGCTGTTGTGGTGATTGCCTGCAATATTCTTTGCAAAGTTGGTTACTGGGTTACGAGAGAATATTATGTCAATGACGCTGGTGTGCAGCAGGATGTCCTCGCACGGTCAAATATTTACGATACTGTGAAGCGTTGGGAAAGGACATCGGAGAGATCCCACAAGGGTTGCATCCGGAAGGTATCTTTAGGCTAAGCGCAACTGGCAGCATTATGGCTCACGCTTTGTTGATAAACCGAAGATATAGGGCTTGGCTTTCTGAAAGTTTGGTTGATAAAATGATGGACTCATCGAGGATTTGAGTGCATTACGGACGTTACGATGTTTTAATGAAAAGACTTGGTTTCTGATGGTGCGGTTGAACGAGCTCTGATAAATCACACTTACTGATACACGGTATTTTTGAACCTCCCAAAGGAAATGAAAATGATGATTGGGAACCAAGAGAACAATATTTATTCAAATCAACAAAATTTGGTGATGATGTAGACCGTCCCGTTCAAAAAAGTGACGGCACTTGGACGTATTTTGCATCTGATATTGCCTACCATCAACAAAAAGCAGAGGGTGCTGACATATTGGTCAACATCTGGGGTGCAGATCATGGTGGTTATGTAAAAAGGATGTCGGCTGCAACAAAAGCAATCACAGATAATGCTGTCTCACTTCAAGTTGTGCTTTGCCAGCTTGTGCGCCTTTTTCAAAATGGTGAACCCATCAAAATGTCGAAAAGAAGTGGCAGTTTCGTGACCCTGAGGGAAGTCGTTGATGAAGTAGGCTGTGATGCTGTTCGTTTTATGATGCTCATGCGAAAAGCGGACGCACCCTTGGACTTTGACTTCGCAAAAGTCATAGAAAAATCTAAAGAAAATCCTGTTTTTTATGTACAATATGCACATGCACGTATTGCATCTGTGTTGCGCCGTGCAGGTG
>JAYPQH010000041.1:0-11820 GCA_038131935.1 Alphaproteobacteria bacterium | reverse complement strand
TAATTATATTGACCAACTTGCAAGGGGGTTGGCTCAAACAATCAATATCCTTGATCCAAATATCATTATCTTGGGTGGTGGACTTTCAAATCAGACGCTTTTGTATGAAGCTCTGCCTCAGAAAATAAAAAAATATATTTTTAGTGATGTTGTTGATGTAAAAATCATGCCCGCAAAATTTGGTGATGCAAGTGGTGTGCGAGGTGCAGCATGGTTATGGGCTGATGCCCAAGCTACAACGTGATCACTCTAATGCTTGTTTGATATCATCAACCAACAAACGCGCCAAAGGTGTCACAGCAGGTGAATAGCCTTTTATTGCTTGTCCTTGTCTGTTGATCAAAATTTTATGAAAATTCCAAGATGGAATGCCTTGTCGACCAAGTTGCTGTTGTGTCCAGGAATAGAAAGGGTGTTTTTGCTTTGTTTTTACGGATGTTTTGGCAGCCATAGGGAAGTTAATGCCAAATTGTACTTCACAAAATTCTTTAACGGCAGCATTTGAAAGAGGTTCCTGGGAGAAATCATGTGAAGGGACACCCAGGACCACAAAGCCATCATCTTTGTAGGTATCAAACAATGTTTGCAGTCCCGCATATTGGTGTGTGTATCCACAACGTGATGCTGTGTTTACAACCAATAAAACCTTGCCACGAAAATCGTTGAGGTTAATGTCACCGCCATCAATACCACGAAATGTAAAATCATACGCTGTTCCAGCTTGGGCATTATGAGAAGGTGATAGGCTTGACAGAATGCATGTGAGCAGCATCAAAAATATAGACAAAAATCTCATGACCAATCCTGCATCGTTAGATGTATTTTTAACTAACCGGTAGGTATGTCATTTTTCATGCATTGCAAGGCGCAAGGTTTCAATAGGTAAATTTATGCATTGCAAACGCGTAGGATGGTTTTTCAACACAGCATATCGTTCATCAAAATCCTCAAGGTTAAAATTCACGAATGGCCTTTCCCATAAGTTTTTCAAGTCAACGATGGGGTGATCTAAGAGTATCCCTGCTGATGCTTGTGCAAATAGGCAGGCTTCCATGCGAAATCCAATCATATGCGGTTCTGCATGTTTCAACCAAATACCTGCATGGCAAACATCCCCGCAAGTGCGACTAAATTTTGTTGCGTGGAGGGTAGCCTTAGTGAGGTCTGCGTGGTGATACAAATTGGCATGACGAAGAACATGTATATCAAAGGGTAGGTTGCTCATGGATGCATCTTCCCATGTATCAATGTCCAATCATCATTGGTATCAATATCCAACACCACCCCTGGATCATCCACATGAACGGTGCATAAATTGATGCCTTCTTTTAAAAGTGGGCCAAGGCCAATATCTCCATGCGCATTTTTTATCATTGAAAACATTGAACGGGGAATAATGACGGGATGACCACGTGTTCCTCTATAACGAGGTGCAAAAGCTCTACTGCCGTCACTTTGTTGATAACACTGAACCAGCATAGCAATTGTTTCGGGTCTGATCGCAGGCATATCGCATAAAAATACAATAATATCTTGGTCATCCTCAATTTCAGCCAAACCACTCTTTAATGAGCTACTGATTCCATTTTTCCAATCCTGATTTGATAGTATTTGGGTATTGGGGAGCAAAGAGGTAATAGAATTGACAAGATCAGGTCGGGTGACAAGCAGAGGTTGATAGGCTCTGGCAAGGTCATGAACTTGTTGCACAAAAGTTTGTTGTCCCCAGGCTGCAAGGGGTTTGGGGCCATTTTGAAAACGTTCACCTTTCCCTGCTGCTAATATAATTGATCTTAAAGAATATTCTTGTTGCTGCAGTCCACGTTCAGAAAAAATATTCGTTGTTTTATAAAGTCCGCCAACTGCCAACGCATCAAGCCTATCGCGTGTTAGGCTATGCCCACTGCACAACAGGTCGAGAACATCATCAAAGCCATTATGTTCTAGGCTCCGTGCGCATCCTGGTACGATAATGATATCTCGCGGTGCTCCCACAACGCTGTGGTCTTTGCCTACCCACATGAGATTTCCTGGATCGGTTGGTATCCCGGCTCGGGTCCAAGTCACATGGGGTAGTGAAGGTAACAAATCATCATTTTCCATTGAAGCTTCCGCACCTAAAAAAAGTACCGGGCTATCTAAGGGCAATCTGGCGAGGATCTCTTGAACCATTGAAGGCTCATGAATTATTTGATGTTTAAGGATGTCTTGAACACCACGCTGACGCAAACGGGTTGAAGTCGTTTCAAGAAATTTCGACTGAATGCGCTGACTTTTCTCATCAGAAAATGTCGTCGCCACCATGGATATTTTTTTCAATGCCCATGGAAAAACACGTAATGCCGGTTCAATGTCCCGTTTAACGGCCTCCAACATATCCTTGGAAATCATAAAGGGAACAATTTTTAAACTCGCCAGCAACATTCCTGCGTTCACTGTTGTCATATTTCGTCCAGTGGCGAGGGTGATAGCATCTAATGTATGTATCTTGGTCACAATAGTTGGATCAACAGAGAACAATCCAGCATGCGCCGCATGGACATTCACACGTCCCCGAAGTGAATCAGTAAGATATGTACCTTCAGCTACAAGATCTGTGGCCAGAATATTAGCGGCTTCATCTTCCAAAACATCATTTTCTGTAATCTTTAGGATATCAATGCGACCTATATTCTTATCTTGAAGGCGACATATATCGTCTTCATCTAATTTGCGGCCACGCCTGAGTACCAATCCATCATGGCGGATTGTTTTTCCCAAGTAACAACCCTGTGCGTCAGAAGTTGTTATGGTCTTGATATTCACGATTTTGTCCGCCAGCTTTGGGTAATTTGTGCAAGGATGGACAAGGCTATTTCACCTGGCCCTCTGCTACCAATATTGAGGCCAACAGGTGCATGAATTCGTTGAAGGTCTTCCTCACCAAACCCTTGTTGTTGCAACCGCTCGCAACGTTTTGCATGCGTTTTTCTTGATCCCAACGCACCTATATAAAAGACATCAGAGCGCAGGGCAGCTTGTAGTCCAGGATCATCAATCTTTTCATCATGGGTAAGGGAAACGACACAACTTGACCTGTCTAGATAGTCAGAAGTTAGAACCTCATCAGGCCATCCATTTATTAAGTTGCTTTCTGGAAAACGGTCTTTGTCTAAAAATGCTTCTCTGGGGTCAATAATATCCGTGTCATAACCAATTGTATGAGCGAGGTTTGCAAGATATTGCGCGGTATGCACGGCACCAATGATCACAATTCGAAGAGGTGGAAACATGGGGTTAACAAAAATCGAGTGATCTGTATCAGGATACATCCAAGGTTCTTCTTGTTGTTCCTTATACCATTTATGTTGTTTTGCATCTTTGAGTGATACATATTGTAGAGCGCCATCTTGTATATTTTGCACCAAAAAACCATGGCTTTGGCGATGGCCAACCTCTGCAGGGAACGCGTCTCCTGGGAAATTTTGTATAGAAACAGTTATGCTACCGCCACATGCTAATCCAACCGCAAAAGCTTGTTCGTCTGACACACCATAATCAGCAAGTATGACCTCATTCTCACCAAGATGAGTTTGCATAACAACATCATTTTCAACATACCTGAAACTGACCCTACGATATCCATAGGTAACTTTATGGCCATCAATGAACCTGCGGGACGGGGCGCTGATCCCCAGGTTTTGATGACGGTTGCTAGTTTAACGTTATGCCCTTCACGAAACCATGTCATGGCCTGCGCAAGAATTTGTTGGTTGGTTAGGGCGATACTCATGGATATAGGCTCCGTGCTAGTTCCTCTAAAGACGATAAGTTATGCACTGGTTTGAATTCGTCAACATAGGGAAGGATGGCTTTAATACCGCGCGCTTTAGGTTCGAATTGTTCGTACCTGAGGAGGGGATTTAACCATGTCATTTTTTTTGTGCGCAGAGACAAAAATTTCATAGAGCCCTCTAAGGTGCTAACATCTCCACGCTCAAGGCCATCTGTTACAAGTAGTACATGGCTTTTTGCGAGCGATAATGAACCTGCATGCTGGCGGGCAAAATCTTGTAAGGTCGATCCAATATTGGTGCCTCCAGACCAATCTTTGACAGCGTTGCTGGTGTCAAAAATTGCCTTATCTACGTCTTTTGTGCGCAAAAAGCCGGTAATCTTGGTAAGTCTGGTGCCAAAAGTAAACATATGTATTCTTCGATGTTTTTGTCCCAAGGCATGCATGAAATGCAAAAATATACGCGCATATTGTTCCATGGATCCTGATATATCGACAAGAATTATTAAAGGTTGTGGCGCAAGCCTTGGTGCTACTGTAACAAGCTTTGCTGGTGCCATAGGTCGGCGCAGTGATGCACGTAATGATCGGTTCATATCAGGAATGCCACGTCGCGCAGGTTGAACGCGTCTGGTGGGTAACTTTGGTAGTTTTTGGATCAAACGATGAATGGTTTTGATGGCATCACGATATTCATCACTTGTCATTTGCTCAAAATCTTTATGCTGTAAGCGTTCTAAACTTGAAGCAGTTGATGAGCGGTCAAACTCCCATTCTTCTTCTTGCAAAGTTTGGGTGTTGTTTTGGCGACCAAAAGCTTGTTGTACACGCTGTAACGGTGCGGGTTTCTTATTGTCCTCCGTTTTGCTCACAGGCATTAATGGCGCCATCAAACGCTCAAATAAATCATGATTTTTGAAAAATATATCGAATGTTTGATCAAAAACATCATACTCTTCAGGGCAACGTGTCATGGTGGCGCGCAACCCATCTTTGAGTGCTTGTCTCTCACCTATGGGTAAAAGCGCCATCACATTGCATGCATGCACTGTGTCGGACAAAGACACGTTGAGGCCAGCTCCACGCAAAGCTCTTGTAAATTCCCCTAAATTTTCGAGCATTTTGCCATCTTGATCGTTCACGGCTGGCTAGCTTTCCTCCGGGTATCCTGGATGATTTTTTTTAGGTCACCCTGTTGGATTCTCTGTATATCTTCTTGATGCTTCAAGAGAACTCCCAAGGATTGTTGAATGATTTCTGGCTCAAGTGCCATGGCATCAAGTGCGATGAGGGCTTGAGCCCAGTCTAATGTTTCAGCAATACCTGGGTTTTTGATCATGTTCATATCTCTCATTTCATGAACAAATGATGTGATCTCATCAGATAATGTTTTAGACAATTGTGGAAATTTTTGATGCAAAATATCACGCTCACGCGATCGATCAGGATACTCTAACCATTGATACAAACATCGCCTTTTTAGCGCATCAGAAAGCTCTCTTGTGCGGTTGGATGTGATGATAACATAAGGTTTTCTTTTGCGGTTAACGTCCAATTCTGGAATGGTTATTTGGTATTCCGAGAAATTCCAGTAAAAATGCCTCAAAAAGCTTCATCAGATCTGTCTAGTTCATCTATGAGCAGTACAGACGCAGACGGTTGGAACAACGATCGTAATAATGGCCGTTGGAGGAGGTATGAGTCTGTAAAAAGGTCATCTGCAACTATATTTTTGTTTTGGCTTTGGGCCAATTGGATTTCGAGATACTGGCGAGCATAATCCCACTCATAAACAGCCTGATGAACATCAATACCCTCATAACATTGTAGCCTTATAAGTGGGATATTCATGGCCCTAGCGAGTGCTTTGGCCAATTCTGTTTTACCAATCCCAGCCTCACCTTCCAGCAAAAGGGGACGATGCATTTTACAAGCTAAAAAAAGACTGGTCGTAAGGTCAGATGGAGGAAGATAACCAGTGCTTTGGAGAAGATTATGTAATGTCTGAGGGTTGTTCATTGTCATTATTGTGAAGTGCCCAACAAAAGATAGAGTAGAACAGCGCCTGCGACCCCAGCAAACCAGACCCATTGAGGAATGCCCTGTTTTTGAGCCCTGTTTGTCTCAGGAGTGCTTTCTTCTGTCTGATCTATGTCATTTGGGGTGTCTGTGTCTTGATGTGATTGCTTGATGATATCAGAAAAGCGATCAAAGAACTGTTCTGCTAGTTTTCGAGCAACTGGATCGATCATTCGTTGTCCAAGCTGGGCCAATTTTCCTGATACAGCAGCATCGACATTATAGGACATTTTGCAACCTTCATCATGCGGTTCCAAATGCACCTTTGCTTCACCTCTGGCAGAACCAGCAGGCCCACCGGATCCAGATCCTACCAATGTGTAGGAGTGAGGCGGGTTCATATCTTGCAGTTCAACTTTGCCCGAAAATTTTGCAGCCACTGGACCAATTTTGATGCCTACGGTCGCTGTTAAATGGGTGTCGTCTTCTGCTTGAAGATCTTGGCAACCTGGTATGGATTGGCGCAATATTTCTGGGTTGTTAAGCGCAGCCCATACGGTTTCGCAATCTGCTGGTAAAATTCGTTCGCCTTCAAGTTTCATGAATGTTCTCCTTAACATATCTTTTGCGGTGGCCGCTTGACTTTATAGAAAAATACTATGACCTTTTCACCTGCCTTTCATGTAACACGCAAGATGTTATAATCTACAAAAAAAGTTTATTTTCACGGGGTGGTGAACGATGGTTCGAATTTGGAACATACTGAATGAATATTCACTCTTATTGGTTTTCGGTGCCATTGCTGCTTTAATTTGGGCGAACACGTCCCCAGACAGCTACCATCATTTTATTCATGCCACCATTTTCACAAATGATTATGTTGGCCATTATTATGATGGTCATAAAGAAATTTCCTTACATTTCTTAACCAATGAAATTTTAATGGCACTGTTTTTTGCTATTGCTGGAAAGGAAGTGTGGGAGGCTGTAGGCCTCAAGTCTGGTAGTTTACGAGGTAAGAAGGCACTGACACCAGTGATTGCAACCGTTGGGGGCATGGTAGGGCCAGCGGGTGCCTATCTTCTTACTGCTATTGTGATGGGGAAGATGGCTATTCTATCAAATGGTTGGGCCATTCCTACAGCAACTGATATTGCATTTTCTTATCTTATTGGTCGTTTGTTGTTTGGTTCTGGTCATCCTGCTGTTCGCTTCCTGTTGATGTTAGCGATCGTTGATGATGCTGCTGGTCTTGTTATTCTGGCTATATTTTATCCCACCAAAGAAGTGGCTCCCGAATATTTGTTGTTGTCATTAGGTGCAGCAGCCTTTGCTTACATGGTCTTCAATCGACTTCCAAAAATGCTTGATGGAGATAATGCTGAAAAGCCATATTCAACGGCGTTTGCACGGAACTTTTCTTATTGGCCGTTCTTACTCATGGGAGCTGTTTCCTGGTATGGATTTTATCTTGCTGGTTTGCACCCGGCATTGGGCCTTTTGCCAATCATACCCACAATACCCCACGCTGATACGGATTTTGGGATCTTTTCTCAAGATGAACATCATAAAGATGATCTTCTTAACCGCTTTGAACATAGCATGCTTGCCCCTGTTGACGTCATTTTGTTGTTGTTTGGTTTGTGCAACGCAGGCGTCGAATTCTCAGCCATGGGCGATGCAACATGGGCCGTTTTGATTGGATTGCTTATTGGAAAGCCGATTGGAATTTGGTTGATGGGTATGTTTGCAGCATCAACCCTAAAGTTAGGCTTGCCTGAAGGTATGAATAGTAAGGATCTCTTTCTACTAGGCTGTATTGCTGCGATTGGTTTCACAGTGTCGCTCTTTGTGGCAACAGTTGCGTTTCCTGCGGGCAATGTTCAGGATGCTGCCAAGATGGGGGCATTATTCTCCTTCTTTGCTGCTGGTATATCTTATGTCGTTGCCAAGATGCTTCGTATTCAAAAATCTGATTAAGGCGTTATATGTAAGTCTGATTTGCGGTTTTTGTATCAGTTTTGCTTCTGCAAAAAAATCAACAAGCTCGATCTTGGGTGCTTGTTGATTTTGATCGTGGTCGTTCCTGTTTGTTGCATGTGCTTATCGCAGATAGCCAGAAAGAGCATGAACAAGGCGTCATGTTTATGTCCGAAGGTGAAATTGGCGACGGGATGTTGTTTGTTTTTGAGCCTCCTCGGCCAATGAATTTTTGGATGAAAAATACCGTCGTTTCTCTAGATGTGTATTTTTTTGATGAAAACGGATTGCTTCTTGACGCGTTCAAGAAAAGAAAACCACTCAGTTTGGATATGTTTGGTTCTCATGGTAATGTAAAATATGTTATCGAAACGATTACAGGGCGCTTGAATGAAAGCCCTGTACAGATGACAATGCCCACAGACAAACATTATGCAAAATGTTTTTGACCCCAATGTGTTTTTTCTTTTTGTGATGCTTCTTGCAGTGTGCGTAGGTTTGTGGCAATCAGCTGCGATGTCGGGGCGTAGCGCAAGCCTGGTAGCGCATCTGGTTTGGGACCAGAGGGTCGGAGTTCGATCTCTCCGCCCCGACCATTTTTCTCCTAATTAGTTAATACGCCGGGTTGTTTTTGGATTAGCTTTATGCGGTTGTGCGCTTTTACCGTTGTTGTTAGGATTTGCAACCTGATGGGCAGGTGGTTGTTGGGTGCGTCATTGTTGCCACCAAAATTTTTGTAATGCCAAATTTATGATTAAAATTATTTCAAATTATTGGGCGCTTTTTTCTGGCTTGTTTTTATTGTTGGTTGGAAACGGTCTACAAGGATCTTTATTAGGAATTCGTTCCCAAATGGAAGGATTTTCCCCGTTATTATCTGGTATTATTATGTCAGCCTATTTTGCTGGCTTCTTGGTTGGTGTATTTTGGGCATCATCACTTATCAGACGGGTTGGTCACATTCGTGTTTTTGCCGCCATGGCATCTATTGCCTCAGCAGCCATCTTGCTGATGGGTTTATGGATAAGTCCTGTTGGTTGGTTTCTTCTTCGATTCGTAATTGGTGTGAGCTTCGCGGCGGTTTATGTTGTTGTAGAGAGTTGGATAAATTCTCAAGCAACAAACGAAAGTAGGGGGCAGCTGCTCTCTGTGTATACCATTGTAACGGTTGTTGGGGCACTAGGAGGGCAAGCTTTTCTTAACGTAGCAAGTCCATCCACCATAATATTGTTTGTTGTTGCCTCCATATTGGTATCTATTGGTCTTATTCCTCTTCTTCTCACCGCAGCTCCTGCACCCCCCTTTGAGCAGAAGTCCGATGTCACGCTTGTAGATATATTCCGTGCATCACCGGTGGGGTTTATGGGGACCTTGTTCTCAGGCTTCCTGATTGGCTCTTATTTGTCTTATTCTCCTGTGTTCGCAGCAGATCAAGGTTTGTCTACCGTAAATATATCACTGTTTATGGCTGCTATTTTTGTTGCAGGTGGATTGACGCCTTGGCCACTTGGAAGAATGTCAGATTATATGGATCGGCGTTTGATGATTGCAATCATGATGGCGGTCACAACATTTTTGTGTTGGGGTGCTGCGCAGGCTTATCATTGGCAGGTTATAGGGACGGTTACGATGCTAGGCTTTTACGTTTTGGCGGCTTCTACAGCGTTTTCTCTATATGGAATTTCCATTGCCTATACGAATGACAATTTGGCACCAGAGCAAATGGTTGGAGCATCTGCTATTTTGTTGCTCGTTAATGCTGCTGGCGCAATACTCGGCCCCATTGGCTCGTCTGTTTTTCAGACGGTCTTAGGACCTTCCGGTCCCCTTATATTTATTGGCTGTTGTACATTTATGTTGTTGGTTTTTGTGCTGTACCGAATGAATGTCCGCGAGGCTCCGCCTTTGGAAGACAGAACTATTTTTTCACCCAATCCCGTGCGGGGAACAGTTGTGGTGACGTCTATGGTTCAAGAAAATGCCATGGAACGAGAAGCTTAGAATGTGGTTTATTGTTGGTATTGTGCAAACAAAGCTAAAGCTACGACCAAGAGCATGCAACCAGCCATAAATATATTGATGGCACGTTGTGTATGTGCTGGCAGATCTAAGCGTCGCAGAATAATTCCTGCATACATCCACAAAACATGTACAGGCAACCAAATGACGGCCATGATAAGAAATTTGATAATGATTTCTAAAACTGGATTATCAGGCAAAAAGGCAAAACCTGTGAATAAAGATGTGTTTACGGCATATGCCTTTGGATTAATGAGCATGAGGGTGATGCCATTAAAGACATTTGGCTGCGATGTTCTAGCAACAAAAGCTATTTTAGAGCCTGCAAATGCAATTTGACTGGCCAGATAGACCAAATAACCTAATGATAGAAATAAAAGAATGGTGCGAATAACATCACTTGCCAGCAAAACTGCGGCAAGACCCGTTGCAATCACCAGTCCTACCAAATTTACACCTATAAATAATCCCAGCATATATGAGAGGGCGGGGCGAGTTCCAAACGCTGCACCAATGGCAGCGAGGGATAACACCGCTGGTCCGGGGGTAACAATTAAGAAGAAAAAAGCAACAGCGAAGCTTAACAAAAAAAAATATTCCTTTAAGATGAATTTGTCATGTCTAGGTATGGTGCACATCGTTAGGTAATGAAGTGCACCACTCCCCATATCCTTTGGAGGTTCTATGGGCAATAAGATGCTCGAAGGTGTTTTGTGGATGGTCGCCACAACCCTACTATTTGCACTGGTAACGGCTGCTGTGAGGTATGTTGGTACAAGTCTACCAGCCCCGCAGATGGCTTTCATTAGATATGGGTTGGGACTTTTTCTGATGCTTCCGTTTATGGGTGGATTGATAACCCATTGGCCTTCAAAAAAACATTGGCAATTTTACGCCTTTAGGGGGGTGTTTCATGGTATTGGTGTCATGCTGTGGTTTTACGCAATGGCACATGTTCCCATGGCTGAGGTCACAGCACTTGGTTATTTGGTTCCCATATTTGTCTCCATTGGTGCGGTGATATTCCTTGGAGAAGTGATACAATTTCGGAGAATTATCGCCATTATAGTCGCATTTATCGGCGCATTAATCATACTTCGTCCTGGCTTTGTTGAGATTGGTTGGGGGCAATTGGCACAGCTTTCAGCAGGACCATTATTTGCATGCTCCTATCTTATTGCCAAAACGGTTTCTGATAATGCGTCACCATCTGTTATTGTTGGCATGCTATCATTTTTCTGTACTTTAACGCTGTTTCCTTTTGCTTGGGCGGTTTGGGTACATCCATCATGGGTCGATTTAGGATTGCTTTTTTTGACGGCAATTCTTGCAACGTCTGGTCATTATACCATGACCAGAGCCATAAAAATTGCACCTTTGACGTTAACACAGCCAATCACGTTCCTTCAGTTGGTCTGGGCTAGTGTCTTGGGTATTCTATTCTTTCAAGAAGCCGTGATATTTTGTTCTTATTGGGGAGGGGTTGTCGTTTCCGCCACCACATTCATTGCCCATAGAGAAGCAAAATTAAAGTCTCGGCAAACCACTCCACCTTCAATAGCTACAAAACTCTAATAAATTTTTACCGTCAATCTTTCAATTTTCTGTGAAAAGACTTAATAAGCTCAAGAAAACTGAGGTGTCATATGAAAGCAAGACTGTTTCAACCAACAAAGAGTACAATGTCTTCTGGACAGGCAAAAACACGCAAATGGGCGCTTGAAATCATTCATGATGGCCAATTCAAAAGAGACCCTCTCATGGGTTGGAACGGCACAACCTCGACTTGGCAGCAGGTGGAGTTAAGTTTTGATACAATAGAGCAAGCCCAAGCTTTTGCCTCTAAAAATAATATTGAACTGGAAGTAGAAGTAGGCGCAAAAATGGCAATGAAGCCTAAATCTTATTCTTCAAATTTTTCTTACAGCAGAAAACAGCCTTGGTCTCACTAATCTAGCAGTGGTAAGGATAAAAAAAGTCTGATAGATGACTCAGATCTTAGCGCCCGTAGCTCAACTGGATAGAGC
>JAYPQH010000040.1:0-13436 GCA_038131935.1 Alphaproteobacteria bacterium | reverse complement strand
GGTCAGAGATGAATATGAAACACAAATAACTGTGGAACAATTCGAGGTAATTTGGCCTGCTACCTCCAACCAACAACTTTTAAAGACTAGGTACCAAGGATGTTTACCATGCGGTACAGTCTTTGTCCTGGATGAGTTTAAAGGTAACCTGGCCCCACTTATGCTTGTTGAAGTTGAGTTCACGGATGTAGCATCAGCACATAATTTTCAACCACCAAAATGGTTTGGCAAAGAAGTTACAAATGATGTCATGTATAAAAACAAGTCATTGGCCTTTGCGCAAACAGCGCCATGACCAGTCTTCTCAATAAGATCTTATCCGCCTGAATAGGGCGGATAAGTGTCGATGATCATATTCTCAGCCAGGATCTGCGACAAAACCAATAGCTTCAATAGCAGCGATGGCACATGCTTCATCATTGTCAGATGTATCACCGGTAATGCCAACGGCTCCCAATATAACCCCATCTGATTTGATCAAAACACCACCTGGCACCGGAACCAAGGAACCATTTGCAATGGAGTTCATTGCCTGAATGAAATATGGCTGTTCCTGCGCGCGGGTAAACAAAGCGCGTGACCCTATACCCATACCTATGGCGCCGCGTGCCTTTCCTTGGGCAATTTCTGGACGAAAATTACTGGCACCGTCTTCTTTAGCGAGCGCCATCAAAACCCCACTGGCGTCAAGGACAGATACCGTTAATGGGTTAAGATTATGAGAACGGCGCCATTCAAGAGCATGTGCGATGATAGCTTGTGCTTTTTCTAAATTAAGTTCCAACTGACACTTCCTTTTCCGATTGAGGTTATTCTCTTTTGTCCATGATGACACCTCACATGCACATAACTAAGCATAGGAGACAAGGTGTGGCCGAACCAAATGGCAAAACCTTAACAACATCAACGACAAGAGCAGCATGATTTTATCGTTAGGATGAACAAAGCTAACAGGTTTCTTGTCTTGGAAAAGTTTTTTTGATCCCACAAAATACAACAGAACCCATTGATGACTTGAGATCTGCACCAAGAAACGCGTAAGACCTTACTAAGGACTTTTTCAATCGAGGCGTCATTAAACGTGAAACCTATTGCTCATAACCCCAGCAGAACTCAGTTGGTATACCAAATGATCCGCGATAGCATCTGCGATTGTCGGCTTGAACCTGGAAAACATCTTGTACAAGAAGAACTTGCGGCTACCTTGGGCGTATCACGTCAGCCTGTGCAACAAGCCATGTTGCTTCTCAAAACTGATGGATTGGTTGTTGAGCATGGTGCACGCGGCCTTTACGTAGCCCCCCTTGACCCTTTACGTATCAGCCAACATTACGACATCCGATTGGTACTTGATCAGCTTGCAGCTAAACTTATCGTACAACGTGTGGCGGAAACCCCTCATTTTGCAGATATCTTACAAACCAAAGGCAATGTCATTCTTCACGAGGGTGAGAGATCTCGTGATATTGATGCTGTTGAAGCTGTAAAACAAGATGTTCGTTTTCATACCTTTTTGTATGATATGTCCGGTAATCCTTTGATAGCGACCGCCGCTGACACACATTGGACCTATTTACGCAGGGTTATGGTTTCTGTGTTGCTACACGCAAATCGGGCATCCATCGTATGGTCACAACATAGAGATATTTTGGATCTATTGGTTTCGGGTCATAAAGACCAAGTCATAGCCTTGGTTGGTGATCATATCATCGGTGCAAAGAAAGCTCTGCTTGAAGCTTTGGCACAGCAATCTTCATGAATAATCTTAAGATAAGTACAAATTAACAGCTCATTTGGTTTTTGTTGACTTTTATGAATTCTGAATTCAGTATTCATTTATTGATGTTTACTGAGTTATAGATATGACCTTGCAACAGAACAGCCCCCTTTTGCTTCATGAAGTACTTGATAGCTTTGTGCGCGTTAGCCCCCATAAAATTGCTGTCAGAGATATCAACCGAACCCTTACCTACATACAATGGAGCGAACGTTCCGAGAGACTGGCACAATCTTTTCAAGACCTTGGTTTACATAAGGGTGATAGGGTTGGCGTACTTGCGTGGAACTGTCTTGAATGGCTAGAAATTTATGTTGCTGCAGCCAAATCTGGGATTGTGGTCGTACCTATAAACTTCCGGCTTTCACCACAAGAAATACTCTATATACTTAAAGATTGCGATGCTTCTGCATTGTTGGCCCAGGAAGGATTACATGAACAGCTTGACGCCATAAGAGACGATTTAAGCATTTTAAACGATCATTTTATTTATTTTGGTGGAACACCACCCGCTCATTGGTTGTCATATGAAAAACTGATAGAGACAGCCGTCAAACGCGATTTTCTACCCTCTGCAGAACCTCAAGACCCTTGGACGATCATGTATACTTCTGGGACAACGGGTGCCCCTAAAGGTGTCATTCGTGATCACCATGGTATGGCCATGTTGGCCTTAACCACTGATGTTGAGTTGTCCATCGGCAAAAATGATCACGCTCTTTTGGTAATGCCATTATGCCATGCGAATTCATTAAACTTCTTTTGTGCTTTCGCCTATGCAGGTGCAGCTATTACAATCTACGCGCGCCGCCATTTCGACCCCCAAGAACTTTTGGAGGTTATGGGCCAATATCAATGCAGCTTCACATCAATGGTACCAACTCAATATATCATGATGCTCTCCTTACCAGACCATCAGCGCAACACCAGCAGATTGGAATGCGTCACAAAACTTATGATATCTTCTGCGCCGGCGCGTGCAGAAACCAAACGAGATATTATGCGCATGTTTCCCAAAGCGGGTCTTTTTGAGCTTTATGGTTCATCTGAAGCAGGTTGGGTGACCATGCTGCATCCAGACGAACAATTTAAACATCTTGGAACTGTTGGAAGGGAATGTATCGGATCTGCAGCAATAAAATTGATTGATGATCACGGAAATGAGGTCCCTGATGGGTGCCCAGGTGAGTTGTACTCACGTACACCTTACACATTTTCTGGTTATTGGAATTTACCCGACAAGACCGCTGCTGCCTTTCGTGGGGGCTGGTGTAGTGTTGGTGATATGGCCATTCGTGACAAAGATGGTTTTATTAAGCTCGTAGACCGGAAAAACAATATGATTATTTCTGGTGGAGAGAACATCTACCCTTCAGAAATTGAGGCTATTTTGGCACAACATGAGGCCGTTCAAGATGTCGCCATCATTGGCATACCACATACGCTATGGGGTGAAGCTGTGCACGCTATTGTTGTGCTTTGCCCCAATGTTAACATCACCGAAATTGAATTGGTGCATTGGTGTGTAGGGAAGATAGCAGGATATAAGCGTCCTCGCTCTGTTTCCATCATTAAAGAAGAAAACATGCCACGAACGGCCACAGGAAAAATTCTTCACCGCGTACTGCGCCAAAGGCACCTTAAAAACACCCTTATTGAGGAGAAGATATAATGCAAGATCATACAGGCGCACATCTTATTGCTTCAGTTTTAAAAGCCCGCGGCATAGAGCGTGTTTTCGCACTTTGTGGTGGTCATATTATGCCCATTTGGATGGCACTTGACGCCCAGGGCATTGAAATTGTGGACGTCCGAGACGAACGCGCTGCTATCTATATGGCGCATGCCCATGCGGCTGTGGGGGGGAATTTTGGCGTCGCGCTGGTGACCGCTGGGCCTGGTGTCACCAATGCCATGACCGGCATTGCCAATGCGCATATAAGCCGCGTTCCTGTTCTTGTACTCTCAGGCACACCACCACGCCCCCAAGAAAACCGTGGTGCCCTCCAAGATATGAGCCATGTTGCTTTGGTAAGCTCAATCACAAGGGTTGCACGGACCGTCCGTCATGCCACAGCACTGCCAAGAGAATTGGATAACGCGATAACTGCAGCACTTGGTGTAGGTTGTGAGCCGGGCCCAAGTTTTTTAGATTTTCCTGTTGATGTCCAAAGAGAAATGTTGCCACGCAACCTATTTATGGTGGAACAAATCACAGGTAGACCAAAACCACAATCGCGCGCCATGGATGATGCACTGGATGCCGCCGCTCAATTGATCAAAAAATCTGAAAAACCTGTGGTTATTTCAGGCCGCGGAGCTCTAGGCTACGCTCAGCCTCTAGAGAGATTTCTGCAAGCTTCCGCTGCTGGCTATCTTGATACTGGAGAAACAAAAGGGCTTATTGCTGAAAGCCACCCTTCTTATATCGGTGCGGTGCGTGGCGCAGCCATGCAAGAGGCTGATCTGGTTATTACTATTGGAAGAAAGTTAGATTTTCAGTTGGCTTATGGTGCGAAAGCTATTTTTGGCGATGCCAATTTCCTACGTATTTCTGATGTGGCCCAAGAACTCATAGATAATAGATTGGGAGATGTGAGCGTACTTGGCCATGTTGGCTTTAGCCTTGATGCACTCGCACAGCGGCTAGATTCTAAGCTTAGAAAGCGATCTTGGCTCGAAACCATGCGGGCAAAGCACCATGAGCGCAGCAACAAATTGAGTCAAAATTTGTTAACCGCGCCAAGCGATGATCAAGGTCGTATCCATCCCAATCGATTACTCGGAGCAATACGTCAAAAAATGGATCCAGAGGCGATTATTATTGCTGATGGTGGTGATTTCCTGAGTTTTTCGCGCATTGCACTACCCGCAACAACTTATCTTGATCCTGGGCCTTTGGGATGTATCGGCCTGGCGACACCATTTGCCATAGGTGCGGCGAAGGCTGCACCCAATAGAGAGGTCATAGCTGTAACAGGTGATGGGGCTTTCGGGTTTTCTGCTATGGAAATTGACACCGCGGCACGACATAAAGTCCCTATCATGATCGTTGTCAGCAACAATGGCTCTTGGGCTATTGAAGTCCGTGATCAACTCGAACGTTTTGGCAAAGTTGTGGGGACCCAGCTTCAAGCTGCTGATTACGCAGCCATGGCCCGAGGCTTTGGATTGAAAGCATGGCGTGTAGAAAACGAAGAAGACATTGATGATGTTCTTAATGCAGCATTCACAGCACTCAGATCAGGACATCCTGTATTGATCGATGTTGTGACAAGCCCAACCGCGATCTCATCAGATAGCAAGACGGGGCTTGCTTGGGTGCCTGATTGGCAAGCATTATCGAGCTGGGACGAAGCAGAACGCAAATGGTTAGAACTTCCTGAAAAGTATACAAAATCAAGCTAAATTGATTTCCTTCTTGCCTTTTACCCAAGCATCTTTAAGTTCTTTGTTTGCGTTCAATATTTTTCATGTGATCCATCACGCATATACCGAGAGGAATTTATGATGCTTGTACCTCGACAGAAAGTACCTGATTTGCTCCTTCCAACCTTGGATCATGGTGTTTTCAATCTTGCGGAAGAATCATATGAGCGAGGAACAGTTATCTGTTTTTACCGTGGGCTTCACTGCCCAATCTGCGCCACGTATTTGTCTGAGTTTCAAAACCTTGTATCTGCATTTGCACAACGTGGCGTGGGTACCATAGCGATCAGCACTGACGATGAAGTCAGGACCCGTGACATGGCCAACAAAATTGGCGCTGACGGTTTACGACTTGGCTTTGACCTACCTCTTTCAAAGGCGCGGGAATGGGGTTTGTATCTTTCGACATCAAGGGGAACGACATCCATTGGCATTGAAGAACCAGCACTATTTTCAGAGCCAGGTCTATTCATGATCACGCCTGAACAAACATTATACTACGGGTCTGTTCAAACCATGCCTTTTGTTAGGCCACATTTTTCAGAACTTGTGAAAGCTTTGGATTTTGCTATCGCAAAAAATTACCCAGCGCGTGGTGAATATACCGGCGTCGTCTGATTTTTAGATGAAGCTGGCATTTCCTATATTTCGAGCGATCATGCCGTGAGACAAAAACTTGTTGTCGTAGCGCTATACGAAAGATATGTATTCATATCGTGTTCTTAAGGAATGCTCGCTCTCCTGTTCCAACAAACACATTGAACAACCAAGATGTGAAGACGCCACCATCATTCGCCTATCCCC
The DNA here is from genome assembly GCA_038131935.1 of Alphaproteobacteria bacterium. GTDB lineage: Bacteria > Pseudomonadota > Alphaproteobacteria > UBA8317 > UBA8317 > UBA8317. Next base: position 7,426 of record JAYPQH010000040.1, on the reverse strand, counting down.
GAGGCAACACAACAAACCCTTCCATCAATCTTCGCTGGGTTCGATAGACCGTAACACTATGAGCATGCCAGATTCCATCGCTATCCTGACTTGCACTTGCGGCCACAACCATGACACCAGAAGGGGTTCCAATACGCACATCCATTCCTTTTTCAATATTGTTAGCCAGTTGATGGGGCAAACTTCCCACCACCTGACAGCCTGCAGCGAGACACATGCTACCAGTTCCTGTTACCGCGCGATGCATACGCTCCATGGAAACAATTCGGATGCCAATATCATACTGATCAGCGGCCACAAATTCTCCACTTATCGTCTGATAATCAGCCGGTGTTGATAAAAGTGCAATTTTGGGATTTGAGAGTGCCACGCTGTCAGGTTTGGAAGATAATCCCATCATAACGCCCGCCTGACGGCGAACAATATCAAGTTTGGACATCAAATCATTATTGGATTCAAGGATGTCTGGTGCCTCATGGCCTGTGATCCCAAAATCTACAGCACGCACAAAAACAACGGGATTTGTAGCATCAATAAGCGACATTTCTATGAGACCTAGATCTGCAAGCTTCGTACTATCGGTTTGATGACCAGTAGGAAGAAAAGCTGCACTTTTGGCACCACCTGGATGAATATAGTCAAGTTTTATCTTCGCACCTGACCCCGCAACACCCGACATTTCAAAATCACCTATTTCCACCGCACGACCGTGGCGCACTTGGAAATGTGCATGAAAGATTTTGTCTGTGTTGGTATTATAAACGCGGACTGTCACCTCTCCGTCTTGAACCTTCAGCAAACCTTCCTCAATGGCAAAAGGTCCAACAGATGCTGATAAATTACCACAAGCTTGACCATAATCTGCAATGGGTTTGTCAACTGCAATTTGGACAAACGTATAATCAACATCTGCGTCTGGTCTCGTTGACCGTTCAATAATTGCAACCTTTGACACAGATGAGAGCCCCCCTCCCATACCGTTAAGCTGTCTTTGATACGGATCAGGGCTTCCAAGCACCTTCAGAAACATTTGATCCTTCTCACTTTGTGACGCGGGAAGATCTTTCGCATGAAAGAAAACACCTTTGCTGGTACCTCCTCGGACAAAAACCGCTGGGATTTTTTCTTGCGTCATCATGTTAATCCTTCATCCAAAATTGATCATGACCGCACTATGTCACAAATATCCTCATGAAATCCTATGCGTTCATAAACTGCAACATGATCATGGGGTCACGATGGGGCCTCCATCTTCATATTAGGTGCCGCATCTAAAAGTAACTTTGTGTATTCATGTTGAGGAGATGTAAAAAGAACTGATGCATCTGCTTCTTCCACCAATTCGCCTGCTTGAAGTACCCCAATTCTGTTCGCCATCGTTGAGATGACAGCCAAATCATGCGAAATAAAGAGGTATGTGAGCGAAAATTGACGCTGTAAATCCTTCAGAAGGTTAAGAACCTGTGCCTGAACCGATACATCAAGAGCAGATGTTGGTTCATCACAAATAATCAACTCAGGTTGTGATGCTATTGCCCTCGCAATAGAGATCCTTTGTCTTTGGCCACCCGAAAATTCATGCGGGTATTTTTCTCCATCTTTAGGTGACAGACCAACTTGTTCTAACAACTCAACCACCCGCTTATCCTGGGCCGAACGATCTTCTAGCAAGCCAAATGCAACAATAGGTTCGCGTAAGATATCTCTAATCTTCCAGCGGGGGTTTAAACTTGCATAAGGTGATTGAAACACCATTTGAACCCAGCGTCGCATCGCAAGTCTGTCTTGCACACTCAAATGAGGGTCACAAAAATCATGACCATTTATTGTGATGGTCCCTGAGGATGGCCTCAGTAAACCTGCCACCATCTGCGCAATTGTAGATTTTCCCGAACCACTCTCACCAACCAAGGCATAGGTTTGTCCTTTAGGAATAGCAAAACTCACCGCCTTTACCGCCGTCAGCACATTCTTCTCCCGCCCCATAATTTTGCGGACAATCCAGGGATCTGATATGTCAAAATGTCGGGTTATTTGATGGGCATTCACGTAACTCATATTGCACCCTCGTTTCCATCAAGGAGCCAACATGCCGCCTCCTGACAAAAGAGGAGGCCGAGCTTGTTGGCATTTTGCAACCGCCTGAGCACATCTTGGGTGAAATGCGCAGCCAGTAGGTATTTGATCCAAACTGGGTATGGATCCAGGAATTTGGTAAAGTTTTTGTGCAACTGAAGAAGCATCAATTTTAGGTGTCGCAGCAACCAAGCCCTTTGTGTAAGGGTGCTTTGGAGCATGTAAAATTTTATAAGTACGCCCCACTTCTGCCAAACGACCTGCGTACAACACAGCCACCCGATCGGCAGTTTGTGCAATCACGCCCATATCATGGGTGATCAAAATTATAGCCGTGCCCCTCTGGCTACAGAGTGTTTTCAGCAACCGTAATATTTGCGCCTGCACAGACACATCGAGAGCTGTTGTTGGTTCATCTGCAATGATGGTGAAGGTTCGGGAGCAAAGCAAGTGCAACCACCACTCCTGCCTCATCCCTCCAGAAAATGTGTGGGGATAGGTATTGAAACGTGCTGGATCAATGCCAACTTCAGCTAACAGCTGCTTTGCCCGCTCTATGGCGTCAGATTTTGACATTTTGATATGCGTCTATCGTCTCAACCAGCTGATCACCCACGCGACGCAATGGGTTTAGGCTCATTAAAGGATCCTGAAAAACCATTGAAATTTCTGTGCCACGCAGCTTTTGTGTGTGATGATCAATTATTTTCGAATGAAGACTAATTTCACCTGATGAGATAAATAACGGTGGTTCTATAAGACCAATAATAGCAGATCCTGTTATGGATTTTCCTGCACCAGACTCGCCAACAAGACCTAGAATTTCCCCCGGATACACCTCAAACGACAGATCATCGATAACCTTAAATATATTTTTGCGCTTCTTCAAATGCACGGTTAACCGATTTACTTCCAAAACAGGGGTGCCCATAGCGTGTGTCCTCAATCATTTTCGTTTTGGATTCAGCATGTCGCGCAACCAATCGCCAAATAGATTAATGGATAACGCAAGCATTAATAAAGTGATGGCTGGAAAGAACAAAATCCACCATTCGCCGGAAAATAAAAAATCTTGTCCTATGCGAATGAGTGTACCCAAACTTGGCTTTGTTGTGGGCACACCCACCCCTAGAAAAGACAATGTGGCTTCAGCAATAATAGCCAATGCAAATGTTATGGTCGCAATCACCAAAACGGGACTCAGAACATTGGGCAAAAGATGGCGTATCATCAGCTGACGATTGCTTAAGTTTAACATCTTTGCAGCCGTAATATATTCTTTCTCTTTTTCCACAAGGGTGGATCCGCGGACCGTTCTTGCAAACGGCACCCATTCAGACAATCCAATAGAAATGATCAGCACTGCAATAGACATTTCATAGCGGAGGTCTGGAGGCAAAAGCCCTTTGGCCACACCATAGATAAGCATAGCGACCAAAATTGAGGGAAATGTCATTTGGATATCAGCAAACCGCATAATAAACGCATCAATCCATCCACCGACAAAACCCGCAATCAAACCCAATGTTACCCCAAGGATCATTGCCAGAATGACTGACATCATACCAACAAAAAGAGAGATCCGCAGCCCAAACAGAATAGTAGAGAAAAGATCTCTTCCTTGGTCATCCGTACCCATGAGAAATGTTTCACCGGTGAAATCATTAGCTTGTAGAGGTGGGGTAAAACCATTCAATAAATTCAAGCTGGCAGGCTCAAAGGGATTATGTGGCGCAATAAAATCTGCGAGTATAGCAGCTAGTATAATGAGAGCTATCACCAACAGTGACAAAACAGCTACAGGATTTCGTTGGAATTCATAAAAAAAATCCGAATGCAAGAAGCGCTTGATCATTTAGCTTTCGCCCCGCAATTGGGTATCACGCAAACGTGGGTCAACCACCAAATATAAAAGATCAACGATCAGGTTGATCACAACAAATACAAAACCTACCAATAGCAAGTACGCACTCATAACAGGAATATCGACAAAATAGACGGCATTGATGAACAACAGCCCAACACCAGGCCATTGAAAAACGGTCTCTGTAATAATGGCAAAAGCAATCACAGACCCAAATTGTAAACCTGTAATGGTGATAACGGGGATGAGAATATTGGGAAGAGCGTGAAATATATATAGTTGTTTTTTTGACAGACCTAAAGCTGTTGCGAGCCTTATGTAATCTTGCTGCAAGACTTCAAGCATCTCAGCCCTGGTCAAACGCATGATAAGGGTCATTTGATACAAACCTAACGTTATTGACGGCAAAATGAGAGACTTGAGCCCACTCGTGGTTAAAAATCCCGTTGTCCACCAACCTAAGTCTACGACCTCTCCACGACCAAACGAAGGCAGCCAATTCAATTCTACAGAAAAAAGCCAAATCAAAAGGATGCCAATTAAAAAAGTTGGGAGTGAGACCCCAATGAGTGAACTTGATAAGATCATATTGGTGACCAAGCTTCCTTTATTAATGGCAGTGTAAAGCCCGGCCAACAAACCAAAAACAACAGCAAAAAAGGCTGATGTGCATGCCAATTCAAGCGTAGCTGGAAGACGCTGAAGAATTAAATCAGAAACAGGTAACGCACCCCTGTAAGAATTCCCAAAATCGAATTGAAGAGCACGCCAGACAAACTCAAAATACTGCACAAATATTGGATCATTCAGGCCCAACGCTTCTTCCAAAGCAGCGCGCTGTGCAACAGTTGCTTCTTGGCCAAGCAAGCTTTCCACGGGATTTCCGACATAACGAAAAATCAAAAAAGAAATGAGCGCTACAAAGAGCAACACAAATATTGCTTGGCTAAGCCTTCTAAGGACAATGATCAGCATTTTTTCTTAAAAATGACCCTGCTCGCTGGGAAGCTCACAGGGTCAAATCTATTTATTTATTAAATTTAAGAAATTGAAAATGCGGCTGATCTTCTGGCTGAACATCGAATGCAATGTCCTTACGCATACCCCAATTCAGCACCTGGTTGTGGATGGGAAGGTAAATTTGTGCCTTCTGAACCTCTGCCCATATCTTGGCAATGGTTTGATCTCGCTTGGCAAGGTCAGTCTCTGATTCCAAGCTAACAATCATAGCGTCAACATCCGCATTGGAATAACCCGTAGGATTCCATGAACCCCTCTTATCCGTTTGCGTATGCACCAGGAAGTTAAAGATATAATGTGAGTCGAATGTTGGGACACCCCATCCCAGCATGTAAAAATCTGAGTCACCTCCCTTTGCAATCGGGAAATGCTGCGCTTTTGGCTTAGCATCAAGCGTCACCCTTACACCAATTTGCGCCATCATGCCTACGACAGCCTGACAAATAGCCTCATCATTAATATACCGATCATTCGGGCAATTCAGGACGATATCAAATCCATTCTCATAACCTGCTTCAGCCATTAATGCTTTTGCTTTTTTGAGGTCAAAATCAGGATATTTATTCAAATCAGCGTTCCAGCCATTCACAAATGGTGGCATGATAACACCAGTAGGATCTGATTGACCGCGCATGACCACCTTTTTGATGGCGTCACGATTGATCGCTATGTTCATGGCCTGGCGCACTTGAAGCTTTGATGTAGGCCCGTTCACTGTATCCACACCAAAGAAAACAACCCGGTTTTGTGCTGCAGTCGCAAGTTGCAATTCAGGTTGTGAGGCAACGCGCCTCAAATCCTGCACTGGCACATCTTGAATGAGGTCAACCTCACCAGATAATAGGCTGCAACACGTGCGCTGCAGATTGGATCGGTGTGTAGATAATTTCGAAACCTGGTTGGGGTAATATCTTGCCCCAATAATTTGGATTAGCCTTTAAAACTGTTTTTTCATCAACGGAGCGGCTAACGAGCATAAAGGCACCGGTTCCATTGGTGTTCATTGTTGCAAAATTGGTTTCACCTTTGGCCACATCATGTGGTGTCATAACATTGTGAACTTCAGACCAACCTTTATCCATGATAAACATATTGGTCAGGTTATTGACCAAAAGCGGGTTGGCTCCGTGCGTTTCAATATCAACGGTATGTGCGTCGACTGCCCTGACCTCCTTTACAGAGGACAATAATTCTTTCATCTCAGAACCATCAGCTTTCGCGCGGTTAAGCGAAAAGACAACATCCTCTGAATCAAAGGTGGCACCATCGTGAAATGTTACACCTTTACGGAGACTAAATCTCCACACATTGGGATTATCTGGCAAGGCGGCCCAACTTGTTGCCAATGATGGAATAATGGCACCAGCCATATCTCTCTGCAATAAAGAGTCATAAATCTGGTGATTAAGTGCATGCGTTGGTCCCTCATTTTGGGCATGAGGGTCCATGGTGATCGCATCTCCAGCGCGTGCCCATCGAATGGTCTCAGCAGATACAGACGTGACAGTTGAAGAGGCAATCACAGCCGTCAACATTAAATACTTAAACATAGGAATATCCTTCTGCTACATGTTACTTAACATCACCTTATCTTCATTTGAGACGCAATCAAGGGATAAATTTACGCAGCACTGATGCATATTCAACCCAAAAAGAAAGTGGCACGAAGTAATTTATATGATTAACCAACCACAACTATTGAACCAGAGACAGACTGCTTATTGTTGTAAATAGAGACTCACGCCTACCAAGCAGAGTGGAAAAAATAGAATTGCTGATCAACCCTTAAAATTTCATGCCGCTATGGTCTTTAAGAAAATTTTTGATGAAAAGGTCATCAAGCCCGATTGGGTCTTTATGTAAACCCAACATAAGCGTCCCATCATTTACCACCAGTAAAATCTCATAAAAGTAAGTCTTTAAAGTATGTTTTCTTGCGCAAGGTGAACAAATATAATTTAACGGATAAAGAGTTTCAAAGCTTTTTACTTTTTTAATGTTTAATTATGCGGAGGTTTTTGTTCACGCTTGTTTTTAAAACATTTACAGACAGCTGTTGATCAACCAACAAGGCTTTCATGATATATATTGCAAGGAGTTCTTCAAAATGTCTTTCAACCTAGAATTAAGCGGTAAGACTGCCATCATCACCGGTGCAAGTGATGGGCTCGGCTTAGCAACAGCGAAACGCTTTGTTGCCGAAGGTGCCAATGTTATCATGAATGCACGTCGTGCCGATCATCTTGCAGCTGCTGCAGAAATAGTAAAAGCCAGCGGTGGTGGAAATGCATTTGCCTATGCTGGAAGCGTCACGGACCCAACAGTTTGCACAGCACTTGTAACCAGCGCAAAAGACCAATTTGGCGGAGTAGATATCCTTATTAATAACGCTGGAGCTTCCGCTGCTTATGGGTTGGAAGCGCTTGATGACAGCGCATGGGAAGCGGACTTCCAGCTCAAAGTAAT
>JAYPQH010000039.1:0-22544 GCA_038131935.1 Alphaproteobacteria bacterium | reverse complement strand
CCGGACCTCACATGTGTCATTCGGTCCAGTGACCTAGCCTTGTATGATTTCTTGGCCTACATATTGGGAGAGATCTGGTTGTGTTTTGACCAGAAATTTGCGCTCGATCTCTTGACTCATTTTCACCAATCCAGGCGCTTTCGCAACTCAGTGTGCAAGGCTTCATAAGCTTTTCCTGCCTGACTTTTGGCGCTCATCGCCAATACAGGCGAACGATGTACGCCCATGCGTTCGATCTCTGATGCGAACGGTATTTGCGTCTGCATCAGTCGCTTACCATAGGCTTTACGCATATCAGTTATTGTTTCGCCATGAAGGGCTTTAACACCCTGAACCATAGAGAAAAAGCCATGTAATTTTTTTAGAGGTAGATCATGGTTCCGAAAAAAATCTTGCAGTTGCTCGAAGGTTCTTTGTGACAAGGTGGTTGGGATAACAGGTACAACAATCCCATCTGCGGTCCGGAAAATATTCTCGGAAAGTACAGAGATATTGGGGGGGCAATCGAGCAGAATGACATCATAATCATTCTTAACGGCCTTAAGTGCTTTCTTCAATCGTGAGCGCGAGTTACGCATCCGTGCCAAGAAGACATCAAAGTCACGAAAACTCATGTTGGCAGGAAGAATATCAAGTCCATCATAATCACTCGCTTTGATGGATTTTGTGAAGCGCGCCACGTCATCAAAAAATGCTGTCTCCGTGAGTTTTTTAGATGGCTTTACTCGGAAGTAAAAACTTGAAGCCCCTTGCGGGTCTAAATCACACAACAATGTGCGGTTGCCAGAATGGGCTAGGGCATGAGCAAGATTAACAGCTGTTGCTGTTTTCCCCACGCCACCTTTGTTGGAATAACAAGCAATGATCTTCATCTCTGCTCCTTTTTATGTTGAAATAATAATTTAAACCTGTTTTCGGTTTCTGGGCTGTTGAAGTTTTTAAAGTTGTTAACGACTTTGGCTCGTTCCTCACGCTGTTTTTGATGCATCACCATAATCAAGGCCCCAACCGTCTGCGCAATCACAACATCTTCTTGTTGGTGGGATGACTTTAAATCGTTTAAAAAATGACCAAGGCTCTCCTGCTGGACGCAATAATCATTAAAAAAAGTCCTAAATTATTTTGCAGTTTTTTTAATGGTCGGATCAGTTCCTTGATAGCAATTCGATCAAATAATGGTGAAAAAATTTCCATAAGATAGCGGAGTTTCTTGCATTGGATGCGTAATTCATGAACCTGTTCGTCAGCTGTTTCATCCGTTATGGTGGATGCCAAGACACATATTTTTTTATAGCGTTTCCAGATCAATTTTCGCCCAAATGCTTGAATATTTTCATCTGCACATGGTCCAGGCTTGAGCTTCTCTTCTTGAAGGAATAAATCTTCAATTTTTTTGAAGAGGTTATGGTAAGAATTGATTGTAAATGACTTTTCAATTCTTCATAAACAGAATTTCTGCGTTGGGCAAAACGCTTAAACATACCATTCAAACCAAGATGTAATTCTTGTGGGAGAAGATTGTAATAATCATTTGGGTAAGCAGATAAACATCCAAGTCACGCAAATCGCCAGTTGACTCCATCAATGTGCGAAAACTTGCCTTTAGTTCATCTGATTGCTCCGTTTCATAGACGCCCTTAAGTAAGCTTAAAACGGAGCGAATTTTTTGCAATCCAATGCGATAATCATGCAAGAACTCAGTATCTATGTCATCAATAATTCCTTGTTCATTTCGACGTATGACTGGCAAATAAGCCTTGATAATGCCATTGGCAGCTTCAAAGATACGATCATATGAGGACAGCTCAACGAATGGTTTGGGATAATATTGCTGCCAAGTTGGAAAAAGATGTTGATAACCAAATGATGGCCCTGGCCAATATTGACCCTTGGACAATAGTTTTTTTGTGAGCATCAACAGAGGCTTGTCATAGCCACGTAAACCTTGAATGGCTGCGAGACAAAACCCATGGGTTTTAGATGATTGAAATACTTTAAGCATCAGTCGAATTTGAGTTTTTTCTTCGTCGTCGACAAAAATGATATGATAGGTTCTTTCCCGCGCATTTCCGATTGTCAAAAGACTACGAAGAGAGGAGACCATGTTTAGCTTTGTACGCACTGGGCCCATGGGAAGGTCGATGACAAAAGCAGGATGGCTATCCAGCTTTTGTGTGTCCTCATCCACACCATTGGTTAGTGTTAGAATTCGTTGCTTCTTTTGTAAAAGATGTCCTGAGTTCCAGATATCCTGTGTGAAGCTATCATAAATCGTGATCTCCTCCTCATCGCCTTGCCATGAAATCCTTGGCCTGAGCTTATCCAGAGGTTCGGATATGACAGCTGTAAGTTCATGAATTGGCAATATAAATTTGTATGACTTAGCTAGGGTCATTTGGTATCTTTCGAGGGCTATCAAGATATTGTTCTACAAGGTCCTCAATAATTTTTTGAATGGAGGTGTCTTCCTCGATGGCACGGATCTTTAAGGATTTAAGCGTTTTTGCACTTAGTCTTAATGAAGTATTTTTCTTTTTATTCTCCTTGTCTTGTTTTTGCGGCTTATCCGTTTGTTTATGCTTCGCCATAATGACCCCTTTGGCATCAAGAAGTAATGAAGTCATTATGTCATGATTTATTGTGATAGAAAACCCCACCTTCACATCAAAATTCAAGATGATAAGTGGTGAAGAGTTGATCATTGTAAATTTCAGAAAAACACAGAAAATCAATCTCTAAGTTAGGATTGTTCTAAAAATACTATTGAAACTTTGCGCTGCCAATTGTTCTTCTAAGCCGTGATACGTAGCCGTTAAAAAGATACCTCAAGCACAACTTACTTAATTTTTGATAGCCATTGGTGATCGCGAATCAATGTTCTGACGCCATGTGCATGCCGTTCATCAAAGGGATTGTTCTGAAACCATGATGCAATAGATTTGGCATCTACCTTCAATACTTTTGGATAAACTTCCCAAGTAACCTGAAATGGTGAAAGCTTGTTGTTGTAGTCAGGCCCCGTTGTAGAGCCTTGATAAATGGTGGCTATGCCTAAATTGTTGGGTATATGCGGGCTTTGCCAATATCCTTGATTTGACGATAATTGGGTGAGGTTTGCAAAGTCAGTCCCTTTCCCGTCATTGGTGAGAACGGCAATGAGAGCGACAACCCTTAATTGAGTATTTTGGATAGATGGTTCCAAACAGCTGGCTAATGTTGGGCCGGGTCTGACATCTGAGCTGCTTAATACGAAATGTACCTCTATTGTGTCACCTGAATTGAGTCCATCAAGTGCGTTGATAGCAAATGGTTCAGTAATTGGTGCTCTCTCTTCATCAGTCAATGTTCCTGCATAAGCATACCCTCGAGGACTGTCCTTTTTGTTGGAGGGTTTTATAGCTTTGGTGAATTCACCACCCATATGCTCCGCCCCATGATGAAGGTGAATGTTGCACAAATTCATGAATTCTTTGTGAGGGGCGAATGAAAATATACGTTTATTATGGCCATCTTTTTGATTGATATTTCTTGGGGATTGTGGACCAAAAGCCCTTGTGTCTTGGATGCTTGGGTTTTGTTCGGATGTATTATTTTCCGCAAAAGCTCTCTCAGAACATTGAAAAAGACCCCATAGGACAAATGATATAATTGCTGCTTTAAAATATTTGGTGTGAGCACAAGCAATTTGGTTCATCCAGAAATAAATCCCTTCAAGCAATGTCATGGATTGGATAACTTTTTATCTAAACTTTATGAAATCATCGAACCGATTGTTAGTTTAACATTGTTACAAAATTATGACGTCACGAAGGCTTGATCTCTTCGAGCTATGTAAGCGTTTTTTTAAGGTATTCTTCCCCAAACTATTATCAAGAGACCTTACAGTTAAGGTCGTCTTGGGTACTGTGGGATGCTCTCGTCAACATGGTGAAAATGCTGCTTGTCAATCATAAAAATGGCAGCTTGTGGCTGAAAGATGCTCGGATCGTCTAAAGTTCCAACTTTTATCAGCATGGAGTTGGGGCGTGAAGGACTGCGAGATCCTATGGCTGTTCCACATTGGCCACAAAATTCTCTATGCACAGGTTTTTCCAAATCCTTTCGTGCGAATACCATTGGCTTATCTTTTATGTAATCAAATGATGTCAATGGAACAGCGATAATAACGTTCGGGTTCCCTCCTGTGATATACTGACACTCACGGCAATGACACTGAATTGCTGCCTCAATAGTAGCTTCTGCTTGGTATCGTACCGCACCACAATAACAGCCACCTGTGATCATTTGGAAATCTCCCATTTTGTACATCTATAAAAAATTAGATGGTTCCAACGATAGCCTAACCAGATGCATGGTCAATACTTTTGTTACGATGGCTTGCTGTGGAGCAAAAGTTATGTCTCAAGAAATGCAGCATCGCTATTCAATTGGGCTATGTTAAATTGGTGGTGCTAAGGGAAGGGCGGTAAAGTCTGTCAGGCGTCAAAATTCTATTGCTATTGTTAAGGTTTTATGAGTTGTTTTTGTATTCATTAATGATCATGGCTGAAGCTTTTTCCGCAATCATGAAGACCCCTGCGGTTAAGTTTGCTGAGGGCATGGTTGGCATGACAGACGCATCAGCAATGCGCAAACCTAAGATACCACGTACTTTCAAATCCGGGGTAACAACCGCATTAGCTTCCGTGATTGGTCCCATCCGGCAACTACCCATAATGTGATAAGCTGTGCCTCCCTCTGTTTGCGCGAAAGCAAGAAGCTCATCATCAGATGTATTGGCTGGGTCAGGGTACATGGGTTGTTGGCAATGTTTACCCAGTGGGTCTGTGGAAAAAATCTCATCCATATGACTAATGCCTGCAACGGTAAGAAGTTTATCCACCTCACTTTCCAGATAATTGGGTTGAACAAGGGGGTTGTCACGAGGATCCCGGCTTTTAAGTCGAACCCATCCTTTGCTTTCAGGGCGTAATTGATAAAATCCTAAGGTGGCCCCGTCAAAACTATCAAGAAGTCCTGGTACGCTGGCTTTGTAACTGCCCGGCGTGAAGTTGAGTTGGATATCAGGCAGGTCATCTAGCTGTCGCGCATTGGTAAAACCAAAGGCAACAGATGGACTAATAGCCAGGATGCTTGGTTTTCCAAGCAGCCATTTTGAGATTTCCTTCCCTAACCGCCATCCTCGTCCCAGGGAATTGATCGTACGCATGTTGGGGACATGACGCACCATGCGGACCATATAATGGTCTTGTAGGTTTTCCCCAACGGCTGGCAAATCTTGGATGACATCAATACCCCAATTCTTAAGTTCTTCACCGGGGCCTAAACCTGATAATTTAAGCAGCTTTGGGCTTTGGGCTGCACCCGCACAGACAATAACTTCCCCAGACGCTCGAATTTCTTGAACGCTAGCAGTGTTCATTTTACGATAGCGAACACCATAAGCACGTCCCTCATCAATCAGGATATTCTCTACCACAGCATCCGTGCGGATATTTAATTTGGGGTTCTGCTTCAAGGGGTGTAAAAAAGCCCGAGCTGAACTTACACGCCAACCGTTTTCGATCCAACGCTGGAAATAGCCAGCACCTCTTTGATCGCCAGAATTATAGTCATGATGGGGTGGCATGCCAAATTGCCCACAGGTTTCAATGAAGGCATCACAAAGAGGATGGCGCCAGTCAGTATCTGTGATGGGTAAGGGACCATTTTTTCCTCGGGTTGAAGGATCAGCAACCCCTCTTTTGGCTTCTGTTTTTTTAAACAGAGGAAGTATATCTTCATAACCCCAGCCCTTATTACCCATTTGAGCCCAGCCATCAAAATCTTCTTTTTGTCCACGATTATAATTAAAACCATTGACAGCTGTTGAGCCACCGAGTGTTTTTCCTTGCACCAAATTTATGGCACGCCCACCTGATCCCTCACTTGGTTCTGTAAACTGTTGATAGGTTACATTTGGGTTTTTAAATGTTTTCGTGAAACCACCTGGTATATGCAGAAATAGATTTCGATCTTTTGGTCCTGCCTCAAGCAAACAAACAGAAAAGCCTCCCTCAACAACGAGCCTATGTGCAATCAGGGCCCCCGCAGCACCTGCGCCGACAATAATAAAATCGAATTGCTCAGTCATTTCCTATTCCTAAAGGCGAGTTCTTTGTTGTTATTGAGACGCCAAGCATCATGGTACCATGGCAGTTTTGATGAATGAGCATATCTTCCCAAAACGCCCAAAAGGTTTTTTTATCCCATGCTATGCTCGTGGGGCATATCCAATGTTGTCACGCGGATCATTTCACGGCGATATTTCGTATCGTCAAAACGCGTTGCGCGATGCATCGTCATGCGGTTGTCCCAGATGACAAGATCATGCAGAGACCATTCATGTGCATAGACAAAAGCTTCTCTTGTGGCATGTTCCATGAGATCACGAAGCAACAAACGGCCTTCTGGAATAGGCCAACCAACAATCTCTTGGGCATGTGAGGCAAGATAAAGGCCGTTGCGTTGAGATTTTGGGAAATGACGGACCAAAGGATGCACGGCGCCAGGCATTTGCTGACTTTCTTCTTCAGTGAACTCAAAACCCAACGTTTTTCGAGAATAGACAATCGAATGCCGCACCCTGAGGTCGTTAATTTCTTCTTTGATGCTGTTATCGAGTTCATCATAGGCAGTCCTTAGATCTGCAAAATGCGTATCAGCACGAACTTCTGGTATATATTTCGCATAGAGCATTGAATAGCGTCCAGCTGGATCTTCGAAAGATGCATCTGTGTGCCAAAGTCTATTGGCAAGGCCATTCATACGTTTGCGGTCATGCTCTTTGTAAAACACTGCCTTCATGGTCCACATTTGAAATGTCTGTGATGGCCTCATCGCCATATTTATTTTTTTTAAGAACCCTGCTTGAGGTTTTTCTGTGGATCGCTCCATCAAGTCTCTCAGCGAAGGCCAGTTGCCCCTCTGGGGAAAAATTTTGTTGTGGAAAAACCAAAACACCATATGTTTCCATCGCTTCGCGGATCTGTTCTAATATGTCCTTATCTTTGAGGTTTTGGAGATCTACTTCGCTTGCGCGTGCTGCAAAGGTAGGGTGTAACGGTGTGAATGTAAGTGACATTTTAGCCCCCCCACTTAAATGATAATGGAAAATGCTAACCTAGCTAATGAAGTCCGTCCATAGCGATTGGATCTTTTTATGCACATCTTTGGATGTAACATTCGTAATCATATACTACAACAAGTCTGACAACTAAGGTTGATCCAAATCACCCATGACGATGCCAAACAGTTCTAGCTCAAATCCTTCAATCAAGGGAATTTGGATATCTTTTGTAAAACCTTCAGCAGTAGCTTGGACAACCGTAAGTTGATCTACTGGATTGATGCCCACAGCGATCTTTAGGACATTCATAACGTCTGTGATTGTGATGTCGCCATTTTCATCTGTGTCTGCTGCAAAAACCGCCAATGGGTCTGGGCTTGATATTCCTATTGCTATTTTTAATGTCTCAATGACATCTGTAATAGAAACGGATCCTTTTAGGGAAAGTGGAGCGTTGTTTGCGGTTTTTTGGGCCCCAAGCTGAAATGATGAAACTTCTGTAAGCCCCGTTAAATTTATGTTGCCCTGTTCGTCAGTAGAGATTTCCTTGTTGTGCCAGGATGGTGATTGTGGAGCGCTGCAAAGATATTGGATACTGGCCAATCCTATGTACTCTCCATCCTCCAACCCTTTATATTGGATAGACGTCACAACAAAAGGTGCTACAGAAATCGGAAATTCATGAATGGTTTTGTAACCATCGAGGTCGATGGCCTCTAAGATCACCCATTCTGGTTCTATACCTGTCCATGTGACATGGTTTTGATTTGGTGTACCGTAAAGACTACCGAAGATTTCGTTATGTTGAAGCCAATCAGGTCCTTCAATCAATGAAACAGTGGCCATGTCATTATAATCTTTATCTCCTACTGAGTTCGTGGAAATAAAGTATATTTTCATAAGCAGCTTGGGGCGGGGTTGCATAGAAATAGGGATCAAACATGGAAAAATCCACCTCTGATACATCCCCTCCCACATGACCGTCCCCGATGGCATGTAAGCTTCCATCCCCGCGTTCGATAACGAAAGCATTCGCGTGGGCGTATAATGCTGTGGCTCCTAAGTCGAGGATGAGATGACCTTGGGTCTGTGACCCCTCATGCCAAAATGATCCCCAAATGATGACTTGTCCGTCAGCATTTCTTGCAGCAAATGCTTCCCTTGTTGCGACAACTTCTAGAATGAAACGCGACTGCAGCTCTGGTACATCGGGGACAACCCCCCCTTGGTCTGCCATGCCCCATGCGCTGACAGTTCCATCTTCTTTAACCGCGCAAAATGCAACATCATTTGCGATGACTTTGGTGACAGAAAGTGGTGGGTTTTAAAGGTGAAGCTCGACGCATCAGAATTGCCAAGCGTCCCCCAGCTTTGTGTGGTTCCATCTGACTTTCGTGCGCAAAAAGCTTCAGTTGAAGCAACGATTTCAATAACGTCTTGCGATAAAAAATCACCCAACTGGTCTGCTTGCCCACCCACCCTGCATGGGATCACCCCAAACAACAACAGATCCATCCTTTTTGAGGGCAGCAAAAGCACCTTGTGTGGCATACACGCGTATCACGTCATCTTGAATTTCTTCAATGTCCAAGCTGTAGCCACCATCATCATCAGCTGCTGAAGCTCGACCCCATGTGATGACGACCACTTTCCTGTAACGCGGCAAGGCATGGCGGGTCAGCTGTGATGTCAATGGTATTCTCTGCCTCCCAAACCCCATTTTGTAGCCCTCCTGAATGGGCTGGTCCCCATGTGATGACACGCCCATCATCTTTGAGTGCTGCAAATGCATTATTATTCGCAAAAATCTTGATCACACCTGTTTCAAGTGACTGAGCAATATCTTGGTAGCTACTTGCATCAAGGCTTCCGCCATATAACTTGTCTCCCAAACCATGACTGAGCCGTCTTGGCGCCAAGCAGCAAAAGCTTTCTCATTTGCCACAACGCCTTTGATGGGGTTTGATGAATATTCATATTCTGCAGGGAGCTTTCCGCCGTATCGCTCATCTCCCCAAGCGATCAATGTGCCGTCAAGATCTGCGCCCCACGACATATTCATTGCTATGGATGGTATAAAATCTTCATTGCGTATATCTTGGTTTGTTCGATGGCAGAAAACAGTTCGTTTCCCCAAGATACCAATGTCCCATCATTTTCAGTGCAACAAATGCCTGTCCGTTACCAAATATTTTGTCAATTCTTCGATATATATGGCTGTGTCTTCAGGCTTGGTCGATGTTGTCATGACGTTGGTGCCGCAAAAGAATGACGTTCCTACCACAAAGAGACATTAGGAAATCTCTTACAGTGATTATGTCGTTTATATAGACCAAGAAGAATGCTTGAAGCTAGAGGCCAACCCGGTCCGCAATGGCAAGAATACGGTGCATTTCACGAAGGACAGGCTTTTCGATGAGTTTTCCATCAACAACAACCAGTCCCGTATTTGCACTTTCAAATGCATCAATAATGCGCCGCGCATGTGCTATACGCTCAGCAGTTGGTGTATAAACCTCATTTAAGATTGGAATCTGTTTTGGATGGATAGCGCCCTTGCCAGAAAACCCTAATTCACGTGCTGAAATGGCTGCTTCTCGCATACCTTCAGGGTCTTGTAGGTCCAAAAATGGTACATCAATAACGTCTAAACCCGCGGTGGCGGCTGCATGAACAACACGAGACCGTGCGTATAGAAGCGGACCAAATGCCAGATCACAACCAAGTTCTGCTGCCATATCCACCCCTCCGAAGAATAGGGCTTCTAAACGCGAAGAGCTTTGGGCGATTTCATCAACGGCTTGCAAGCCTATATTGGTCTCGATGATAACATGGATCCGGGTTGGGTGACCGCGTTCATCAAGCCATCTTTCTAAGATTGCAACTTCCTCTGGTGATTGAACTTTTGGCAACATAATTGCCGGAGGAGGTGTTTGGGTATCAAGTATGGCACGTACGTCATCCAACCCAAATATTTCACGAAGGGAATTGATCCTTAAAATGGCTTCTACATGTTGTGGAACTTCATGTTGGGCAAATATACCCATAGCAAGTTGACGTGCTTCAGCTTTGTCATGTGGTGCGATACCATCTTCCAATTCCACACAAACCATGTCTGCGCCTGACGCAATTGCTTTGGGAAACATATCAGGGCGTAAACCAGGGGTGAAGATAAAGCTTCTGCGAGCTCTTGGGTGGCGCTTGTTGGTCATGGGATCCCTTTTACAGAAGGTATAAAACTATGTACCAAGGGTAGGCCATGTTTTCTTCTAAGGGCAAGGTGGCGCTTTGTTTGTGGATGATAAGACGATAAGGAAAATGCCATGGATATGACTATGACGGCTATTGATGCGGTATCGGGCCGCCATTCTATTAGAAATTTCCTCCCAAATCCTGTGACACGTGAACAGATTGAGGGTATTCTGCAGGCTGCTGCTCGCGCTCCGTCTGGGACCAATTCACAACCTTGGAAAGTTCATGTGGTGACTGGACAAGTTAAGGAACGTTTGTCAGCGGCGGTTATTGACGCCGCAAAGAATGGCCGCAACAGCAACGAATATCCTTATAGCCCTAAACCCTGGTGGGAGCCTTATGTCACGCGTCGTCGTAAAGTAGGGTTTGATCTCTACGCACTTTATGGCGTGGAACGTGATGATATGGACGGGCGCATGAAGGCTGGCTTGCGCAATTTTGAGTTTTTTGGTGCGCCAGTTGGGTTGTTCTTTAGTATGGAAAAAGAGTTGCTCTACGGTTCGTGGCTAGATGTTGGTATGTTTATGCAAAATGTGATGACTGTGGCACGGGCATATGGTTTGGAAACATGTCCTCAACAGGCATGGTGTGAATATGCTGATGCCGTTCGTGAAGTGCTCAATATTGATGAAGGTGATGTTCTGATATCAGGAATGTCTTTGGGTTATGCGAATTGGGATGCAAAGGAAAATTCTCTGGTAACGGAGAGGGCGCCGGTGCAGGACTTCACAAGATTTTATGAGGACTGATTGCTGTTCTATCTACCCTGTTTAGCTTTAGAAATCCATTTTGATGATGCGTACAGCTAAGCAATATTTTTAAAATAAGGCTTAATTGCTCCCTCCTCTTGGTGCATGAGTGGTACAGGAGTTCAAATATATGATGTTTTTATGTCAAACTGGAGGGGTGATGGTACACGACTCACCCCTCATGAAATCTTTAGATCTATAGGTGCCCATCCTACCAAGTCAAAATGAAGCAATTTGTGCTAGGCACTGTGATCCAAAGGTCGTATGAATTCAAAAGATTCATACATTTTAAAAGTTCAATAAGGAGTGAAGTAGATGCATGTTGTGGTGATGGGTACAGGAGGGTTAGGCGGTTTCTATGGTGGTCGGTTGGCCCTTGCCGGGCATAAGGTAAGTTTTGTTGCTCGCGGCCCACAACTTGATGCACTCAAAAAACATGGTCTTCGTTTGGTAGGGCCAGATGAGGATGCGCTTGTTCCGGACGTCGTTGCAAGCAGTGACCCAGCAGACTTGGAGCCTGCTGATTACATTCTATTTTGCGTAAAATTGTATGACGTAGAAGAGGCAGCATCATTAATTCGTCCCATCGTGGGAAGCGAGACATCAATTGTTAGTGTTCTTAACGGTATAAATGGGCCAGAACGTATTTCCCATGCGTTGCAACATCCTCATGTATTTGGTGGTGCGGCGTTGGTTTCAGCAAAGGTCGAAAGCCCCGGTGTTGTTCGTTATATGGGCCGAGCATCTGGGCACAGTTTGATCGCAGGGCATTGGGATCCATCACAAAACAACCGTCTTGCACCTCTTTCCGATATGGCAAAAACAGCTTCTTTTGATCTTATTCTAACTGATAAAATCGAAAAAGCGCTTTGGGATAAAGTTGTACAGCTGGCTACCGTTGCAGGGCTCACATCATTGGGGCGTTTTCCAATTGGTACAGTGCTCGCCCATGATGAGCTTAAGCAGATGGCGCAAGTTTTACTCTCTGAAGTATATGCATTGGCAAAAGCAAAGAAAATTCCATTAGATGACGATATTGTTCAGAAAAAAATGGATTTGTATCAGACATTTCCCCCTAATCTTTATGCTTCCATGTATCATGACCTTGCAGCAGGTAAACGTATGGAAGTTGAAGATATTATTGGATATCTGGTGCGTGAAGCTGCTTCCTATGATGTACCAATGCCATGCATGAATTTCATTTATGCATTCCTAAAGCCATGGGCTAATGGGCAAGAAAATTTATCAATTTAGTGCGCTCAACCCCGTTCCTAAGCGTGGGATTATAAGTACCTCATTATCAGGTCATTGTTGAGGCCCAATATCTTGATGTCATAAGGATATATCCATGAAATCACAGCAAATTTCTGTCATCTTGGGTGCGGGCCTAACGCAATTTTTTGTTATAGGTATGCATTTTTCTTATGGTGTGTTTTTCCCATCATTCGAGGATGCTTTTGGTTGGTCTCGAACGGTATTGTCCACAGCACTTGCCCTTGGCATTGTATTCATGGGTGTTTTTGCCATGGTCGGGGGGCGTCTCAATGATAAGTTTGGCCCCAGGCGGGTTCTGATGTTTACAGGTGCATTAAGTGGGATCGGTTTTATGCTGCTGTCTTTGATTAATGCACCTTGGCAGCTGTTTTTGATCTATGCGACATGCATTGCTGCGGGTCTGGGAACCCATGATGTGGTGACATTATCAACCATTGCTGGCTGGTTCCCTCAAAAACGTGGCATTATGACCGCAGTGGTCAAAGTGGGTACAGCTTTGGGACAAGTTAGTTTGCCGCCCATTGCAGCGTTTTTGATACTGTATGCTGGTTGGCAGCATGCTCTTGTTATCTTGGGTGGCGGTGTCGCTGTTATGCTGATGATTGCAGGTGGCTTGATGCAAAAACGGCCCATGAGGTCAATTGAGGCCACCACTTCGCAAAAAGATGGGGTAACTTATAAGGAGGCCCGACAGCAAAGAGCATTCTGGCAGCTTTGTGTTATACAATTTTTGTTTTTTCCCGTTGTCACCGCTTTGCCTTTGCATATTGCAGCTCACGGAGTTGATTTAGGTATGTCGCAGCCAACGGCTGCTAGTCTTCTCTCTGTTATAGGAGGGGCAAGCATTCTTGGGCGTATTGTTGTAGGATTGGTGATCGACCGCTTGGGTGGGCCACAAGCTATGATGTTATGTTTGCTTATCCTTTCTGTAGGAACTTTTGGATTGGTTCTGACGGATAATCATTTTTTTGTAATGGCTATTCTGGCCTTTTACGGTTTCGCGCATGGCGGGCTTTTCACGGTTGTATCCCCAACCGTAGCTGCTTTTTTTGGTATGTCTGCTCATGGAGCTATTTTTGGTGCAATATTATTTGCTGGTACCATAGGTGGCGCCATCGGCCCTATTTTGGTCGGGGCAGTCTTCGACTTGTCAGGTAGTTATGACCTTGCATTTCAAGCCATGGGGGTTATTGCTTTTATAGGTTTGGTACTTGCTTGGTTGTTGCCGCCATCTAAACAAACCATGGTTGTAGTTCATGACCGTTGATTACTATGACATAGCCCATGGGTATGGTGACACAAGGCGTCAAGATCCCCAAGTTGCAGCGCAAATATGGGCGCATTTAGCTGATGCCCATACCATCCTTAATGTTGGCGCTGGAAAAGGGTCTTATGAACCGCAAGATCGTTCTGTCATCAGTATTGAACCATCTTGGAATATGATCAAAAAACACAGATCATTGAACGGATTTCAGGTTCAAGGTTGTGCAGAATACCTTCCTTTTGCGGATAATAGTTTTGATGCGGTCATGGGGGTGCTGACCATTCACCATTGGTCTTCTCCCGATAAAGGTTTGGTAATGAAATGTTGAGGGTGTCGCGTGATGTTGTTGTGCTGCTGACCTTTTTGATCCGCGATACAAACATGCTGGTTGTTAAAGTATTTTCCAAAACTTGCAGAATTAGACGCACAGATTATGCCTCCGCTTGACATATATTCAAGCGTGTGGGGGGATGTAGACATATATCCACTCATGGTTCCTTCGCACTGTCAGGATGGTTTCTTATATGCTTTTTGGGCACGCCCTGAAGCTTATTTGAATGAAGCGGTGCGATCATCGATGTCATCATTTCGTCAAATCGATGATGTTGAGAGTGGATTGTATCAACTAAAATCTGATCTTGAGAGTGGCAAATGGCATAAAGATCAAGGGCATTTGTTGAAACGGGAAAGTTTAGATGTAGGATATCGTCTTGTTATTGGGCGAAATCTAGCAACAAAATGAATCAGAGAAGGTTGTATTTGCGTAATTTGACATACAAAGATTGCCGCGACATCGAGAGCATATCTGCGGCGGCGACCCTATTGTTGTCGGTCAATTCAAGGGCAGTTTGAATGCATACCTTCTCAATGACATCAGCTGTTTGGGAAACGATATCTTTGAGGCTTAAGCGCCCTACAAGATTGGACGCAGCTTCCAAGTTTTCTTCTTTACTGGTTGTATTTTGATCTGATTGAGGCGTAGATTCTCGCTCTAGTTGACCAACAGGCTTGATCAAAATACCAAAGGTCATTTCTTGGTGCTGGTTAATCCGAACCAGCGAGATTTGGACGGATGTAAGTTCCCCCATTCTTGTTTTTATGGTCGTGTGATAAGTCCCAATACGCTTCTCGTTCCGGCTAGGGTCAAGGAGTATTTTCGCTTCGATACTGCCTCTTTGTAAAAATTCTGAGAGCCGCAAGCCTTTGACTTCAAGAACATGGGCGGCGCCAACCAAATCAAGGAAATAGTCATTGGCGCAGATGAGTTCACCAGCAGCATTGCAAAAAAGCATGGCTTCTGGGACAGTTTCTACCATGGATTCAAGAATGCTAAGTCCATCACGGTCTTTTGCTGGAGCCATTTCATGGTCTGATCGCGTGATCTTGCATAACAACATCCGCTCGCCAGCAGCTCGAAAGAGCTTCGTTGTCAAAAATGCGCGCATATCATTACCCAAAATCTGTATGGGGAGTGGTTGTGTTTCTTGTGTGATGGCGCGGGCAACAAGACGTTCCATGATATTGTTTTGTCCGTCTCCTGAAATAAGACTGTTCAATTCTTTACCGATCAAGCTTGAAGGTTCATGTCCAAATATTCCAGCTGCAGCGGTATTGGCATCCACAATAAATCCAGTGCTGGCGGATAAATACATAATTGGCTCATTAATCGCTTCAAGAAGTATGCGAAATTGCGTATCCTTACCCCGATGCTTTTCCCGCTCGCGTTCGATGACAAAGTGAGCAGAAATCAATTGCTGCTGGGTGTCTGCAAGAACAGATAGATCTCTGCCTACAAGAATAAGCTCATCCCCATCATTCATGGCGTGAAGGCTATATTGGACCGGGAATTCTTCCCCTGTGGCGTTATCACAATGATTGACCTCAATAACATCTGCCAATCTTGTAAAGTCTTTCAATTGTGTTTTGCTGTGCGATTGGGTGCCAGCTTTGATAGACTGAATCCGGCCCAAAAATTTTTCCCGGCTTTCAGATGTCAACACATCTATAAGAGGGCGGCCAGTCCAATTTTTGGCCAGGTCAAATTGGCCAAGACCACCTCGGGTGTAAACTTTTTTGATAATCAGCGCATCATCAATACTCAGTGCAATGTCAGCAATTTCTGACAGTGCATGCCACAATGGCCCTGTTATATGTGATTGAGCTGAGGTCACCTAATCACCCATTGGGTGAGGTTTTTTTGTTGGGTCTTTTGTGCAGAACGAATGGTTGAAAGGCATAGTCAGGCTCTCCGTTCTGGCCAAACTCGGTTTGGTTTTCTTGATCGTTGGACAAAATTGAGCGCCTCTTGATAGTTATCACACACCATATCGGCGCCTCCGCAATCATCAGCTTGAGACATGTTTCTCGCCAAACGACCTCCTAATATTATAGGAGTACGGGAAGCAACAATATTTTTCAAAAATACCAGTAACTTGCGGGTAAGCTCAAGATGCTCACGGGTGGAAACAGATAGAAAAATACCGTCAAAGTCATAAGTTGCGACCTTTTGCCCTAGTTCTTCTGGCGCTAGTCCCATAGCTAGATGGGCGGCAATGCCGTCACGGGTCAGTTGATGATGCAGAACAACAGATCCAAGCGTGTGATGGCAAAATTGAGGCACGACGACGAGAACGGAGCAAATGTTCGGTGCGGTATGGAGTAATCTGTAGTCTAGATGATCAGTAAATGCCCATACGAGCTGCTGCAGTTTTGCGCTGGCTTTTGTGACGCCTACAAAATGCATCTCATCCTTTACCCATTGATTGCCCAGCCAATAGGCGGCTTCTGGAATGAGGCTATCAACGATCAAGTCAGCGGGAAGCTGCTTGAGCAAAATCTTACGCATTTCATTGGGTTGAATCGTTTGGGAGCTATCACACGCCCAGGAAATAATTTCGTAGAGGCAATTGTTACTATCGTTCTTGGTTTGTAGGGTTTTCTGGGCAAGTGCAATCTCGCTCATGGCATGCAAAGCAAGCCGCGAAACATTTGATCCCGCAAAGATGTTATCTTCCTTGTGAGGCATGAGCCTCCCCATTCCTGTTGTCATGACGCATTCATGACGTTTTTAATCTTGAAGCTCTCAGCTGTAATTGTCAATCAATTTTGACAAATAGCGCAGAATCGCCTCGATCTTATAAGGTAAGGGTTAGATGGAATTTTCTCACAATATGTCAAAATAAATTGTCAACAACAACTTTTTTTGTCAAATATTTTCGCTGACACTCTCTTTTAATATGTCAATTTAAATTGACAATTTATATTAATGCAAATTAATCTAGACATGCATAGTGGTGAGTGTAGTTTACATGTCGAAGAAAAATTTTGAACAAATTCACAATCAAGGGCTTTATACGCCAGAGCAAAAACAGCGGCGTGATGAAACCGTATGGACATCCGTTCAAGCGGTTTTGGCGCCTCTGCAGTTCGTGGTTTGTCTCGTATCTGTGTATTTTCTGGTAAGCTATTTATGGACTGGTTATGGCTACGAGCTGGCAACCTGGTCTGTCATTGTCAAAACATTCGTTCTTTATACGATCATGGTTACGGGAGCTATTTGGGAAAAGGTTGTTTTTGGTCAGTACCTATTTGCCCCAGCATTTTTCTGGGAAGATGTGGTGAGCTTTGTTGTTATTGGCCTACACAGTCTTTATCTCTTTGGTTTGATATTTGGGATGTTGAGCCCAGATATGCTCATTGCAACGGCGCTTTTGGCGTATTTTGTCTATGTCATTAATGCGGTGCAGTTTGTATGGAAAAACTACGCATGGCACGCCTCAAGGAGTAATGGTGTCATGAATCAGCATGCAGCACGACATCAGTATTCTTTCTTGAAGCAGCGCGGGCAACATGAGGTATTCTGCGGATTAACCTCGATTTTATGGTTGCACAGAAAAATGCCAGATGCATTTTTTCTTGTTGTGGGGTCACGGACATGTGCCCATTTGTTGCAATCATCAGCTGGTGTAATGATTTTTGCTGAGCCACGCTTTGCCACAGCCATTTTGGAAGAGACGGATTTGGCTGGTATGGCGGATATGCATGATGAGCTTGATCGCGTTGTGGGGCGTTTGCTGGCACGTCGATCGGATATTAAGAGGCTTTTCTTGGTAGGGTCGTGCCCATCAGAGGTTATCAAATTGGATCTAGATCGGGCAGCCCAGCGTTTGCAAGAAAAGCATGCGCCACAGGTAAAAGTGGTAAATTTCTCTGGCTCTGGTATCGAGACAACCTTCACCCAGGGCGAAGATGGGTGTCTTGCTTCCTGCGT
The DNA here is from genome assembly GCA_038131935.1 of Alphaproteobacteria bacterium. Taxonomy (GTDB): domain Bacteria; phylum Pseudomonadota; class Alphaproteobacteria; order UBA8317; family UBA8317; genus UBA8317. The sequence goes on along the minus strand of JAYPQH010000039.1, from coordinate 4,626 downwards.
TTCGGATCTTCCTGCCAAAGATGATGAAAATCTTATTGTGGTTGGGGCGTTGCCAGATGTTGTTGAGGACCAAATGCGAGAGGTCTTGCAGCAAATGGGCATTGAGCATGTTCATATTCTTCCTCAACAGCATAGTGAGACGCCCATATGGGTGGGGCCGAAAACAAAATTTGTTTTGGCACAGCCTTTTTTAACGGCGACATGGGCCGCATTGATTGATCGCGGGGCCATTCATATCCCAGCACCATTTCCTGTTGGGGTAGAGGGTTCTTGTGATTGGTTGCGTGCAATCGCTACCATGTTGGGCTTATCATCAAAGAAGCTTGAGCAGATTATCGCAGCGCCGATGTCGCGCGCGCAAGCTGCAGTACAGCGTCTACGTGGTGAGCTCGAAGGTAAAACTGTCTTCTTTATGCCAGATAGTCAGTTAGAAGTCTCTTTGGCGCGTTTTCTTCACAAGGAATGTGGTATGCAGCCTTTAGAGGTTGGGATGCCCTACATCACCCCAGATATCCATGGCGCTGATTTGCAGCAATTGCCTTCAACAACCTGCATATCGGAGGGGCAAGATGTTGACCTTCAACTCGAGCGGGTTAGGCAATTGCGGCCAGATCTAACCATATGTGGTTTGGGACTTGCTAATCCTTTGGAGGCTGAGGGGCTCACAACCAAATGGGCCATTGAGCTTGTGTTTTCGCCCATTCATTTTTTTGATCAAGCCGCTGATCTTGCTGGCTTGTTTTTAAGGCCTTTGCGTCGCAAAGCATTGTTGGAAGCGCAGGTGCGTGGATGAAGCTCTCTGTGTGGACATATGAAGGGCCTCCTCATGTTGGCGCCATGCGCGTGGCGACAGCTATGAAAGATACGCATTTTGTTCTCCACGCGCCGCAAGGGGATACCTATGCAGATCTTCTCTTTACAATGATTGAGCGTCGAGATCATAGGCCTCCAGTTACCTACACAACCTTTCAAGCTCGTGATTTAGGCTCTGATACCGCGCATATTTTTAAGCAAGCTTGTGCAGAGGCTGTGGAAAGGTTTCAGCCTAAAACGTTGCTTGTAGGGGCTTCGTGCACGGCGGAATTGATACAAGATGACCCCGGTGGTTTGGCGGAGGCGCTTGATCTGGATATACCTGTGGTGGCACTTGAATTGCCAAGTTATCAGCGCAAAGAGAATTTTGGTGTTGATGAGACTTTTTACCAAGTTGTTAAAGGCCTTACCAAATCTTCTCCCCGAACAGAGCATATAACGTGCAATTTGCTAGGCGCTACAGCGCTTGGGTTTCGACATCGTGATGATGTAGAAGAATTGCGACGTCTTTTGGAATCTATGGGGATCAAAATACATAAAGTGGCGCCATTAGATGCCACGCCAGAAGATATAACGAACTTATCAGGGGCACATTTCAATGTTTTGATGTATCCTGAGACTGCTGAAACAGCAGCGCGCTATCTCGAACAGCATTTTGACCAGCCATATACAACAGCAATACCTATTGGTGTTGGGGGTATTCGAGATTTTATCACCCAAGTACAAAAAATAACGGGAAATGATTCTTATCCTGACAGCAAGCACCTGCGATTGCCTTGGTGGTCACGCTCAGTTGATTCAACATATCTGACAGGAAAACGTGTTTTTGTGTTTGGAGATGCCACCCATGCCTGTGCTGTCGCAAGATTAGCGCAAGAAGAAATTGGTTTTGAGGTCGTAGGTGTAGGTTGCTTTAATAGAGAAGGTGCGCGTCAAGTGCGCGCCATGGCAAAAGCTTTGGGCACGCAACCTTTGATCACTGATGATCATCTAGAGGTTAAGGAAGCAATTGAAAAACTTGCTCCTGAATTGATTTTAGGTACGCAAATGGAACGCCATATAGGCAAGCGTCTAGGAATTCCCTGTGCGGTTATTTCAGCGCCAGTGCATGTACAGGACTTCCCAGCGCGGTATGCGCCGCAGATGGGGTATGAGGGTGCTAATGTTCTTTTTGATACCATTATCCATCCACTTGTGATGGGTTTAGAAGAGCATTTGCTTACAATGTTCCGGGATGATTTTGAATTTCATGATGATGCAGGACCCAGCCACCATCATGGAGCGCATCATGTTGTGAAAAAAAGCACCGATGATGCCCAAAACTTAAACCTTCACCAATCCGTTGAGTCTTCAGGTGTGATGAACATGTCAGGAGAGATGAAGAATATATCCGATATCGTTTGGCTAAAGGATGCTGAGAAGGAACTCAAAAAAATACCATTCTTCGTAAGAGGAAAGGCAAAGAGAAACACCGAAGCATTTGCACGTGATCGTGGTGTTTTTGAAATCACAATCGATACATTGTATGAGGCAAAGGCACATTATGCGCGTTGATCCGTCTCATAAACCCTATCGCGTTGTTCTTATCACGCTTGATAAACATGCTGCGAAGCCAGTGCATGTCGCACGTCAGCGCATTGGCCTTGAATTTCCCTATGTGGAAGTTTCAATCCATGCGGCCTCAGAGTGGGAGCGCGAGCCCGAGGCATTGGAGCGTGCTCGTTTGGCTGTAGCGCAAGCAGATATGATTATCACCGCGATTGTATTTCTTGAAAGTCATGTGAAAGCCATTCTCCCTGATATTCAAGCGCGACGGTCCGAGTGTGATTGTGTGGTAGGGCTTATATCAGATCAGTCTTTGGTGAAATGTACACAAATGGGCAGTTTGGATATGCAACGCCCAGCCTCAACCGTCATGGGTTTGTTGAAAAAACTGCGTGGAGATACGAGCTCAGCAAAGCGCATGTCTGGCGAGAGTCAGATGAAAATGCTTCGCAGGCTACCAAAACTATTAAAGCTGATACCAGGCAAAGCCCAAGATTTACGTGCATGGTTTTTGTGTATGCAATATTGGCTTGGTGGTTCTGAAGACAATATAGAGCAGATGATTAGGTTTTTATTGGGGCGGTATGCAACATGCCCTGATCTCAAAAAAGTATCATCTGAAGCACCTATAGAATACCCAGAAATGGGCGTTTATCACCCAGATATTGAAGGGCGGGGTATAGCTACATCGAAAGGTGCTTTGCCTGATCGAGGGGATGTTAAGGGAACGGTAGGCGTGATTATGCTGCGTTCTTATATCCTTGCTGGGGATACAGCTCATTATGATGCGGTGATCAGGCAAATTGAAGCGCAGAATCTTAGAGTCTTGCCTGTTTTTGCAGGAGGGTTAGATGCACGACCTGCAATCGAGGCATATCTTAGTAACGATGTCGATCTCGTTCTCTCGTTGACAGGGTTTTCCTTAGTCGGTGGTCCCGCCTATAATGATAGTGAGGCTGCAGTTGCGTGTCTTCAGAAGTTAAATGTTCCTTATCTTGCCGCACAACCTTTAGAATTCCAGACCTTGGGACAGTGGGCGGAGGGTAAGCAAGGACTCGGTCCTATCGAAACAACAATGCTGGTTGCGTTACCAGAAATGGATGGTGCAACAAACCCAACCGTTTTTGCAGGAAGGCATGGGGTTGATGGTTGTCGCGGATGTCCACAAGCCTGCAAAGGTGATGTTCAGCATCAAGCAATGGCTCCTTGCCATGAACGTATCGAGATATTGGTCCAAAAAAGTTGTTAGCTTGTTGAACTGCGCCATATACCTCGGAAAGATAAAAAACTCTCGATTATCTTATACGGCTTTCCCCCCAATTCTGGTGCGGTTGGATCAGCGGCATATTTGTCGGTCTTTGAAAGTCTTTGGGCGGTGATGAAGAGACTTGGTCTGAACGGTTACCATGTTGAGTGCCCTGAAAGCGTAGATGAATTACGCGAACATATTCTCGGAGGTAATGCCAAAGAATTTGGTCAAGTTGCTAATGTTGCAGCATCAATAACAGCACAGCAGTTGGTTTCAGAATTAGATTACCTTGAGGAAATTGAGGCTGTGTGGGGGGCTGCACCGGGAAAATTCCAAACTGATGGACGACAAATTTTTATGCTTGGTGCTGAATTTGGAAACTTGTTTGTTGGGGTGCAACCTGCCTTGGTGTCGAGGGTGATCCCATGAAATTGTTGTTTGAAGGCAGTTATGCGCCAACGCATGCCTTTGCAGGCTTCTATCATTGGATCAAAAATATACATAAGTCTCACGCTATTCTACATTTCGGTATGCATGGTGCACTAGAATTCATGCCAGGCAGGCAAGTAGGGATGGGGCCAGGAGATTGGCCTGATCGATTAATTGGTGACGTGCCACATATCTATTTTTGTATGCCGCAAACAATCCCTCTGAAGCTGCTTTGGCCAAGCGCCGAGCGAATGCTGTTATCGTTACCCATTTGACACCACCGCTTACCGCATCAGGCCTTTATCGTGGCCTGCAAGACCTTAAGGATTCCTTGGCGCAATATCGTACGTTGCCACTGACTGATGAACGCAAGGATTCACTTTGGGCGTTGATCAAAGATCAAGCAGAAGCGGTTGATCTACCTTGCGATGATCGCGATCTGTTGTGGCGTCTGGTTTTAGAAACAGAGCAAACCCTCGTACCAGAGGGTTTGCATATTTTGGGTAAAAAACTTTCACCAAAGCAAACGGCTCAATACACCGATCATCTCCCTCAGCAGCTGCAAAAATCAGCTGAGGAATCACTGATGC
>JAYPQH010000038.1:0-9818 GCA_038131935.1 Alphaproteobacteria bacterium | reverse complement strand
AGGCAAAACCTAAGTCATATTTTTCTGCTAAGGCAAGGACGTCGTTAATACTCCGCCCGCCCTTCAACAATACCAAAACAGATATCATGGCTTGGTCAACGGTCTTACCAGAACCCAATGCCATCCCAAACTGAGTGTTTCGGGAAGTGAGGGAAGAAGCGGTTAAAAAGAGATCGCCAAAGCCAGAGAGCCCCATCATGGTGGATGGCCGCGCGCCAATGACGTCAGCAAGTCTTCTTATTTCAGCGAAACCCCGTGCCGCCACCGCAGCAACAGCTGACTCACCTAAACCACCCCCACGCGCAACACCACATGCCATGGCCATAACATTTTTCACCGCACCGCCCAACGCAACCCCCCGCATATCATCATCGGGATAAACACGTAATTGCGTATTGTGCAAACAATGAGCCAAGGCCTCCGTTGATGCAAAACCGTGACCGGCCAATGTAACAGCCGCTGGACGACCATGCGCCAAATCACGAGCAAAACTAGGTCCTGATAGTAAAAAGCCATTGGCCAGAATTCCATTTTGTTCAAGAACATCTGGGACCAACAAACCATCTTCCGTAATACCTTTCGATGCCACAACCAAAGGTCTATCTAGACAAGGTGCTGTTTGGAGGAATTCTCGCAAAACGGAGAATGGTAATGCAAAACAGATAATGTCAGCCTCAACAAACGCATCGACAAGTTTCAATTGCTCATGGAGGGTAACACCTGGCAACCTCGGACTCTCTTGTCGTTGAACCATTTCGGCTAACATATGTTTGTTGCGCACCTGAAGTGATGTCTTCATAGACTTGGCAAAGTGATTGGCTAATGCTGTACCCCAAGCCCCAGCACCTACAACATGCATAGAAATATTCTCTGTCATGGATAAGCCCCTACCAAGCTATGGCACTATTGTTTGCATCAATCACGTATGCAACTTCGAGGAAGACCTTAACGGCCAACGGCTTTTTGCTGGTACGTCTAACGCATCATGATGGCCACGTGACAACATCTCAATTCCTGCCCAAGCTATCATGGCTGCATTATCGGAGCAAAGCGACATTGGGGGACAGATAAGAGAAACTTCATGTGCTTGTGCCAATTGCTCCAATCTTGTTCGCAAATATTGATTACGGGCAACACCTCCAGCAACAACCAACGTCGAAATATTTTCCACATGCTCCTCCAACGCCCGTTCTAACTTTCCCATCAAACAATCACCCAAGGCATCTTGAAATGACGCAGCTAGATCTGCCATCTGCTGCTCGCTTCTAATCTCACCAGACTCCAAATGCCTGCGCACAGCCGTTTTCAAACCTGAAAAAGAAAAGTCATATCCTGGTTTTTTGAGCAATGGCCTTGGCAGTTCAAAGGCCTTTGGATCCCCGTTTAACGCCAAACTTTCTACTTTTGGGCCACCTGGCATCCCAAGCCCCATCATCTTTGCAACTTTATCGAATGCCTCACCAGCAGCATCGTCAATGGTGCCACCTATTTGGACAAAGTCGTCAACATCACGAGCTTGTATGATCTGTGTGTGACCACCAGAAACCAGCAAAAGCCAATAAGGGCAAGCTACGCCATGACTTAAACGCGCTGTCAAACCATGAGCTTCCAAATGATTAACAGCAACAAATGGTAGACCACGCGCCTGCGCTAGGCCCTTTGCATACATGAGACCAACCAATACCCCCCCGATAAGCCCTGGCCCTGCCGTTGCGGCTATAGCGTCTACATCGCCCCAATCTACTGAGGTTGTTTCAAACAAGTCTCGGGTCAGGGCATCAAGCCGTTCAAGATGTGCCCGAGCCGCGATCTCTGGGACAACCCCTGAGAATTCCTGATGTTCAATAAGCTGTGTATAAAGCTGTTCGTTGATAATTCGGCCGGGACCAGGTGGATTCCCCTCGACAAGAGCTACAGCGGTTTCATCACAACTTGTTTCAATACCCAACACCAACATAAAGCGTCACACAAACTCCAAAGTTTTGTCCAAAATGGACTTCAGCTTTAGTCAGTATGGGAAACAATTGGTGATAATCAAGCTTGCTCGATTGGTCACATCACGTTACCAAGGAGGGTGTCACAAATAATTGACAGGAGTAAGACTGGATGAGCTCAACCATATTGCGGATCGGGACAAGAGGTTCGCCCCTTGCCTTGGCACAAGCTTACGATGTGAAAAATAGATTGCTCCTTGCTCATGGCTGGACTGATGAACAAGTTGTCGTTCAGACCTTCACCACAACCGGCGACCAAGTCCAAGACAAACCTCTTACAGAAATTGGTGGCAAAGGCCTTTTCACCAAGGAGTTAGAAGAGGCTCTATATAGAGGTGACATCGATATTGCCGTACATTCGATGAAAGATGTTGCCACCATTTTACCACCAAATCTTGTGATTTCTTGCGTCTTAGCGCGTGAAGCCGTCGAAGATGTCCTTTTAGGACCTTATGAGTCTATTCAAGCCTTACCACTTGGCTCTGTTGTGGGCACCTCATCGGTTAGAAGAGCTGCGCAATTACGACATCTACGTCCTGACATCCAAATTGTTGGCTTCAGAGGTAACGTACAAACCCGCCTTAAAAAACTCGAAGAAGGCATCGCTGATGCGACATTTCTTGCACGCGCGGGTCTAAATAGATTGGGCATGAACATTGGCAACACCATCAGCAGTATGGAAATGCTTCCTGCTGTAGCGCAAGGCGCTGTTGGTATCGAATGCCATACGGATGATGATAAATCGATGGCTTTCCTGACGCCCTTACATGATGAAACAACATCAATTTGTGTCAGCGCTGAGCGTGCGTTTCTTAGGAAATTAGATGGTTCTTGTCGAACCCCAATTGCAGGAAACGCCACCTTCTACGAGGGCGAAATTCTGTTGCGTGGTGAAGCTGTCACTATTGATGGCAGCAGAAAGGTCTCTTTAAGCGGCCGCGCCTCTGCATCAGATGCTGAAATGTTGGGAACGGAATTAGCAGAAAAATTACTTGGTCATATGGGACCAGATTTTTTGAAACTTCCATGACTCAACGCGCTATCATATCACTACGCCCGCACGAAAGTGCTGAAGATTGCTGGCGTATGATTGCGCAGCGTCATGATTACCATTTCTACCATACACCTATCATCAGCACCCATAAGCGTTCCATAAACATATCCATGTTGGCCGATTTTTCTGAGATCATTATTTCCTCACAAAATGTCTTACGGTTTCATGGGCAGATATTAGCACAGTTGCCTCACAAACCTGTGTTTCATGTCGTTGGTCGACGAACGGCACAACAACTCCAAAGTCTTGGCTGTCGCATTGGCCATGTAGAACTCAATGCAGAACGACTTCTTCAATCATTACAAAAAGACACACATCATCAAATGCTATTTCTGTCTGGACAAGATGTCCGCCTTGATTTTTCAGATCAGAAGCATTTGCCGCACACCAGCAGGGTCGTTTGTTATGAAACCCAAAACAATCAGAAAATTCCAACAGATTGGGAAAAGCTTTGGCGACAGCCAGATAATGTTATCCTTCTAACTTCTGCAAATATTGCAAGGCTATTTTCAACCCACATGCATCAACTAGAAACAAACAATATCCATGCTGCCTGCATGTCACCCACAATTGCAGACCACCTCACGCTATCAACCGCATCAACATTGATCAGCAAAACACCAGAAATTGTCGCATTACAAAAGATAGTTGATAGCTTTCTTGAAAAAAGACTGGCAAGTTTTCATAACGTGACATCTTCTCATCGATCACCACCACAAAGAGGCCCTCATGGTTAAGGAAAGTTCAAACGAAGAAGCGGCAACAACGGTTGCAAAAAATCCAATTCCAAAGGATGCTTCTTCACCATCGCCGACAACCCCTACTAAGTTGTGGCCATTTCTTGGTGCAGCAATCGGGATATTTTTATCTGGTGCTGTCAGTCTTATTGTTGCCCTCTCACTCATACATCATTTTGGTTCGGAACCCTTGAAATCATCCATTGGGTTTTTGGGATCACAAGATGTGGATGAACAAATTAACGCCCTAAAGTCCCAGATAAATCAGTATGAGAAAAAAATTGGATCAGTGGAAAATAATATTCGCGACCTAGAGACAGATCTTAAAAACTTCACATCGAAAAACAATCAACCTTCCTTGGAAACCATTCAAGACTTGTCTAATCGTTTAGAGGAACTCTCAGCAAAGGTTACCAGCTTAAAAGCGCCGGTGGACGAATCTAGTGCGAACCCAGCAAATTTAAGTGACATCCGTGAAGTCATTCAAAAATTACAGGCGCAATATGCGTCATTGAAAGCGGATATTTCTCAACTGGCCACAAACTTGGAAGCGACACGCAATCAGGCTCAGATACAATCTGACGCTTATAACAATAGTTTAAACGAGATGAATTCACAGTTGGCACGTCTCAGCACAACTGATGCCAATCGTGTTGACCTTGCCCTTATGCGCGTTGCCATTCTCAGTGGTTACCCTTTTGATGCAGAACTAAATAGACTATCTCGACAAGGCCTAAACTTACCAGCTGCGGTGACACAACGTGCCAAGGATGGCTTTAAACCTTTGCCTCTGCATATTACAACATTTAGAGAATTATTGCCGTTGGTACTCCATAGAAGCAAAAGTGCTGAGACTGATAAGGGCTTGATGTCCAGTATCATGCATTCGGCCAGTTCACTCATAACCATCCGAAGAATTGATGCCGCTGAAGGACTTGATGCTTCGATCATTCGCATGGAAAATGCTCTGCTTTCGGCTTCTCCGCAAGATTATTTACATGGGTTATCCACCTTAAACGAGCAAGCGCAAGCTGTTTTGGAACCCATTTCATCGGAGATCCGCCTCATGGTTGAGAGCCTTGAAATCATCAATACATTCCATAACGCGGCAGAAAAGAATTAATATCATGCTAAGATTCATTTTGTTTTTTGTGGTGATTGCCTTCGCAGCTCTTGGTCTAACATGGCTCATGGAGCAATCAGGACATGTTGCAATTGACTACGCGAATTATCGTGTAGACATGGCACCAGGCATGCTCATGCTTTTTTTCATTATTACGGGCATTCTATTTTGGTTCATCCTATCAATGTTCACAAAACTCGTAATGTTCCCCGTTTTTTGGGACAGATATGGTAAATCAAGAAAAACCAAAAAAGGACTCGCACTCATTGAAAAAGCGCTTATCGAACTTGAAGATGGACGTGCCGATCGCGCATTAGCACACGCGGTGAAAGCGGACATGATATTAGACCGCCCACTGCTCACCCGTCCTATTCTTGCACGTGCTGCACGTCAGCAAGGCAATCATCAACAAGCACAGAAAGTTTTGGCAGATATGGCTCAGTCATCAGAAACTAGGCTTGCTGGCATAAGAGGGTTGTTGGATGAAGCGCGCAGTCAGTCAGATGATCAGTCAGCACTTGAGCTGGCCCGCCAAGCATTTACACTCGGAGACCGATCAAAGGAATTGCTTGAACCTCTTCTCCAACTTGAAGTTGCACAAAGAAACTGGGGAAAGGCCATAGAGGTCGTAAGCGCTCAGATCAAAGCCAAAGTCACTGACCCAATCGTTGGTAATAGAAACTGGGCCATGTTGAAAGTAGAACTTGCGCGTGGCTATAAAGAAGACAGCAATTCCACCAAGCTTGAGTATTTTTCTGAAGCCCATAAAACGTCTCCAGATCTCATTCCAGCAGCGACTGGATTGGTCAAATGTTTGTTGGCGATAGGCAAAAAAGAACAGGCCATAAAAGTTGTGAGAGAAGGCTGGACACGTCAGCCCCATCCGGAATTATTCAAAAGCCTTAGGGAAATTGTATCAAACGCCCCAAAGTCAGAGCAAAAATCAAAAATTGATAAAATACTACAAACCAACAAAGACCATGTAGAAACAAAAATTGCGCAAGCACTTATTGCCCTTGAAAACGGTCAAATAACACAAGCACGAGACTTAGTGGCCCCCTTAGCCAATGATAATCCAACACAGCGTGTCTGCACATTGATGGCAGCAATTGAAAAAGAATCCGTGGCAGGTGAGTCGGTTGTACGCGCATGGTTAACCAAGGCGATGACTGCGCCACAAGATAATTTATGGACATGCCAGAGTTGTGGTGAGATCCATGAAAGCTGGCATGCCGTATGTGGACATTGTCATGGATTTGGAACCATTGCCTCTGGTGGAAGACCACAAGAAGCAAGGGAAGTCACCATGGATGCACCTTTGATTAGGCTTCTTGATGAGAACTTCGAGCAAGACTTAAAATCCCCTGAAAATAATACAGCCTCTTGAGAGGTTCTTGATAGGGGGTTGTTTTCATGCCATACGCCAGCCAAGCGCCGCTGTAGCTCAGATGGTAGAGCACGTCATTCGTAATGATGGGGTCGTAGGTTCGAGTCCTATCAGCGGCACCACTTATCTCTAAATAATTCAAAGTTAAAGCTGATATATTACACAGTACCTTCGTTGCATCAGCTCTCTGAGCATACCTACTATCGAGCTAAACCAAATCCAACCTGACGCACAAATTAACTGAGGTGTTAACGCTGCAGACTTTCGCGCATGTCTGCAAGCTGAGGGTGATGAGCTATTTTTAAAGTAGTAGGGTTTCAAACTCGAATGCTCAGTGATGTGGCAAACATTTTTATCGAATAAGAAAACTGCCTTCATATGCTTACTTGATCACAATTTAATAAGATCTAGATTTTTGATCATACCTAAAAATTGCGTTAAGGATCATCGGGATGACCACAAGACATAATATTACCGTTACTGCTCTTAATGGAAAATATTATTTGGATGGTGTTGAAGCACCTATCTTAGATCTTATTAGTGGCCACACTTATATTTTTGATCTTTCTGATGCATCACTTTCAACACACCCATTTCGGCTAAAACTTAATAATACTGAATGGGGTGATAACGTTGTCCTAACCAATTCCACTTTAACCTTGGAGGTTCCTAGCACTTCCTTAGGCACTTTATCTTATTTTTGCGCCAATCATGTCGGCATGGGAAATGATTTTAAAATTATACCCAATAACATTGCAGGCACAGATCAATCAGAAAATATTACGGGTTTATCGGGCACTGATTGGATTTCGGCATCAAATGGGAACGACATTTTAGATGGGGCTGCAGGAGATAATGATGTTGTATTTTATGAGCCCTATAGCCATGAAGGTACGTTGATCATTAACTATACAAATGCCCTTCAGGGAGAAAATCAAGAATTTTCAGCATTAACAGCTTACAAAGACAACAACACGATAGACAAGCTAGACGGGTTCGAGGCTATTCATGGCTCTTATACAGACGATGTATTTTACCTCGACTCATCTCTGATTGACTACGTATTTCTTCGAGATGGTAACGACGTAGCCTATATTTATGGCGACCAAAAGCTGTTTGTAAGAATGGGTTCAGGCGATGACATCATTTGGGGGAATGGGGCAACCAGAATAAGCTTTCAAGATGATGGTAATGGGCAAAAAATCCAACAAACTGGTGTGAATGTCGAATTATCATTGCAAGGTGAAGGCATAGCATCAGACGGTTTTGGGAATACTGATAAGTTTAGCGGAATAGAACGCATCTATGGGTCCGATTTTAATGATACATTTTTGGGTAGTGACAGTGATGACATTATCTATGGGAATTCAGGCAATGATATCATTTACACAGGTGGGGCGAATGACAGGGACAGAATTTATGGTGATGAAGGTGACGACACCATCATTAAAACGGGTAACGGAAGTTTAAGTGTCTATGGTGGAGCAGGGAACGACATTATCGACTTACAGGGCCTTGGTATTGGGAGCTACACAAACGTAAGGCCAAACATAGGTGCAAACACCATCATCGGCCCTGAAACAAAATGGAATGCAAATGATGATGGCGCAGAACTTTATTATGATGACGTTGAAGGTTCAGGTGGAATTGTAGCAACATTTTCGTCTCCTGGGACTGGAACTGTGACATCCCGAAACGCTGGTTTTATTAATGATAACTTTACATTTGTCAGCAGAATACGAGGTACTTCTGATGATGATCATTTCATTGGCTCAGATAATGAACGTTGGGAAGGCTGGGAAGGTTTTGCAGGTAACGACCTTATAGAAGCAGGAGGAGGTTTTGATGAGCTGCTTTATCATCAATCTTACCAAGGTGGTGGCTCTGGTGCGGCAACTGTAAATTTCGCAACTGGAACAGCCCTTGACCCCTTTGGTGACACAGACAACTTTTCGGGGATAGAAGCTGTTAGAGGCACTGCAAAAAATGATATTTTTATAGGCTCAAGCACGCAAGAATATATACGCTATCGGGGTCTTGATGGTGCAGATACGTTCATAGGCACATCTTCTTGGGACCAAGCTAATTATGAGCGCGATGAAAAGTATGGTGGTACGTCTGGCATCATTGCTGATCTTGCAGCTGGAACAATACAAGACGGCTTTGGAGCCATAGATACAGTTAGCCTCATCGATGAGGTAAAAGGCACCGAATTTGATGATATCATTAGTAGCGAAGGTGTATCATTCCATCATCGACTCTGGGGTAATGGTGGTGATGACACAATAACAGGCGGTGATAGTGATGATATTATCAAAGGTGGCGATGGTGATGATATCATCAGAGGTGGTGATGGTGACGATGTTCTTTACACTGGTTCTGGTGATGATTTTCTATATGGGGAGGAAGGAAATGATACCCTTATTTCTAATGGTGGTGGCAGCCAAACTCTTGACGGTGGTTCTGGACAGGACTGGTTCCGTCAAGACCTCACCAATTATGATCCAACCAATCTAAACATCAACTACCCCCAAATTGTCGAAATAGATCTAGCCCGTGGTTTGGCTGGGCAAAAAAAGATAATCCCAACAGACAAAAGAGACCCTGATATCGATTGAAAACATAGATTACAGGGGCGCAATTGCATCTGAACTTACTGAAATAGTGAAGCAAATACTATTCTTGGTGGAAATGGTAACGATATCATTAGGGGTGGTAATGGTGACGATACACTAAGCGCTTGATGGGAGATGATGAAGTTTATGCAGGCGCGGGCGATATAATCATTAACACTGGCGGTAGAAGACCCTTTGACGGAGGTAGGCATTGATACGTTAATTACCGATCTCAGTCAGTCTAAAGATAGGTTAGGATTTTCAAACTGATTTTGATACGTATTGACCTCACCGCGCTGAAGACCCACATATGCGTCATGCGGCGTGAGGCCGACGGAACGGATTATGCCCGGGGATGAGATCTATAACATTGAAAATTATACGTTGATTGGTGACTTTGATGCCCAATTGATAGGCGATGATCAAGATAACAAACTTATTGCCGACTCAGGCAACGACATCATCAGAGGTGGTGATGGCGATGATTTCCTAGATGGTGGCGATGGTGATGATATCATCCGGGGCGGCGATGGTAATGACTTTTTAGCAACTGGTGATGGTGACGATCAGCTATTTGGTGAAGCAGGAGATGATACACTTCAAATAAGCGGATCAGGCGCAACCAAAACTTTACCCCAGATGGTGGTTCTGGTAATGATACGGTGTTGCTAAATTTGTGAATATACCGCATCAACTGAAAAATTTTACATGAAATTAACCCTAACAGATGGTGTTTCAGGAGCTGTTGGAGTCCAAGGTGGGTTAGAGGACACCCTTATATCAATAGAGAATATCCACTACATTGGCTCCTTTGATTCTGAGCTTACCGGAAACCACCATAACAATGAGATCAGAGGTGGAAACAAGTCTGACCTCATTTTTGGTAAAGACGGAAATGACGTACTATT
>JAYPQH010000037.1:0-116261 GCA_038131935.1 Alphaproteobacteria bacterium | reverse complement strand
CTTGCGCAATCAGTTTATTCCATTGCTCTAGATAATAAAGCGACCGGATATACAAAATATTATAATGCTGATGTTGCTTGTTATGCAAAAAAAGATTTAAAAGTTGGAGAAACTTTAGATGGGGAAGGTGGTTTTTTGCTGAGGAAGATTAATTACTTCCCAACAATCTAAAAAGAAAAAATACTACCACTTGGATTATCAGATGGAGCTATCATGAAAAAAAATATAAAAAAAGATGAAATAATTACTTTAAATGATGTAGAACTTAATATTTCTAACGAAGTGTTAAAAGCAAAGATTATCAATATAATTTAGTTTTAAAGAATAAAGTTTATTTTTCTATCTAATTTTCCTAAAAAGGAAAAATATCTAAAATAAAAAATCCTATAACTTGAAGTTTTCCAGTTACAATTAATACTCCAGTTACAAGTAATACATAACCGCTTGCTTTCAAAATAGTAACCGTGTGGACTCTTGTGAATTTAGAGAAAATTAAAAATTTTGTAAAATAAACTCCCGCTAAAATAAATGGAATAGAAAGACCAAGAGAGTAAATGGCTAGTAAAACAACTCCCTTAAGAACGGTTGTTTCTAATGATGCCAGTGCTAACACAGATCCTAAAATTGGTCCTATACAAGGAGACCAACCAAAACCAAAACCAATACCTACCAAGAGTGGAAAATAAGTTTTGTTAGTTTGTTGGTGAAAATGATATTTTAAATCTTGGCTTAGCAATCTTAGTTGCAATAAGCCGATCATATTTAAGCTAAAGAAAATAATAATAAATCCTACAATGTAAGTAAAAACTTTTGAATATTTTAAAATAAAACTACCAATTATAGTAGCGGTTGCACCTAGAGAAATAAAAACTATCGAAAATCCCAAAGTAAACAAAATAGTATTTTTTAAAATAATTTTTTGACTCTCTTTATTTAAATTTTCAAAAGTAGTTCCGCATATAAAAGATATAAAACCAGGAACCAAAGGAAGAACACACGGTGTTATAAAACTTATAATCCCCGCAAAGAATGATAAAAAATATAAAGTCATTTTTTAATACCTAATAAATTATCAAGCTTATTTTCTCTATCAAGTTGATGAATATAATCACAATCACCAATATGGTTATCATCCGCAAATATTTGAGGGACAGTTCTGGCACCTTTTGATTTTTTTATCATTTCATCTAATTCTTCTGGATGGTCAATTAAATTGATTTCTTGAAATTTAATATTTTTCTTTTTTAATAGTTCTTTAGCTTTCACACAAAATGGACAATAGGTAGTTGTATAAATTTTTATTTTTTTCATTAATATTATAAATAATATTTTTCTTTAGTTATAGAACTATACATTTTATTGCTTATATAATTTTGAAAATTAACATTATTTATTTATAAATTTTATTAATTCAACATATCCAACTTCAGAAAGATGAGCTCGATCAATACCAAGAGCATATAAAGATCTATAATCTTTAAAGTTATTATTTATGTATTCAAAAAATCATAAAAACGCAAATCTCCTAAATTTTTTTAAGGTATTAATATTTTTCTAAGATTTATTCATTTTTAGAAAAACACGTATTATCAGGTATATAAACTATTTTTATTTTATCTGACGGGTGTAATTTCTTTAATTTTATAAAAATTTTATTAAAATATTACTTTCATCATCTATATTTTTTGATTTTTTAAAAACAGTAGATATCAAAATATTTATTCTATGAATTAGTGGTTTTGTTAGATATCTTGTACAAATGTTATAATGATTATAATTAGTTTCGTCCGTCTTTTTGACTTGAGTTACGAATCAATATTTTACATGCGTACCATGAGCACCATGGCATAATATGCTTTAAATGCAGCAGCCATAATAAGTAAGGGAATGAGAATGCTTTCATGAATAGTAGGGCCATCAAAGCGCGCAACGCTTGCTGGTTGATGGAGTGTATTCCACCAGTCAACAGAAAACTTGATGATGGGTAAGTTTACAGCCCCCACAAGTGCAAGCACGGCCGCAGCGCGCCCTGCCCTCACGGGGTCATCCATAGCTGCCCAAAGGGCCATATACCCAATATACAAAAACAAAAGCACCAAAACAGATGTTAATCGCGCATCCCAAACCCACCAGGTACCCCACATGGGCGCACCCCATAATGATCCTGTAATAAGCGCCAACGCAGTAAATAGAGCGCCAATGGGAGCGGTTTGACGTGCGGCCATATCCGCGAGGGGATGACGCCAAATAAGAGAGCTCAAACTTGCCAGCGCAATCACAGCATAACAAGCCATCGCCATCCAAGCCGAGGGCACATGGACAAACATAATCCGCACCGTGTCACCTTGTTGATAATCTTCTGGCGCAAGAACCAATCCCCAATAAAGACCACAAACGGTTAGTGCAATTGCCAATATCGTGGATGCTGGCAATGCATAATCGGTGAACTTCATGAAACGACGAGGGTTTGCAAGTCCAAAGAAATTTACCAACGCAACCATCCCCTCTGGCTATATGTAACGGAGCTCTTTTGCACCTTTACCCTCATTTTGGCCCGTAGATACGCGCCATATCATCTGCCAATTCTTGCCCCGTTGCACAGCATAATGTCCAGCCCAAATGACCATGCCCACTATGGGCAAAAATACGATCCGTTAGACGATAGGGAATAGGCATCATGGTTGGTGTCATGGGACGCAAGCATGCCCATCGCATAACAATTTCCGTATCCAACTGAGGAAACAATTCATTAACCCAACGGATAAGGGGCACAATTCTATCTTCTCGTATATCACGGTTCCAGCCATTAATCTCAGCGGTACCCGCGACACGCAAACGACTGCCTAAGCTTGACGATACCAACTTTCGCTCATCATCTAGCAAGCTTACCCTTGGCATAGAGCCACGCTGCTCAGGTGGAACCTCGACGGTGATGGAATAACCTTTTACAGGATAAACCTTGTAGCGACGAAGTGCTGGAAATGCACGGCTAGACTCTGCACCAGCGGCAACAACGACCTTTTTTGCAACATGAAATTCCCGTTGACCACGTGCTGTCTCGACATCCAAGTCAATCCCATCTGCATTCTCCTGTACCGCGACAACTTCACGCCCACGCAAAAAATGCACATCACCACGAGCGACCAATAGATCGAGCAAATCGCGACAAAACTTATGGATATCCCCTGTGAAATCATGCTCTGTGTAGGTACCACCCACCAATTGATCTCTGGCATCTGCCAACCCAGGCTCAATTTCAATCATCTTTGCAACATCAACCACTTCGCGTTCCAGGCCATGTTCGCGCATGATGGCGGTTATGTATTCCGCATGTGCCATGGCTTTATCATCACGGTAAATATGCAAGATACCGCAATCACTTTGATCATAATCCAATTGAACATCCTGCATCATGGCCCGCATATTCTGACGCGAACGCAAACCCATTTCGATGGTTTTTAATGTATTGGGCAAATATTTGCCGCCAAAAGCAGCTGCCATGAATGATGTCATCCAGCGATATTTAGACACAGACGGCATAGGATTCATAAGTAGGGGCGCATCGGAATCCAACATCCACTTTATCCCTTGCCAAATGGTTTTGGGTCGGGTCCACACCTCAGCATTGCAAACAGAAATCTGTCCACCATTGGCATAAGAAGTTTCCATGGCCGCATGTCGTTGTCGATCCATGACGGTAACGTGAAAGCCTTTTTGCACAAGGAAATAGGCAGCCGTCACGCCAGCTATGCCTGAGCCTATTACCACAACATCATGATCTTGGGATATGGCCATATCTCTTTCACCCTTCTGCTAAGCGCAAATGAACACCAATGCTTCCTATCATATCAACAACAAAATATAGATCGAATTTTGTGGATTCCACATCACCTCCAAACCCATCGCGTCAAGTTGTCCCAATGAAACTTCGTTAGGATTGTTCCAACCGTAATGCCATTGCACTGGCCAATACCCCAACAAATCCCGACATAAGGGACAATGCAAAAAGCAAAAGCAAGGGATCTTGTATAGAACGAGACAACACAGCCGCCTCTACACAAGATGCCCCAAAAATCAAAATGGGTACATAAAGAGGAAGTATCAGTAACGCCAACAAGAGACCTCCTTGCCGCACGGAGATCACAAGTGATGCCCCAATGGAGCCTAAAAATGTCAACGCAGGAGATCCAACCAACAAACTGAGAATAAGAGCAAGATAGCCCTCCTCAGGGAGCTGCAACAACAACCCCATTAGCGGAGATACCAAGATCAATGGCAAGGTAAACGAGACCCAATGCGCCAAGCATTTCCCCAACACCAACATTTCCCAAGATAGCCCAGTCAGCATCAATTGGTCCAACCCGCCATCATCCCTGTCTGATTGGTACAAGCGATCCAACGTCAGCAAAATGGCTAACAATGCCGCGACCCACACCGTACCACCCGCAATTCGCGCCAATATTTTGGGTTCCGGCCCTATACCAAATGGTATGAGCATAATAACGATCACAAAAAAAGCGAGCGGGACCAAATTCCCCCCACCTAGGGGTTGATACAACAGGATCTCTCGGCGCAACAAACCCCAAAATCTAGACATCGCAACGCCTCAACTCATAAGCTTTTGCAGCAATACCTAATTCGACGTGCGATGTGGCCAGCACCAAGCCTCCATCTTGCAGATGGTGATGAATCATCCTTTGCAAATCATGAAGCGCAGCATCATCAAGCCCTACACTAGGCTCATCCAAGAGCCAGAGGCGTCGATGCAACAACTTCAAACGACAAAGCGCAAGCCGCTGCCTCTGACCAGAAGAAAGCACACGAACAGGCACGTCAGCTGCAAAACGCAAATGCACAGCCTCAAGCGCCTCTAAAATATAACCTTCTGAAGTATGTCTCCCATCCAACCAAAGGGACGAAGAAAGCCACTGCATGCTTGTTAACGAAGCCTTGAGTCCAAGCATATGCCCCATGTAACCGATTTTGTCTGCAAGATCGGTTCTTCGGCCATCTAAACAAGACGTCCCATCCCAAAGAACGTCGCCCAATGAAATAGGCAATAAACCTGCTAAAGCTCGAAGCAATGTTGATTTTCCAACACCGTTGGGTCCGCGCAAGATACATGCCTCCCCGGCATCTATCTTAAGGCTCAAGCCCTTTATCACCAAACGACCTGCTCTCTCGACCGTTATATTCTCTACATCCAAACTCATTGTTTTGATGCCATCCCATCCCCAGCGCCATTTTTTGATGGCACCATCTCAGCAGCACTCAATGCATAGGCTTCATGGTCAATACCTAAAGCCTTCTCAACAGAAATTATTCGTTAACCTTTTTTATCTGTTTTGTATTGTCCTGTTTGCATGGATTGCCCCATGCGCGTAAGGGCGTTGATTTGATCCTGAAGCTGCTGCATCTGCATCTGCATAAGATCGAATTGATCCAATGGTGCACCACGCCCAGCGCCTGAAGTCTGCTTTTTATCTTCGCTCGTTGATGTTTGCGTTTGCGATGCCATCCCAGAAAATGGTGAGAACATCTGCGCAGCACGCTCAATCATTTGTAGGTTTTGCCGGGTCATATCTTCGAATGTTTTAAATGTATGCTGCGTCCCCAATGCTTTGCTCAATTCTTCCTGGTTGTGCACAAACATTTGCATAGACTGCTCAAGATACGTTGGCAGGAGCCCACCAACATTTTGCCCATAAAAACGGATCATTTCTCTCAAAAACCCAATGGGCAATAGATTTTGTCCTTTTGCCTCTTCTTCAAAAATAATTTGCGCTAAGACTGCTCTTGTAATGTCCTCAGATGTCTTGGCGTCATAGACAACAAAGTCTATCCTCTCTCTGACCATCTGGGCAAGAAATTCAAGGGTTACATATGAAGAACTGGCTGTGTTGTACAAACGACGGTTGGCATATTTCTTAATGACAACCACGTCAGGTGACATCTTTTGATCACCCTCATCCATCACTCTTTTTGATTTATCTGGCATGAAGCCCCCCTATTGGCGTATTCTTCAGCCTTAACGAGGGGGCTTACACAATGCAAGCTTCATGCTTTCTGCATCAATGCCGTAATGGATTGCACAAACTCTCTGGGGCGTGAGGGTGTATCACCATCCATGATGCGTGCAAGGTCAAGCAACAATCGTGATGGTCCTTCCATAGCATTCGCAAAATCTTTATCATCAGAGTTTGCTGCCAGCTTTTGGATGTAAGGATGATCAGGATTTAGCTCCAATATTTTTCTTGCATGAACAGACTGCCCTTGAGCTGCCAAAATTTTCTCTAAATTCAGGTCGATACCCTGGCTATCAGCAACCAAACAAACAGGAGAATCCGTAAGCCGATCAGATAATTTCACATCGGCAATGTCATCTTTCAAAACCAGACGCATGGCAGACATTAAGGTCTCTTGCTGAACTGCTGATGGCTTTCCTTCGTTTGATGAATGGTTGTTTTGCTGTTCGTCCTTATCGCCAACAATTGATGCCAAATCATTACCCGACCTGGTCACAGAGGATAGTGGCGTACCCTCATATTCATGAACCATATTCACCCAAAAATCATCAATAGGGTCAGAAAGGATAAGCACCTCGACATTTCGTTTGTTGAAGCCTTCAAGATGGGGACTCGCTTCTATCTCTTTTGGATTACGACCGGTGATGTAATAAATCTGTGATTGCCCCTCACGCATATTCTCTTTGATCTGCTTTAAGCTACGCCACGCATCACCACTGGTCGTGGTTTTAAAGCGAACCAAATCAAGCAAATCATCCCGTCGATCATGATCCTCGTAAAGTCCTTCTTTGATCACAGCGCCAAAGTTCTCAAAGATCTTATCATAGGTTTCTGTTTGCTTATCCGCTAATTTGTTGAGTTCGGTTAAAA
This sequence comes from Alphaproteobacteria bacterium, assembly GCA_038131935.1. Lineage (GTDB taxonomy): Bacteria > Pseudomonadota > Alphaproteobacteria > UBA8317 > UBA8317 > UBA8317. The sequence goes on along the minus strand of JAYPQH010000037.1, from coordinate 109,365 downwards.
CCCGATTGGTGACAGCTTTGCGTAGAGAAACAACAGGTGGGGAATTCTGTAACATTTCTCGCGAAATGTTCAGCGGTAAATCAGCACAATCCACGAGCCCTTTCACAAATCTTAGATAACCGGGAATGATTTGCGCTTTATCGGTGATAAACACCTTTTTTACATGCAATTTGACTTGAGATTCTCTTTCCCCATTGAACAAATCATACGGTGCCTCCTCAGGAATGAAGAGCAAAACGCTATAATCCATCCTTCCTTCTGCATGATAATGAATGGTATGGGATGGTTTATCAAAATGATGCGTCATACCTCGATAAAAATCTTGATAATCTTCATCGCTTATCTCTGACTTATTACGGGTCCAAATAGCCTTATTACCCGTGATTGTCTCTAGATCTGAGTCTTCATTCTCTTTCATCTCCGCCAAACGAACGGGAATAGCAATATGCTCTGCATATTTTGTGACAACTTGGCGCAAACGCGAGATTTCAAGAAATTCTTCATGTTCATCACGTATGTGCAAAGTAATTTCTGTGCCATGTGACGATGCGAACTGATCCTTAGTGACCACACCCACTTGAAAACCACTCGCTCCATCTGAAGTCCACAGCGCAATCCCATCTTGACCTGCGGCCTTGGAGAGAACTTCCACGCGTTGCGCCACGATAAAGGCGGAATAAAAACCCACACCAAATTGACCGATAGAAGATGATTCTCCACCTTTAGCTTCCAGCATGGCAGCAAAAGCTTGGGTGCCGGAACGGGCAATGGTACCAAGATTTTCACTCATATCCTCGAGGGTCATACCAATACCATTATCTCGGATAACAATGGTTTTCTTCTCTTTGTCTACGAATATATCAACGGAGAAGTCTTGCCCAAACTTTTGAAAGCTCTCGTCTGTTTGTTGCAAATAACGCAACTTGTCGCACGCATCCGATGCGTTTGCGATCAACTCGCGTAAAAAAACTTCTGCTTCTGAATAGACGGAGTGAATCATCAATTCTAGCAATTTTGATACTTCAGCCTCAAAAGGTTTTGATAGAAGATTTTGTTCGCTCATAAAATTATCTCAATACTTACGTTGCTTAACCCATAAAAAAGAGTCAGGGAGAAGGGCCATTCCACAGGCGAATCATGGACCTTTCAATGACATGGTCCATATGTCGAAACGCCAAGGCTGAAATTCAAGCCAAACATTGCGCAAGAGGTCATAATCAGGGTGATTTTTGGGCGCGATCAGGCGTGCAAACTGCTCACCATCTGAAACCATTACCTCAAGGACCCAGCGCTGTCCTGAGTGTTCAACCATATCAATACGACCTTGGATTTGACCATTCTGCATGCTCTGCAACCCAATAAAATCGCTTAGCTGAAAACTTTTTTGGAATGTTTTGGCAACGTCTCCAGATAAAAATTCATGATTCATTTTCATGTCCTCATCGATATCGAGCATGATCGATGGCTTACCCCAATGCTGTAGTTCTATCTGTGACAATGTTGCCCATGTTGGCCATGTATCTGGATGACCAAGCCAAAAGTCCTTCCATGAAGAAGGCAACATCAAATCTTCACCAAGTGCGAATACCTTTCCTTCATGAGCGATGAACCGCTGCTTCATTGCAGGATCTGCACCATGACTTACAAAAACAGATAACAAATTGATATCACTCCGCCAAAATTCGACCATATGGCGGTTGAAACCCAAACCCAATGATGGCCATAGATTTTTAGGCACATCAATGGGTTCACCAGGGAGTAGGTTTTGAATTTGAGAAATAAATTTTTGAATTTTTTTGGCATCCATCAAGGTTCCATCTGGTAATTGCCAGATCCCATCTTTGTGACGGAACGTTGTCCCATTAATCCTTAATATGTCAGAATCCTGAAGTTCCTTCAGGCTGGTTGATGGTGCCCATTCACGCAAGGCTGCATCCGTGACAGTTGGTTTCTGCGCATCCCGCAAAGCTTCCCAAGCCACAATGACGCAGAGTGCCCCTAGGCAGAGCACCAAAATTCGTAAAGATGCTTTGATCAAAGGACATCCCTCCTACGCAAGCGGCGATAGGAAATGGCTATAGCCCCCACCAATATAAACAAGGAGGGCGCAACCATAATCTGCAGAACAACCATGCCAATATTTTGCCTATCATGAGATCTATCTGTTGAAGGCCAAATGCGCTCAGCCTCTTGCAATGCCAATTCAAATGCTTGTTGGGTTTGCTTGATGAGCTGATTATCTTGCTCAGTTTTGACCGTCTTGCTGTACAAATGCAAAAGTCTATCATGTTCTTGCAACAACCTTGTTGCCACAACACGCCATCTGTCATTCCATAAGGAGGGCGAATGCGTTTTGTCTTGGGTAGCAAAACTACGATCCATCCCATCATCTGACCATGAAAAAGCTACATCACTCATGCTCAAAAGCTGCAGCAAAAATGCAACCTGTATGTTCATGTCATAAAGATTGTTTTGGTTTGGCTGTAACAGGTGATCGATATTGGCCATCATAAGAATATTCTTCGTATGCCCTTTAAGTCTCAGCACGAGCGCCTGTCTTTGTGGGTCTAAGGCTGTGACCGTATAAGGCGGTTTTTTTGACACCAGCATCGCAGAACCTGAAACTTTTACCAATGGCTCAATCCCTGTGGCAGTAGGTGGATATTCAAACAATCCAGCCCCTTGCCAAGGTGGCAACAATCTTGCTCCCTCTATGATGAAAGGATGAATGGAGAGTTCATCATGTGATTTCATGACCTCAGAGGTATAATCCCGATGCCTTATCCATGCAGAAAATGATGTGCTGCTGGCAGGATAGATATCTTGCCGCAGTTTTACACCTTCATTTTCGACCCAAGGTGGGAGCCCAACCTCTCCTGGCAAGGAGGGGTCGACCAAAATCATCAAAGGCCATCCCTCAACAACAGCATGATGAATTCTTTGGCTTATATTTTCTGGCAAGGAACCTGCCTGAACCATCATCAAGGGTATATTGGGCGTGAAATCTTGGTTGATATCCCTTAGTATAATAGGCTCCACAAAAGGACTTAATTTGGCCATGAGTCTGTCTTGATATTCACTTAAGCTTGCACCTATGAAAAGCTGAAGTTGAGGTTTTTGCAGCCGACCCAGTTGCTCCAGTGCCATCATCAATGCTTGCTTAATTTGTATGATGTTCTCAGCTTTACGCACGGGTATCAGCCGAGAGTTCCCCAATTGATTGCGCAAAATAAACCCTTCAAAATCAGAATTTACACCGTCAAAAACCTCTCTATCATGCGGCAAAAGCTTTGATGGATGATTTTCCTGACCACCATGTTGTGAACGACCGCCTTGCCATTTTAAGACCTGGGGTCTCAACAGACGGACCTGCTCCAGCCATATCATCAACGCTTCACGCCGAGAACCAAGGATGTGGACAGGATTATCCGAAACGACGAAATGCAGCTCCACAGGAATTTGCATTTGGTCAAGAACATTTTTCTCCATGTCACCTGGACGATAGAAAGAGTGAGATGTGGTATCGCTATGGTAAATCGACGTAAAACGATCTGAAATATAAACCCCAATTACAAAAATGCAGATGAGCATCACATAGCTAAGCAGAGCATAGGATCTGGCCATTTACTCCTCCACCCAACGACGAACTGCAATCATGCAGGCCCATAACCAACAGGTGAGAAATAATATAAAGAAAAGGAAGTCTGAAAGAATCCAAAAACCCATATGCATACGCGCATACCGAGGTGCCATAAAAAAGCCATCTACAAGAGAAAATACACCCATCAAGATAGGAGCGTTGTTACCAATCAAATAGGGAATATAGACCACAAACCAACATATGATAAGAAAGATAAGCGTCAGAACATATGCCAACCAAGGGGTGCTCGTTAGCGCTGAGATCATCATGCTAACCGCCAAAAAACACCCCCCCAACAAAAGCGCCCCCACATAGAGGGCAAAAACCCTCCCCAAATCCGCGAACAATACATCTGTCGACATGAGAACTGATGGAATCGTCCCAGCCAACGCAAGCATGATTGTAATCAAACCTGCAAAAAATTTTCCCAGTACGGCAGCTTCTGGATCAATGGGCAATGTTAAAAGAAGTTCGATGGAACCCGTATGACGTTCTTGAGCCCAACTGCGCATACCGACTGCTGGTACAAATAGCATCAAGAGGGTCGGCATGATCAGGGAAATGTTCCCCAATTCTTGCCATGATGCCAAGGTCGTCACATGAGGTATGAGCACAAAGAAACCATGGGTAATGGCAAAACAAGCGAGCAAAAAATAAATCACTGGTGAGGAAAAATACGCCATGCATTCACGTTGCAACACAACCATAAAACCCGTCATGATAATGACTCCGAAGCGAGTTCTTCAAAGGTATTGGCCAAACCACCTCCTGCATATGAAATTTTCGAGTAACTCCATCCATATTGATGGGCAAGCTTGTGGAGATATGTTTTCAGGTCCCTATCATCATAAGGCGCAACAACAAGGGCAATTTGTCCTCCATCATCCCACTCTGCACGTAATCCTGAAACTGCCTGATCCATAATCAAAATATTGGCAATACCCTCGGCTTCACCAGCATGCAGCAGAATCCTTACATGCCTGGTCAGTTGACCAACTTGCTGGAGTTCAGTGGGCGATGCATCCAAGATCAATTGTCCCCACGCATCATAGCTGTCCGCGTACATATGGCATCAACTTCATCCAGCTGATGTGTGGACATCATAACGGCACAATGTTTTGCCAGCTCTTTAATCAAAAGACGAAAGCGTCTTGTTTGCACAGGATCTAATCCATCTGTGGGTTCATCTAACAACAACAATGGTGGCTCCATCAAAATGGCTTGTGCCAGACCAACCCTGCGCTTGAACCCTTTAGAAAGAACTTTTATGGGGAGGTAACATACATCAGTAATTTGCGTTCGTTCCATCGCCTTGTCACAAACATTCTTGATTTCTTGACCACGTACACCTCTGGCTCTCGCACAGAATTTCAGGAAATCAACAACATCCATATCATCATAACCAGAGGAAATTTCAGGAAGATATCCCAAAAGGGCCAATGCTTTTTTACGCTCGCGCACCATGTCATGCGCACCTATTTGCACCGTGCCTTTATCTGGTCGAAGAAAACCCGACGCAATGCGCATTAAAGTTGTTTTTCCAGAGCCATTTGGACCAATCAGACCAAGAATATCTCCACGTCTTACGGTAAGATTTATGTCGTTCAATGCCGATCGCTTACCAAAAGATTTACTCACTTTTTGCAGTTGCAACATGGAAAAATTCTTCCTCGCACTTTCAGCATTGTTCACCTGACCCATCGTGCCAGGATATGTTTACCGACATAAGCCCATGCAACATATAAAGGGTTGGCAACCGCTTAAGAGCACGGCACAATCTAGTCATGAACCTACATACAACGAATAACGCACGACCAAAAGCAAAGCTAGAGCGCCTTGAACTGCAAGGACTCTTGCGTATTTACGGGCAAATGGTGACACGTGGCATTTGGAAAGATTATGCCATAAGCATGATAGGCAATGAAGCAAGCTTCGCAGTCTTTCGCAAATTTGGGGAAGCACCTCAGTTTACCATTGTCAAAAACCCAGAATTGGCGCACCGGCAAGGTGCTTGGGCTCTTCTTAACCAACAAGGCATTGTCCTCAAAAGATCAAGGGAATTTGGCGCGATCTTGCTTCAACTTCAACAGCAAGGAGAGCGTCTGGATAAACGCAAACGCCATTAAAAAAGACCGCTACAAGAGCGGCCTTTTGGTAAATGAAGATCTCGTTATCACGTTACTCACGATTTCCAAACAACTGCAACATCATGATAAATAGATTGATGAAGTCTAAGTAGAGGCGCAAAGCTCCCATGATGGCTTTTTTCGCAGCAAGTTCAGATGAATCCCCTGCGTAATATTCTTCCTTGATCGACTGTGTGTCGTAAGCAGTAAGGCCAGTGAAAACCAATACACCCACAATAGAAATCACGAAACTCATCGCATCGCTTGCAAGAAAGATATTAACAATAGAGGCGATAACAATTCCAATAAGCCCCATAAATAGGAAAGAACCCATTCCCGTCAGGTCACGCTTGGTTGTGTAACCCCATACTGACATGGCGCCAAACATACAGCCTGTGATTAAGAATACCTTGGCAATCGACATGCCCGTGAACACCATAAAAATGGTTGCAAAGGACACACCATTGAGTGCGGCATAGACCCAAAATGCCATCTGAGCGGTTGATGCGCTCATCGCATTGATGCGTGCAGACAGGTAAAAAACAACACCAAGAGGCGCAAGCATAATCACCCACTTAAGTGGAGAATTGAACAAAGTGGCGCCAAGTGATGTTGCCATCATCTGGCCATTAACTTCGACAACACTCAGTGAAAAAATTAGGTAAGCAATCGCTCCCGTCATGGCCAATCCCATGCCCATATAGCGATAAACTGACATCATGTAATCGCGCAAACCGACATCAATGTCTGCACGCGACTGGCTAGAGGTTTGATAGGCTTGGCGGTTAAACTGGTTCATCGACGCAAAACTCCTTAATGAATGCGAGGTGGACAATGTATATGTGCGCATGATGCGTAATAATTTCAAGAAAAATCTTAAGACTTGCGGCGCGCTACCGCAGTTTTGTGGTGGCGTGACTACCTGCGAGAAAAAGAATTACCAACCAAGGTATGACCAAACCAACAATTAAGCTTACCCAGGGAACAACAATATCTTGGCTAAGGGCTAGATAGAATACGACCCAAACCATTATCAATCCCATCAGCATCCCAACGCCTAGGACAAGCCCGGCCAATGCTCCCATTTCCAAGCGCACCAAAGACTGAATTTGTTTCTTTGTAGCACCAAGCAACCGACGGGTTTCAAATTCCTCTTTGCGCAATCGAATTTGTGCCAACAACGCACTTGTAAGCACCAGCAACGCGCCAAAAAGCAAAAGTCCGCCGAGGCCTGTAAGAACATACCTCAAAATGTTTAATAGCGATTGCACAGGTGCTATAACATCTTGGACCCGGACCACAGAAACCATCGGGAACAACCGTGCCATATCTGCTTCAGCAGATGCCATATCATTTTCGCTCAAAGAAAAGCTGGATATATATCCCAAAGGCAACTGTTCTCCGACGGCTTTGTTGACCATGAGAGAAAAGTTCATGCCTCCCCCAGCCCAATTTATCTCACGTAAAGCTGCGACGGTGAGCATAATGGGTTGTCCTAAAATATCCACTTCTATTGTGTCGCCTATTTTAAGACCTAAATCTTGAGCTGCACGCTGATCCAATGAAACGCTCGGCTTTTGTTCCCCCTCAGGCCACCAGGCTCCTTCCAAAATATCAATACCCTCTGGTGGCTGATCAGCAAATGTGATGCCACGATCGCCTCTTAACATCCAAGCTGATCCCGATCCCACTTGAGCATCTTGGGAGGCGATACCATTAATCTTGCGGATAACACCCCGAAGCATGCTGGCCACCTTAACGTCTGCTGCGTTGTGCGCGCGCAACATATCTGTGAATGACTCCACGTCCACCTGTCGCAAATCGACAACGAAATGCGTCGGCGCGTTTACAGAAAGACGTTGATCTAGATCAGCACGCAGGCTTGAAAGTGCAACAAGAATGGTCGCAAATGCCAATGCACCCACAGCCCCCACGGAAAATCCAAGGCGCAACAATTCCGGTTGACGCAAAACACGGCCAATCGCCCTTAGCGATGGCCTCGAATGATACGCTAATGTTCCCCAAATTGGTGCTATTCGTGTGGCAATGAATTCGAGCAGAAGAGGAATTAACGTAAAAATCATTGCAAATAAGGCGGGTTGCAATCCTAAAATGATCGCAAATATGGATGCGCTTAAAAGAGGCAAACCCACCCAATGCCACCATGCCCGCCGCGCCATGACCGCCAACAATGAGACACAAACGGCGTATAAAACAACAGAAATACTTACCAAGAGAACGTCAAAAAGAACCGGCAAAAACGGGATGTTTTGGGGCAAAACCAACCCAACCGCCCATAACAAAATGACCCCTAGCACAACCCCAAGGCATGTAGCGATAAAACCAGGAAGCAGTAGGGCTATGATCATGAGTCGTTTGATGAGGGCCTCTGCCATTCCTAAGGCACGCAAGTCATGGGCTAATGGTTCTCGCAAATGTCGTTGGGTCATCACCGCATGCCTTAGGCCGTAGGCTGCAATGATCAATCCAGCCGCAACCATCAAGGCAAAACCAACCGCTACCCGGCTCACGATTTGAATTGTTGCAGGTGCTGCAGCGCGACGCTCACGAACACGGGCTCCATCTTCTTGCGCCTGAGAATTGACATCAGAGAGAACTGCATCAAGTTGACCGGGAGCAACATTCAACAAAAGGTGATCGTGAAAAAGGCTTCCAACCTGCAACAAGCCTGCGCTTTCTAATGCTGCACGACTCATCAGAATTCGGGGGCCCAAAACAGGACCTTGGGAAAAGCCACCGGGCATTGCGACCACGATGCCCCGCACAGTGAGATCTTGTCCTGCGACTTGAACTTTTTGACCAATTTTTAAGTCAAATCGACGCGCAAGACTTGGCTCCACCAAGACGTCTTTTGGCCCGAGTTTTTTGGCATTCAACAAAGGTTCTGTCACCAATTGACCACGCAATGGCCAGCTCTCTTCAACGGCGGTAATTTGAACCAATCGATATTGATCACCCACCTGCAACATGGACCGAAGCGATGTCATGCGCGCTATCTCTTGCACGCCTTCTATTCGTGCATAGCGCTGGGCAGCAACAGGCCGATGAACGGTGCGAATTTCAACGTCACCTCCAAGTAAATCTGCACCCGAGCGCTCCAAAGCGCGCTGGAACCCAAGACCACCCAACAAGGTCAATACAAATAATGAAGAGGCCAGCATGAGAGATACAAATGTTCCCTTAGCGGTACGCGCCAGCATTAAAGCCTCACGAACTGCCAATATCCGCATCATAGGAGGAAGAAAAGTCACTTCAAACAACCCCCAGAAATTTCAATCATCTGATCACAGCGCATGGCTAATGTTGGATCATGGGTTACCAGTACTAAGGCCGCACCTGTTTGAGATACAGCATTCAGCAAAAGATCGAATATTTGTACAGCACGGTCCTTGTCTAAATTTCCTGTTGGTTCATCAGCCAATACAAGCTGAGGCTTATGGACCAATGCGCGTGCAATACCGACCCTCTGACGCTCCCCTCCAGATAATGTTTCCGGGAAATGTTTGAGCCGATGGCCCAAACCTACTTCAACCAATGCAGCCTCCGCCACATCAAAATTTGCCGTAATCCCAGCGAGCTCAAGACCAAGGACAACGTTTTCAAGGGCATTTAATGTTTCCACCAAACGGAACTGTTGAAAAACTTGACCTATCAATGTTCTACGCCATTGCGCGCACTGATCGGCATTGGCTGCAGTAAGATCATGTCCAGCCAACAAAATGCGACCGGAGCTGGGTTTGTGTTGGCCTGCAGCAAGCCTGAGCAATGATGTTTTTCCAGAACCTGATGGCCCCATGACAGCCACAGATTTACCTTGCGTAACAGAAAAATTGATATCCCGCAGAATTTGCAAAGGACCTTCCAACGTAGGCACATTGTAAGAGACTTGTGACATGTGCAAAAGGTCCTGCATGAATACTCCTAGACGAAACTGATGGCATCTTGTGGTTGATTGCTGATAAGGGATGTAGGCCATGACACTTCATACTTCCACCGCCTTTTTTTGTGCCGCGCTATTTTCTTTATGGGGTCACATTAGCCATGTGCAGGCACGAACAATCACAATGCTGGGTGATAGTATTACCGCTGGCTATGGACTGGAGATAGGACAAGACTTGGCTTCACGTTTAGAACAACATTTACGAAGACATGACCCAACGCTTAAAATGATGAACCACGGACTTTCAGGAGATACAACGGCTGGGGGCTTGCGCGTTTACATATCGTCTTAAATGACAAACCACAGCTCATGCTGCTGGCACTAGGATCAAATGATGCCTTGAGGGGACTTCCACCTAGCTTTGTGAAACAGAATCTCCAATCTATCATCGAGCAATGCCAGCAGAAGAATTTGCCGGTGTTTTTGATTGGCGCAAGAGCCCCCAAGAACTGGGGGCCAAATTATGAACAAGAATTTCAAAATATTTTCATTGACCTAGCCAAACGCTATAAACTGCCATTTTATCCATTCCTTCTCGAAGGCGTCGCCTTACAACCAAGCCTTAACCAACAAGACATGTTACATCCTAATGCCAAGGGGGTTGAGAAAATAGTTGAACAATTGGGGCCTGCAATTTGGACATATGTTCAAACCCTTCCAAAGCCATAACCCTTGCCAAAGGGTTGGTTGATCATGCAGTCAACCAATAGCTTTCTTTTCGAAACATTGGAGAAACTTTATGACGTCCATTTTCAACCCTCGCAATCTTGGTAATAGTGACCTCGTTGTATCCAGTATTTGCATGGGTACCATGACATATGGCCAGCAAAACAGCTATCAAGATGCATGTAATCAACTTGATTATGCAAAAGAATTTGGCGTCAACTTTCTCGATACTGCGGAATTATATGCCATCCCTCCAAAACCAGAAACACAAGGTGCCACTGAGGAAATTATTGGTGAATATCTGCAAGAACGAGGTTCCCGACATGAATGGATTGTCGCAACCAAAGTCATCGGCCGATCAGGTCATATGGATTGGTTTCGTGATGGTAACGCTCTTCCAAAACTAGATGCAGCAAATATTGAAGAAGCCTTGCATAAGTCGCTAAAACGTTTACGGACAGATGTCATAGATCTTTACCAAATACATTGGCCTGACCGTGAGATCCCAATGTTTGGGTCCTCACACGGCTATCGCCACAGCGACAATCATGGCATCGCCATTGAAGAAACGCTTACAGCACTTGCTCGTTTCGTGGAGCAGGGTAAAATCCGCCATATTGGTATCTCCAATGAAACGGCATGGGGTGCCATGACCTACATTGCGCTCGCCGATAAGATGGGTCTTCCGCGCATTGTTTCAATTCAGAATGCCTATAACCTTTTGAACAGAACCTACGAATATGGCTTGTCAGAGGTATCTTTAAGAGAAAATATTTCCTGTCTTCCCTACGCCCCTATGGCGGCTGGCACATTGAGCGGAAAATATTTGGATGGGCAGCGTCCTGCAGGATCACGCAAAGCGCTATTTGATCGCGTCGAGCGGTACGAAAAAGATGGAACTGATCAGGCTGTTCGATCTTACATGCAGCTGGCACAAGATCATGGTCTCACGCCAGGCCAGTTGGCCCTTGCCTTTTGCCATGGACGGGATTTTGTGACCTCATCAATTATCGGCGCCACAACCATGGAACAGTTGCAACATAACCTTGAAGCGTTTCGCATCAATTTAGATGATGATATTCTAGATGCTATTGAAGCCATTCATCTTCAACAACCAAATCCTTGCCCTTAAATTTCAAGTATTGCAGGACTTTGACCTTTACATAATGTACCAGAAATTAGGTAAAAAGGCAGCTAGACTTACAAGGGGGAAGGACGCGTGAGGATACCCACAAACTGGCAACAAAGCCAAGATAGCATCATACGCGATCTCACTTTTAGAGATCACGCGTCTGCCTTTTCGTTTTTGACTTGGTTAGCGATCACATCAGATAAGCTTGATCATCATTGTGAAATCACACATCTCTACAACCGTGTGGCCCTGAAATTGACAACACATGATGCCCAACAAGTTACGGAAAAAGATATTGACCTGGCAGAAAAAATAAACGACTTCCTGCGCGAGCAACAAATGGGTTTACGTTAGGCCTTTGACTCCCTATGTTCTGCCACATAAAACGGTGACTGATTGAGGTAAGATATGCGCATTCTTTTGATGATATTCACCCTGGTTGGTGCAACAGGGGCCTACGCATTGGATAGTGCTCCTAAAGAAATTGGAAAATTTACTGATTGGGCTGCATATGAAGCGTCAGAGAATGGTGCAAAGGTATGCTGGATGGTCACAACACCTAAAAAAAGTTTGCCAACCAATGTCAATCGGGGAGAGATTTTTATGATGGTTGCCCATCGCCCCAACGACAAGGTCTTTAATGAACTTAACGTCATCATTGGGTATCCCTTCAAACCAGAAGCCAGCGCCTTTGGCAGCATTGACAACAAAAAATACAGGCTAGTTACCAAAGATGATGCAGCGTGGCTTGCATCACCTGAGGAAACTGACGCCCTTATCAAAGATATGCGTCGTGGCATGGAAGTGATTGTGAAGGGAACGTCAACGCGTGGGACAGATACAACGGATACCTTTTCTTTGCGTGGCTTCACGAAAGCGAACAGGGCCATAACACAGGCTTGTCAATAATTTGGTTGAAAACATGAGAGATGACCAGATTGATCTGGTTGGATTAGAAAAACCTGCACTTCAAGAACAATTGATCGCGCTGGGGGTACCTTCTAAGCAGGTGCGCATGAGAGCCAGTCAGTTATGGAGCTGGTTGTACAATCACGGTGCTCAAGACTTTCATGACATGAGCAACATTGCCAAGCCACTGCGTGACGCTTTAACGCAACAATGCGTGATTGCACGCCCAGAAATCGTAACCAAGCAGGTTTCAGAAGATGGCACCAGAAAATATCTACTAAGACTCAAAGATGGCAATCTTGTTGAGACCGTCTACATTCCCGAAACCGACCGGGGGACATTATGTGTCAGCTCTCAGGTCGGCTGCACCCTGAACTGCAGTTTTTGTCATACCGGCACCCAACGACTTGTCAAAAACCTTTCTGCTGGAGAGATCGTTGGACAATTGCTTGTTGCACGCGATGACCTAGGCGAATGGCCCTCTCCCAATGACGGTACTCGGTTGATCTCAAATGTTGTCCTCATGGGCATGGGGGAACCACTTTACAACTATGAGAACGTGGCAGCTGCAATACGTATTATGATGAGCCCTGATGGCATTGCATTATCAAAAAGACGGATCACATTATCCACATCTGGTGTTATCCCACAAATGCAGCGCTGTGGTGAAGAATTGAATGTGAATTTGGCGATATCCCTTCACGCTGTTCATGATGAACTGCGCAATAAACTTGTGCCTATCAACAAAAAATACCCTCTATCTGAGCTTCTGCAAGCCTGTCGTGATTACCCAGGCCTATCCAATGCGCGCCGTATTACGTTTGAATATGTCATGTTAAAAGGGGTAAATGACTCGTTGGATGATGCCAAAGCTCTTGTGAAAATGATGGAAAATATTCCAGCCAAAATCAATTTGATCCCATTCAATCCTTGGCCAGGCTCACCTTATGAATGCTCAGATTGGTCCACCATCGAAGCGTTTGGAGATTATGTTAACGCTGCAGGTTATGCCTCCCCCATTAGGATGCCAAGAGGCAGAGATATCATGGCAGCATGCGGTCAATTAAAGTCTGCATCCGAGAAAATGAGCAGAGCAGAACGCAAGCGCACAGAAAAACAGCAGCAACAAGGCGATCCCGCTTGAGCAGATACCCCGATATACGTTACGGAACTGCGATATCATTCACGAAAAGAAAGTACCATTATGGCCAACATTTCAAAAGTTGTTCTTGCCTATTCTGGCGGTCTTGATACCTCAATCATACTAAAATGGCTGCAAACCCATTATCAGTGTGAAGTGGTAACATTTACGGCTGACCTAGGCCAAGGTGAAGAGTTAGAACCTGCGCGTAAAAGAGCAGAACTGCTGGGCGTAAAGGAAATATTCATAGAAGACTTACGAGAAGAATTTGTAAGAGATTATGTTTTCCCTATGTTCCGTGCAAATGCCCTTTATGAAGGGATCTACCTGCTTGGGACCTCCATAGCGCGGCCACTCATTGCGAAACGACAAATAGAAATTGCCCGTGCCACGGGCGCTGATGCTGTATGCCATGGCGCAACCGGGAAGGGAAATGACCAAGTTCGCTTTGAATTGGGCTATTACGCTTTAGAACCAAACATACGTGTCATTGCGCCTTGGCGGGAATGGGATCTAACATCCCGGGAAAAATTAATCGCTTTTGGAGAAGAAAACCAAATTCCTATTCCTCGTGATAAGAGGGGAGAAGCACCATTCTCCGTTGACGCAAACCTTTTGCATACATCCTCAGAGGGCAAGGTTTTGGAAGACCCATCTCAACCTGCACCGGATTATGTGTATCAACGTACAATATCTCCAGAAGAAGCACCTGACGTCCCTCAATATATTACCGTGTCATTTGAACGAGGAGATGCGTGTGCTATTGATGGTGAGGCCTTAAGCCCTGCTCAATTGTTGACAAAGCTCAACGAATTGGGTGGAGCACATGGAATCGGCCGTTTGGATTTGGTTGAAAACCGATTTGTGGGCATGAAGAGCCGTGGTATCTATGAAACACCAGGGGGCACAATTCTTTTGGCAGCCCATAGGGGATAGAGTCCATCACCTTAGACCGTGGCGCTGCCCATCTTAAAGATGAACTGATGCCTCGGTATGCCGAGTTGATCTATAATGGATTTTGGTGGTCGCCTGAACGAGAAATGCTCCAGGCGCTAATAGATCATTCTCAAGAACATGTATCTGGAGACGTGCGCTTAAAACTATACAAAGGTCGCGTAGACGTTGTTGGCCGAACCTCCCCCATGAGTTTATATTCTGAAGCCCATGTCACTTTTGAAGAAGACTATGTCTATGATCAAACAGACGCTGAGGGTTTCATCCAACTGAACGCTTTACGTCTTAAATTGCTCGCTGCACGTAAAAATAGGTAACCTCTAGACGTTAACATGCAGAATAATATTCCTCACTGCAGGTCAAATTTAAGACCCATCGAGCGTGATAACCTGTAAAAAACCAAAAGGACGTGGAGATGCTTCCGCGTCTTTTTTTTGGCGAACATTGCACCACAGCGCTTACGATAAGCTGCTCCACCATTGCCATATTGTGTAAAAAAGAGGAATTAAGGTTGCCGTCGCCAAACCATTAAGCCCAATAGCCAGCGAGGCAAACGCACCCGCATCCTTATGCACCTGGATTGCACGCGCTGTCCCAATACCATGGGCGGCAACGCCCATGGCAAAACCACGCGCATTCCAAGAGGTAATACCTGCAGCATTGAGAACGTAAGGCCCAAGCATGGCGCCAATAATCCCTGTCATAATAACACAAACAGCTGTAAGTGACGGCAACCCACCTATACGCTCCGCGATACCCATGGCTATTGGTGTGGTCACACTTTTTGGTGCCAAGGATAATACCGTACGTTCAGAAGCTTGTAAGATTTCTGCAATAACCACAGCAGATATAGCCGCTGTAGATGAGCCAAAGACAAGCGTTACCATGAGAGCTCCAAATCCTCGCCGCATCCGCTTTAAAAGCTTCGCCACTGGAATCGCTAGGGCAACGGTTGCAGGCCCCAACAAAAAATGAACAAACTGGGCACCCTCAAAGTACGTCCAGTAGTCTATTTCCGTGGTGGTCAGACCCAATGTGATCAAAATGACAGCTATCAACACTGGATTTAAGATCGGCATTTTACCAGATTTTTGATAGATCCAATCCCCTACCAAATAGGCCAATAACGTAATCGTAAGGGCGGTTAATGGGCTTGCGGAGAGGTAAACCCATAACTCATTAAAATCAGGTTTCATCTTTATCACCCTTATGCAATCGCTGAAGTAGCCAACCCGTGACGAGAACCGTCAGCACTGTTGAACCAATCAAAGACCCTATAATCGGCTGCCATTCGTCTCCCAATATTGTTAAATGTGCCACCACACCCACACCTGCAGGTACAAACAAAAGAGAAAGATGAGACAAAATTCCCTCGGCCGTAGCTTCAAGGTTTTGCGGTATAGATTTTCTACACAACAGGACCACCAAGAGAATACCCATACCGATCACTGGGCCTGGAATAGCAAGATTGAAGGCGCGCGCAATGATTTCACCAATCAGTTGGCATATTAACAATTGGGTTAACGCAATGAGCATAATGCCCTCCCCATGTTGGGTCTTTTAAAGCTATAAAAAACCTATCCAGCATAAAAATATGCAAAATCTTATAATTTGGGCACAGATGTTTTCAGTACACGCATCATGGCGGCATCGACTGTATTTTCCAGAAGACAAGCTATGGTCATCGGTCCCACGCCACCGGGGACTGGTGTTATGGCCCCAGCAATGGGGGCCACTTCGTCAAAAAGAACATCACCGCGCAAGAATGAGCGATCATTCTCAACAATGCGATTGATGCCAACATCAATGATGGTTGCACCTGGTTTAATCATATCTGGACCCACGAATCCTTCCCGACCAACCGCCACAACCAAAATATCTGCCATGCGACATACATCATTAAGTTGGGTGGTTCGAGAATGCGCGATGGTAACAGTTGCGTCTGCCATCAAAAGCAACTGTGCCATGGGCCGACCAACAATAGTGGAACGCCCCAAGACAACGGCATGCAAACCCTCTATTTTTTGATGTTGTTCATGAATCAAATGCATGCATCCTCGTGGTGTACAAGGTACAAACCGTGGGACACCACAGGCCAAAAGTCCCGCATTTGCAGGGTGAAACCCATCCACATCTTTATCAGGGTTAATAGCCTCTAAAATCACAGAACTGTTTATGTGCCCAGGCAATGGCAATTGCACCAAAATTCCATCTACACCAGGATGTTCATTCAAAGACATAACAATCTTGAGAAGTTCTTCTTGGGTTATATCCGACGCGCAAAGATGCTCTTCCGAATGGATACCCACCAACCCACAACGCTTCACTTTATTGCGAACATAAACTTGCGATGCTGGATCTTCACCCACCAGAATAACATCCAGTCTGGGGGCACGCCCTGCCTGTTTTTGAAAATCTTGAGCACGTTGCTGGGTCCGGCTGTCAACATGCTGAGAGAGATCTTTTCCATTCAAAATTTTGGCCATCATTCACCCCATACAGAAGCTTGGGCCACCATATTCCCAAAGCAAGCTTTTGAGAAATCCCAGCAACAAAAATACAACGATAGGTGAAAAATCTAACCCACCCATGGGAGGTAGAAGGCGACGAACAGGCCCAACCATCGGCTCAGTAGCAGAATATATGGAACTTGCAATTTGATACACGATACGATGACGCATATTCAACACACCAAAGGCTGTCAGCCAGCTAAGCAATACATTCGCGATGAGTAACCAAGTCGCAATATCGATAATCATTGATAAAAGTTGAACGAGTGAACACATAAATTCTGATCTCCCAAATGCTTTTATGGCCCTATCATGCGTAAGTTTGTGATACTAGGCTTACTTAGACCCCGAGTGGAGCCATTCATGTACCACTTGTTTAAGCAAGTCCTCATTTGGTCCAAGCCATTCTCGGGAACCTTCGCGGGATAGATGTACATCATGTGTGCCAGCAATATTCAAATCGGGTTTTGCACGGGCGTACCAGCGCTCCATGAGCTCAGCGAACATCTCCAAATGGAATTGCACCCCCCAAATATGTTTTCCAGCTACAAACATTTGATTATCGAAATGCTGTGAATAGGCAAGTGTTTGTCCAGATTCTCCCAATTGTACCCCTTCAGAATGCCATTGAAACACATGCGTATCTGTAAGGCCCAAAAGGTCCTGCCCATCTGTGGTCATATTGATTTTGTGATAACCAATTTCTTTAACACCCTCGGGATGAGGATGCACTGTTCCCCCCATGGCACGGGCTAGCAGTTGAGCGCCTAAACATACCCCCAGAAATGGAACCTCCAATGGCTTTCCAGAAGCAATCCAATCAATCTCATTTTTGATAAAATCAAGATGCGTATCATTTGCCGACATAGGCCCACCAAAGACGACAATGCCTGCATAATCTTGGCAATTTGATGGCAAAGGCTCACCAAGAGCATGTCGGCATTTGATGATTTCATAACCTTGCTCGCGCAAAAGGCGTCCAATTCGTGCCGTGGTCGAATGAGCTTGATGCAGGACACAAAGTATTTTTTTATTTTCGCCCATAACTTACCACCCTATGTTTTGGACCTTATCACGGCAATTACCAAAAATTTATCTTTTGCACTGATGCCAAAAGATCTTCTCGTAATTTCTTTTTATACAATTTACCCGTTGGATGGCGAGGCAATTGCTCCAAAAAACCAATATGTTTGGGGATTTCAAATTTTCCAAGCTTAGAACTTAGCTCCCTCTTTATGTCATCAGCGAAACGTTTCTCATCTTCAACAGCCTCTAAAGGTTGGATAATAGCGGTAACCACCTCACCAAAATCATCATCAGGCCAGCCAAAGACAGCAACATCCATGACATTCTCCTGGGTGACAATGGCGTCTTCAATTTTTTGTGGATAGATTTTTACCCCACCAGAATTGATAAGAAAATCTACGCGGTCTTGAAGATACAGATAACCCTCTTCATCAATTTTTCCGATATCGCCAATCGTTGTCCAACCAAGTTCATTTTGCGTTTTCGCTGTACGCTCAGGATCTTTATGGTAGGCAAATGGTTGCCCCCCAGAAAAATAGACATGGCCAATCTGGCCTATTGGCAATGGTGAACCCTCGTCATCACAAATATGTATGACACCATGCTTTGATCGGCCCACGGAACCACGATGAGACATCCATTGCGTGGGTGTAATGGCACAAAAGCCATTGTTTTCAGTGCCTGCGTAATATTCATGTATGATCGGGCCCCACCAGTCCATCATCATCTGTTTGATATCAATCGGACAAGGTGCTGCCGCGTGAACAGCCATTTGATGTGAACTGAGATCAAATTGCGTGCGTGTGGAAAGCGGCAACTTCAAAAGCCTTACAAACATCGCAGGAACCCATTGGGAATGGGTGATTGACAATGTCTCAATAGCTTTCAGTGACTCAAGCGCATCAAATTTTTCCATAACATACACACAACCACCGACCTTCATCACGGTCATGGAATGCCGGAGGGGTGCTGCATGGTACAAAGGTGCCGTTGATAGATAATTTGTGTTGTCATCATACCCGAATAAACCACTGAGCAAATCCACCAGCATTGTTCGACCGTTGCTGGGCAATTCCACCAGGGGCCACTTAATCGCCTTCGGCGTACCTGTGGTGCCCGATGAATAAATCATATCCTGACCCAATGACCCTGTGGCTGTGTCCTTTACATGGTGGCCTTGAATCGTCTGGAACCAGTTATCTGTTCCCACCCCGTCAACATAAAAAATGGCCATATGCTGTTGCAATTTGGTAAAAAGTTCTGGCCATTGTTGAACGAAGCGTTGTTCAGTCACAAGAATTTTTATTTCTGAATGCTGGATAATGAAAGCAATATCATCGCATGAAAGCCGTATGTTGATAGGTGTATAATAAAGCCCAGCACGCTCAGCTGCGAAACATACGGAAAAATAAGCGAGCTGATTATCCAAAAGAAGGCCAACATGATCACCTGGTGCAAGCCCTTCATCTTCGAAAAACTGTGCGCCTTTGCCTACCTGCTCATTCAACTGCTGGAAGGTCAATTTTTGAGACCCATCAGCCATGCTGCAAGCTATCTTATGGGGGTGTTTTTGCGCCCAGCTACCTATATCCATCATCTCTATTTTCCGCTTCCTCGTTCAGCATTGCCTTTTTGGCTATTACGCGCACTCAAGACCGACCTCACCACACGATCTTGAAGGACTTCTGTTGCGCCATCAATCAAACCTATGATGGAGACAAATTTTGCAATACGTAAAACCCTTCCGTGACTTAATAGCCCTTGCGCTCCATGTGTATGCATAAAAGCGGGGACATGGCGCTGCAACATATTTGTTGCCATGAGTTTTAATTGGGCAGCAACCTTGGGAAATTGTTGTTGGCGTAGCATATCAGGGGGCAGTTGCTTCAGCGCTGTTGATAATACGAAAAGGTCAGACTGAGCGTCTGCCATCATCGATCTCCAACCGCTTAAATGCACCAGAACATCCACACCGATCTGACGCTGTGATGCGTAAGTGATGGTTTCTTCACAAAGACGATCCATGACCCCAACAGCCAAAGCTGCAACATAGGCTCGGGCTTCATTCAATTCATGCAGAAGGAGTTTTTTCGCCCTATCATTCGCAATCATGCAGCACCAAGAAGGTATCATGACATTGTTTAACGAGACGGCACCCAATCCAAGCCCTTCAGCTCCATCCAGCCTAGTTGCTGTCACAGAAAAACCTTTAGAATCCTTGGCCACCAAAAATGCACCCCATTGATCGGTAGCACCATGATCGTCATGTATTTGTGCGTAAACCAATATATAATCTGCAATCGTCGCATTAATGATCCATGACTTAGAACCATGAAGCAGCCAGCCATCTTGATATCTACGTGCACATGTGGAGAGTGATGAAACGGCTGAGCCAGAGCTATCCTCTGTGATGGCGGTACAAGCAACGCACCCACCGGAACGAATTTTCTCAGCTAAAGAAATAACCTTTTCATCCTGTGATGATGAGAGAATTTTCTTGGCAACATTTCCAGAATTGATCAACGACAACGTTACATTGGCGTCAAAAAAGCCACAAATTGTTGCCATCGAAAACTTTTTCATGAGTAAAGAGTCATCACTGCTGGATTCTAGACCAATATCACAACCGATAAGCCCTAAACGTCCAGCTTCTTGAAATATTGCTCTGTCTGTCTCATGTGCATACGGATATTCACCTACCCAAGGCTCAATCTTATTTTTGCCAAATTCATAGAGAATGTTATGGTCTGCCAAATTGATATCGCCTTTCAACGTATTAAGGTACAAGTCTAATTTTTATTTTGGTTATCATATATTTGATAAGGGAAGTGCACGGTATGCAACAACGTTATGATTTTACAATTGTTGGAGGTGGAATCAATGGCTGTAGCCTCGCGCGCGAATTATCAGGACGTGGCCATAAGGTACTTCTTCTTGAAAAGAATGACTTGGGCTCCGCAACATCATCAGCATCAACAAAATTGCTTCATGGTGGACTTCGTTATTTAGAAAATTATGAGTTTTCCATGGTGCGTAAATCATTGCTTGAGCGTGACTATTTGGTGGAACGACTTCCCCATATCGCTTGGCCAATGACCTTTACGCTTCCGTTTGACAAGAAACTTCGCTCAGAATTCATGCTTCGTGCCGGCCTTGGCTTATACAATATGTTGGCAGGTAATGTATCAAAAATTTGGGTTAGTCCACGTTCTATGACGCCTCAAACAGATCCATTTATTGGCGACAATTTTAATTTGGGCTTTGATTATCAAGATGCATGGGTCGATGATTCTCGCTTGGTTTTTTTATGTGCACGACATGCTGCTGATATGGGCGCAGATATCAAGACGCGTAGCTGTTTTGTTTCATCCAAACCTCGTAACGGTTCATGGCATGTGTGTTATCAAACAACTGGTCAAGATGAAGTTGAGGTTTACAGCAAGTTTTTGATCAACGCCTCTGGTGGATGGGTCTCAGACAATGCAGAACAGATAGAGCGTAGAGACTTTGAGAAGAATGTTAGTTGGGTTCGGGGAAGCCACTTGATCATTAAGCGCTCACTTGATCATGCTTATATTTTCCAACTTGCGGATAAACGCATTATGTTCGCGCTTCCTTATGAGCAACATTTCGCATTGTTGGGCACCACAGATGTAACGCATCATTCTGCCTTAGATGCTGTTCATTGCTCTGAGGAAGAAAGACAATATATCCTTGATGGTATGAATTTGTTTTTTGCACAGCCGATCATGGAGGATGAGATATGCCATGATTTTGCTGGTGTACGCACATTGATGCATCAGAAGGGCAAGAACAACAGCACAGCCTCACGTGATTACGAATTCCATATTTCTGATCACAATGCTTCCATTTGTTTACATGTTATAGGCGGAAAAATCACAACCTTCCGACGCCTTGCTCTAGACGCCATCAAACAACTCTCCCAACATACAAAATTGACCACAATTGATGGTCCTTGGATAAAAGATGAGACCTTCCCGGGCGCAGGCTATCACCCATCGCAGAAGAATGATCTCCGCCAGCAAATTGTTGGACGCTATTCTTTTTTACCTCTAACCTTGGTGGATCGTATGATGAGGCAGCAAGGAATGCGCGTGTTTGACATTTTTGGCGATGCATCTTGCATAGAAGACATTGGTGATCTGATGGTTGGTGATCTTTCGTTGCGGGAAATTGACTATTTGCAACATAATGAATGGGCTTATACCAGCGAGGATATTTTGTATCGCCGAACCAAGCAATATTTACAGGCAACCCAAAACGCAAAAATGTCACTTAAAAAATATTTGGGAGAGGACTAATGGCGACTTTTATCTTAGCGATAGATGCTGGAACAACGTCTACCCGCGCTATCATTTATGATGAGGCCCTCACCGTTAGATCATCCGCCCAACGAGGTCTAAAAATCTCACGTGGCCAACATGGTGTCGTTCATCAAGACCCGGTGGAGATTTTAGAAAAAACAAGAGATGTTTGTGCAGAAGCAATCCACTTGGCGAAACTTGGCAGCACAGATAGATTAATTGCGGGACTGACCAACCAGAGAGAAACTTTTGTGCTGTTTGACCGGCAAACAAAGACGCCCCTTTGTTCTGCTGTGAGCTGGCAAGATACCTCTTCTGCTGAATCATGTGAGCATTTGCGTCAGGAACTTGGGGATGCATGGTTTCAGCAACGTACTGGTCTTCCCATTAATCCTTACTTCACCGCCAGCAAACTTCAAAACGCATGTAATAACCTTCTGAGACAGAATAAAAATGTGAATTTTAAAAACATTGCGTTTGGAACAATAGATAGTTGGTTGATCTCTGGCCTACAGGACACTACGCAAGAGATTGTCATTGAGCATTCAAATGCGTCTCGGACATTACTATATGGACTGCATGAGGGTGACTGGCTTCCAGAACTTCTCGAGGCGTTTTCACTTCCAGAAGAAATTTTACCCAAACTTATTCCTTCTCAAGGTGATTTGTGTGAAATTTTTATTGATGGGTGGCCTCATCCCATTCCGCTGACCGCCATCTTAGGTGATCAACAGGCTTCATTATATGGTCATGTCGGTCAAACCATTCATGGCGCAAAATTAACCTATGGCACAGGTGCATTTGGACTCATCAACACCGGCACAAGTTGCGCAAAATCAGGTCATGGATTGTTATCGACAGTATTTGCCAAATTACCCACCAAAACCCTTTTTGCCCTTGAGGGGTCCATATTCTTTGCCGGTGCGGTCGTTGATTGGTTGAGAGATCAATTGGGTTTATTCACAACATTTGACCAGCTAGATGAACTGCTAAGCCAAGCGCGCATGCTGCAAGATTTACCTATATTTATACCGGCATTTAATGGCTTAGGGACACCATATTGGGAAACCCAATGTCGCGCCAGTTGGTTGGGAATGGAAGCGTATCACAATCAAGCAGATTTGAGTGCTGCAGCGGTGAGCTCTATCGCTTGGGTCACTGCCGACTTCTTGAAAGCCGCTGAGCATGACTTAGGCTTGCAGGATATAGGTTATATCGGAATAGATGGAGGCTTATCAGACAATATATGGTTTCAACAAACTCTATCAGACATATCCCAGTATAAAGTACGTGTACCTTATCACAAGGAACTCACCAGCTTAGGTGTAGCCAAACTTGCTGCAGAACATCACGGATTAGACGTAAAAGACACAACCAAGGACAACGCAACATTCTGCACGCCCAAGTATGAAGTTGATGATATTGAGATCGCGCGAAACCGATGGTCTCGCGCCATTTCGTCTACCATTAATTTTGGCAGATGAGAGCGAACGACGTAAGTCCTTAGCTCAACCAACGCTTACGACGGCGATAACTACGCACATCTCTGAAGGACTTACGGCCCTTCTCAGATACACCAAGGTAAAACTCTTTCACGTCAGGGTTTTCACGTAAAGCGGCCGCAGGACCATCCATCACGATGCGGCCAGATTCCAAAATATATCCATAATGAGCAAATCTTAGTGCAACGTTGGTATTCTGCTCAGCCAACAAAAATGTAACACCTTCGCGCTCATTCAATTCCTTCACAATACCAAAAATTTCTTCCACAAGTTGTGGTGCCAAACCCATACTTGGCTCATCCAACAATACCATTTCAGGTTTTGACATAAGAGCACGTCCAATCGCGCACATTTGCTGCTCACCACCAGAGGTATAACCTGCTTGGCTGCGGCGACGCTCCCTTAAGCGTGGAAAATAATTATACACCATTTCAAGGTCTTGGGCGATAACAGATGAACTTTCACGGCGGGTGAAAGCACCCGTAAGAAGGTTTTCTTCAATGGTTAAGTGCTCAAAGCAGTGACGCCCCTCCATGACTTGGATAACCCCATTTTGAACGAGATCAGAAGGATTAGAGTTGTGGATATCCTTTCCCAAGTAACGAATATAGCCCTTTGTCACATCTCCACGTTCGGAGCGTAGCAGGTTTGAAATAGACTTTAATGTGGTTGTTTTACCTGCCCCATTCCCACCGAGCAGTGCTGTAATACTACCCTTTGGAACATTGAGACTAACCCCACGGAGCACAAGGATCACATGGTTGTAAATAACTTCAATGTTGCTGACTTCCAGAACATTCTCTTGTGCAGCGGTTTGCTGTGTTTCCATTTTTCTATCCCCACCTGTTCACAACTTCTGGCCGGTTAAAACCGGCCAGAAATTCATTATCTTAAGACATGCACTTTGGTGTGATGCCATTTTCTTTAGCGTAACCCGCAGCATCTTCACGGATTAAAGGCTCAATCACATCCATATCTGGTGCAATGTCATCAGATACTTTGTTCCATGCACCTTTTTTAGCATCCCACTGCTGAACAAATGCATAGCCCTGACCAGTATGGTTGTCACAGCTCACTGAAATTGGAGCCGCAAAACCAGCCATACCCCATGATGCCAATGTTTCTTCGGTCACAACCAAGTTTTCCATACCATCACGGAATTGGGCTTTTGTGATCATTTTTGTGTTATGCATCTTTTGCGCGGTCTTGATCGCTTCTACAACCAACATCGCTTCGAAGAAGGTTTTGTTGTAAATTGCAGATCCAATATGGGTACCATCACCGGTAACCTTACCTGTGTCGACAAGATACTTTTTAATATCCTTAAACACCGGCGCATCAGATCCAACCTTCACAAAGTTCAGCGCTTTGTAGCCATGTGCACCTTCACCAACAGGTACAACGTCCTGCTCTGAACCTGACCACCAAATACCCATGAAGTTTTCTAATGGGAAGCGAACGTTAGAAGCTTCTTTGATAGCAACTTGGTTCATCACACCCCATCCCCACATTAAAACGTAATCTGGGCGGTCGCGGCGAATTTGTAGCCATTGTGACTTCTGTTCCTGGCCTGGGTGGTCGACTGGAATGATGCCAAGCTCAAACCCATGCTTTTCTGAAAGTTTTTCCAAGGTGCGGATTGGTTCTTTACCATATGCTGAGTTATGGTGGAGCAAAGTGATCTTCTTGCCCTTCAAGCTACCACCATTTTCACCAAGAAGGTAATTCACCGCAACAGAAGCACCATGCCAATATGTTGTAGGGAAGTTAAATACCCATGGGAACGTCTTCCCATCCATTGCAGATGTACGTCCATAACCCATAGAGAAAATGGTTGTGCCATCAGATGTTGCCCGTGGGATCAACTGATAGGTAATGCCGGTTGAGCGTGGAATAAATACAAGAGAGTCTTTTTTCAGAGCCTCATAGCACTCAACACCCTTATCTGTTTTGTAACCTGTTTCACATTCAATGGCTTCAATGGTCACACCATTGGCACCACCATCGCGTTCGTTGACAAGTTTGATGGCGTCAACAAATCCATCCTGTGAAGGAATGCCGTTAGGCGCGTATGCACCGGTACGGTATCCAAGCGTAACCACCTTGAGTGACTCCGCCATAGCAGGAATAGCGAACACTGCAGCGACAGCGGCGATCCCCATAATTTTTTTTACACCCATGTTTACCTCCTTGGAGTGTTTTTATGTATACACCATCTTTGTGATGGTGCTGCCTTCCTCAGTGCGGGAAGGGCCAAAGCCTCAACTTCTGTTTGGCAAGACCCCAAAGTTTTGCCAATCCATCAGGTTCGGCAATAAGGAAGATAATGATCAGTGCGCCCACAATCATGAATTCAAAATGTGTGGCAACGTCTGTAGGCCATCCAAGCCCTGTCACAAGAATATTCTTGAGCAAAACAGGCATGATAACCATGAAGGCTGCACCGATGAAACTACCCAAAAGGGATCCTAGACCCCCAATGATAATCATAAATAAGATGAGGAAAGAGCGCTCAATACCAAAAACTTCCGTCACCTCGATAGCACCATAAAAAACTGTAAACAGAAGTGAACCAGAAATCCCTACGTAGAACGAACTGACCGCGAATGCTGACATTTTTGCCATCATAGGATTAACCCCTATGATCTCAGCGGCAATATCCATGTCCCTAATGGCCATCCAACTACGCCCTATTTTCCCGCGTGTAAGGTTTTTGGCTGCCCACCCTAGCACCACAACAAAGGCCAAGCAAAAGAGATAGCGCACTTCTGTTGTGGCATTGGCACCTGTGACCGCAAACCCAAAAAGGGTACGCTCAGGTGAGGTGATTTGTCCGGTTGCCGAATAGTTATAAAACCAACCTACCTTGTTAAATAGCCACACAAGGAAGAACTGTGCAGCCAATGTAGCCACGGCAAGATAGAAACCTTTGATGCGCAAGGAAGGAAGTCCAAAAAACACGCCAACCGCTGCGGTGACAATACCTGATCCAAGAACAACAAAAACAATATTCAATTCTGGGAAACTCGTCATAAGCTTATATGACGCATAGGCACCTACGGCCATAAACGCACCGGTTCCTAAGCTCACCTGCCCACTATATCCCGTCAAGAGATTTAAACCGATCGATGCAATTGAATAAATCATAAAGGGCAACAGGATGGCACCGGCCCAGTAATCAGTAATGACCATAGGGATAGCAAATATCGCCACCAACATCATGAAAATATGAATTTTCACATCATAAGACATTGGGAACGTACGGTTATCGCCGCGATAACTAGATTTAAATTCGCCACTTTCGCGATAAAACATGACTACACCCTCTCAATGATCTTCTCGCCAAACAGTCCTTGTGGACGGAAGACGAGGAACAACAAAGCCACGACATAAGCAAACCAATTTTCCGTGGCGCCACCAATCAAAGGACCAACGCCAAATTCAAATAATTTTTCGCCAACGCCAATGATCAAACCACCAACAATTGCACCGGGGATGGATGTAAGTCCTCCCAAGAACAATACTGGCAATGCTTTCAACGCAATTAAAGATAGAGAAAACTGTACACCTGATTTTGACCCCCAGAGGACACCACCAACCAAGGCCACAATGCCCGCAATAGTCCAAACAATAACCCAAATAGAGCGAAGGGTGATGCCCACAGAAAGTGCTGCTTGGTGGTCATCCGCCACAGCCCGCAGGGCACGCCCGGTTTTGGTGTATTGAGAGAACATGGTAAGCCCTACCACCAAAGCAACGGCAATCAGAGCTGCGTAAATATCAAGCTGGTCTATATACATCCCATAGCCCATTGGGTAGGTCAGTTCATCAATGGTCAGTGACATTCCTGATGGAATACCGATATCCAGGGTCTTCACGTCTGACCCCCACATCATGTCCCCGAACCCTTCCATAAAGAAGGCCAGGCCAATGGTTGCCATGAACAAAATAATGGGAGCTTGGTTGACCAAATGCCGCAAGATGTATTTTTCAACGATCACCGCAAATAAGAACATCACAAGGGCTGTTCCAACCAATGCCACCAATACCGGCGCATGAAATCCAAAGTGATGTATATTTGTCCCAAACACGATATTTATCATATGAGCAAAGGGAACTCTTCCCTCAATAAAGCCCACCAAGGTCATTGCAGCAAACAGTGCCATCACGCCTTGAGCATAATTAAAAATACCAGATGCCTTGAAAATAAAGACGAATCCCAACGCCACCAATGAATAGAGCACTCCAGCCATCAGCCCGTTAATTGTTACCTCTAAGAGTATCAATAATGATTCCATTATTACGCCCCTTCACCATCGCTCACGACACCCAGATAGGCATCTATAACTTTTTGATTTGAACGCACCTCATCAGGGGTCCCGTCACCAATTTTCTGTCCATAATCAAGAACCACAACCCGGTCTGAGATATCCATGACCACACCCATGTCATGCTCAATGAGCGCAATGGTTGTACCAAATTCGTCATTCACATCCAAAATGAAGCGGCTCATATCTTCTTTTTCTTCCACATTCATACCCGCCATTGGCTCGTCCAAAAGCAGCAAAGAGGGTTGAGCAGCCAATGCACGCCCCAACTCCACGCGCTTCTGAAGACCGTAGGGAAGGCTTCCAACAGGTGCCTTTCTGATCGATTGAATTTCCAAGAAATCAATGACTTTTTCGACAATTTCACGGTTATCAACCTCTTCCTGTTCAGCAGGTCCCCACCATAACATCTGTGAAAACAACGACGAATGCATGTGGGTAAAGCGACCAGTCATGATGTTATCAAGTGTCGACATCCCCTTAAACAACGCAATATTTTGGAAGGTACGCGCGATACCCTGACGGGCAATCTCATAAGGCTTCATTGGGCCTCGCTTCTCTCCACGGAAATATATCTCTCCTTCTTGAGGATGATAAAAACCATTGATTACATTGAGCATGGAAGATTTACCTGCTCCGTTCGGGCCAATGATTGCACGGATCTCACCCTGTTTGATGTCGAATGAAATATCTTTGATGGCAACAACCCCTCCAAATCTCAAGGTGATATTTTTCACCTCTAGGACTGTTCCACCAATCTTACGGCCATCCGGCGTGATGTAACCATCATCCACTTTGTCCATTACCTGATCATTCATGCTGATTTGGCCTTTCTATCGAAGGTCTTTACGTTCTCGATCACAAGCTCAGCGCTAATACTTCCCTTGCGACCATCTTCATAGGTCACCTCTGTTGTTGTCTTGATGCGCGAAACATCAGAATACAATGCATCAACAAGGTCATGAAACTTTTGCTCAATAATACGACGACGAACTTTTCGTGTCCGTGTGAGCTCACCATCGTCTGCATCCAGTTCTTTGTGCAGAATTAAAAAACGGTTCACCTGACAGGCTGATAACATTGGATCTTCGGCCAAGGATGCATTCACCGATTCAATTTCTGACTTGATCATCTCGTAGACCTTTGGATGCGCAGCAAGCTCTTGGTATGATGAATACGCAATGTAGTTGCGCTCAGCCCAGTTACCGACAGCTGTCAAATCAATATTGATAAAGGCATTGCAATGATCACGACAGTTACCAAATACAACCGCTTCCAGAATATTTGGGTAAAACTTAGCTTATTCTCTACATATTTAGGGGCAAACAGACTTCCGTCAGCAAGTTTCCCCACATCCTTCGCACGGTCAATGATACGTAATTGTCCATTGCGCTCATCGATAAACCCAGCATCACCCGTAGAGACCCATCCATCTGATGATTTGGTTTCTTCTGTAGCTTCTGGATTGTTGTAATATTCTTTAAAAGCGCCAGGGAGCGATACAGAACCTCACCGCCTTCTGAAATCTTAAGCTCCACGCCAGGCGTCGCTACACCCACTGTATCTGTATAAACTGCGTTATGAGGATGCTGCGTGATAAAGACAGCTGCTTCTGTCTGACCATATAGCTGCTTTAGATTAAGCCCCATGGATCGAAAATACCCAAACAACTCAGCTCCTACTGCCTCACCAGCAGTATAACCAACCCTCACACGTCGAAGCCCGATGGTGTCCAACAACGGCCCATAAATGAACAACCCACCTAACCAATATTGAAACCTTTTGCCGAAACCCACATCCTTGCCATTCAGAATATCCTCACCAACCTCTCCGGCGAGCTTCATGAAATGGTTGTACAATCCACGCTTAAACTTGCCTGCATCTTCAATTCTCACTGAAATATTGGTGAGCAAACTTTCATAATAACGAGGAGGTGCGAAGAAATAGGTTGGCCCAATCTCGCGAAGATCTGACTGCATTGTTTCCGCAGATTCCGGGCAATTGATAGAAAAACCACACCAAAGGCACTGCCCCATGGAAAAAATGAAATCTCCCACCCAAGCCATGGGAAGGTAAGCCAACATGGAATCTTTATGCGTCAACCCATCAAACTCAGATGATGACTTCGCCGTCGCAATAACATTCTTGTTGGTAAGCACCACACCTTTTGGATTTCCTGTGGTTCCCGATGTATACAAAATAACGCAGGTATCATCTTCAACTTGCGCTGATATATTTTGATCCAGTCTCGAAGCCCACTCTTCCCGATGGGCTTGGCCAATTTCTCGCAAGGTTTCAAGACTTTTCAGATGCTTGTGATCATATTTTCTTAAACCGCGTGGGTTTAAATAAACAACCTCTTGCAATGAAGGGACGGTCTGCTGGATTTCTATACATTTATCCACTTGCTCTTGGTCTTCAACAATTGCGATACGAGCGCCGCTATGAGCCATAACGTAGCTCATCTCCGCAACCCCAGAATCATGGTAACATGGCACAGGAATCCCAGATGCCATCTGCACAGCAATCATCGATAGATAAAGCTCTACACGATTGGAGCCAACAATGGCGACCTTCTCTCCAGGCTGTAGCCCCATAGCCAGGAGTCCCAACGCCGTTTGACGGGCGGATTGCTCAGCCTTCGACCATGTCCAAGACTGCCAAATACCAAATTCTTTCTCACGGTACCCAATATCCTGCTGGAATAATTTTGCATTCCGGCACAATAGTTTTGGAAATGACTGCGCATCCGCAGGCAAAGTCACGGCGTCGGTCACGTCGCTCATCCTCCCATGTAGCCCCTTAATATTTGGGGTCGTGTTTCACCCAGACTTTTTAGAAGCCCGTTTTGTTTGAATTGTTATGGCATCATCCGCAGTGCGCCATCAAGCCTTAAAACTGCGGCATTAAGCATAGGGTTTGTAAAACAGGTTTCAACCAATTTTCCAAATTCTTCTGGATCACCTAGCCGCTTTGGGAAAATAGTTGTCTCCTCAAGCGACGCTACCACCTCATCACCAAGTGACATCAACATGGGCGTTGCAAAAATTCCGGGTGCGATTGTGTTCACCCTTACACCAATAGATGCCAGCTCACGTGCGGCTACCAATGTTAAAGAAACAACACCGCCCTTTGAGGAAGCATAAGCCGCTTGACCGATTTGCCCCTCGAATGCGGCCACAGACGCTGTGTTCACAATACCACCGCGTTCACCATGTTCATTGGGTTCATTCACGGCCATCTTCTCCGCACCTAAGCGCAAAACGTTGAATGTTCCAACAAGGTTGACAGATATAACACGTGCGTAAAGCTCTAGATCATGTGGCCCTTGGCGACCAAGTATCTTTTTTGCAGGGGCTATACCTGCACAATTGACCACCCCATCAAGGCGATCCAAACTTTGCAAAGCAAGGGAAACATCCTCTGATTTGGTGACATCCATTCCAAGCGCAGATACCCCCAATGCCGCTGCAGTTTCTTCAAGCGCAGTACCGGGCAAATCTGCCAAAATGGGGACCGCACCTATTTTTTTAAAGTAGGTTGCAGTCGCGTGGCCCAGACCGGATGCACCACCAGTGATCAATATCTTTTTGTTTTCCAAGTCCATTATGACGCTCCAAAGTCACGTTGATCGTCAATAATTTTGCCATCATTTGGCAAAGATTCAACGGAAACAAAATCAATAGAAGCTTTAAGTTTTAAAAATTTTTCAATGGCCATTTGGGTGTTTCTCATAAGTTTTGCATCCTCTGGATTTTGGCCTTCATTCAAGACAATCTGAATATCCATCACGTCATTTCCGTCCTCCCGACGAACAATAGCTCTTGCCTTGCGCGCTTGAATATCTTTGCAGATCTGATCAATTTGAGACGGATGAACAAACATTCCACGCACCTTGGTTGTTTGATCTGCCCGTCCCATCCAGCCTTTGAGGCGCATGTTGGTGCGACCAAATGGACCAGGCCCTTCCACAACGGCTGACAAATCACCGGTTGCAAAGCGCACAAGAGGGTATTCCCTCCTGCCCAAAGGCGTCACCACAATCTCTCCAACCTCACCAGGTTCAACATGCTCCCCTGTTCCAGGCCGAACGATTTCCACCAAGGCATCTTCATCCACGATCAATCCAGATTCAGGGCTTGATTCATAGGCAACCAATCCAAGGTCCGCAGTTCCATAGCTTTGAAACACCGCAATGCCACGTTCTTCTAACCATTGACGCACATTGGGGAATAAGGGGCCACCTGACACAACAGCCTTGACCAAATAAGAGGTATCCAATCCCAAGCTATCAGCTTTTTGTAGAATAATTTTCAAAAAATCAGGTACCCCCGCATATGCGGTGACATGTAACGCATGCATCACCTCAGCCTGCGCTTCAGTTTGACCAGGACCTGCTGGGAATACCGTTGCCCCCAGTGATAAGGCAGCCCGCTCAAACATGATGCCTGCAGGGGTAAAATGGTAAGAAAAACAGTTTTGCACCAAATCCCCTGGACCTATACCAGCGGCATGTAGTGCGCGTGCGAAACGCCACCAGTCCTCGCCATGACCATCAAAATCATTGATGGGACCAGGGGATCTGTAGATATGAGCCAATTTGCTAGTCTCGGCCACCAAGCCCCCGTAGATATCGCCTTTTTGAAGAGAACTCAGATCTGATTTTCTGAGCAATGGAAATTCTTGCAAATCTTGCAATGATGAAATTCTAGCTGGTGCATGTTGCAAATGGCCACGCATGAATGGCGCATGCATACGTGCAAATGCAACATGCTCATTGAACGACGCAATTTGCTCAATTACACGTTCGCGAGGGTCTCTTTTTTCACGTGGATCAGGAAATTTCATGCTCATCGCTCCTTAAATTCTGGCTTACGCTTCTCTATAAATGCGGTCATGCCTTCTTTGCGATCATCCAAGCCAAAACTTGAGTGAAAAATACGCCGTTCAAACTTTATACCCGCACTCAATCCGGTTTCTTGCGACATATTGACAGCTTCTTTGGCCATCATCAGCGTAGGCAATGAATATGATGCCATCATCTGTGCTGCTTTTAATGTCTCTTCCATGAGCTTATCTAGGGGAACAATGCGGGCCACCAAACCAGATCGCTCTGCTTCCTCGGCATCCATCATTCGCCCCGTCAACACCATGTCCATGGTTTTTGCCTTTCCGATTGCACGCGCCATACGCTGCGATCCACCCGCCCCTGGCATGGTACCAATTTTTATTTCCGGCTGACCAAATTGGGCATTATCAGCAGCAATGATCATGTCGCACATCATCGCCAATTCACAACCGCCGCCCAAAGCAAAACCTGCAACAGCTGCTATAACCGGCTTTCGGATTTTTGTTACTTCTTCCCAAGACTTACTTATAAAGTCCTCGTTAAAAACGGCTGAAAAATCTTTATCGACCATCTCTTTGATGTCCGCACCCGCAGCAAAAGCACGATCTGAGCCCGTGATAACAATGACTTTTACATCAGCGTTATGATCCGCTTCATGCACCGCATCTCCAAGTTCATTCATCAGTTGTGCATTAAACGCATTCAGTGCCTTAGGGCGATCCAACTGAATGACAGCGACCGCACCTTCTTGCCAAGTTTTGATGGTCTCAAATTCCATATCCATGTTCTGCAAACTCCCAATTTTTATTCGTCCTGATCCTGTCGAAGCGCAGAGAGAAGGGCAAGCCAGAAATACAGGTTACTAGAAAATTTTTGCTGTTATCCATTGCCCTCAGCAATGGCATAAGAGCAGGTAATTTGTGCCACGGGATTTTTCTCACTTTCTTGAAACAGCAAGATGTCACAAAACGCCAGCCGTCTCCCCATTTTCATAACTTTGCCAGAAACACGAATTTTATCAGGCTTTGGCCTGCGAAAAAAATGAACCTGAAACCCGACCGTTACAGACGATAATGCCATAGGGTTACGCGCGAGAATGCATGCGTAGGCAACAACATCCCCCAGTGCCATCATCACAGGTCCAGATATGGTTCCACCTGGTCGGGCATGCCCTTCATCCAACAAACATTCTAACTCAACTCTATCCGCGTTGAATTCTAAAAACCTCATATCAAGCTGCCCAACAAAGGGGATTTGCTCTTTGATTAAGGTTAAAACCTGGTCAGCCTGCATTTTAAATCAAATGCCTGGCAATGATAAGTTTTTGTATATCCGACGTTCCTTCATAGATTTTACAAATTCTTACATCGCGATGGAGGCGCTCCATTTCATAATCATGTAAATATCCATAACCTCCGAGCACTTGAAGGCATTCACTCACGATTGTTTCTGCAACCTCTGATGCGAATAGTTTCGCCATACAAGCCTCTCTTATGCATGGCAAACCGCGGTTTTTCAGCTGTGCGGCATGGATGACCATTTGACGTGCGGCTTCAAGTCGGGTCGCAGCATCGACCAAGCGGAACTGCACCGCCTGCAATTCATAAATGGGAACATCAAAGGCTTTGCGTTCTTGCGCATAAGCAAGAGCCCGAGAGACAGCCTCCATAGCGATACCGACGGCCTGTGCACCTATACCGATACGCCCTGATTCCAGGGTTGATAAAGCAATTTTATACCCCATGCCAAGCGTGCCAATAATGGCCTCATCTGGAACAAACATATCATCAAAAGATAATGCTGCTGTGTCTGATGCTTTGATACCTAGCTTATCTTCAAGTCTGGCCAGTTGGTACCCTGGGGTGTCAGTTGGGACAGCAAAAGCAGTAATGCCGCGTTTGCCAGCGTCAGGATCAGTCACTGCGAAAACAACAGTATTGCCAGCAATAGACCCATTTGAAATAAACTGTTTTGCTCCATTAATTTTCCAGCCGCCTTCAACGGCTGTAGCTCTGGTCCGAAGGTTTGACGCATCAGATCCAGCACCAGGCTCTGTGAGTGCGAACGCGCCTATCTGCTCCCCTAAAGCCATGGGCTTTAAAAAGCGCTCTTTTTGTGCCTCATTTCCATACATATGATACACGGCACAAGCGGGAGAATTATGCACACTCATGACCACGGAGGTAGCCGCATCACCAGCCGCGATTTCCATCAGCGACAAGGCATATGTGACATAATCGGTTTCAACACCATTATGCTCAGCAGGCACTGTCATACCTAAAAAACCCAAACCACCAAGTTGATCAAGCATCGCCCTTGGAAGCGCCCCTTCTTTATCCCAACGCGCTGAGTTAGGCCGCAATTCATCGCGTGCGAATGCTTGCGCCGTCTCGACAATCATGCGCTGATCTTCTTCTAATGTTTCCAATATAGCTTGGGTGGGGCTCATAGCATTCATATCAATCGCCTTTCGTTGCACCGCTTAACTCTGTTGCTGGAATAATTCCGACATATGTTACGATATTTTTCAAACATACAAAAGCCGGACGGGACGTCGCCAACATTATCAAACAATAAAAATGCTGAGGGCTTGGTATTTTTACCTAATCTGCTACATACAGCACCTGACATAGTAATCTTTGTATCAAAGCGCCTGTAAAGGCACGTGGCGCGTCAGGCTGGACCATAGAGGAGAGATGTGATGCGAGAAATTTTTCATTTTGTAGGCGGCAAACATTATGCAGGAACGGGAACGCGTCGAGGACCCGTTATGAACCCTACCACTGGGGAACAACAAGCCGAAGTCTTGTTCGCATCTCCTCATGATTTAGACGATATCTGCACTCATGCTGCGCGGGCCGCCGAAGACTGGGGGAATACCTCGGTCATCACACGCTCCCGCGTGATGGCAAGATATCAGCAACTGTTGTGGGAGCATAAATCTGAATTGGCAACCATGATCGCACAAGAACATGGAAAAGTTCTCGCTGATGCGGAAGGTGATGTGGTTCGTGGCATAGAAGCCGTAGAATTTGCTGTGGGCGTTCCACATTTGTTGAAAGGGGAATATTCAGATGGCGTTTCCACAAATGTGGATATGTATTCTTTGCGTCGACCCTTAGGGGTTGTTGCTGGGATTACTCCTTTTAATTTTCCAGCAATGATCCCTTTGTGGATGATGGGCGTTGCTGTTGCCTGTGGTAATGCCATTATTATTAAGCCTTCAGAGAAGGATCCGTCATGCCCGGTAAGACTGGCGGAATTGTTCATGGAAGCTGGAGGGCCAGAGCATATCTTCAACGTTGTCCATGGAGACAAAGAGCTTGTGGACGCCTTACTTGCGCACCCGACGATTCAAGCGATTAGCTTCGTGGGCTCTACCCCCGTCGCCAAGGCTGTTTATGCGGGAGCCACAGCCCATGGGAAAAGAGCTCAATGCATGGGCGGTGCGAAGAACCACTTACTTGTGATGCCAGATGCGGATATGGATGCGGCGACAAATGCCCTTATGGGTGCAGCCTTTGGGTCAGCCGGGGAACGTTGTATGGCCACACCAGTTGCTGTAGCCGTTGGAAAAGGAACAGCTGAAGCACTGATGGAGAGGCTTCAGCCACGTATTGAATCACTGAAAATCGGGCCTTCATTGGATCCAGACTCAGATATGGGTCCTTTGGTGACCAAAGAACATAGAGACAAGGTGCGCCAGTATTTTGACCTTGCTATCGAAGAGGGTTCAAAACCTATTGTTGATGGAAGAGATTTCTCGCTCCAAGGGTATGAGGGAGGTTACTTCATGGGGGCATGTCTTTTTGATCATGTGACGGCCAACATGACAACCTACAAAGAGGAAATATTTGGGCCATCTCTGCAAATCGTTCGTGCAGATGATTTTGAACAAGCCGCGCGCTTACCATCTGATCATCAATATGGAAATGGCACTGCGATTTTTACAAAAGATGGTCGTTTTGCGCGGCAATTTGCGCAACATGTCCAGGTAGGAATGGTCGGAATCAATGTACCAATTCCTGTACCCCTATCATTCCATACTTTTGGTGGCTGGAAAGCCTCGGCATTTGGCGGCCATAACCAGCATGGAATGGAAGGCGTGAGATTTTACACCAAAATTAAAACCATAACAGCAAGATGGGATGATAACTTTGGTGATGCACAATTTGTGATGCCCACACATGGATAATGTTATGGAAAAACTTTCATCTAAATATATCCAAGTCACCCAAGATGGTGACATCGCCATTGTTACCTTATCACGCCCAGACAAACGCAACGCTTTGGATGAAGACTTTGTGACACAGTTACAAACCTTGTTTGGGCAAATTCCTACCTCTGGCATTCGTGCAGTGGTCCTCCATGCGCAAGGCGATCATTTTTGTGCAGGACTTGATCTGGTAGAACATTATCATAAAGACAGATCCGCAGCTGAATTCACCCGTATTTGCCAAAAGTGGCATGATGCATTCAACAAAATGGAGTATGGTGGTGTTCCTGTAATTGCTGCGCTGAAAGGTGCTGTTGTTGGCGGAGGCTTAGAACTAGCCAGTGCTGCTCATATAAGGGTGGCTGATCCAACCACTTACTTTGCCTTACCAGAGGGACAAAGGGGCATCTTCACAGGTGGTGGCGCTACGGTTCGTGTAGCGGGCCTTGTTGGTCGCGCCCGCATGGTGGACATGATGCTCACTGGTCGTGTTTACCACGGACAGGAGGCTGTTGATGTAGGCTTGTGCCAATATCTTGTTGAAGGACCAAGCCTTGAAAAGGCCGTTGAGTTGGCCCATCAAGCCTCAAGCAACCCCCCTCTTTCAAACCATGCCATCACCGCTGGGATAGCACATATTCAGTCCATGCCTGCACTTGAAGCTTACTTTGCGGAGGCTTTCATAGCCGGTGTTGTTAATACGCAAGAGGCTTCAAGAGAGCGGCTTGAAGCCTTTGCACAAAAAACAGCTATGAAGGTGAAACCCCGTTAGTAACGTTTGTCAGGATCCCAATCGGGCAAATCAATTGGCTCCAGAATATCTGATAGTTCCGACTCTGGAACATCGGATATTGAGGGGTAGAGCCATTCTGGCTGATGGGATCTATCAACCAGGACGGCATGAACACCCTCATAAAAATCCTTTTTACGTAACATGCGAACCACAAGGCGATATTCGAGACGCAGGGCATCGACGAGGTTTTGACCAAGTCCAGAGGTAAGCTGTTTATGCACAACATGACATGCCAATGGACTGCCACGGGTAAGACCTGCATAGGCCTTTTGAAGGAAAGGATGCTCGGAATTTTTCAAGGCTTCTGCCATATCATTCATACTCCCCTGACAGGCCTGGTCAATCACGGACAGGTCAGGAAATTCACGTCGCTCACGATCAATATGCGCATCTGTTATTTCAAGAACATTTTCTGGGCTTGTGGCACGAGATAACTTCTCTCTCAAGACCTCCAAATGCTCCGATTGTATAAACCCATGCACCAATTGGGCATCAAGGATCTCGCGACCCTTCAAACGGGCACCTGTGACACCCAGAAGTAGGCCCAGTTTTCCAGGGCAGTGGGAAAGTGCATAAGTCCCGCCAACGTCAGGCACAAAGCCAATAGCGACTTCGGGCATGGCAAACAGAGCATTCTCTGTCACCACAGCACGTGCACCATGAAATGAGAGGCCAACACCACCCCCCATGACAATGCCATCAACCAATGAAACAACTGGTTTTTCAGAGCGATGTAGTGCCAAATTCATCTGATATTCACGCAGAAAAAACTGTGCAGTTTGATCAGATGGTGCAAGATGAGGGTTTTGATGCCCATCGTCATAAACCGCACGAACGTCCCCTCCGGCAGAGAACGCTTTGCCACCACCGCCTAGCAATACCATGCCTACGAGATGATCTTCTTGTTGTAAGCGGTCGAGTTGAAAGATGATTTCATCAATCATCTCTATAGTGATCGCATTGAGCGCCTTGGGTCTATCAAGGGTGACTTCAAGGATGGATCCGTTTTGAACAACTTGGCAATGAGACATTATGTTTCCTTACTGTGTCTGACCGTTACGCAAAAAGCGGATAATGGAAGAAAAATCGACCTCACCGCCACCTGCGGCGCAGTACATCTTGTAAAGGAGAGCGCTTGCGCACCCAATGGAGTGGCCACATGAGATGACAGCGCACTTTGCTCTGCCAAACCTAAGTCCTTGCGCATCATATTTGCAGAAAAGCCGGGTTGATAATCCCGATTGGATGGGGCTGTTGGCACCAAACCTGGAACAGGACAGTAATTGGTAAGTGACCAACATTGGCCAGATGAAGTTGATGAGATATTGAACAAATTCTCCGCATCTAAGCCCAACGCCTCTGCCAAATTAAACGCTTCCGCGACGGAAATCATTTGGATGCCCAACATCATATTGTTACAAATTTTGGCAGCCTGGCCATTTCCAGCACCGCCTGCATGAATGATATTCTTACCCATAGCTTCAAGAACCTCACGAGCACGAATGAAGGCTTTCTCGGCACCACCAACCATGAACGTCAACGTTCCATTTTCAGCACCAACCGTACCGCCTGAAACAGGAGCATCTAAGACATCCAGTCCTTTCTGTTGGGCCATGTCAGCAACAGCGCGTGCGGATTCCACATCAATGGTTGAACAATCAATCAAGACAGCTTCAGCTGAAACATGGCCAAGAATAATATCTTCATACAGTGCGCGTACATGAGGCCCAGCAGGCAACATAGAAATCACAAAGTTGGCCTGGGAGAGGGATTGAGGGAGATCATCCGCTATCACGCCGCCCTCATCTTGAAACATTGCGCAAGCATTGGGCATGACATCGTGACCTATCACTTCAAAGCCCGCTTTGCGTAAGTTATGTGCCATGGGGCGTCCCATGTTACCTAAACCAAAGAAAACAATTTTTGCCATATCTTCCTCCCAAAAAATTTGCTCCACCATGGCCTGAAGAAACGCCGAGTGCAATCCATCAAAACTAAATTTTACGTTTCAGCTGGAGATAAAGCCAAACCCAACTGGCTTTTTTGTCAGCAAGCAAAGATTGAAGAACCCCGTTTGTGTGGTTTGAAATGCTTTTGTGGTTTGACGGTAGCTTTTTTCTAGAGGCATATGTCATGCAGATGGGTATCAAAATGTTGACAAGATCCTAGGCGTGTACAGCAAAAATGCGACCATAGAATGTCAGCATAATCAACAGGAGGAAACCATGGGTGAGCAGGAACAATTGGGCCATAACACAGGCCACCATATGGTGGTATTGCCAAGACCAGACCAAGGATTTGATTTTCACTTGGGCGAAACAGCAGATATGATCCGCACATCAGTAAGAGAATTCACAAGCCAACAAATTGCACCTAGAGCTTCACTTATTGACCGTACAGATGAATTTCCTATGGATCTCTGGTCAAAGATGGGCAATTTGGGGCTTTTGGGGATGACGGTACCCGAGGAAGACGGTGGTACGGGTCTAGGTTATCTCGAACATGTTATTGCCATGGAAGAAATTTCTCGCGCATCAGCATCTGTTGGGTTGTCTTATGGAGCTCATTCAAATCTTTGCGTGAACCAAATCCGTCTTAATGGAACCAACGAGCAAAAGAAGCGTTACTTACCAGGTTTGATAAGCGGTGAAGACGTTGGTGCCCTTGCCATGTCCGAACCAGCTGCGGGCTCTGATGTTGTTTCCATGAAACTCCGCGCTGAAAAAAAAGGTGATCGCTATATTCTTAACGGCTCCAAAATGTGGATTACCAATGGCCCAGATGCCCAAACCTTGGTTGTTTATGCCAAAACTGATCCTGAGGCTGGCAAACGTGGTATTACAGCTTTCATCATTGAGAAAAATTTTCCTGGATTCTCAGTTGCCCAAAAATTGGACAAGTTAGGCATGAGAGGCTCTCACACTGGTGAACTTGTGTTTGAAGATTGTGAAGTGCCTGAAGAGAATATTTTAGGTGGTTTGGGCCGTGGGGTGAACGTATTGATGTCAGGACTTGACTACGAGCGTGCTGTTCTTGCTGCCGGTCCTATTGGTATCATGGAAGCCTGTATGGACGTTGTGATGCCCTATCTTCATGAACGAAAACAGTTTGGTCGCCCCATTGGTGAATTTCAGCTCATGCAAGGTAAATTGGCGGATATGTATACAACCATGAACGCTACGAAATCCTATGTATATGCTGTTGCACAAGCTTGTGATCGTGGCCAGGTCACCAGGGAAGATGCAGCAGGGGTCATTCTGTATGCCGCTGAAAAAGCAACATGGATGGCCCTTGAAGCCATTCAAACTTTGGGTGGTAATGGCTACATCAATGATTATCCAACAGGGCGTTTGCTACGCGATGCTAAACTCTATGAAATCGGTGCGGGCACCTCAGAGATCCGCCGTATGTTGATTGGCCGGCAATTGTTTGAGATGAGCGCTTAACATGGCTGTTATCCTGACAAAAATTGATCCCAGCACCGCTGAATTTCAGCAAAATCACGAGGCGATGTCACAGCTTGTATCGGATCTGCGCAAGAACGTTGAAGTGATCGCACGCGGGGGCCCAGAGCATGCTAGAAAAAAACATGTACAGCGGGGCAAATTGCTTCCTCGCGACCGTGTTCAAAAGCTTTTGGACCAAGGCACTGCCTTTTTGGAAATCGGCCAATTTGCAGCGTGGAAAGTGTATGATGATGATGTCCCCGCCGCTGGGTTGATTGCAGGAGTTGGACAGGTTTCTGGACGTCAAGTCATGATTCTTGCCAATGATGCCACCGTAAAAGGAGGCAGCTACTATCCATTGACAGGAAAGAAACATTTGCGCGCGCAAGAAATTGCGGCTCAAAACCGTTTGCCATGCATATATCTTGTTGACTCAGGAGGGGCTTTTTTGCCCAAACAGGACGAGATCTTTCCTGACAAAGATGGATTTGGCCGTGTTTTCTTTAATCAAGCCAACATGTCTGCCCAAGGCATTGCCCAAATTGCAGCTGTGATGGGCTCTTGCACAGCTGGGGGCGCTTATGTGCCTGCGATGGCTGATGAGAGCATCATCGTTAAAGATCAGGGCACAGTCTTCTTGGGAGGTCCGCCATTGGTGAAGGCTGCCACAGGAGAAGATGTAACCGCGGAAGAACTTGGAGGTGGTGACGTTCATACCCGTCTCTCCGGCGTCTGTGACCATCTTGCAGAAGATGATCTGCATGCGTTGGCAATTATACGCCAGATTGTGTCCACCTTACCCGACACCAAATACCCAGCCTTTACCCAGAATGATCCCAAACCCCCCAAACTAAATATTTCAGACCTTTATGGAATTATACCTGATAATCTCCGTACACCCTTTGATATCCGGGAAGTGATTGGACGGATTGTTGATGGATCTGAATTTGATGAATTCAAAGCGCGCTTTGGAACAAGCTTGGTCACAGGTTTTGCAAAAATTTGGGGATTTCAAGTAGGCATATTAGCGAACAATGGCATCC
Source organism: Alphaproteobacteria bacterium (assembly GCA_038131935.1). Taxonomy (GTDB): domain Bacteria; phylum Pseudomonadota; class Alphaproteobacteria; order UBA8317; family UBA8317; genus UBA8317. The sequence continues at coordinate 66,798 of JAYPQH010000037.1, read as the reverse complement.
TCTTTGCTGAGGCTGCAGAAAAAGGCGCCCATTTCCTACAGCTCTGCGAACAAAGAAAAATACCCGTCCTATTTTTGCAAAATATCACGGGTTTCATGGTGGGCAAAAAATATGAAAATGAAGGTATCGTGCGAGCTGGGGCAAAATTGGTAACCGCAGTTTCATCGTTGAAGGTTCCCAAGATAACAATCATCACGGGTGGCTCGTTTGGGGCAGGGAATTATGGCATGTGTGGGCGTGCATTTTCTCCAAGATTTTTATGGATGTGGCCCAATGCACGTATTTCTGTCATGGGAGGTGAACAAGCCGCTAACGTGTTGGCAACAGTAAAAAAAGCTCAAATGGAGTCCCGTTCAGAAGAATGGACATCAGAGGAAGAGGCTAAATTTAGAGCGCCGATTACAGCTCAATATGAGGAACAAGGCCATCCTTATTATGCTTCAGCAAGATTATGGGATGATGGCATTATTGACCCTTTAGATACCAGAAAAGTCATAGCACTATCGTTAAAGGCTACGCAGCATGCACCCATTGAAGACACAGCATTTGGCGTTTTCCGAATGTGAAGGGAGGCTGGGATGAACCATTATGTACATATGGAAAGAGATGGCCAACAAATTGCTTGGCTAACACTCAATCGCCCAGAAATATATAACGCGTTTGATGCATCGATGATCGCAGAAATAGATCAGCAGCTGATATGCTTAGCAGAAGACACAAAAGTTCGCGCGTTGGTTTTACGTGGTTCGGGGCGTGCATTTTGTGCCGGTGCTGATCTACACTGGATGAAGTCCATGGCTCATTTTGACCATTCAGAAAATCTCGATGATGCACGAAAATTGGCAAAAATGCTTGAACGTCTTTACAAATTCCCAAAACCAACAATTTGCTTAGCACACGGCCCCGTATTCGGCGGTGGTGTTGGCTTGGTGGCGGCATGTGATTTTGCCATAGCACATCCTGAAAGTCTTTTTTGCTTATCAGAAGTCCGACTTGGGCTCACACCAGCTACCATCAGCCCTTTTGTTGTGGAAGCTATGGGGCCTCGGCATGCCAAAGCCCTTATGCTCACGGGAGAAAAATTTGATGCCCAAAGTGCAAAAACTTTTGGGCTTGTGGGCGCCATAGAAGACAATCTTGACGATGCTTGTCATGATTTACTTACCAAGCTTTTGGCAGGTGGACCCCAAGCACAACAAGATATCAAGGCTTTGGTGCAATGGGTGCATAAAAAACCCATTGATACGCATATGTCGGAAGAGACAGCGCGACGCATTGCAGATAAACGAATGGAACCTGAGGCCCAGCACGGCCTTCAGGCATTTTTTGCGAAAGAAAAACCTTCATGGGTAACAATCACATGACCAATAAATCTATTCAACGTCTTTTGGTTGCGAACCGTGGTGAAATCGCTATTCGCATTATGAAAACAGCAAAAACATTGGGCATGACAACCATCGCCGTTTTTTCTGAAGCTGACAGATACGCGGCCCATGTCCGTTATGCAGACGAGGCTGTATGTATTGGAAACAGCCCAGCCACTGAGTCTTACTTAAATAGTGATCATATCATGCAAGCAGCGAGATTATCCCGCGCTGATGCTATTCATCCAGGGTATGGATTTTTATCAGAGAGGGCCAGCTTCGCCCAAGCCATTCAAGAAGCTGGTCTTATTTTTGTGGGCCCACCCGCCGATGCGATTGATGCTCTAGGCAATAAAGCCATGGCAAAACAACTCATGACAAAAGCTGGAGTCCCTACCCTTCCTGGTTATCATGGTGATGACCAAAATAGTGACAAATTATGTGCAGCAATTGAGGAAATTGGTCGACCTGCTTTGATCAAAGCCGTCGCGGGAGGTGGAGGCAGAGGCATGCGCTTGGTGCGCGATGGTGACGATGCAAAAGAAGCCATTCTTGCAGCCCGTCAAGAGGCCTCTACCAGTTTCGGGGGATGCTCATGTCCTGATTGAGAAATTTTTGCCTAACCCTCGGCATATTGAAGTCCAAGTCTTTGCAGATGCCCATGGTGGGGTGCGGCATTTGTTTACGCGCGACTGTTCACTTCAACGCAGACATCAAAAAGTCATTGAAGAAGCCCCCGCACCCTTTATTCCCGACAATATATTGGAGCAAATCGGTGATGCCGCATGCAAAGCAATAACAGGAATTGGTTATCAAGGTGCGGGCACAGTTGAGTTCTTATTAGATGAAGATGATTGCTTTTATTTTCTTGAAATCAACACAAGGCTACAGGTAGAGCATCCCATCACCGAAATGATTACAAACCTAGATCTGGTGGCTTGGCAATTACAAATCGCACAAGGGAAAAACTCCCCTAGCCACACTCTAAAGCCACAGGGTCATGCCATTGAGGTTCGACTTTGCGCAGAAGTGCCTCATGAGGCATTTCGGCCATCAACGGGGAAAATTTCTGCACTTGAGTTTCCCCAAATGGATGGTCTTCGTATCGATAGCGGGGTGTTTTCGGGAGATAGAATATCTCCATTTTACGATTCTTTAATCGCCAAACTGATTGTTCACGCAGACAATCGATCTCAGGCTATCACGCTCATGAAAGAGGCTTTGGCTCAAACATTTGTAGCAGGAATAGACACCAACCGTGATTTCCTTCTTCAATTGCTCTCAACAGAAGTCTTTCAACAAGGGCAAATGTCAACGCTTTATTGATGAACATCTTGAACAAGTCACGTCGCGCTCTGATCAATCTCTCCAAGCACAGGTTCTGGCGGCCCTCTTTCTCTGAAAAACAAGCCAAGAAAACCCAGACCCCATTGATAACCATAATCCCTATTTACGAAGTTGGGATTGGGCGTTGAACATGAACCCACGCCATGACATCAACTTTGTGGGACGTCACCCCTGCACATTAAGCCTTATTCCCCAAAAAGATGGCTACATGATCATAGACTCAGAAGGCGCAGAAATATTCGCCGAAATCTCTGGATTTATGGACAAAAGATTATCCATCTGCCTCGATGGTCAACCAACCCACGGGTATGTCCTGAGACACCAAAATACCGTGTTTGTTCAAACGGTAGATGGAAGCTGGTCTTTTGAGATTTTTGATGCGCTTGCTCAACAACAAGATGACTTGGCAATGGACAATATCATTCGAGCAGAAATTCCTGGTCAGATCACACAAATTCATGTCGGGAAGGGTGATATCGTCGCCTCTCAATCACCATTGATTACCATGGAGGCCATGAAAATTATCACCACATTTCGTGCACCACAAACCGTTATTGTTGATGATATACGCGTCAACGAGGGAGACCAAGTGCATGAAGGCCAAACCCTAATGACATTGGAAACAGCATCATGACAGCCATGACAATATTTGAAATGGGTCCACGCGATGGCCTTCAGAATGAAGTTAAAGCCTTGGATATTGCAACGCGTCTTACCTTGATTGAAAAATTACGGGCCGCCAACTGCCCTCATATTGAGGTGGGTAGTTTTGTTTCACCCAAATGGGTACCTCAAATGGCCAACACAGATACTATTTTGGAAGCCCTTCCCCATGAACCATTTCGGTTTCCTGTTCTTGTCCCCAATATGAAAGGCCTACAAGCCGCCATAACAGCGGGCGCAGACCATATAGCAGTATTTGGCGCCGCCAGTGAAACCTTTTCACATAAAAATATCAATTGCTCTATTGCTGAATCACTCGAGCGGTTCGCTCCTGTCATGGCGATGGCGAATGCCGAAAATATTCGTATACGCGGATATATATCTTGTGTTCTTGGTTGCCCTTATGAAGGTGAGGTTCCCGTATCTCGTGTCGTTGAAATAGCAGAATGGATGCTTGAGCATGGTGCGCATGATATATCTTTGGGTGACACGATTGGTGTAGGAACCGCATACAAAGCACGGACATTGATCAAAGCCGTCAAAACGGTCGTACCCGTCGATCGCATTGGACTGCATTTTCATGATACTTATGGCCAAGCACTCGCCAACATACTCTCCTGTCTCGAAGAAGATATCTCTATCATTGATGCCTCGGTTGGTGGGCTTGGAGGGTGCCCCTATGCAAAAGGTGCATCAGGTAATGTTGCCAGCGAGGATGTTGTTTACATGCTGGAAGGTCTTGGTATCAATACAGGTATTGATCTTGATAGCCTCATCAGGACGGGACAATGGATTGGTTCTGTTCTGGAGAGAGCCAATGGATCAAAAGTTGGACGTGCACGCATCTGAGCCCAAAGATCAAAGAACAGCTTGCTGTTTATCGCGGCGGGCAAATCGTTGCCAATCAAGAGATTGCTGGACATCAAGAGGTGCAAAACTTGGATAACCCATGATATCACAAGCGAGTAGGTAGCCTGCGTAAGGCCCATATGTCATACCACGTGATCCTAAAGCTGTAATAAGATAACGCCGTTCATCCAGACGACCGATTGCAGGCAGCCTATCCCTAGCTGAAACACGGAACGAAACCCTTCCTTTGAGATCATGAGGGCTGAATGGCCCTAACAATTTTTGAAGTTCTGAGGGCAATAAAGACCAGTTATGCTCATGACCTAAGGGGTTAATTGTATGGTTATCCTCGAGACGGTTATGCTCAAATGTCGCGCCAAAAATATGTTCTCCATCCTTAGCTGGGGTGAAATAACCACCATATGATAAGGCTATGTCTCCTACCAAGCCTTGGCTTGGCATTATTGAAATTTGTCCAGCGGGATATTGCAATGGTAGGTAGGGTTGAAGGTCGTGGTAATGTTGTTTGCTTTTGCTACCTTGTGCGATCACCAAAAGCTTTTCGTCATCTTTTTCTGGGCAGCCAAATTTTACTTCCCATTGTGATAGCGCATGAGCTAACCATCCACGGACATCTACAGACCCTGCTTTTCGGTGCAGAAGACCACCCCAAGGATGAGAGAAGCCCACGAGCTTATGCAATGCATCGCCCTTAATAAAAACCAAGTAATCTTCTGGCCAGTTTTGTTCAGAAATCGTTTGAAACCGTTTGTGGCTCTTTTCATCTGTAGCAAGATGAACGCCTGATTGACCGAGGCAAAAACCTTCATCGGTAGCCCAACCACGGGCAAAGGCAAAACTTGCTTGCGCAAAACGATGGGCGGGAGAATTGTCCAACCCTAAACGTGGCAATTGATTGGCAACTCCATTTCCAGATGCCCCCACAAATAACTCACCAGCAGGCTCAAAAAGCGTTGGGTTCAACCCAAAATGGCTAAGTTGTCGGGCAACTGATACAGCAGCAATACCTGTTCCAAGGATATTTACCTCAGAGTTAGATCGAACCAATTTTTTGCCGCCAGGCTTGGTGGCGCAGGTCATGTCACGCTTTCGCCCAAACCCTGGTTTTTTATCGACCTGCAAACCAGCAGCAGACAACTGGCGGCGCACATGACCTGCCGCTGTAAATGTTGCCAAGCGGCCTTCTGGAAGAAGGCTATCAGCCAAAGCTGTTAATGCTTTTTCTGACCACATGTCAGGATTTTTTGATGGCGAAAATCCATCCAAAAAAATAGTGTCCGCTTTGAGATCATAATGGCCCAACACCTCATCAATAGGTGCATAGATAAGGATCAATTCCACCCGTCCTCCATCGAAAAAGCAATGATGAACACCACGCCATCTTGGAGGCATCTTAGCTTGCAAGGCACGTGTAAGCTCCCCCAGTTCAGGCCAAACTTTGTGAATGTCATTCAGCATATCGAGCTCAAGGGGATAGCCCTCAATCGATGCGAAACGCAGCCTTGCCGTGGAAGGTGCATGTTCTCGAAAACATGACCAGGTTGCCAAAAAATTCAGCCCTGTCCCAAACCCTGTTTCGATAACATGATGCACAGATGAAGGATGCAATCTACGAACAAAATCTGTGCCGTCCAAAAAAACATGATATGTTTCTGCCAGACCATCTCCCACATGAAAATAAATGTCATCAAATTCTTTTGAACGTAAGACATTTCCATCCCACACCACCTTCGCATCAGGCAGACGACGACAATAAGCACTTGGTCCATTTTCTAACAACATCGATTACCAAGCCTCTTTATCATCATGCACGAACATATTTTGGCAAAGACCATAGCAAATGTGAGTCGGTTTGGGTATGTGGGTGGTGATGATATGGAATTGGATGGGATGAATGGCTGGAAGCAACCTAGGTGCGGTCGTTTTAAGTGAGCCTATTGTTTACCTCGGAATGGCGGGCTTGTTGGTGCCACTGGCAAAGCGCCTGGGTCTTGACGAAATTCTAACCTTCCTCATCATTGGCATCCTTATTGGCCCTGACATTCTTGGTCAAATCCCAGAGCTTCATCCTTTTTTGCTTACCAATGACGAAGATATCGCGCTTTTAGGTGACTTAGGGGTGATCTTTTTGATGTTTACCATTGGCTTAGAACTCTCGCCTTCTCGTCTTTTTACCATGAGGCGGCTCATTGCTGGTGTTGGGGGGTTACAAATAATTGCCACCATACTTATCCTTGCAATGGCCATGATGGCGCTTCAATTCCCCCCAGAGCAAGCGCTTTTGTTTGGAATATGCATGTCTTTAAGTTCAACAGCTATGGTGATGCACCGGCTTGGTGAAACCAAACGAATGGGGGAACCTTTAGGCCGCGCTAGCTTTGGCATATTGTTGGCTCAAGATTTGGCCGTAATTCCGCTTTTATTTGTAGTTGTGAGCTTGGGAAATACCGAAGCTGGCGCCCTAGATATCAATTCTTTGGGCTTTGGTGTTTTGCAGGCTATTTTGATCATGTTGGCTATGTATGGGATCGGGCGTGTGGTGGTAAGACCTATCCTGGTGCATTCTCGCTTCACGGGGAGAGCAGGCTTCATGGCCATCATTTTACTGGTCATGTTTGTCATGTCTGCTGGTGCCGAGTTGGCAGGACTTTCCTCATCGCTTGGCGCCTTATTGGCGGGTCTTGTTTTTGCAAACACCTCTAGCCGTTATCAAATTGAAGCTGACATTGAACCATTTAAAAGCTTGTTATTGGGGTTATTTTTCTTATCCACAGGCATGCTACTGCCTTTAGATGGCATACTTTGGCAATTGCCCCAAATTATAGGCCTCATCATTCTTGTTCTTTTGATAAAATCTACAGTGATCATGGCTTTGATGACATTTTTCCGGCAAACCCGTTCCGCTTCTATTGAAGCAGCGTTGCTGCTTGCACCTGCAGGAGAATTTGCCTTTATCTTACTCGCTACAGCCACCCAAACCAATTTGATTGATGATGCGACCAAACAAATACTTGTATCAGTCGTCCTCATTTCAATGATGACACATCCTTTTCTTGCCTCCTGGGGAGCAAAATTGGCCAAACGCACAGAGGCTAAAGAAAACGCTTTGCATGTCACCACGCCTGCCCAAGACGAAGAAGACATTGCAGACGTTTTATTGCTTGGTATTGGTCGGGTAGGAACCACGATTGCCGAAGCCCTCAGTGCACAAGCCATTACATATATTGCTGTTGATAATCACATGAACCATGTTCGAGAAGCCCGTCGTGCTGGTATTGATGTCCTGTTTGGAGAAGCTAAGCGAGAGGATTTTCTCGCCAAACTTCATGTGGACAAACGGCAGGTGGTTGTGGTGGCTTTAGATGATCCTTATGCCGTGTTTACGGTCACCAAAATCATTCGCCAAATGGCACCTCATGCCACCATTATTTCGCGTGCCCATGATGAACATGAGGCGCAAAAACTTCGAGACCAAGGTGCTGACACAGCTATCCCGGACATGCTGGGCTCATCTTTATTGATGTCAGAGGAGACATTACGCTCGATAGGTTTAACCCAAGAAATGGTCTCGGAAACACGCACGTTGATTCAGTCACGTCGAAGCGAACAGCTCGACTTAAACGCAAGCTTTTGGCAACAATAACCACGCTGTTATGATGATGTTTCATCTTGTGCAAAGTCACGATCTTCTCGCAATTTGCGCGCCGTTGTTTCGACCATTTCCAAAGTGGCTATATCTCTTGAATTTGTCACCGTACCCATATCCACAAATTTTCGTGCTTGTGGCATTACCCTCGATTCTAAGGTTGCCACCAATTCGTTATGTGACTTCACCGCACGATCCATATGTTGGGTAAGCTTTGCAACCCTCTCACCAAGAATAGACATCCGCTCATAAAGGTCTTGGCCTAATTTGCCCATTTGGATGGCGTTGTCGGTTAGCCGCTCCTGACGCCAACTGGCAGCCACCACATGTGCCAGGGCCACAAAGGTGGTAGGCGTTGTAATCAAGACACGCCGATCAATGCCATCAACAAGTAGAGCGGGATCACGTTCCACCGCGGCGGTAAAAAGGTTTTCACCGGGCATAAACATCACCACATAATCCGCAGCACCCTTTATATGCGACCAATAAGATTTTGAAGCCAAAGATTGCATATGCACCCTTGCTTGACGCGCATGATCACGAAGTTTGATTTCTCGTTCCTCATCATCCAGGATTTCCAACGCCTCAAGATAAGCCGCCATAGGTGTTTTGGCGTCAACAACCAACTGACGACCTTGAGGCAGCTGGATAACCGCATCTGGTCGTAAGGTTATATCATTAGAGGAAAAGGATTTTTCTAAAACAAAATCAACATGCTCACTGAGACCTGCAATTTCCATAACATTTTTCAATTGCTGCTCACCCCAACGACCTCGGGTTTTGGGAGCTGATTTCAATGCATTCACAAGTTTTGAGGTTTGCTGACCAAGATCCTGTTGAGACCGCGCGAGTATTTGTAAATGTTCATAAAGTGCCCCCTCATCTCGGCGGCGTGTGGACTCAATTTTATGCAAATGCTCCTGATATCCTTTTAATCCCTCATGAATAGGTTTCACCAAAGCTGACATCTGTTCGCGTGCCAGGGCCTCACGCTGGGCAAGACTATCTTGCGCTCTTTTCAAAAAAGTTTCGCTATTGCGCTCAAGAAGCTCTTGATTAACCAACTTTAGGTCTTTTTCGATCTGCCCTCGAACATTTTCCAAACTGCGCAATTGTTCTGCATGTCCTCGATTGACCTCGTCAAATCGTGCTTGCAATACCGCAAGCTCGGTTTGTGTTTTCTCTGCATGTTTACGGTATGACGATAGACGTAACCATGCCGTGGCAAAGCCCAAGAAAAAAAACCCAACGCTGAGCAAAAGTAATGTCGTCAATCCTTGATCATCCATTTTTCATCTCCTGAGGACAGGCTAGACCAACAGGAGGAGAGAGGTACGCTTTGTGCATATGATCGCGTAACCGCCCCGGATGCTGTGTCTTGATCAGATCTAAATGCTGAAAAAAGCCTCGCCTTTCTCACTCATAGGTGTTGCAGGGTAGATTAAAGATGACGTGATCCTCTGGACAATTTGCAACATAAGCCGCCCTAAACCACGTCTTCTTAAACGTGGGGCTACGAAAACATATTCGATACCACCATCATCATGATACAAGCAGTAAGCCCAAGGGGTGTAGAAGTCCTTCAATACCAACTTCCCAGGCTCTTGTCTTAATTCCAAGTTGTTCAACTCAAGACCACCTCATGTGATTGCTGTGGATAACGTCTGAAAATAGGCAAAATCTCCAAGGGTTTCGCGTTCTTTTAAAAAGGCAACTTATCCGCAATAGCATCCAATCCCTTTTGCCCACAGGCCTCATCATCCTCTCCGCTAGGCGCTCCTGAGATACCCAGACCACCAAGCATTTCACCAGCTGCTTCAATCACCAAACCACCCCCTAACATGAGCACATGATCAATGTTACGCGCACCCGACTGAGGTGAACCAGATTGTGTTGGCTCGATCAAATCTAAGGTATTGCTGCGAAAGCTTATGGCTGTGTAAGCCTTGCGAATGGCCGTTTTGGGGGTATGAGGCCCCGCAAACCTGTTGCGCAACAAAGCTTGAGGCACACCAAAGCGATCAACAACGGCAACAGCTACCTGAAAGCCATCTTCCTCACAGGCTTGTAGGGTGGCTTCAACCAATTCATGAGCCAGATGTGGTGCCAATACGTGAAATCTTTGCAAGCTATCTTCTTGCGCTCTAGCAGACACCGCACAAATAGCCATCATTACACTTAAACTTATGAAACGTAACATTTTTCTAAACCCCTTGAAGCCTTACAATATCAATTTACCACACCCAATAACCCTTGCACAAAACGTTGGTTTTATATGCACAGGGTGTGAATTCGTAATATATCACAAAACATCATGTTTTTCATTGTCATTGAGGTATGTGATGGAGGGGAAGCATGGTGGTTTCTTTTATGCGCTCCATGGCAAACCAGCTGCTTACTTCCGAAATTTCAACACGGGCAACCAATCTTTTATAAAAATCATCATAATGTTGCATGGTGGGAACCATGACCTTCAACAGATAATCAATAGTTCCTGCCAACCGATGGAACTCAACCACTTCAGGAAAATCCACAACGACATGCGCGAAATGGTCTAACCACTCTCGGTTGTGACGGTTCGTGGTTACAGCCATGAACGCCGTGAGACCTAGGCCAAGTTGGTCCGCATCCAATAGCGCCACCTTGGCCTTGATGACACCATCAGCTTCAAGTTTTTGAACCCTTCGCCAGCAAGGCGTTGTGGATAACCCAACGGCGCGAGCAAGATCCGCAATAGGAATGGCAGCATCACGTTGCAAATGCGATAGTATTTTTTGATCAATTTTGTCCATTATCTGACCTTATTGGAAAAAAATATGCTTTATAAATCAGAAATTAGGTATAATTATTCTTTTTTTATCCCAATTTACTCCAATTAAGTAGAATAAATATCTCCTGTTGCGCAAGTGTGAGAGAGTTTTTTGGAGGAGATCCGATATGCGTCCTTTTTTATATTCCCTTTCTCTCATTCTTGTTCTCTTTGCTGCACCTTTTGGTCATGCAAACATTTTAAAACCACTGGTACAGGTCAATGACATCACACCAGAAGTCATGAAAAAAATCCGGCTTGTCGATATAAGGTCCTTGATCGAAAAAGACGGCAAAAAAATTGTCCCTCATAGCGAAGGCCATATACCCGGTGCCATTGCCGCCCCTTATCCAAAATCATGGCGTGTCAAACAAAATGATATTCCAGGTATGTTACCAGATATTTCTGCATTAGAAGCTTTTATGGGCAGCCTTGGCATTGATGAACAAACTCATGTTGTTATCTATTCTGAAGGCAAAAGCCCCACGGATATTGGTGCTGCCACAAGAGTTTATTGGACCCTTAAATATCTAGGCCATGATCAGGTATCGTTACTTGATGGTGGCTTTGATGCGTGGGAAAAGGCAAACCGGCCCTTATCAACACAGGCACAAGAAGCGGATGCGACTATTTTCACGGCCAATCCAAGACCTGAATTGCTTTCCACAACATCTCAGGTCGCCGCACTTGATAAAAACACAGCCAATTTGGTCGACGGGAGACCCGAAGCCCAGTTCCTTGGCAAAGAGAAGCATCCTTTGGCAAGCCGTTTTGGAAGAATCAAAGATTCCATTTGGTTTGATCAAGCCAGCCAATTTCAGCCTGGTACGGCATATTTTCTACCACTGGATACATTACGCACACAGAACCAGAACAAACTGGACATAACCAAGCCGGTGGTAAGTTATTGCAACTCTGGTCACTGGGCTGCCAATAACTGGTTCGTCCTTCATGAACTTTTGGAAATTCCCCAGGTATCGTTATATGATGGATCTATGTTGGCATGGTCGAAAGATACCAAATTGGCCATGGAATCAGACCGCACACGATTTGATGACCTAAAAAGCTTCTTGAGCGCGTGGCTACAATAATCATGACAAGTCTTGCTTTGCCAAACACAAGATGGCCAGCTCTTGCTGGCCTATTGTTCCTTTTTACGATCATTTTTTTTGAGGTTCATGCACGCCAAGCCATACTGCTACTGGTTGGTGCAGGACTTGGAGCAGCCATGCTCGCAGGCTCATTTGGATTTGCTGGCTCTTGGCGACTTTATTTCAAAACGGGTGATGGTACAGGTATTCGGGCCCAATTATGGGTCATAGCTGCCACTGCGACCTTGTTTATTCCACTCATTGCCTATTTTCCTGATCAGTTGAGAGGTGCCATTGCCCCCGTTGGTGTCAGTTTGCTGGTAGGGGCGGTGCTATTTTCTATTGGGATGCAGCTTGCTAATGGGTGCGCCTCAGGAACCCTTTTTGCACTGGGTGGTGGCTCTATTCGCTCAAGCTTTGCCCTTATTGGCTTTATTGCAGGCGCCTTCTGGGCGTCTCTTGATATGGGTTTCTGGTTGGCCTTACCAAAAACACAGCCCGTAGCCATGGCAAATCTGTGGGGCTGGCCATTAGCACTTTTGGCAACATGGGTTTTTGTAATCTGTGGATTACTATTCTTTCGTGAAACGAAATCTTGGCAGATTTCTTCACCTTTTCAGCGCCTTCCCTTTACAGGCTCATGGAGCTGGACCGAAGCAGGCATTATCCTCATCATTCTCAACCTATGCACATTATTGCTCGCAGGTCATCCATGGTCAGTCACCTATGGCTTTACATTATGGGGTGCTAAATTTGCACAAATCATGGGCGTAGACTTGTCAACAGTTCCTTTTTGGACTTGGCAGAAAGGACAGCAAGCCCTTGAACATTCTGTGCTTACAGAAGTCAGCTCGGTCATGAATATAGGGATGTTGCTTGGGGCCTCAGCCTATGCAGCTTTTGCCCAGAAAACCGTAGGACCATCACAACTCCCCATTCGTGAAATGCTGATCGCTATCGTTGGCGGCCTTTTAATGGGCTACGGGGCACGTCTCTCATTTGGATGCAATATAGGTGCATTTTTGGGGGGTACTGCGTCTGGCTCAATACATGGTTGGCTCTGGTTTTTGATCGCTTTTGTTAGCACCCCTTTAGGTATCAAGTTACGGTATTTCTTAGGAATGGAGCGATAGTGATGCGGTTTTTACCAAAATACCTTGTCCTTTTGCTCATCCTCTTTGCGCTATTTGATCATTTATCATCACCGTCAAAGGGGTTTGACAGCTCTCAGCCACAATCTAGTTGTGCGCCTTGTGGAGCTCCTTGCTAAGGATCATGGATGATGACTTATGGACACCAGCTCACGGCTATCATTATCCACACGTGCTTGCTGTTCCCACATTTGCGCATAAAGCCCCTGTTTAGCCAGTAGAGCATCGTGATGACCCTGTTCAACAACACGGCCTTTGTCCAAAACAATGATCTGGTCTGCATGGGTAATTGTGGAGAGGCGATGTGCGATTATTAAAGTTGTTTTCCCCTCGGAGAGCGTGCGCAAGGAGCCTTGTATGGCGCGCTCTGTTCGTGTGTCTAACGCAGAAGTCGCTTCATCGAATAGAAATATCTCCGGTGCTTTCAGAAGGGTTCTTGCGATGGCAACCCGCTGTTTCTCACCACCAGACAATTTCAATCCACGTTCACCCACCATGGTATCATAACCATCTGGTAACTCCATGATAAATTGATGAATACTGGCCAATTTCGCAGCCTCAACAATCGCATCTTTAGAGGACCCTGGATGTCCATACGCAATATTATACCCAATCGTATCATTAAAAAGTACGGTATCTTGAGGTACAATCCCGATGGATTGGCGTAATGAATGCTGCTGAACGTGGGAAATGTTCTGTCCATCAATCCTGATTTCGCCAGATGTCACATCAAAAAAACGAAACAACAAGCGGGACAATGTCGACTTACCTGCTCCTGAAGGTCCTACGATGGCCACAGTCTCTCCAGGCCTTGCGACGAAACTTACATCATGAAGGATTTGACGATTTTCTTGATACGAAAAACCTACATGGTCAAAAACAACTTCGCCCCCTTTTCTCACCAATGGAGGTGCGTTTGGCATATCATCGACCTCCTTAGGTTGGCCAAACAAACCAAACATATCAGCCATATCAACCAGGGATTGCCTGATTTCTCTGTAGACAAAACCAAGAAAATCTAAAGGCAAATAGAGTTGAATGAGATAAGCATTCACCGTGACGAAGTCACCAGCGGTCATATGACCTTGGTCGATGCCCTTTGCGGCAAGATACATTACCAAAGTTAAACCAACAGCAATGATGAAGCCTTGTCCCACATTCAAAACAGAGAGCGATGTGCGTGATCGCACAGCTGCATCCTCATACCGCTTCATGGCCCCTGAAAACCGATCACTCTCATGCTGTTCGTTGCCAAAATATTTTACGGTCTCATAATTCAGTAAGGAGTCAACAGCTCTTCCATGCGCTTGCTGATCTGACTGGTTCATGCGTTTGCGGAGCTTAATACGAAATTCTGTAAAAATCAGTGTCCATGCCACATAAATTGTAATCACCAACAAGGTCACGACTGCGAAAGAGACATCATAAAGTGACCATAAAACCGCGCAGACCAACAACAATTCAATGGCCATGGGGACAATATTGAAGAGCATGAATGTAAGAAGAAACTCAATTGCTTTCGTTCCACGTTCAATAATCCGGCTCAGCCCTCCCGTTTGTCGATCGAGATGAAACCGTAATGATAAACTATGCAAATGGTCAAAAACCCTAACACCAACGGAACGAATTGTCCTTTGAGCCACCCGAGCAAAAATATATTCTCTTCCTTCAGAGAATAATTGCTCACCAACACGCAAAGCACCATAAGCCACCAACAATCCCAAGATCATCGGCAAAGCGAAAGCTTCTTCAGAGACCATATCAACGGCTTGGCCCAAAATGACTGGCACGAATAACCCAGCTACCTTCGACAAACTTAACAGCACGAAAGCTGTGACCACACGAGCTTTGGTTTCCAAACTATCGCTCGGCCACAAATATGGCAAAAGAATGCCAAAAGTACGCCTTAATTCACCTTGCTGCAATCTTCTTGAAAATCTGTGGTCCCTTGGTGGACTCATTTCTACATTCCTAAAAACAAAAGATGCTGCACAACATATGCAGCATCCTCTTTCACATCATTATTGGATCTTTTCAAATTGACGTATCACACGTTGATAGCAATCTCACGTGCTTTTTTCTCTTCGGGCACCTCACGTCGGAGATGGATTTCCAACATGCCATTCTTTAGTGCAGCATCTTCAACAACCACATGATCTGCAAGTGTAAAGGACCGTTCAAACGATCGGTTTGCGATGCCACGATGCAAATAAACACGCTCATCTTGTGGATCACGCTTGGCACCTTTGACCGTGAGCGTGTTCTCCTTAACTGTTACGGAAAGATCTTGGTCGGTAAAGCCAGCCACTGCCAGCTCAATCCGATAGACCATATCGCCTTCACGCGTTATATTGAAAGGGGGGTATCCATCATTTCCTACGCCTTCCATGGCAGAGGTAAATAGGCGCTCAATTTTGTCGAGGCCTATAACTGAACGGGCAAAGGGGAAAGGTCAAAAGATTGCAAATTATTCATCATGTACTCCTTCATTCTCTCATGAGCAACAAAGCTAAACATCCATGATCCAGCTAAACCTGATGAACAGCATTCAGCGTATCCCTGGAATGGTTCTCCACTATGGAGCAACACTGTTTATTTGGTTATGCATTCTGCTAAATGCAAGTCCTGCTCTAAGCATGATATCTGGTCCTGCATACATTTCTGATGGGGATAGCCTTCGCATTGATGGACAGCGTATTCGTCTTTTCGGCATTGATGCACCTGAATTGAAGCAAACCTGCCTTAACCTAAGCCAACAACCCTATCCCTGCGGCCTCATCGCCAAAAATGTAATGATCTCCATGACCCAAAATACCAAGGTTACATGTAAGATTATTGGAAGAGATCGTTATAAGCGCATTATTGCTGAATGTTATGCTGGCGACAAAGATCTGGCAAAACATATGGTAGAACAAGGTTGGGCCTTGGCATATAGGCGCTACAGCAACAAATATGTGCAGGAAGAGAATGAAGCGAAACAAAAAAAACTTGGTTTATTCCAAGGAAGCTTTACCCCTCCTTGGACCTTTCGGAGACAAAATTAAGCTTCGCTTGATACAAGATCTTGCCTGGTTTGTTCAGCACGCAGCTTTGCGATCAATGCAATCAGAGGCGGCATAACGAGAAGGGTAATAAGCGATGATAAAGCCAAACCACCAACAACAACGGTCCCCAAGCCGCGATATAGCTCTGACCCAGCACCTGGAAACAAAACCAGTGGCAACATCCCAACCAAAGAGGTAATGGTCGACATAAAAATAGGCCGCATTCGGTTACGTACTGCCTCCAAAATAGCTTCAACAATAGACAGTCCCTCTTCCCTGATCCCAATGAGTGATTGATCCACCAATAGGATGGCATTGTTCACCACAATACCTGTCAAAATAATAAACCCAAGAAGCGTAAGCATATCTAAGGATTGTAGCGTGAACATATTCAAAATACCCAAAGCGCCCACGCCACCAGCCATCGCGATAGGGACTGTGAATAAAATGATTAAGGGGAACATGAAGCTTTCAAACAGGACAACCATGACCAAATAGACGATCACAATAGCCAAGATCAAATCTCCCGTAAGGGCTTGGGATGCCTCCGTGAGCTTGTCGGCTGTTCCGGAGAGTTCAACACGCACCCCCTCTGGCAATCCTTGTTCGTTTAATTTTGCCAGCACTTCCGTTTCCAACAAATCCATGGCTTGTTCTAGAGGCATGGACTTTGAGGGCCGTACTTGCAGGGTAATCGTACGGAACCTCTCTCTATGACGAATTTCAACTGGTCCGGCTGTAACCTCAACATCGGCTAAACTTCCCGCCGTCACAATTTCACCATTTCCCGTCACCACGGGAATCTCTGCCACCTGTTGCGTCGCCGTAAAACTCTCCGAAAAACCTTTTACAACCAAATCTGTTTGTTTTCCTGCCACATTGATTTCTGCAACACGGACACCATCGTTCGCAGCATCTATGGCCAAACCTAAACCTGAAGCAGTCAAGCCATTGTCACCTAATCGAACATAATCGGGTGTTACACGAACCTCTGGTGCTCCCAGCTCTAAACCTGGTCGAGGCCGAAATTGATGGCCTTTTTCCCTGGGTAATATCTGTGAGATCAAGCCTGCAGCCTGTTGCGCCACTGGAAGAATAACATTGAGGTCATCACCCATGACATCAACATCTATCGATCGACCACCACCTATACCACGACCAAAAATCGACCGTTGGTTTATGAAACCAAAAGTTCCTGGTTCAGAAAATATAGGTTTCCGCATAATGGGAATAAGTTCTTCTGCCCGCTCTGGTTTGAGGGACGATCCACCAATAAAGCTCAACTCTTGCCTCGCGACGAAAAAGAAGTTGTCAAACTTTGGTAGACCTTCAGGGCTATCTTCTGGGCCGGTTTTGCTTGCCCATAAATCTTCGACCTGGGATTCAACACGTGAAGCAATGGATTGAGAGGTATTCAAATTGTAACCTGGTGGGGGCAAAATAACCCCAAAAACAAAATTGTTATTTCCCTCTGGTAGATATTCCAACTTGGGGAGAAATTTCCATGAAACAAAAACAGCACCCATCGTCATGACCGCAACCAAAGTTAGGCCTAGGACCATAGAGCCAGTTGTGCGCCTCGCTAATCCCAAAACGGTTCTACTGAACAGTGAAGCAATATCATCTATAAATGGCAGCCTTCTGGTGGAGATGCCCGTTCCACCCGCAAAAAGCCAACTAAATAAAGCAGGAATCAATGTTATAGAAATCAACAAAGACAAAAGAACAGAAACCGATATGGCCACGGCGATATCGCGAAAAAGTTGCCCCACCTCAAGGTCTGTTGTCATGATAGGAATAAAGACCATTACCGTGGTTAATGCTGACACCAGCACTGCGCCCCATACTTGATTGGCTCCATGAAACGCCGCCTGGTGCAAAGGCATCCCACGTTCCCTTAATCTATAAATATTTTCCAACACAACAATCGCCGCATCAACGACCATGCCAACCGCGAAGGCAATACCCGCCAAGGATATGACATTAACGGTTCTGCCCGTAAGAGACATCGCAACAAATGTTCCTATCACAGATACAGGTATAGCGATGGATATCACCGTTGTTGCGCGCCAGGACCTTAAAAACAGCATTAATATCAGGGCTGCAAATGCAGCACCTAATAGAATATTTCCCTGAACAAGATCTATGGCGTCTTCAATATAGATGGTTTCATCATAGACCATTCGCACATGAAGATCGTTATCTTTTAAAATACCGTTGTTGAGATCATCAACCACTTCTCGAATTCTGGCCATTGTCGAGATTACATTTGCACCTGTTTCCCGAACAGCGTTGAAAGGAATTGCATCCTCTCCCAAATGACGACGAATGGAGTCAGGGTCTGGATACGCCATTGCAATCTCAGCAATATCGCGGACATAAACCCTCCCAATGGCAGGATCCGTCCGAACCACAACAGCGCCAACAAGCTCTGGAGTTGCAAGGTCTGACTCCACACGTATCACATAGCGGCGTTTACCTTCGTCAAGATCACCAGCAGAAATGGATGCATTAGATTGTCGTAACGACCGAACAACATCATCTATGGTTAGTCGATACATTGCCAAATTTTCTGGGCGAATGCGAACCTGCATTTGGATTTCGGAACTGCCATATACATTGGTCCGGCTCACACCGGGAACCCGTTCTATGGCCTCTGTAATCACGTCATCAACCAATGCTGAAAACGTGACCATGGGCTGGGTATTTCCTGGTTTTCGCTTCAACACAAACCAGGCTATGGGGTTATCTTCAGAACCGGAGGTTTCTAATGTTGGCTCATCAGCTTCATCAGGATAGCCACTTACCCTATCAAGTCTGTTGGCGACCTGAATAAGCGCCTGATCAATATCTTGACCAACCCCAAACTCCAAGGTGATTTGTGCGCGGCCAGTGCGTGCCCTGGCCTCCATACTTTCGACACCTTTAACACCTTTGAGTTGCTCTTCTTGTTTGTTGATAATCTCTCTTTCAACTTCAGCAGGGGCCGCACCAGGCCATTGTGTTTCTACAACAATAACAGGACGATCGACATCTGGAACCAATTGAATGGGGATTTTTTGCAAACCCACATAACCAAACAAAACAATCAAAAAGACGCCTGCACAAACGGCGGCTGGACGCGCAATAGCCTGACGAATTAAGATCACGACTGAGATCTCCCTTTTGGCATTGCTTTAATGGCTTGACCTGGTCGGAGGCGCTCATTCCCGCGGATCACAACCTTGTCACCATCTTGCAAACCCGACTTCACAATGAAGCGGTTCCCCACGCTTTCTCCCAATACAACGGGTTGCGCAATGGCTGCGCCATCGACCATCTTGAATACCATTTTCCCTCGAGGGCCATCAATCAGAGCGTCTTTTGACATTGTTAATTGGCGCTCTTTCCCACGCAAGCGTACGGAGACCTCTAAAGATTTTCCTTCAACAAAATCGTCAGATAATGGCAATTCAATTCGAATAGGTCGGGCCCGTGTTCGGGGGTCTTCTCGTGGTATGATCCGTGAGACAGACAAAACACGTGTTTCCCCCATTGCCCCAAGCACAACTTGAGATCCAATCGTAACTTGGCTCAGATATTGAGAGGGTAGAGGAATTTCCAACTCAAGTGATCCCACATTTACCATAGACACCACAGGACTACCTGTTGTGACATAGGCCCCCGGTATGGCCATGACGCCAAAGACCACCCCGTTGAATGGGGCCCGTATTACCCCTTCACGCAAGGCTTTTTCTGCAAGTGATAGCTGCGTCTCTGCCTGGTTTTTTGCTGCAGCTGCACGCGTTTGCAAAGCCCGTGCCCGTACGATAGCATCTTCCGCATCCTCGAGCCTTGCAGATGAAAAGCTTGCCGAATTGCGTAGCTGCTTGGCACGAGATAGACCTCGTTCTGCTTGACGTAGCTCAGCTTCAGCAACCTGAAGTGACGCTACGGCTTCGCGCAAACGCCCTTGGGCAAGCTCCACATTCAATTGTAAACCTTCTGGGTCAATGATCACCATTGGGTCATCAATTTTAACAACATCACCTGCGCGGACCAGAACTGTTTGAACACGCCCAGAAATGTTACTGGAAATCGGTCCAGATTGGTTGGCAACAACCTTACCAATTAAGCTTACATCCCGTGTGATAGGGCTCAGGCGAACGTCATCTACACCAACCATAGATGGTCTCTCTTGCGCCCAAGCTGCTTGCACGAACAACAAACACAAAACAACAATTCTTGCGGAAAACATGGTGATGACCCATTACTAAAGAGGGAGGCAGGTCATCAGAGCATTCACCCTGCGTCAGGATGACCCTTCTCATTCTTATATAAATGCCACTTTACAGAAAAAGTTCAAGCCTCATAACTGTTTTAAGCAGCAAAATATGATATCTTTGGTCATGAGAGAATGTGAACCGCAACAGATTTGTCTTCTTTTGTGTTCACAAAGCTATAATGATCGAGCTCAGCTTTGTAATGATGGGTAGCCAGCTGGAGCCAGTAACTTGGGATATCGCTCTGATCCTGATAAGAAGCGATGAGGTGGACTTTTCCTCTTCCTCTTTTGCGCAGCAGAGATTCCATCAGAAAATTCATCATTGGCGCATCGGAATATACATGCGCATCGTCCAGACATACAACAGCAATACCATCCATGCACGCGTCAATAAATGATGCAACCTCCAAACTAATCATGATATCTGCCAACCAGGGATCCTTAGCATGAAGACGAAGATATTTGCCCACCATGATATGTTGCCCCCTCACAAACTTACTTGGCTCTTGATCGGTAAATTGATCGGCAAACATCATCAATTGATAGCCAGAGGGATCAGGGCTGTTGGTTTTTATCTGGCTTACCAGAAGAGATTGCACAAAATCTTTTATTTTAGGTTGGTGAATACGCTCTTGAAAATCTTTCCACATATCCTCTCGGTCTTCACGATGATGATCTTGACCATCCAAATGTGCCAAAAACTGGCCAAAGACAGTTTGCATGAGGGGACCAGCGGTGATGCAAATGGGGTCTGGTGGTTGAGGCGCCCAACTTTTTTTGAATGGCTTATCATCTACCCATGTTAGATGCTCGCCCCATTCATCCTCCAATGCTACATGAAGTATAGGATAATTTTGACGTGCAGCATGTCGCAAAAATGTTTTTGCCAAAGAGGTTTTTCCACTAGCGGGGCCACCAGATAACAAAAGGCCCCATTTGTTTGTTTGACCCCAATTTGGTGCCAAATAGGCCCGGTGCGCGCGATCAGCCAAAATGGGTTGCGTCTTATCGTGCGGTCTAGGCGTTTCTCTAGGTTTTAGTTGGTTTGCGATCCGCGAATAGGTGAGGAGATAGGTTGTTTCTTGCTGGAATGAGGTAGATCTCATGACACAACCAGAAAGAGACAAATCAGGGACAGGATCTTGGGCGAAAACCACAAGTCTTAAACTTAAAACGGACAGGTTTTCATCGCTATGCTTAGCAATCCACTTCCTTCGTACAGCTATATTCCTATCGAGCGTTGCCAACCCACGTTCAAGTGCTGAACGCCATAAAGGTTCCTCAAAAAGCATTGATTGAAACCAGATTACCCAAACAACATCCCTCTGGGGAATAAGTTGCGCCAAGATGTCATCCACATCCAAAGAGGGATTTTCTACTGCCAATAAATCCCAACAATTTTGCAGCTTAGGCCAAACAGGATGCCTATGTTGACATGAACTTCGAAAACTCTCGAAGTAAATATTTTGTTGGGTTTTTGCCTTATCCGGCGTGATGATCATATAATCTGCCAACATATTGTAAACTGGATGAGCACGACGAATGAGAAAACATTCCTGAGCATCAACCAAGTCTTAATGCTCCCACCAGACCATCGCCTGTGCTATCTAGAATGGTCGCGTTCTCACCAAAAAGTGTGCTGACCCCAACCCCTAAAACTTCAGGTAGCGCAATGAACATGGCCGCAGCCACAGCACGCCAAATAACATCACCCATAGAAAAACGAATAGGATCACGGCCATGCGCCAAAAGCCGTCCGATTGCAATCATTGCCATGATCAGGCCTAGAAAGAAACGATAACCCTCAAGCAGCATGGCAATGCCCGGTCAACTCATCCCTTATCCGTTGTGCAACCGCACCGATCCCGGCCGCCCAAACATAACCAGGCACCATAATGGTACCTAAGAAAAAATACCTACGCATCGTCTTCCCTCATGGTAATAGATGAGAGAATATTTAGCGGCCTCTCCTGAATACCAGTAGATCAGAGCGCTTGAGATAGGATAAAGGCGGAACAATGTTACTTATTCATGCGTCCTTCAATCAAATCATCCACCACAGCAGGCTCTGCTAGGGTAGATGTATCTCCGAGACTATCATAACTATTCTCAGCGATCTTGCGCAAAATGCGACGCATAATTTTTCCTGATCTCGTTTTTGGAAGCCCAGGTGCAAACTGTATCAAATCTGGTGATGCAATAGGACCAATTTCCTGACGAACCCATTTGACCAACTCTTTGCGCAGCTCTTCCGAAGGTTCCTCACCCACCATCAATGTCACGTAGGCATAGATGCCTTGACCTTTGATATCATGGGGGTAACCAACCACGGCAGCCTCGGAAACTTTTTCATGAGCAACCAGCGCAGACTCCACTTCCGCGGTACCCATTCGATGACCTGACACATTGATCACATCATCAACCCTACCTGTAATCCAGTAATACCCATCTTCATCTCGCCGACAGCCATCACCTGTAAAATATTTGCCCTGATAGGTGCTAAAATAGGTTTGCACAAAACGCTCATGATCTCCAAAAACTGTTCGCATCTGGCCAGGCCATGAGTCTGCAATACATAAATTTCCTTCCGCTGCGCCTTCCAATACTTGACCATCTGCATCAACGATTTGCGGCAACACACCAAAAAACGGCCGTGTGGCTGAACCTGGCTTTAAATCCGTGGCGCCGGGAAGAGGTGTGATTAAAATCCCTCCTGTCTCAGTTTGCCACCATGTATCGACAATTGGGCAGCTCTGCTTACCAATTTGGTTGTAGTACCAAAGCCATGCTTCGGGATTGATCGGTTCGCCCACGGAGCCCAAAACCCGTAGGCTTGAGAGATCAGCTTGTTTTACATAGTCATCTCTGCACTGCCCATCAACGCGCGAATAGCCGTTGGCGCCATGTAAAATATTGTAACCTTATGCTTTTTCCCATACATCCCAGAAACGTGACGCTGTGGGATAGTTTGGCACGCCTTCAAAAACCAAACTTGTGGCGCCATTTGCAAGTGGACCATACACAATATAGGAATGGCCTGTCACCCAACCGACGTCAGCAGTACACCAGTAAATATCTCCATCTTGATAATCAAAGACATATTTGTGCGTCATGGACGCGTACACAAGATACCCACCAGAAGTATGCAAGACACCCTTCGGTTTTCCTGTAGACCCAGAAGTATAGAGAATAAAAAGCGGATCTTCCGCATTCATTGGCTCTGCTGGGCATGTCTCCGGCTGAGATGAGGTAATATCATGATACCAATGGTCCCTAGCCTCCTGCATACCTACATCATTACCTGTGCGCTGTACCACAATAGTTTTAACGGTTTGATCACATTTTTTTAATGCTTCATCAGTGTTGGCTTTAAGTGGTATTTTACGTCCGCCCCGCAATCCTTCGTCTGCGGTAACAACAAGCTTCGAACCACAATCTCTTACCCTATCCGCCAGGGCTTCTGGTGAAAAGCCGCCAAAAACAACCGAATGCACCGCACCAATACGGGCACAAGCCAACATAGCGTAAACGGCCTGGGGTATCATCGGCATGTAAATGGTAACCCTATCACCCTTTTGTACACCTAGCTGTTTATAGGCATTAGCCAACTGGCACACATGTTTATGAAGCTGCGCATAGGTGATATGTTCATGCACCTCAGGATCATCACCTTCAAAGATAAGGGCTGTTTGATTTGCTTTTTCTGGCAAATGTCTATCAACACAATTGGCACAAACATTCAGAACACCATCCTCAAACCATTTGATTGAGACGTTTTGACCGTTAAAGTTTGTGTTTTTCACTTTTGTGTAGGGCGTTATCCAATCAATGCGCTTACCTTGTTCTCCCCAGAATGCGTCTGGATCATCAATGGATTGTTGATACATCTGGAGATAGTCTTCATTATTCAGCAAAGCTTTTTCACGCCAAGAAGGTTGCACTTCATAAAGGTCACTCATTTTTTTCTCCTGCCTCCAAGCCCATCTATCTCTTCATTTTGTTGGTTTCTGTGTGGGCGATTATCTGTTCATTCCTTGCTACCTACCAAACCATGCGCCTGTCGGCTATTCATCCAACGGCTTATACGTGCGGTCTGAACCATCACCTCTCGCAGCCAGCACAACACTATCTTCAACAATCACGGGAAAGCTTTCAAGATTGTCCCCATAACACGGTCCCTTAACGCAATAGCCATCTGACATACGAAATAACGCGCCATGAACTGCACATTGAAGGTAGCGCCCCGTAGGATCAAGACATCTCCCTCCAATCCAATCTAGGGGTGCCCGTGCATGAGGACATTTGTTGATGAAACAAGTGACTTCACCATCATGATATACCAAAATCAGACGACCTAGACGTTCATCAACACGGAATTCCAAGCTCATCGTACGCTGCTGAGCTAAATCTTCAATATGTGCCAAAACCATGCCGCTTTTGGGCAGAGCATCTTCAGGATCGAGGTCCATCTTATCGGTCAATTTTGGGCACAGGATTTAACTTGGCCATGCGACAGATCTCCTGCCAATGATGGTCTGCTACAGGGACAACCGATAACCTCGATTGTTTGATGAGTGCCAGCCCATCTAGAGCAGGGTTTGCTTTGATATCAGCTAAACTTACAGGCTCTGGAACTGTTTTTAAGGCCCGTAACCGGACCATGCCCCATTTTCCTGTCTCGTCTGTTGGATCAGGATGGTAGGTTTCAATGACATCAACGACACCAACAATTCTTTTTTCATTAACGGAATGATAAAAAAATCCTAGATCCCCAACATGCATCGCCTTCATATTGTTAGAAGCTTGATGGTTACGCACACCATCCCAACCCTCACCTTCATCCCCGCGATCGCATTGCTGCTCCCATGACCAAGTTCCAGGTTCAGATTTAAATACCCAATAACAAAATCTATCCATTGAATGTTCACCCTCATTTTTGATGAAACGCATAGCCTTAGTCTATGCGTTTCATATCCACGAGCACGTTAAGAAATAATTTGATTGAACAACGCGCTTGGACGCATCACTTCAGCGGTTTTATCAGGCGAAGTATGATAATATCCACCCAAATCAACAGCCACCCCTTGCGCACCAAGAAGCTCCTGGAGAATTTGCTCCTCATTGTCGACCAATGCCTGAGCGATGGGGGTAAAATGTGCAGAAAGCTCTTCATCATCATTTTGCTCAGCTAGTGCCTGCGCCCAGTATTTTGCAAAATAAAAATGACTCGTCCGGTTATCAGGTTGGCCAACACGACGCTGCGGCGAATGATTTTCATCTAAAATGCCCTGGGTCGCAACATCAATGGCTGCACCCAATATGGCAGCTTTTTTATTGTTTTTGATGTTTGCCAGAAACTTAAAGGACTCGCCAAGGGCACAGAATTCGCCCAAAGAATCCCAACGAAGATGGTTTTCTTCAACAAGTTGCTGAACATGCTTGGGTGCAGAACCACCTGCACCTGTTTCAAACAAACCACCGCCATTCATGAGCTTCACAATCGATAACATTTTTGCGGATGTACCCAACTCTAGAATAGGGAACAAATCTGTTAAGTAATCACGCAATACATTTCCTGTAATGGCAATGCTATCTTTGCCTTCACGAATGGTTTCCAATGTTAGTCTTGTGGCCTCACGCGGGGGTAAGATGAGAAATGCATCAGACAACCCTTCTGCTTCAAGAATCTCCTCTACCAACGGTATCAGTTGTGCGTCATGGGCACGGTTTTTATCCAACCAAAAAATAGCCTGACTTCCGGTTGCCCGTTTACGGTCGATTGCCAATTGTACCCAGTCTAAGATCGGTGCTTTGTTGGTAGAACAAGCTCTCCAGATATCACCTTTTTCAACTTTATGACTATGTAGAACCTCTCCGTTGGCAAGGACATAACGCACTTCCCCATCGGCTTTCATTTCAAATGTTGTCGGATGTGAGCCATATTCCTCAGCTTTCTGAGCCATCAAACCTACATTGCCAACGGTCCCACAGCTCGTAGGATCTAAGGCACCGGTCTGCTTAAAATATGCAATCGCTTCGTCATAGACAGGTGCATAACTATTATCAGGGATAACACATTTGGTATCGCCCTCTTGACCATCTGGTCCCCACCCTTTTCCGCCAGCACGAATAACAGCCGGCATAGATGCATCAATGATAACATCTGAAGGAACATGCAAATTGGTGATACCCTTATCAGAATTTACCATATACATGGGTGGCTGCTTAGATAAGGTATCAGCAAAATCTGCACTTATATCTTGATACTCAGCCACACGTGCTAAAACATCCGCAAGGCCTGAATTTGGATTGACCCCAAGCTCACGCAACTTCTCACCATGTTTGCTGAACACTTCCGCAAAAAATACCTCTACAGCATGACCGAATATAATGGGATCAGAGACCTTCATCATGGTTGCCTTCAAATGCAGCGAAAACAAGATCCCCCCTGCTCTCGTATCTTCAATTTGTTCTTCAAGAAATGTACGCAATGCTTTGACCGACATAAATGTAGCATCAACAACTGTTCCTTCTGCCAACATTAAGCCCTTTTTTCAGGATCTCTGTTTGGCCGTCAGACGAGATGAATTCAATATGTGCAGATCCTGCTTGCGACGCTGAAATGGTGGCCGATTTTTCATTGGAGAAAAAATCATTCCCCGTCATGGATGAAACATGTGTTTTAGAATCTCTCGACCAAACACCCATTGAATGAGGGTTACTCATCGCATAATTTTTCACAGCTTTTGCGGCACGCCGATCCGAATTACCTTCTCGAAGGACAGGGTTTACAGCTGATCCTTTGATACCATCATAAATGGCCCTGATCTCTTTTTCCTCATCGTTGCTCGGCTCGTGGGGATAATCGGGAATCGCGTAACCTTGCGCCTGAAGCTCTTCAACTGCAGCCACCAACTGTGGAACTGATGCAGAAATATTCGGCAACTTAATGACATTAGCATGCGGGGTTTTTACCAAAGCACCCAATTCAGCCAAGTCATCTGAATGCTTCTGATCATCAGGTAGCCGGTCGGAAAATGCAGCCAAAATACGCCCTGCCAGAGATATATCCTTTGTACCTACTCGTACCCCAGCAGCTTGCGCAAAGCTCCGTATGATCGGCAGCAAAGACGCACTAGCAAGCTCGGGGGCTTCGTCTACGATGGTGTAAATAATATCACTTTGTGATGATGATTCCATGCTCATTTTCCTCTTATCATATCCATTGTTACATTTTTGGCATCTTGTTTTTGGGGAATTTACGTACATTTACATGATCGGGAAACCCTCTACCATCATTATGTACATCTCTATTCCCTTGTCATTGGCCGCGCACGAAAGCTATCCAACAGCTCTTGCACAGAACATTTCGCAAGCAACAAATCTCTTAAACCTGAAGTAATAGGCAAATCCAAGTCATATTTTTCTGCTAAGGCAAGGACGCCGTTAATACTCGCCCGCCCTTCAACAATACCAAAAACAGATATCATGGCTTGGTCAACGGTCTTACCAGAACCCAATGCCATCCCAAACTGAGTGTTTACGGGGAAGGGGAAGAAGCGGTTAAAAAGATCGCCAAAGCTGAGAGCCCCATCATGGTAGATGGCCCGCGCCAATGACGTCATAAAGAGTCTTCTTATTTCAGCGAACCCCATTGCCGCCACCGCAGCAACAGCTGACTCACCTAAACCACCCCCACGCGCAACACCACATGCCATGGCCATAACATTTTCACCGCACCGCCCAACGCAACTCTGCATATCACTATCGGATAAACACGTAATTGCGTATTAGTAAACAATGAGCCAAGGCCTCCCTGTTGATGCAAACCGTGACCAGCCAATGTAACAGCCGCTGACGACTATGTGCCAAATCACGAGCAAAACTAGGTCCTGATAGTAAAAGCCATTGGCCAGAATCCCGTTTTGTTCAGAACATCTGGGACCAACAAACCATCTTCCGTAATACCTTTCGATGCCACAACCAAAAAGGTCTATAGACAAGGTGCTGTTTGGAGGAATTCTTGCAAGACAGAATGGTAATGCAAAACAGATAATGTCAGCCTCAACAAACGCATCGACAAGTTTCAATTGCTCATGGAGGGTAACACCTGGCAACCTCGGACTCTCTTTTGTCGTTAGACCATTTCAGCTAACATGTATTTTATTGCACCTGGAAGTGATGTCTTCATAGACTTGGCAAAGTGATTAGCTAATGCTGTACCCCAGAAGCCCCAGCACCTACAACATGCATTCTTCTCTGTCATAGCTGGATCACAAGCCCTAACAAGCTGGCACTATTGTTGCATCAATCACGTATACTTCGAGGAAGATAACAACTGGCCAAACGGCTTTGCCAGTACGTCTGGCGCATCATGATGGCCGCGTGACAACATCTGGTTCCTGCCCAAGCTATCATGGCTGCATTATCAGAGCAAAGCGACATCAGGGAGGACAGATAAGAGAAACTTCATGTGCTTGTACCAATTGCTCCAATCTTGTTCGCAAATGTGATTACAGGCAGCACCTCAGCAACGACCAACGTCAGAATGCTTTCCCATGCTCCTCAAGCGCCCGCTCTAGCACCACTCTGACAATCACCCGGGCATCTTGAAATGACGCAGGCTAGATCTGCCATGCTCTGCTCGCTTCAATCTCACTACAGACTCAAATGCCTGCACACAGCCCGTTTTCAAACCTGAAAGAAAAGTCATGTCCTGTTTTTAGCAATGGCCTTGGCAGTTCAAAGGCCTTTGGATCCCCGTTTAACGCCGATTTTCTGCTTTTGGGCCACCTGGCATCCCCAAAAGCCCCATCATCTTGCTTTATCAGATGCCTCACCCCAGGGCATCGTCAGTAGTTTTCCACCTATTTGGACAATCATCAACATCACGAGCTTGTATGATCTGACCGCAGAAACCAACCAAAAAAGCCAATAAGGCAAGCGCCGCCATGACTCCGACGCGCTGTCAAACCCATGGGCTTCAAATGATTACTTGCAACCGAATAGTAGACCCACGCCTGCGCTAGGCCTTTGCATACATGAGACCACCAATACCCCCCGATAAGACCCTGGCCTGCCGTTGCGGCTATAGCGTCTATATCACCCCAATCTACTGAGGTTGTTTTCAAACAAGTCTCAGGTCAGGGCATCAAGCCGTTCAAGATGTACCCAGCGCCGCGATCTCTGGGACAACCCCTGAAAATCCTGATGTTCAATAAGCTGTGTATAAAGCTGTTCGTTGATAATTCGGCAGGACCAGGTGGATTACCCTCGACCAAAGGCTACAGCGGTTTCATCACAACTTGTTTCAATACCCAAAACCAACATAAAGCGTCTTACAAACTCAAAGTTTTGCTACAAATGGACTTCAGCTTTAGTCAGTATGAAACAATTGGTGATAATCAAACACTCGATTGGTCACATCCATTGCAAAGGAGGTGTCTGAATAATTGACAGGAGTAAGACTGAATGAGCTCAACCATATTGCGGATCAGGACAAGAGGTTCGCCCTTGCCTTGGCTGCTTACGATGTAGAAAAATGGGTGCTCCTTGCTCATGGCTGGACTGATGAACAAGTTTATCATTCAGACCTTCCACACAACCGGCAGCCGATCCAAGACAAACCTCTTTAGAAATTGGTGGCAAGGCCTTTTCACCCAAGGAGTTAGAAGAGGCTCTCTATAGGGTGACATCGATGTTTGCCGTACATTCGATGAAGATGTTGCCGCATTTTACACCAGATCTTGTAACGATTTCTCTTAGCGCGTGGAGCCGTCGAAGATGTCAGTCTTTTAGGACCTTATGAGTCTATTCAAGCCCCTTACCACTTGGCTCTGTTATGGGCACACTCATCAGTTTAGAAAGAGCTGCGCAATTACGACATCTAAAATCTGACATCCAAATGTTGGCTTCGAGGTAATGTACAAACCCGCCTTCAAAAACTCAGAAGGCATCGCTGATGCGACATTTCTTACGCATGGCCTAAATAGATTGAGGCATGAACATTGGCAACACGTCAGCGTATGGAAGTAGCTTCCTGCTGTAGCGCAAGGCGCTGTTGAGTATCAATGCCGCGGATGATGATAAATCGATGGCTTTCTAACGCCCTTACATGATGAAGCATCAACTGTCGTTTGTGTCAGCGCTGGGCGTGCTTTCTCAAGAAAAGTTAGATGGTTCTTGTCAGACCCCAATTTGGAAACGCCACCTTCTACGAGGGCGAAATTTTTGTTGCGTGGTGAGCTGTCGCTGTGTTGGCAGCAAGAAGGTTTTTCTTTAAAGTGGCGCCTCTGCATCAGATGCTGAAATGTTGGGAACGGAATTAGCAAAGAATTGCTTGGTCATATAGGATGAGTTTTGGAACTTCCATGACTCAACGCTGTCATATCACTACGCCCGCACGAAAGTGCTGAAGTGCTGGCGTATGATTGCGCAGCGTCATGATTACCATTTCTACCATACACCTATCGTAGCGCCATAGAAGCGTTACGCAAACATATCATGTTGGCCATTTTCTGAGATCATTATTTCCTCTGAAAAATGTCTTACGGTTTCGCTTAGGCGAGATCATTGGCACAGTTGCCTCCTGAGCCTGTGTTTCATGTCGTTGGTCGACGAACGAACTGTAACAACTCCCAAGGATCTTGGCTGTCGCATTGGCCATAACAGGAGCTCAATACCAGAACAACCTTCAATCATTACAAAAAGACACAAATCATCAGAGTACTATTTCTGTCTGGACAAGATGCTCCACCTTGATTTTCAGATCTGAAGCATTTGCCGCACACCAGCAGGGTCGTTTGTTATAGAGCCCAAAACAATCAGAAAAATTCCAACAGATTGGGAAGAAAGCTTTGGCGACAGCCAGATAATGTTATCCTTCTTCTGCAAATATTGCAAGGCTATTTTC
Organism: Alphaproteobacteria bacterium; assembly: GCA_038131935.1. Classification (GTDB taxonomy): domain Bacteria; phylum Pseudomonadota; class Alphaproteobacteria; order UBA8317; family UBA8317; genus UBA8317. The sequence goes on along the minus strand of JAYPQH010000037.1, from coordinate 35,637 downwards.
AGCCCATGCATCAACTAGAAACAAACAATATCCATACTGCCTGCATATCACCCCTGATGCAGACCACCTCAGCTATCAACCGCATCAGCATTGATCAATAAAACACGGAAATTGTCGCATTACAAGATAGTTGATAGCTTTCTTGAAAAGACTGGCAAGTTTCCATAACGTCACATCTTCTCATCACCCACCACCACAAGGGGCCCTCTGTGGATTGAGAAAGTTCAAACGAAGAAGGCACAACCTTGTAGTTTTCAAAATCCAATTGAGGATGCTTCTTCACCATGTCGCCAAACAACCCCTACTAGTTGGCCATTTTCTTCAATTGAGCAATCGGAATATTTTTATCTGGTGCTGTCAGTCTTATTGACGCCCTCTCACTCATACATCATTTTGGTTTGGAACCCACGGAATCATCCATTAGGTTTTTAGGATCACAAGATGTGGATGAACAAATTAACGCCCTAAAGTCCCAGATAAATCAGTATAGAAAAAAAAAATTGGATCAGTGGAAAATAATATTTCGCGACCTAGAAAGACAGATCTTAAAACTTCACGTCAAAAAATCAGCTTCCTTACGACAACCATTTAGACTTGTCTAATCGTTTAGAGGAACTCTCAGCAAAAGGTTACCAGCTTAAGCGCGGGTAGACGAATCTGGAAATTGCAGACCCAGCAAATTTAAGTAACATCCGTGATCATTCAAAATTACAGGCGCAATATGCACGTCATTGAAAACGGATGTTTCTCAACTGGCCCACAAACTTGGAAACGACACGCAATCAGGCTCAGATACAATCTCGACGCTTATAACAATGGATTTAAACGAGATGAATTCACAGTTGGCACGTCTCAGCACAACTGATGCCAATCGTGTTGACCTTGCCATATGCGTTGCCATTCTCGGTGAACACCCTTTTGCAGTGCAGAACTAAATGAACTCCTATCTCGACAAGGCCCTAAACTTACAGCTGCGGTGACAACGTGCCAAGGATGGCTTTGAAACCTTTGCCTCTGCATATTTACAGCATTTTAGAATTATTGCCGTTAATACTCCATGAAGCAAAGGTGCTGGGACTAGTAAGGGCTTGATGTCAGTATCATGCATTCGGCCCAGTTCACTCCACCAACCATCCGGAAGAATTGATGCCGCTGAAGGACTTGATGCTTCATCGTTTCACATGGAAATGCTCTGTACGCGGCTTCTCGCAAGATTATTTATTGGGTTATCCACCTTAACGAGCAAGCGCAAGCTGTTTTGGAACCCATTTCATCGGAGAATCCGCCTCATGGTTGAAGCCTTGAAATCATCAATACATTCCAACGCGGCAGAAAGAATTAATATCATGCTAAGATTCTGTTTTGTTTTTGCTGGCCTTGCGTAAAGCTCTTGGTCTGGCTCCTTGGAGCAATCAGGACATGTTGCAATTGACTACGCGGTTATCATTGTAGACGCGTAGCGCCAGCATGCTCATGCTTTTTCATTATTACGGGCATTCTATTTTGGATTCATCCTATCACTGTTCACAAGCTCGTCATGGCTCCACGTTTTTGCGGACAGATAAATGGTCTCAAGAAAAACCAAAAAGGACTCGCACTCATTGAAAAAGCGCTTATCGAACTTGAAGATGGACATTTACCGATCGGCGCATTGCTTTTACGCAAAGCGGACGCGGTATTAGACCGCCCACTGCTCACCGCCCCTATTCTTGCGTGCTGCGTCAGCAGGCAATCATCAACAAGCACAGAAGTTTTGGCAGATGTGGCTCAGTCATCGAAACTAGGCTTGCTGGCTTTCAAAGAGGGTTGTTGGATGGGCGCACCAGTCGAGCCAGATGATCAGTCAGCGCCAGGCTGGCCCATAAGCATTTACTCTCGGAGACCGATCAAAGGAATTGCTTGAACCTCTTCTCAACTTGAAGTTGCTACAAAGAAACTGGGAAGGCCATGGGAGTCATGGCGCTCAGATCAAAGAAAGTCACTTTGACCCAGTCGTTGGTAATAGGAAACTGGGCTATGTTGAAAGTAGAACTTGCGCGTGGCTATAAAGAGACCTTAGTTCCACCAAGCTTGGTATTTTCCCAGGCTCCATGACGTCTCAGATCATTCCAGCAGCAGCTGGATTGGTCAAATGTTTGTTGGCGATAGGCAAAAGAGACCAGGCCATAAAAGTTGTGAGAGAGGGCTGGACAGCCATTCGTCAGAGATTATTAAAAACCTTAGAAATTGTCTCAAACGCCCCCAAAGTCAGACAAAAATCAAAAATTGATAAAATACTACAGACCAACAAAGACCAATGCTAGAAGCCCAAAGTGCGCAAGCACTGTATTTGCCCTTGAAAACGGTCAAATAACACAAGCACTGAGACCCAGTGGCTCGCACAGCCAATGATAATCCAACATCAGCGTGTTTGCACATTGATGGCAGCAGTTGAAAAAGAATCCGTGGCGGGTAAGAGTCGGTTGTACGCTTTTTGCATGGTTAACCAAGTGATGACTGCCACAGATAATTTATGGACGCGGGAGGTTGTGGTGAGATCCATGAAAGCTGGCACATGCCGTATCGTGGACATTGTCTTGGTTTCCAGACCATTGCTCTGGTGGAAGATACAAGCAAGAGAAGTCATGGATTATCCTTGGTTAGAAACTTCTTGATGGGAACTTGAGCAAGACCCAATCCCCTAGAAAATATTTTAGCTCAGGAGGTTCTTATTAGAGTTGTTTTCATCGTCGCCATAGCGGGGAAAGCCACTGTTGTGGATAGGCTAGGCATCATTCGTAATGATAGGGTCAATAGGTTCAAAATCCTATCAACAACTTCCACTTATCTCTAAATAATTCAAAGTTGACCTGGTATATTACTGGCACCTTTGTTGCATCGCCTCTCTGAGCATACCTACTCTTGAATAGCCAAATTAAGCCTAAGGAAATACAAATTAACTGGGGTGTTAACGCTGCAGACTATCGCGCCTGTTTGCAAGCTGGAAGAGGGTGATGAACCATTTTAAAATAGTTGGGGTTTTTTAATCTCAAATGCTCAGTGATGTGACAAACATTTATATCGAGATAGGAAAACTGCCTTCATATGCTTACTTGAAGTCACAGATTTAATAAGATCTAGATTTTCGATCATACCCAAAAATTGCGTTAAGGAACATCAGGATGATGACCACAAGACATAATATTACCGTTACTGCTCTTAATGGAAAATATTATTTGGATGGTATTGAGCGCACTATCTTAAGATCTTATTAGTATACACTTATGTTTTCCAGTCTTTCTGATGCATCACTTCCAACACACCATTTCGGCTAAAACTTAATACTGAATGGTGATAACGTTATCCCTAACCAGATTCCTTTAACCTTGGAGAGTTTCCCAAAGTGCTTCTTTAGGTTCATTATCTTATTTCTACTAATCACGCTGGTATGGGCAATCATTTAACATTGGCCTCATAACCAAATTAGTAAGCGATGAAAGATCAGAATAATATTCTTACAGGCTTATTCAGCGATGACATTATAACTGGTGGCTTGGGTGAGGATATAATTTTTGGCAGTAAAGATGGTGATGATATCATCAGAGGTGGTGATGGTGACGATGTTTTACACTGGTTCTGGTGATGATTTTCTTATATGGGGAGGAAGGAAATGATTTTTTATTTCTAATGGTGGTGGCAGCCAAACTCTTGACGGTGGTTCTGGACAGGACTGGTTCCGTCAAGACCTCACTAATTATGATCCAACCAATCTAAACATCAACTACCCCAAATTGTCGAAATAGATCTAGCCCGTGGTTTGGCTGGGCAAAAAGATAATCCCAACAGACAAGAGACCCTGATATCGATTGAAAACATAGATTACAGGGGCGCAATTGCATCTGAACTTACTGGAAATAGTGAAGCAAATACTATTCTTGGTGGAAATGGTAACGATATCATTAGGGGTGGTAATGGTGACGATACACTAAGCGCTTGGATGGGAGATGATGAAGTTTATGCAGGCGCGGGCGATGATATAATCATTAACACTGGCGGTGAAGACCTCTTTGACGGAGGTGAGGGCATTGATACGTTAATTACCGATCTCAGTCAGTCTGTAAAAGATAGGTTAGGATTTTCAAACTGGGATTTTGATATTGTATTCGACCTCACTGCTGAAGACCCACATATGCGTCATTAAACATGGTGAGGCCAGACGGAACGGATTATGCCTGGGATGAGATCTATAACATTGAAAATTATACGTTGATTGGTGACTTTGATGCCCAATTGATAGGCGATGATCAAGATAACAAACTTATTGCCGACTCAGGCAACGACATCATCAGAGGTGGTGATGGCGATGATTTCCTAGATGGTGGCGATGGTGATGATATCATCCGGGGCGGCGATGGTAATGACTTTTTAGCAACTGGTGATGGTGACGATCAGCTATTTGGTGAAGCAGGAGATGATACACTTCAAATAAGCGGATCAGGCGCGGCAGCTTTAGATGGTGGTTCTGGTAATGATACGGTGTTGCTAAATTTAACAAACTATACCGCATCAACTGAAAATTTTACCTTAGAAATTAACCTAACAGATGGTGTTTCAGGAGCTGTTGGAGTCCAAGGTGGGTTAGAGGACACCTTTATATCAATAGAGAATATCCACTACATTGGCTCCTTTGATTCTAGACCGTGGCATTTCAGGCCAAAAGATAACCCCAATAACAATGAGATCTGATATGGAAACAAGATTACTGGGCTCATTTTTGCATCGGAGACGGAAATGAAGCAAATACCATTCTGGTGGTGAATGGCGATGATCATATCCGTGGACAAGAGGGTAATGATGACGATTTTTGGAGGTGATGGATCAGACGACATTAGGGGAAATGGAGGTTCTGATATCTTATCCGGAGGATCTGGAAAGGATGTATTTTACAGCAATACATATAACTGGAACGGTGATGAGATCCTTGATTTTGAAGATGGTGAAAGCATTGTGTTTCAGTACAACCCTACCAATGGAAAAGTCGTTAAAGAGTATGATATTGAAATAACTTCACAAAGCAGCATTGGTGGCACTTACGCCATTTCAATTTTTAAAGGGGAGACTGAATTCACCGTAACAAGCACGGAACAATTAAACTTCCATATAACAGTTGATGAGGAAAATGGTGAAACAACCTTGCTCGGTCAGAAGAGCACAATTGACCCAGGTCACCTCTTATCTGGATCAGCCAACCATTGGAAAGATAGCAATATAGGCTTTGAGGGAATGGTAAGCATCTCCCAATTGAGTGATGTTGGTGATGAACATGTCATGGACGCGAACATGACCTCCGGAAGTTTTGAGATCACAGATATACCCCCAGGGGCTTATCACTTGGACGCTTTTGTGGATGCGACTGACGTCAACCGAAAGGCCATCACAGCATCGGATGCTCTAGCAGCACTCAAAATAAGTGTGGGCGTCACCCAAGATGCATCTGCTCATCAATTGATTGCAGCAGATGTTAACCAGAATGGGAAAGTAAATTCGGCAGATGCGTTGGCCATCTTGAAAATGGCTGTGGGTCATGAAGATGCCTTAGACAAACAATTTGTGTTTGTGGATGCAAAGGCTGATATGAGCCATATGACCACAAAAGATACCGCCTACGACACAGGAATCGTTATAGAAAATATGACCACTGATGTCACAGACATAGAATTAACGGGCATTCTACTGGGTGACATCAATGGCAACTATGTAGATTTTGTCTAAGAAAAACCAATGGAGATCATGTTCTATTTGAAACCGATCAGTTGATAAGGCTTCATTGATGGTTCTCATAACAGACCACTCATAGCTAATCCTGCCGCTAGGAAAAAACCGCGCTTACGAACCACCCGATGAGGAAAGCAACGGAAGGACCTGCTGTTAAAAGGTTATACCAACTCAAAATGCTTAAGTAATATACCAAAACCTCTCGTAGTTTGAAATTTAAGTTGGTTTGTGCACCATTAGAATGATAATGTGTCTTACGTTAACTTGCTCATTTGGTAACATGACGTTATCGCCACCTGTTTCTTGAGATAGTAAGGGCTACGAGACTTCACCACTAGATAAGCGCAAATTCAACAATCAGCTGATCTATTTCCGTGATACCATCAACGATAATAGCAACTTGACCCCACTCAAGCTGGCTATTGCTAAATGTCCAGTCCGCCGTGTCTGTCTCCCTGCTGTAAAACTTGATAACATCCTGACCTACTTCGTAATCTGTAATTCTGTCATCTTGCGCTGATTGCGTGAACTCAAAGATGTCTCTGCCATTACCTCCAGTGAGTATATCATCTCCAGAACCGCCAAATAGGGTGTCATCTCCATTGCCACCATCCAAGGTATCATTTCCTTCCGCGGCCCACAGAGTGTCATCGCCATCCAATCCATAAACCTTCACATCACCGACTGCGTTTGCATGTTTCGATGAAGAGAGATCAATTATATCATCTGTATAGGTCGCATGGATTTCAGCAATATTTTTAAGACGGGTATCTGTAATCTGACCCGCTTTGGCATGTCTTGCGGAGAAAATATCATCACTAAATAGAGCAATGCCCTTATTCTCCGGGTTACTAAAATCGTAGGCATTTTCGATTTCAATACGAATATACCCCTCATCTGACCCAAAGACCACATCTTCTAATTGACGATAGCCATCAAGACTAACCAGCTCGCCCGAGCCAATATGGGCTGCGGTACCCGCATTAAAGGCATAATATCCGTTATCCCAAATTTCATCAGCAGTCAGTCTGATTAATGTGGCAGAACCAAGATTTGCACTAGATGAAGTTATCATGGATGCGTCTACGAAATCCGCACCTCTCCCTACTCCGATGAATGAACCACCTGCATCAAATGAGTGAAACCAATCATCGCCATATTGCCCACCTATAGAAGCTTCAGAAATATTAAAAAATTCGTCTCCAAACGAGGAGCCATCAATGTGTGGCCAATCCCATAATGTGAAATCATCAGTATAACCCCAGCCGTCGTCTAAAACCTGTCTTTCTGCAAAATCAACTCTAATTGCGTCAGGTGCATTTCCGTAACGAATATCACCTTTAAAGTACCAACTGTCTAAACTGGGACCACCAATATAAGTGGTATGGCCAGGCTCGCTCATGAAATTAGACTCAAATGCACCACCGGTATAGGTTTGATTGAGCTCTGCAAAAACTACTTCACCTGTACTGTTATCAAAGCTAAGCATGTCCCTAAAAGAATTCGCGGTGTAATATGGATTGTCTTCCTGCCACAACTCTGGAGCAGGAAGCTTAGTGAAGTCTTTGAATGGTACACGATTGATAGTATCGGTGATATTTCCCAAGGGAGTCACGAAATCTGCGAGAGACAGCGGATGGTAAATGAGATCCCAGAAATCACTTATTTCTGATTCTGAAGGAAAAAGCTCGTAATAATTCTCGACTCTCATAGTGCCAGCAATATGACCTGTTCCGTCTGAAATTTGCACAAAAAAGTCGTCCGTATTGATGTCTATCCAGAAATCAATCTTCAGGCCAAAGCCAAAATCTGTTTCTCCATCAGGTTGTGTCATGATTGGTAGATACACAGCCCAGGTCTGACCTGCCATCAAGTCACTTGCCGACATGGTCAAATTCACGGATCCATTTGACACACGATCATCATCCAATGGATTCCATAGAAAATCGTAGTACTCGTCGGCCCACTCATAATTATTGGCCGGCATCTTTGCCACTTCCTTTGTGGTTGCCAGAGGGGCTTCACCAGGAGTAGCGAATGAAATGTCTGATAATCCATACGACCCGTTACCTTCAACATCGGCAACCAGTGACTCCATTTGCGTCGCTGAGGGAATGACGCCATCGAACAATTCCTCACCCGCAATTGAAAAAAGATAAACGGTTTCTTGATTAAGATCACCGTTATCGAGTGTCATTTCATAAAGACGACTCACCCCATTTAATGATGATGCAGTAAGGTCAACAAACATGTGATCTGTAAAAAATATATCATTAATTGCATCATCTGAATTGATGAATTGCCCATCTCTAGCAAGTGCATATAACTCACCACGAGCAAGCCCAATTTGATGAACAATCTCACCATCACTTTGGGTAATTTCTGATACGGAGAATGATAGATCTGATGATCCCCAATGAACCAAGGTCGTGGAAAATGGCGAACCACGAAGCACGAATTCATCGACATCTTCGGTGACAAATTTAATACCATTGAAAGTGGTTTGGAAAATATTTCCATGGACTACAGGTGAGTACGGCGTGAAGGATATCGGTCGGTATGCTGACATAAATCTTAACCTTTAACTTTTTTCGTCTACTTTGATGTAATTCAAACATAAATTTGGCAAACTGCTGGGAGTTTTGTAGATGTTGGATCACAAACATCCATGGTTTCTTGTGACAGAGTCTTGGCTGGTTTCTAACTTATGGAAATCAAGTAATAGCAATTCTAACCAGCCTATTGTTTAACACTGGCTACACGGAAAGCCTATTGCTAAAAATAGCCATCAGTTTTTTGATAGGGCAAAACTAGATAAGTTCAAATTCAACCGTAATTTGATCTATTTCTGTGATCCCATCAATCACAATATCAACCTGCACCCATTCAAGCCTTGGCGTAGCGGTACCTTCGGAGGATGCAGCCAAAGCCTATCAGATCAACAAGGAAGACATGCTTAAAACCAAGGTCTCTGTATTTAAGTGGAAGGGGTTCTGTCTCAGGTCACTATTGGTCAATGTCTAATCCTTGGCGTTCAGTATGACATGAGCAGTGAACCACAAACCCAATTCACGAAAAAATTGGCGGTGATAAAAATGATATCTTTTGTCTAGGCAACAAAGATGGATCCAACCAAATAAGCTAGGTCGTTCAGAAGTATGAATTTAAAGCCAGTTAAACCACCCACATGAGATTTTCTCATGAAAAGTCACACGACCTCATCCTCAGTATCTCTTAATTTCTTTTTTTCTAAACTTAACTTATCCTTCAAACTCATGATATAGGCTGCACCACTAAGCAACAAAATTGCACCCGCCTCCGCCATGAGCATCCAAGGATCTGCCTCTTTTGAATGCAAGACGATGAGTCTGCACAACGCTGTCATGGCGATGATAATTGGCAATGTAACCGGTATCCGGCTGCTGATGTAAAAAGCACCAACCATGCCCAAAATCTCTGCGTAAATGAAAAGCAAAAACAAATCGCCCAACTCAACTTTCATGGCTAGGATCAATTCGTAGACATCGAGAATTGCGGCAAACATAGTAAGCCCACCAATAACAGCAAGAAGTAATTTTTCACTGTAAAAAGTTGTCCAGTGCAATCCTCTGTCTAATTTCTTTCTCATTCTATCACCTAGCCTTCAAATCATGTAACCATAACTAGATTTAATATTCATGGCGTAAAAACCTAGTCCTTCTAGGAAGGCTCCACCAAATAGATTTGTTTTGGATTTTGTGAAGAGAGGATTGGGAAGGGATGAAGCATCCTGACTCCCATGAATGCACGCAATTCGCATAAGGATTTATCAAGCTAAATCACATTCTCATTGAGCAAAATGACCTTTTGCCCCTTAATACCCTCGATCTCGCTGTACTATTGCTTGATGTGCACTCCCATTACGCAATGATGTTAATCCCATTTTAAAAGCATCTGCTACAGACTGAGCTGGCACCACACTCGCTTCATGCGGGGTCAAAAAGATTTTCGGATGTGACCAAAATGGATGTGATGGAGGTAATGGCTCTTCCACGAAAACATCTAAGGATGCACCGGACAGATGGCCACTATCCAAAACAGCTATCAAGTCGTCTTCCACCAAATGTTCACCTCGGCCCAAATGAACCAAGGCTGCACCTTCTGGCATGATAGAAAATAACTTAGCATTCAAAACACCTAAGGTCTCATCAGTAAGTGGCAAAACATTTATAAGGATATCACTTTTTGCAGCGACCTCTGAAATAGCAGATGAGCCAGACTTAACCTCCACACCTCCATTTCCCTGGTCATTTGCAACAGATCCATACCGACAAGCCGCGGAAACCTGATAACCAAGCGCAACACATCCCTGGGCAACGGCCTGACCCATATGACCATAGCCTAAGACACCAACATGCACCGAATGGGGTGGCTGCATCTTGGAAAAAGCAAACCTTTTCCAACGATGTTCCTGCTGCGATTGTACATAAATCCCCATTTTCCGATGGTGCCAAAGCACATGAAACGCGGCAAAGCCTGCCATCATCTGTGCCTGACCTTGGTCACGCACACGGGTAATCACGACGTCTTTTGGCAAAGATTGATCAGCCAGAATACCATCGACGCCAGCGGCAATTGATTGCACAAGCCGCAAATTTGGGTATCGACCCAAGTCACCCATACCTGGACGCCAAGCTAAGGCAACGGTAATCAAGTTAGGATCTGGCACTTGAGATGGGTCATACATGGTCAGCTCTGGGATGGTGTCCACCACCGGCCCAAAAAATTTCTTCAGATCTAGATCATTGCATGCATAAACACCATAAATCATCGCGTAAGGCCCTAATTTTAGTACGGGAGTATCCAGCATAATTCCCTACCATAACTTAAAAGAAATTGTCCCGTGAAAGAAAGCCTAGATGACAAATAGTGAACGCCTCATGGCCGCTATACCTAGCAAATGTTGTGACAACTGAGACCAACGCACACATTACAACTAGCTATGAATTTTCATCATCTCTACAAATGACCAACAAAGCCACAGCAACCAGTGCAATGGCTGTGACCCCAAGATAAGAAGCATAATAGCCCTGCGTTAGCTCAACCCCCCAACGAAATATGGGCGTGACGATAGCGACACCTAGAAACATGATGGCAGCACCCAAACCTGTGATCTCCGCAGTTTGGTTCGCCCCCCCTAATCTTGCCATTTCTGCGAAAGCAAGACCTGTGTAGCCACTCGCTGAGATCCCCGCCAATGTCGCGTTAGCCGCTACAAAAAATAATGGCCAATCTGCTTGAATATGAGCCGCGACCACACCAGCTAGCGCCATAAGCAAACCTAAAACAATCAATATTTGATGAGCGGTAAAAAATTTGTCTGCAAGAATACCCAAAACAAAACGCGCAACAATCCCGCCCACTTGGAAGCACACAAGCGCCACAGCACTCGCAAATACGAACATTTCTGGCCCAAAAACACGAACAATATGAGTTACGGTGAAGGCTGCGAAACATAGTTGAATGCCTGAAAATACAAAACATGCAAACAGCAGAGGTTGTATGGAGCGCTGGGTCAGCAAAATATTAAGCATACGAAATAATGGCCCAAGACCAATAAGTGCTTCTCCTTTAACCAAATCCTTGTCATAGTGCCGCCTTATCATGGCGAGACCCAAGAATAGGGATAAAACAACAACCATCTCCACCCAAAAAACCAATCTCCAATCACCAAACAACAACAAGGGTGGAATCAAAAAACCTCCCATAATGCCACCAAGAGGAACACCTATTTGCCGTATGGAAAACACAAAATTCCTCTGGCTTGGGTGGGTAATTCTGGTCAAGACATAGCTACTCGAAGGTGCTGTTGCCCCGTACAAAAGACCCAAGATAGCGGCCCCTAAGATTAGCCCCTCAAACCTATAGGAATTTGCAATCGTCAGCAGCATAAGACTTGTGACCAAGACAATACCCATGGACACGGTTATACCACCAAAACGCTTTACAAATGGAGGTACAATCAAGGCTGACAAAATGCCTACCAAATAAACAACACTAACAAGTTGCGCGATATCCTCGCTTTCTACTGCAAAATCAATGGCAATAGCGGGTGCCGCCGTTGAAAGAGAATAGGCAGCCATCGTTGCCATGGCTTGCGTCATCATCGTCAACAGGAGTGGATACCAATGTATTGACTGACCCTTCGCGATCATAAAACCCTTTTTTGCTAATTTTTTAGGAGAACCCGCAGACTCATAGACGTTCGTGTATTCGTATAGAAATGTCTTTTTAAGACAGCGTCAAGAATGAGTGGTGTAACCCAACCGTAGCTGGATCTTCATGAAACATCCTGATGGACCGTATGAGGATGTTTATGATTGTTTTTCTGAATTTACCAATCTTTGGGTCAATGTTTCTACATCTGCCTCCAAAGACTCTATATTTTTCTGCAGACGATCAATTGTTTCTTCTTGGAATGCCACAATTTTTTCCAACTCTAATTTCTGTCTGTTCAAATTGTTGTTCTGCATCTTTAAATCATCCCATGAGGATTGAAGACGTAAAAGCTCGCCCTGACTTTGCTCAACCTGCAGCTTGAATGTTTTCATGTTTTGCCTCAGCACATCTTGTTGCTTTTGGTTCAACATTAAATTTTGCTCCACAACAGCAAGTTTTTTCTCTGTTGTAACAAGTTTAACGCGTAAAGATGCTAACAATTCAGCAGCTTTGTTTTCTGTTTTTTGTTCCCAATTTGAAATGATGTCAGCATTTGCGGGCAATTGAAACAATAGCTTTACCTTACTAGGAACCTCATTAGGTAGAGGTATTGTTCCCATGAAGCCAGTAGTTTTATGGAGTGAAAATTTAGCCATACCAGTCTTTTGATCATAGCTGACATCATCGAGCATCATGGTGTGCTCTTCATTCACCCCGTCTGCTGTTTTCCAAGACAAGGTCACGTAAGAATGCACCCAAAAGTCTTTTTGCTGTTGTTTTATCCCTGGCCAAATAGCTGGAAAATGTTCAAGGCCAACGAACATTAATTTCTGGTCTGGAGCGTTTTGATAGGCGACCAAGGGCTGATCTTCAGAGACATACAAATATTTTTTATCGACCCATTTTGCAGATTGCGCCTGCTGGATAACTGTCCACTGATTTACCCCCCAATAAGCATCGAGTGCTGATTGCATTTGGTTATAAACGGGCATCATCGTGCCAGAAATCGTTACATACAAACCCGTAAAAATATCCGCGAACGCCATGCTCATCGTCTCCTATTTAACCTCGACTTCCTGCTATCATGGCCTAGGCAAAATTCATAAAAAAATTAGACGATTACAAAAAGAATTGTACACTATTTGTTAATGAAATGCTAAGAGGCATCTCTTCCCATGACATTCTCAGTCATCTCAAACCCAAGGTGAATCAGACATTCATAAGACTAAGGCAAGAACATTAGCCTAAAGGAAGGCTAACGACTGGTAAGCTCTATTTGTCAAAAAGGCTTTTCTTACGCTGTAACGCTCAGCTGTTCAATGAAACTGTACGAACATAAGGAACAGCTAGACATATACCATGTCCTAAGGGCACTATTAAAAAAACACAGGGAAAGAGACATCACAATGCAACATACATTCAAGATCTGGGCACTCTGTTTTGCTGGACTGGCAACCCCTTCACTTGGCTACACGGCTGGTTTTTACTTGAAGGAACAATCTATTGTATCTCAAGGGTTGGCCTTTGCAGGCGCATCCGCAAGAAATGACGTTGCATCGAGTATCTATTTCAATCCAGCAGGAACCGCTGGTGTGGGTGATATTGTTGAATTGGGCACCCATATCTTGGTTCCAAATCAAACAGTGTCTGACACAGGGACAGATCAAAACATCAATGCGGCCGTTGGTGCACCCACAAATAGCGCAGATCAAGAACCATTAGATGTAAAGGTCATACCAAATCTTTACATTACGAAAGACTTTCTTGATGGGACCTTTGGTATTGGCGTGTCGGCGCCTTTTGGTTCAACAAATACCTACGATAATGATTTTGTAGGGTCCATCGATAGCTACAAAACATCTCTAAAAACAATCAATCTATCTGCAACCTATGCGCGGGAATTTGTTGAAGGGTTCCGTTTGGGCGGTGGTGTGATTTACCAGACTGCAAAAATTTCACAATACAAACAAACCGCAGCCGGCCTTGCATCCATCAAAGGTGATAGCGCAACCATTGGCTGGTCTCTAGGCGCGCAAAAAGACTTCGGAGACACATTTACACTCGGGGTTTCCTACCTATCAGGATTTTCCCAAGATATTGAAGGCACACAAACCATTCAGGCGTTTGGCTCAGGGGCTGCAAAAGGAACCCTCGATATGCCATCGATCATGTCTGTTGGTGGACGATGGGGTGTGCGGGACAACACTGATGTCTTATTTGAACTAAGTGCTTATGACTGGTCAGTCTTAGACCAAGTCAATATTGATGGTGCCTTGGCCGATACAACCTTGAGATTTAACTACAAGGATACGACCTCCATCGCTTTAGGTGTAGAACATCGTTATAGCGATGATTGGGTCGCAAGGGCGGGCATGCAATATGATCAAACCCCCACCAACAATACAGATCGGTCACTCATGACCCCTGACGGTGATCGAATTTGGTTGTCTCTAGGACTATCAAAAAAGCTGTCCGATGTTATGCATCTTGATGCAGCCTACACACATATTCATGTTGAAGATGGCATCGTTAATAAAACTGTGCCGTTGGCACAAGGGGTAAGTAATACCGTAAAAGCAAAAGCAGAGACAGCATTTCATATTGTCTCTATTGGTCTGAGGATCCAATTTTAATGTCATGATATTGGGGGTTTCAAAGATATGTACCAACCAAAAAAAACGCTCCCACAAGCATTTTTCAAACGCGTTCATGACATACCAAACCAAGCTTTGTTTTATGACAAGCGACAGGGACAGTGGCAAGCAACAACCGGTGAGGACGCCAAAACACAAGTCTTAAAACTTGCCGCATTTCTTCAACATCATGGCGTTTGCGCTGGGGATAGGGTTGCCATAGTTGCTGAAAATTCAACGCGCTGGGCACTTTGTGATCTTGCAATTATGTCATTAGGTGCCATCGTTGTTCCCAGTTATACAACATCAACATCTGCAGATCATGCACATGTCTTCAATCACTCCGGTGCTAAGCTCGCGCTGGTTGGTGGAGGCAAGCTATTCAAAACAGTACTTCAAGCGTTACAAGACTGCACCTCTCGACCCCTATTATGCAGTATAGAGGATGACATTTCTCGCGAGGACTATGAACAGACCGTTGGCTGTTGGAAAGATATTGATAGTCAAAAACCGCTAGAAAATATCGACCGAGACTTGGATAAGTTATCACCAACAGATGTTTGCTGCTTCATATATACATCGGGAACTGGAGGTGTTCCTAAAGCTGTTATGCTTACTCATGCATCCATTCAAGCGAATATTGATGCAGCCAAAGACTTGCTAGCTGAGGGTGGGATTACCCATGGGCAAAGATTTTTGTCACTATTACCCTTATCACATTCATATGAACACACCGCCGGACTTCATCTACCGATCCAAACAAACTCTGAAGTTTGGTATTGCGAAAGCAGAGAGCATATCGCCAGAGACCTTCAAGAGACATCACCAACATTGATGACAGCAGTCCCCAGGCTTTATGAAGTTCTTCATGACCGCATCATGCGCGGCGTTAAGGCAAAAGGTGGCTTGAGTGCCAAACTGTTCATGAGCGCACTGAAATTGGGTCGCAAGCGACTGGATACACAGCCATTATCATGGGTAGAAACATTTTATGATCAACTGTTGGATGTCCTGGTCCGCAAAAAAGTAAAGGCAAGACTCGGAGGACGCTTGCAATATTTCGTATCAGGAGGTGCACCACTTAATCCTGAAATTGGATATTTTTTCATGTCTTTGGGGGTTCAAATTTTACAAGGTTACGGCCAAACGGAAGCATCTCCATTGATATCAGCAAATAGACCCGGGAAAATCAAAGTTGCCTCGGTAGGCCCCCTGTTAAGGGCGTGGAACTCAAAATTGCAGAGGATGGTGAAATCCTTGCTCGGGGAGATATGGTGATGCAGGGCTATTGGTCCGATAAGGAAGCGACAGCCGAAACCATTCAAGACGGCTGGTTATATACCGGCGACATCGGGCATATCGATCCTGATGGATATCTGTATATTACTGGCCGTAAAAAAGACATGATCGTGAATTCTGGTGGCGACAACATTGCCCCAAGCAAAATCGAGCAGATGCTCACTTTTCAGCCACTTATCGCGCAAGCTATGGTTTTTGGTGATAAACGCCCGTGGCTTTCTGCAGTTCTCGTCCCCCATCGCGAGGGTGAAAATACCGACATAAAAGAAGAAGAAAAAGCTCTTGCTGAGCAGGTTGCACAAGTTAACAATCAACTTCCTGCACATGAGCGTGTTCGTAGGTTTATCGTAGCCGATGAGCCATTCAGCGTAGAAAATGGTGAAATGACTGCAACCTTGAAAGGGCGTCGTCATGTTGTCTGGGCAAGATATAGTGAAGCACTTGAGTCTTTGTATCATCGCTAGGCATATTTGAACAATGTTTTGATGAAACTCTTGAATATTGAGGTGACAAACAATGGCCACCAAAAATGGAGAAATACAGACATGAACTCCGACCTTTATGTGACGCACCTAGAATGTTCTCTAACTGGTGAAAAATATCCCGCAGGTGAGGTGCATGGCTTATCAAATGCGGGCCGCCCCTTACTGGTTCGCTATGACCTTGAGCGAATGACATCCTCACTGCAGAAAGATCAACTAGAAGGCGATGGCTTGTGGCGCTATGCACCATTTCTACCCACAGAAAAAGCTAACCGAATTTCACTAGGAGAAGTCACAACCCCATTGATTAGCCTAGACCGATGGGCTCAGCGACATGGGGTTAACCCAGGCAGTATTTATGTCAAGGATGAAGGACGACTTCCAACCGGTTCATTTAAAGCCAGAGGCCTGGCCCTTGCTGTTTCCATGGCTAAGCAATTTGGTCTTACCCATCTGGCGATACCAACAAATGGAAATGCAGGAGCGGCCATGGCAGCATACGCCCGCCGCGCTGGCCTTAAGGCCACTGTGTTTTGTCCAGATGACACGCCAGACATCAACATACGTGAAATCCAACAACAGGCTGCTGAAGTTTGGAAGGTAAATGGCCTCATCAATGATTGCGGACGCATTGTCGGAGAAGGCAAGTCTCAAATAGGATGGTTTGATGTTTCGACCCTCAAGGAACCTTACCGGATTGAAGGTAAAAAAACCATGGGACTGGAGTTGGCAGAGCAATGGGGTTGGACGTTACCAGATGTTATTTTTTATCCCACCGGCGGCGGCACGGGCCTCATTGGTATGTGGAAAGCCTTCCAAGAACTTCAAGATATAGGCTGGCTCAAAGGTAAATTACCCCGAATGGTGGCTGTTCAAGCTGAAGGCTGTGCGCCTATTTATGAGGCTTGGGCACGCGGGGAAGAACATGCACCTTTATGGGAAAATGCTCATACTGTGGCGGCAGGTATCAGGGTTCCTATTGCCGTAGGTGATTTCTTAATCATCCGCGCTGTACGAGAATCTCAAGGTTTCTGTATGACCGTCTCTGATGATGATATTTTGGCTTATCGTGATGATGTAGCTCATGATGACGGCCTTTTGCTCTGCCCAGAAGGTGCGGCGACGGCCGTAGCCTATCAACAAGCACTGCAGCAAGGGCTGGTCGATAAGACAGATAAAGTTGTGCTATTCAACTGTGCAACGGGGTTAAAATACCCCTTAGCACCAGTGGACAATTTTATTGACCTCAACCAACCCCTCAATTGGTCCACGCTCAAAGGGTGAACATAGTACCTAACAACCCGATTAAGCCCCATAAAAGATGTATCTCCCATCCTTTATGGGGTTAAGATTGGCTTCCTATTCGCTATTGTTCTTCGCGTGTGAGACTTGCGTGAGGATATTAGAGAAACGTTCAACCCCTTGGGCTCCCGACACAAAATAAGTATTTTCAAAAAGAAAACTTGGCACACCATTCACCCCAAGCTCACGCCATGCTTTCATATCTCTTTCCACTTGTGGGAGGAAGGTTTTATCTTCAAGATTTTTGGCAATGATTTCTCTGTTCAGCCCAGCGCGTTCACCAATTTCAATAAGTTCATCAGCGTACGAAATGTTCACATGCTTTACAAAGAATGCATCAAACAATGACATCACCAATTGGTGACGTTGCTCATCATTTTCTGCTGAAGCGACCAACTGATGAGCCCTTAGGCTATTGTAGGTGCGCATTTGCTCATTATAATGAAAGGCAAATCCAACAGCTTGTCCTAATTCTGTAATACGAATTCTGTTGGACAAAACATGTGCCCTGCTCATTCCATATTTAGCCATAAGATAGCTTATGTAGTTTTCACCATCTTCAGGCATGTCAGGATTTAGCTGGAAAGGATGCCATTGGATCACCAATTTCTTGCCAATCATTTCAGCCGCTTTGCTTAATTGATGGTAGCCAACAACACACCAAGGACAGACGACATCAGATACAATATCTACCAACAAAGAATCTTTTTCCATGTCATTTCAACTTTTCATCACAAACATGATAAAAAACATTGCTTGATTTTCTGCAACATGGCAACGACAACTTGGGTATTATCTTGTGAGGATTGAAATGGCCAAATCAACCGGTAAACAGATATCTAAGGCAAACCTTTCTTATTCCGCTCATCAATCTCAGAAAATGTCATTCACTTGGTTGATGGAAAGGTTGTTCACCACAATGTTCCGGGGGCTTGTGTACCCACAGATTTGGGAAGATCCTATCGTTGATATGGAAGGCCTTGCATTAAGCTCTGGCAAATCCATCATGACCATATCTTCTGGAGGCTGTAATGCACTGTCTTACCTTGTTTCTGATCCAGAGGCAGTTCATGCAGTAGATCTGAATTTCCATCATATTAACCTCATCAAACTTAAGCAGACAGGCGCCCGCTATCTTCCGAACTATCAAAGTTACTACCGCTTCTTTGGGGATGCTTCTGAAGCTTCCAATATTCAAGTCTACGATAGGCATATCCGTGATAACCTTGACATTGATTGCCGTCAGTATTGGCAGCAAAGAGATATCCTTATGCGTCGACGTGTTTCTATTTTTACACGTAATATTTACCGCTATGGTTTGTTGGGTCGTTTTATTAGTGTTGGAAGGATCAGTGCATATCTTTTAGGTGTCCGACTTAGTGAAATGTTGGAAATGCCTGATCAAAAAGCACAGATTGAATTTTTTGAAAGAGAAATTTCACCTGTATTTGACCATTGGATTGTCCGCCGCGTCACAGCGGCACGTGCGTCCCTTTTTGGACTTGGTATTCCACCCGCACAATATGAAGCCCTTGCACGAGAGGGTGATGGATCCATGGCAGATGTTTTGCGTAATCGCCTACGAAAGCTATTTGGTGATTTTCCCATCGAAGAGAATTACTTTGCGATGCAAGCCCTCACCCATGCTTACGGCAAAGGAGAAAATATTTCCCTCCCCCCATATCTCAAAAGAGAGCATTACGAAGACATCAAAAGTCGCGCTGAAAGACTCACAGTGAGCCACAGACCCTACACAAAAGAGTTAGAAGCCCGCGGTAAAAATAGCTTTGATGCATATTTGTTGTTGGATGCCCAGGATTGGATGAGCAACCAACAGCTTGACCAACTATGGTCAGAAATCACACGAACAGCCCGGCCAGGTGCGCGGGTTCTATTCCGAACAGCAGATCGCCCTAGTCTTCTGCCTGGTCGCTTGGATGACGATATCTTGAGCCGCTGGACATATCACGAAGATCTATCTGATGATCTTACCGCTAGAGACCGTGCAGCAATCTATGGTGGTGTTCATGTCTATGAGCTAAAATCATGAGCAGCGATCAACAACATGCTAGGTTGATGGATGCTATTTATCGACCGCAACAAGCGATTTATGATGCCACAAGAAAATATTATCTCTTTGGGCGAGATCGCATGATCAAGGAATTAAACGCTCAGAACAACAACCATGTGTTAGAAATTGGCTGCGGCACAGGACGTAACTTGATCCATGCCCACGGCCATTATCCCTATCCACAATATTACGGGATGGATATTTCCCAAGTTATGCTTGACACAGCCCATAAGCAAATAGCGCAGAGAGGTCTCTCTGAAAGCATGAAATTGGCTAGGGGTGATGCTAGGGATTTTGACCCCATGGCGCTATTCGGTCGTTCTACCTTCGATCGTATCTTTTTCAGCTATTCCCTCTCTATGATACCTCAATGGGAAATCGCTCTGCAGCATGCCCTACATCTATTGTCCGAACAGGGCAGCATACATGTGGTAGATTTTTCTACAGGAAAAGGGCTCTATCAGCCCTTTCGTTGGGCGCTCCAAAGCTGGTTGCGCGCGTTCCATGTTTTTCCAGATGCTCGTTTGGGTCCTGTCTTTCACCAGATGACAGAGGCTGAGGGATTTCATGCCGAACAAACAGACATCATGGGTGGCTACGCTATTTTGCTCAAAGCTTACAAAGCGTAATCATAAGGTTTAGCTGGCCATATTTAATGGCCAGAAGCACCGATTGTCATACCCCCACAAACGTAAAGGGTTTGTCCTGTAACAAATCCAGCGTCTTCCGCTAAGAAGAACATAGCCGCACGCGCGATATCATGCGCAGTACCCAACCTCTTTACGGGAACACCATTACGAATTTTTTCCGTTAACGGACTTCCTGGAGGGTTCGCCCGGTTGAACAAATCCGTCGCAATGGGGCCAGGCGCAATCGTGTTGACCGTGATACCTTCGGCTGCCAACTCCAAAGCCCATCCCTTACCCATGGAAGACAATCCACCTTTGGTTGCCGCATAAGCGGAACGATTTTCTTTGCCCAAGACAACCCGACTGGCGATGTTAACAACACGTCCCCAACCAACTTTGCGCATAGAGGACAAGGCATGCTGCGTGCACAACATTGGTGCAATCAAATTTAATGGCACCAATTCGTCAAAATCCTCAGAACCAGTTTCCTCAAGGTTATGATTGATGGCTGCGCCCGCATTATTGACCAATCCAACAATATCGAAACGTGATAATATTTCTGAAAATGCTGCGTCTAACTGATCCCTCTGTCGCAAGTCAGCTTGAATGTATACATCACTTTGAGGGCTTCCCTCAGGTAAGATATCAACATTAACAACCGTGCGACCAAGTTGTTTGGCGGCCTGCACACAACCTAAGCCAATCCCATTAGACCCACCTGTGACAACGATGACTTCTGTCATGATAATACCTCTATATCAGCCCCGCTCTTTTTCCATGCACCAAAGCCACCGTCTAGATGACAAACTGGTGCTAAACCCATCTCTTTTGCAACCTTGGTCGCCAAAGCCGAACGCCATGCGCTAGCACAGTAAAACACAAATGTTTTGTCCTGCGCAAAAATATCTTTATGATAAGGACTGTTTGGATCTATCCAAAACTCCAACATACCTCTTGGGCAAGAAAACGCACCTGGTATTTTGCCATCACGCTTGAGTTCACGATGATCACGTACGTCAATAAACACGTAATCTTCATTGCCATGAGCAGCCCTTGCATCCTCCAAGCTCATCACATCGACAACGGCGTTGGCCTCTTCCACCATTTCCTTCACACCTCGAACAATAGTCTGTGTCATAGTTTCATCTCCCGAATTGTCTTCCACCAATTGAAAGATGATCTGAGTTTAAGGTTCATGGCAAGATGTGAGTTGCAGATGCTTCAGCTTTATTATTAAATCAAAAAAAACAAAAAGGATCTGCAATGGATATCACAGGTAAAAAGGCGCTGGTTTTTGGCGGCTCATCAGGCATCGGCCTTGCTGCGGCAAAGATGCTGAAATCTAAAGGCGCAAACGTCACTATTATCTCCAGAGATCCTGACAAAGCAGGAACTGAGGGGTTCCAAAAAGAACCTTGTGACGTACTTGACACAGATGCGGTGGCGGGATTGTGTGCACGTCTTAGTCCCTATGACATACTCATCGCCACCGCCACAGGTGGGGCAAGAGCACGAGGATCATTCCTTGATATGGACGTCCAAGGGTTTCGTGGTTCTTTTGCCAAGCTTTGGGGTTATGTTAATATTTTGCATGAGGGCGTGCCTCATCTAACAGATCAAGGATGTGCGGTTTTGGTGAGTGGCACCCCAGCGCGTCGCTGTGAAGAAGATATGGTGGCCATCTCAACCGTAGGTGGCGCTGTGGAGGCCTTGGTAAGGGCTGTTGCACCAGAAATTACACCCAAAAGATTAAACGTGGTTGCACCTGGGTTTATTGATACGCCCATCATGAGAGCCGTTGGCCCAACAAGAGAAGAAATTATCAAAAAACGCACGGGACACCATTTGATTCCCCGAGCTGGAACCGCAGAAGAAGTCGCTCAGGCTATTATCTTTCAAGTGGAAAATGATTTTGTAACCGGCACAACCATAGACGTAGATGGTGGTTGGCTTTTAGCGAGGTAAAAATGGACGCAAACAAACTCTTAAATGAATATCAGGACCAAGGATTTGTCATGGTCAAGAATGTTCTCTCACCTGATATATTAAAAGCCGCACATGATGCTGTGTCCATGTTATGTGAGCAAGCAAAAGATATTACTGAAACTGATGATAGGTTTGACATTGATGAGGGCCATAGTGCGGACAATGTTCGGTTAACCCCGTATTAAGCTTCCTCATAAACAGCATGCTGTCTTCGATGAAATCATGCGCAGTGAAAAAATCATATCTATCCTAAAGGCTTTGCTCGGGCCAAATGTTGTTCTTCAAACCGCAAAATTGAACATGAAGGCACCTGGTGGAGGTGCTGCGGTTGAATGGCATCAAGATTGGGCCTTTTACCCCTATACCAATGATGACGTTCTGGCGTTGGGGATCATGCTTGATGATGTTGATGAAACGAACGCCCCTTTACAAGTTATTCCAAAGAGCCACCGGGGCCCTGTGTTGAACCACCATCATAATGGTGTCTTTGCAGGTGCTGTTTCCCCTGACGATGATGACCTTGATTTGTCACAAGCTATCACATTGACTGGGAAAGCTGGGGACATGTCGATACATCATGCGCGCACATTACATGGCTCAGCGCCCAATGTTTCCGCCCACTCCCGAATGATGTTGTTTTATGAATGTCATGCTGGTGATGCGTGGCCTTTAACAGGAGCCAATTCATATTTTCATAGATTAAGCCAAAAGGACATGTGGGAAGACCTCCAAGATCGAATTCTATGTGGAGAGGTATCATTAACACCTAGAATTGAGAGCAATCCCGTTCGCCTATCCCTGCCACCAGCACCCATCGGCGGTTCAATTTTTAGAACCCAAAAGTCCTCTGGTGTTGACAGCGCTTTCAAATCCAATCCTGCGGCTGAATAAACGATTATGCCACCTCATGTTACGTCAATGACCAATGCATTGACGTAACAATCAACCAAATACGTAATATTCCCTAAAAAATAGGACGTTGGCTGTTGTATTTTTTTACATCACAGCGCCGATCTGCCAAGGAACAAATTCTGCATCGCCAAAACCTAAGGCTTCTGACTTGCTCGGACGCCCTGAGGCAACATCCACAATCAACTGATAAATTTCCTCACCAACCTGTTGTACACTGGCGTGACCATCAGCAATCACACCACAATTAACGTCCATATCTTCTTGCAATTTTTGATACATCACGCTGTTGGTTGCCAATTTTATAGATGGTGAAGGCTTGCAGCCATAAACAGATCCACGACCGGTTGTAAAACATACAACATTGGCACCACTTGCCACCTGGCCTGTAATAGAGGTCGGATCATAGCCTGGAGAGTCCATAAAATGAAACCCTTTGCGTTTGCTGGCTTCGCCATACAGCAAAACATCCGCAAGAGGTGCCGTACCTCCTTTGGCAACAGCGCCAAGTGACTTTTCCAAAATGGTCGTTAAACCACCTGCTTTGTTACCTGGAGATGGATTATTGTTCATTTCGTTACCATTACGCATGGTATAATCTTCCCACCAGCTGATGCGATCCAAAAGTTTTTTGGCAACATCTTCATTGATGGCACGCCGGGTCAACAAATGTTCTGCACCATAGATTTCAGGCGTTTCTGCCAAAATCGTTGTTCCGCCATGGGCAACAATCAGATCACTGGCATAACCCAATGCAGGGTTGGCTGTAACACCAGAATAGGCATCAGATCCTCCACATTGTAAGGCCAAACTCAATTCAGATACCGGCACAGTTGAACGAGAAATATCGTTCACCTGGGGTAACATCTCTTTGATCATACGGATACCATGATCAACTGTAGCCCTTGTTCCCCCAACATCTTGGATATTGAAATACCGAAAGGTACGACCTTCCTCAAAACCAAAACTGCTCACCATCATGGAGACCTGCGCCTGTTCACAACCCAAGCCAACCAACAAAATGCCCCCAAAATTGGGATGACCTGCATAGCCCCAAAGAACACGCTGTAAATTCGCCATGCCTTCGCCGTTACCAGCCATGCCACAGCCGGTACCATGCACCAAAGATACAACACCATCGACGTTTTCATAGGCATCTAATGCGTCTCCACGAAAATGCTCCGCGATATAACGGGCAACTGTCGCTGAGCAGTTCACCGTTGTTAGGACACCAATGTAATTACGGGTACCGACTGATTTGTTGGCCCTCATGTAGCCATCAAATGTTGTAGGTCCTGTAAGCATGGGTCGACGACTCCAGTTGGCGTCCGCACAAAATTCATGCACCCGATCAAAGTGCCCCATGGCCAAATTATGCACATGAACATGCTCATTTTGAATGATGTCTTGGGATGCTTCACCAATGATTTGGTTGTATTTTATAACCGGTTGTCCTGCTGTAATATTCTCAGCTGCAACCTTGTGACCACGTGGGATACCATTCACCCCATCATCACTCATACATGTTAATACGTTATCTCTTTCGTGCAGGCGTACAAAACCGTCGGCCATCTATTCCTCCTCTGATGCCATCATATGATCATGGACCTATTTTTTGAAAAATGCGAGCGTTTGTGCAGGACGTGAAACTTCAGAAAATATCAGGTTCTTTTGCTGACGCCCCGAAACTTGTCTGCAAATAATCAAAGTCACATCCAAGATTGGCTTGTTGGATATGTTGGGCAAACATCCAGCCATAACCCCTACCGGTTCGTGGCTCGGGGGCAACCCACTCTGATCGTCTTTTTTCTAACTCTTCCGCATCAACCAAAAGATCAAGGCGACGTTCAGAAACAGATAAACGTACCCGATCACCGTTACGCACAAGGGCAAGAGGACCACCCAGGAAAGATTCTGGCGCTACATGCAACACACAGGCGCCATAGCTGGTACCACTCATCCTTGCATCGGAAATGCGGACCATATCACGTACGCCCTCACGGACCAATTTGACAGGTATAGGTAACATTCCCCACTCAGGCATGCCCGGTCCCCCTATTGGCCCAGCATTCCGGAAAATCATGACATGTTCTGCTGTTACATCCAAGTTTGGATCTTCAACCGCCTTTTTCATTTCTGGGTAGCTATCAAAAACCAATGCAGGACCTTCGTGCTCGAGCAAGTCTTTTTGCATAGCCGCAGGTTTGATGACAGCACCATCTGGAGCCAAATTTCCTTTGAGAACAGCCAAAGCACCATGAGGATAAATGGGCTCAGATAAGGGACGGATAACATCGTCATTATATATTTCGGCACCTTCCAAAAGATCACCAATCGTTTGCCCTTCAACAGTTATGACATCTTGATGGAGAAAATCTTCTAAACGTTTGAGCAAGGCTCTCAAACCACCTGCGTAATAAAAATCTTCCATTAGATAGGTCTGCCCAGAGGGCCTTATATTAGCCAACACTGGGATATTTCGACCAAATGCATCTAGATCATCTACACTAAAATCAATGCCAGCCCGGCGTGCAATAGCAACAAGATGGATGACTGCGTTTGTGGAGGCCCCCATAGACATCGCAACAACAGAGGCATTTTCGACAGCTTTCCGCGTAATAATTTGGCTCGGGACTAGATCTTCGTAGACCATCTCTACAATTCGTCTACCGCTCTGTGCTGCCATCCTATTGTGATTAGCATCTGGTGCCGGAATAGATGATGACCCATGAAGTGACATACCCAAGGCTTCTGCTATAGCGGTCATGGTCGAAGCTGTACCCATGGTCATACAATGTCCATGGGAACGTGCAATACCAGCTTCAAGCTCTTGCCATTCCTTCTGACTAATATTGCCCGCGCGCCTCTCATCCCAGAATTTCCAAGCATCTGACCCAGAACCCAATTGCTGACCTTTCCAGTTGCCACGCAACATAGGGCCTGCCGGCATAAAAATTGCGGGAACTCCTGCTGAAACAGCACCCATCAGCATAGCCGGTGTGGTTTTGTCGCACCCACCCATAAGCACAGCACCATCTATGGGATGAGAACGGATCAACTCCTCTACTTCCATCGCCATCATATTACGGTACAGCATGGTTGTTGGTTTCACGAACGGTTCTGATAGTGATAGTGTGGGTAATTCCACGGGCATACCACCTGCTTGAAGAATTCCCCTGCGCACATCTTCCACACGAGACTTAAAATGTGCGTGGCAAGGATTGATATCAGACCAAGAATTGAGAATAGCAATAACAGGTTTGTCTTTCCAGTCCTCTAAGTCATACCCCATCTGCATGGCTCGCGACCGATGCCCAAAAGAACGTAAATCATCATGGGCATACCAACGTGCTGAACGAAACTGGTCTGGTGTTTTTTGGCGCTTTAGTTTTGAACCCATGTTGTTCTCCTTGATGGTCTCATAGCATAGCCGAAGCATCATCGATGAGCTTGCAAGGGTCAAGGCTATTTCTTTGGTTTTAACTGGGTATTATGTACCACCTGTTAACGCCATAAGCATCAGAAACATAACGATTATCGTTATGATGTTAAAACACCAATTCCACCTCAGGGTTAAATCAAGCCCACTGATTCCATTCAACCGGGACATCAACAGCACAACTGTGGCGAACGGAGACATGGTCATAGAAAGTGCCCAACCCATGGAAATGGCAAGTGCCAACAATGTTGGATCTGCAGGAAGCACCTCCAAACTGCCAAAAAGCCCACCAAAAAATACCGCCATAACGATAGGACTAAGTCCTAAGAGAGCAAAAGGCATCATGGCCAAGGGTACGAGAAATAAAAAAAGAAAATCGGGCATTCCATAAAGGCCGAGAGTTGAAGCTACTTCTTCCGCTGGTACAAGCGCAGCTGCAGCACGACCTATAAATCCAGAGCAGCCAAGCGTGACCAAAATGCCTAAGTTCAGTGTTAGTTTCCCAAAAATAACATCATGCAACCTCACAGCCGTTGCTTGGTAAATCGGCAAATGATGTTCCTTTGCCTGCAACAGGATCCATCCAAGCATCATCAATGGACAAGCAAAGAGAATACCTACCACGACTGAGTCATTTGCCAGCCAAGAGAACATGTAAGACAAACCAAATAAAATCGCTAATGCTTGTCCAAAATGTAACAAAGACATTCCAGGCAGCGGTAAAGATTTTTCACCCTGCCGTTGTGCTAACCCGGCAAATTTTCGGAACATGTAATGGTCTTCTACCCAGCCAAAAGCCAATATCAACACAGACATGAGAAAACCATAAAAACTCCATAAATTGCGATCGATACCATCTATCAATTCCATGACCGCAACAGGTGCCAATGCTGTAGGCGACCAAATCACACACCATGCAAATCCCCGGAGCATCGCATTTAATTGGCGTCGTTCGCGCAATGACTTTAGCTCATCATCACCTTTGGGTTTGCAACACCTTCATGAATCAAAGGTGTCAACATAGTGATCGTACCGAGATTGAAAATCACCCCCATAATCGAGCTACCTCCAGAGATAGCTAGATAACGACGGCTTGCTGGCTGTTGGGTTAGAAAGCTACCAACCCGCGCCACAGCCGTGGATGTTGAGGCCGCTTGATGAAGAAGCGTGAGCAGTAACAAGAAATTCATCAGGAAGACGCCCTGATCAAGACCAGCAAGCAGAACATTGGTGCCATTGTCTAAGGTTAGTAAAGCTGCTCCACCCAAGACGAAGCATACGAAGATTAGATAGAATTCGCGCAAACCCAAACCCGACAAAGCCATTATAAAAATGCCTAGAGCTGCTGTATAGGCTATGTATGAATAGATTTCATCTCCACCCAATCTTGCACTCAAAACAGAGATACTCAGGAGGCAAAAGAACAACCCAAGTAGATATTGCCGCCATCCAAGACGGGTTTTCGATATTGATTGATCCATATAAAAGCTTCGGGCTTGGCTGTTTTGTAAAATTCGTCCAAAATCGGTTTAAGCAGAAACGACGTACGAGGAAAGAACCTCGCATTGCATAGGGGGCATGCATGACAACAGTTCATATAGGCAATGGTGCTGGGTTTTCAGGTGATAGGTTTGATGCCTCATTACCAGTTATTGAGGCACTTTCACAAAAAACAGGCCCAAAATATCTTACCTTTGAGGTACTTGCCGAAAGAACCATTGCCACAGCACAACGTATTCGCCAAAACAACCCCGCATTAGGCTACTCACCTTATTTACCCCAATATATTGAACCTGCATTAAAACCTTGTTTAGAGCATGGCATCACCATTGTGTCCAACATGGGTGCAGCCAACCCGATTGCTGGGGCACGAAAAATTCTTGAAATTGCCCATGAACAGGGTCTGCGCAAACCGCGAATTGGTGTACTCCTTGGCGATGACCTTCTTGAATATTTGAATCCAGAGGATCTGGGGCGTGCCTCAACAATGGAAGGCACCAGCATTGATGGACGCCCCATATTGGCCGCCAATGTCTATTTAGGGGCCCGACATGTCGCCAAAGTTTTGCAAGAAAATGTTGATGTGGTCTTGGTAGGCCGAACAACCGACTCCGCACTCATCTTAGGACCACTCATCCATGAATTTGGCTGGGCTGAAAATGATTGGGATGTCTTGGCTTCAGGTACCATTTGTGGTCATTTGCTTGAATGTGGGGGACAAGTAACGGGAGCATATTTTGCAGATCCAGGCTTTAAAGATGTCCCCAACCTCCATGAAGTCGGCTTTCCCCTCGCGGAAGTCCATTCAGATGGGATCTTTAGTTTAACCAAACCTGAGGGCACCGGTGGATTGGTCAACAAAGCGACCATCACAGAACAGCTCCTCTACGAAATGCATGATCCCGCAGCTTATTTGGTGCCAGATGTAACCGCTGATGTTTGCGCCATGACATTGCATGATGAAGCAGAAAACAAAGTCAGCATACGCGGCATTCAAGGCCATGAACGACCGGCAACCTTAAAGGCTACATTGGTTGTCGACCATGGTTTCATGGCAGAAGCAGAAATGAGTTATGCGGGAATGAACGGTTACGCCCGCGCCCGACTTGCAGCAGATGTTGTCACACAACGGATGAGAACATTGGGCTATAACGGCGACATCCGTGTGGATGTCATCGGGGCACATTCGGTCCTTGACGGGGGACAATTGCCTCAAACAGCGCCAGCTTTTGATGGTGATTATCGTGTTCGACTATGCTTGATTAGCCAAGACCGGCATCGCGCACAAATGTTGGTCGATGAGTTACAGTCATTATATTGTTCAGGTCCAGCTGCTGGCGGTGGATTTCGTGGGTTTGTGACCGAACAGCAAGCAACGGCTTCTATCTTATTACCCCCAAGTTCTATTGAACCACATGTTCGTGCAGAGGTTATTACATGAGTCTTACACGCAAATTTCCCCTACATGCCCTCGCCCATGGACGCGCAGGTGATAAGGGTAATGTTTCGAATGTTTCCATTATTGCCTACAAAGCAGATGCTTGGGACATACTCAAAACAAATGTCACCGAAGACATTGTTCACAAGACCACCCAACATTTAGGCGTTACAGCCGTGCACCGTTATCTGTTGCCGAACTTACATGCCATGAATTTTGTTTTGGAGAATGCTTTGGATGGTGGGGTTAATGCGTCCAGGAGCTTGGATCGGCATGGAAAAACGTTATCCTATCTCCTGCTCAGCCGGATTCAGATAGAAGCCCCCATCGAACTTCTACCTGACAATTCTCCTTACCTGGACCCTCAATTTTCTTGGGAGAAAGCCTCTAGCTCGTAGAGATAACCAGGTTGCAGACCGCGCCCTTCTATAACATCCATAATATTCTGGGCTGCCTCCTGTGACATTCGAGCTAAAGACTCCACAGTAAATGCAGCCGCATGGGGTGCCAGGACGCATCTTGGAGCTTTTAACAAAGGGTTTTCAGGGTTTATGGGCTCTTCGAAGAATACATCAATAGCAGCCGCTTTGATCACTTTATCTTCCAACATGCGCGCCAAATCTTGCTCATGGACAATACCGCCACGAGCGCAATTTACCACGATAGCATCCGACTTCATGAGACGCATCTCTTTCTCAGCAATCATATGATGGGTTTGATTTGTTAGGGGAACATGAACCGTCAAAATATCTGCTTGTGCAAGTCCTTCTTGGAGGTCATGAACAAGTTTAAATCCATCAACTTCAGTTTGAGAAATATCAAACTTTGTATCATGAATGATCACATCCATCCCAAATGCTTTGCATAACAAGGCTACTTTTGTACCGATACGCCCGTAACCCACAATCAAAACTGTACGATTTTGTATATCAACAGCGTGAATATTGGTTCTCGCGGCGTAATCATCACGGGTGGTTTTGTCCATAAAAAGAAGATCTTTTGCAGCAGCTAAGATGAACATTAAGGTATGCTCAGCCACAGATGTCGCATTTGCCGATGCAGCAATTCCTACAGCGATATTGTGATTTCTTGCATAAGCAACATCAACATTATCGCACCCTACACCATGTTTGGCGACGACCTTTAATCGCGGCATACTCTCCATCAAAGACGAAGGAATCTTTGCAATGCGAACCAAAATGCCTTCAATATCAGTATAATGTGCGCTCAGCGCATCTGAACTGAGCGTCCAACCTTTGATGACCTCATGTCCGTGTTGCTCCAGCAACTCTATACCGGATATATCAACAGGTTCTGTAACAAGAATTTTTGCCATAATGCACCTTTAACTCAATGCTTGTGGAAGAAATAAGGCGATTTGAGGGAAGAACATCACCAGCAACATTCCGATGATTTGAAGCGCTATGAAAGGCAACACGCTGGCAAAGATTTCCTGTAATGTGATGTCTGCTGGTGCCACTGATTTTAGCCAAAAACAAGCAGGGCCAAAAGGTGGCGACAAGAAATAAATTTGAATATTCATCACAAACAAAATACCAAACCAAACCGCAGCCCACTCAGGTTCCAACCCAAGTTCAGGAGCCATGCCCATAACAACCGGTGCAAACACAGGTACCGTGATGAAGGCAATAGCGATCCACTCCATGAATGTTCCCAGAATAACCAGAATTCCCATCATCAAAAATATAACGCCCAGTGGTGGCAATCCAAGGTTGGAGAATAAAGAACGCATGAAGTCTGCACCACCTATGAGGTTGTAAATGCCAACAAAAGCAACAGCGCCCAGTATCAGCCATATAATGGTTCCCACCGTTGACATGGTTCCGGCCAGTGCTCCTTGTAACAAGTTCCAGTCAAAAGATAGCCTGATGGCTGCAACAATAATGGCGCCAATAACGCCAACCGCGGCTGCTTCCGTTACTGATGCAATACCAGCGTATATTGAGCCCATGACACAACCGATGAGAAGCACACAGAAAATCACTGCTGTCATTTTATCTCTAGACATGGCGACTTCCTCGCCCCGGATTTTGGCCACTTCTTCAGCTGTTGGTGCCAGAGCTGGATTTAGGGTACATCTTGCAAGAACATAAATCCCATAGAATGATGCCAACATCAGACCAGGTATGAAACCAGCCATGAACAGATCGCCTATGGCTACCTGTGCAGACAATCCGTAGACGATCATGATGATGCTCGGTGGAATCAATGTCGCAAGAGCACCCGAAGCACAAATCAAACCGATAGAAAGTTTGCGGTCATAACCAAGTCGTAACAATTGTGGAAGCGCCACGAGGCCCAGCATCACAATTTCCCCACCCATGACCCCGGACATTGCGGCCAAGATCACGGCGACAACAATGGTTTGAATCGCCACACCGCCACGTAACTTGCCTGCAAAAATGGACATAGCATCAAACAGATCTTCTGCAATTCCTGCCCGTTCAAGAATCGATGCCATGAGCACGAATAATGGCACAGCAACGAGAGGATATTTTTCTAGCAACCCAAAGGCATTTGTTGAGACCAGATATAAACCCCCATAACCGTAAAAGAACAATGCAGCGAGCACAGAGACAAACAAGGTTACAATACCTAGTGGCATACCTGTCATCATCAGAATGAGCATCGCAATCACAATCGCAACACTCGCCGTTGCAACAGAATAGGCGCGCACATCAATCCATTGAGATGGATCAAATGGAGCACCTATGGAAACGAACATGCTGTTTAAATCAGCAAAGACTGATGCATCGCCGTGATAGTGAACACCAACAACGGCCACCAAACGGAAAAAAATCGCTACAGAGATAAGAGAAACAATAGCCTTTCCCAACTGCCCATCATAGTGACGATATAAATTTACCAAAAGCTGGATAATATATATTATTGCGCCGATGGTAAGCATTGACTTTAAAATCAACGGCTGTGGCGAATTCCATGCTGTCCCAGCACGTTCTACCATATCAATGGATTCTAGTGCCCTGACAATCGAGTCATCAATAAGCAACCAAAGCGCCAAGACCCCAATATACATCGAGAAAAGGTCCAACACCATTTGCTACGATCACTGGCCATCAGGTACAGCACATTAATCCCAATGTGACGCTTATGCATGGTAATATAACCAGATGAAACCATCCAAGCTGTGGCACATAGAACCATAACGACTTCAAAGACCCACTGGGTGGGTGTATGAAAAACATACCGGGAGATGACCTCGTACGCGGTAACAAGTGCCACCAACAGATACAATTGTGCGACTGCCAGCCCAGAAAACTTGCTCGCGTGATCAACGAAAGTTAAGCGATCATTGTGCTCTGGAAATCGCTCCAATGCAGCGTTTGAGCCCTTATCTTCATCATTATGCGAAACCACCGCCATAACTCACATCCCCCCTTTATGTTCCTGATCTCTGCCAGGTGCTACTTCTTCGTTTTAGAATAATGTTCTTACTTATTCTCTAACCGTTTTTTTTAATTTGTGTCAGAAGATCACAAGTTATAAGATCTGCGCAAGTCAGATTTAAGAGCTGATAAATCTCCAAAATATTGCTGATTATCAAATTAGGGGTTGAATTTTTTTGAATTTCGCGCTCACCTAAGCTCTGGTAGCAAAAACAAAGATAAAAATCCTACCAGACAGGGAGAAGGAATCCGAAAGATGAGCGACGGAACACGAGATGACCATGTCAATTATTATGGCCCTTGGGCTTGGTTAGCAGGCTTGGCCTTCGGTGCTGGCCTTATGGCACTCATGTTTTATGTGGCTGACGGTTTCCTCTGAGATTTTAAATAAACGGACAACGGAGGAAGATAATGTTGTTAAAATCACTCACCATGGCAGGCGCGTTAGCCATGATGGTCGCGACAGCGGCTGATGCCAAAACGCTAAAGGTACAAATGAGTTCTAAAGCGGGAGATTGGGCCCACCGCTACATGACCGATAAAATGGCTCCTGTTCTTGCTACCATGACCGGTGGTGAATTGAAAATTGACGCTCTGCCAACAAAAGCCGTTGTTCCGCACAGAGAAACCATTGATGCAGTGGCAAATGGTATCCTTGATGGTGACCTAAACGCCGTATCTTACTTCGCAGGTCGTGATCCAGCTTTTGCCATCATGGGTGATTTGATCGCAGGCTATGATACCCCAGCTCAGGTACAAACATTCTGTATGCATGGCGGCGGTAAAGAAATGCTGCAGAAAATCTATGATAAATATACCAATGGTCGGGTTCATGTTATCGGTTGCGGACCTTACACCAAGGAAGCTCTTGTCTCAAAGATTCCCATCAGAGGTGTTGATGACTTTAAGGGCGTAAAAATTCGCTCTCCAGAAGGCTTGGCCGCCGAGGTATTCCGTCGGGTTGGTGCTTCTCCATCATCCATTCCATTCTCAGAAGTCTATACATCCCTTGAAAAAGGCATCGTGGATGCTGCAGATGCGTCTGCTTATGTGAACAACACAGCCTCCGGTATGCATAAAATTGCAAAATATCCGATTTATCCTGGCATTCACTCCATGGCGGTTCTTCAGTTCATCGTCAACAAGCGGGTTTGGGATGGTTTGACCGATGCGCAACGTGCTACCTTGGAAACTTGGTACTATCGCGCCTGGACATCGCAGATGCGTGATGCAGACATGGAAGATTTGCGTCTTGTGGCACGTGACAAAGCCGCAGGTGATCTCACGATTGTAGACTGGGCACCTGAAGAACGTCGTAAGTTCCGCGAAATTGCTGTTGGAGCTTGGGAAGACTACGCGAAAAAGTCACCATTGGCTCGTGAAGCGCTTGATGCTCATATAAACTTTATGAAATCAATTAACCTTCTATAATCCATTAACAATTGAAATGAACGACAGGCGGTTTCACCGCCTGTTTTTTTTGGAGACAGGACAAATGGCGGACAACGATTCAAAAAAAGGCATGAGACAAGGGCTGACCAATTATGGGGATCAGGGCTTTTCTTTATTTTTGAGGAAATCATTTATTAAAGGCCTTGGTTATACCGACGAGGATCTGGAAAAGCCCGTTATTGGAATTGTAAACACCTATTCAGATTACAATGGTTGTCATGGTAATATTCCTGATCTCATCAAATTTGCTAGGTCTGCGGTTCTGGCTCATGGAGGGTTGCCTCTAGAATTTCCCACCATCTCTCTGCATGAAAGTTTTTCCTATCCAACTTCTATGTATCTACGAAACCTGATGGCGATGGATACAGAGGAAATGATACGCGCACAGCCTATGGATGCCTGCATCCTCATCGGTGGTTGTGACAAAACCGTTCCTGCACAGATCATGGGAGCCCTGAGTGCAGGGTTGCCTTTTGTTCAACTGGTCACTGGACCAATGTTGACCGGTTCACAAAGAGGAACCCGGGTGGGTGCCTGTACAGATTGCAGGCGACTTTGGGCACAATTCAGGGCTGGAGATATCGATGATTTAGAAATCGCCGAAGCCAATAATGAACTTGTGCCGACGGTAGGGACATGCGGTGTCATGGGTACGGCGAGCACCATGGCGCTGATGACCGAGGCTTTGGGCTTGATGGCACCTGCAGGTGCATGTGCACCAGCCGTCACAGCTGCACGCAAACGAATTGCAACACACACAGGCAGGATTGCGGTAGACATTGCTCAGTCTGGTCTTAACCCACGGGCATTCCTTGATCACAGATCTGTTCATAATGCGTTGGCAACATTACTCGCCGTAGGAGGATCCACAAATGGTATCATCCACCTGACAGCTATGATGGGACGTATGGGACTACCTGTTGATTTGGATATGCTTGATCGTTTGGGCAGAGAAATTCCTGTGCTCGTCGACTTGAAACCATCTGGTCAAGGATACATGGTCGACCTCCACCATGCTGGAGGCTTTCCGGCTATTGCGAGAGAACTGGGCGATAGTCTCTATCGTGATGCCATGACGGTCACAGGCCAATCTTTGGGTGAGAATATTGATGCACAT
>JAYPQH010000036.1:0-30489 GCA_038131935.1 Alphaproteobacteria bacterium | reverse complement strand
GAGTGCCCGTAACTAGCTGAGGTGTATGTCAAAACACGCACTGTAGGACGAAGAATTGATAAGCTCGCACAAACAATCCGTTAACACTGATTTTTAGTCATACAATGATCGACGCAATCAATAGAGCGTAGGTTTAACAACCTGCCTAAACAATAAGAACACTTACGAAATGGAATCAGGTATGAGCAGAGAATTTGACGTAATTATCTACGGAGCAAGCGGCTTTACTGGCCGCCTTGTGGCCGAGTACATGGGAAAAACCTATGGCGACAGTGCCAACTGGGCCATGGCAGGCAGAAATGAAGCGAAGCTGGCCGAAGTAAGAGACTTAGTAGGCGCACCCAGCACAACTCCACTCGTGACTGCCGATGCCAGCGATTCTGACTCACTGCGTGCAATGGTGAAGCGAGCGCAGTGTATCTGCACAACCGTTGGCCCCTACCAGCTTTATGGATCCGAACTGGTTAAGCTCTGTGCTGAAGAGGGGACACACTACGTCGACCTCTCAGGAGAACCCGGCTGGATGCACGAGATGATCACATCGCATCAGGCTGCCGCAGAAGCCTCTGGCGCACGCATTGTTCACAGCTGTGGTTTTGACTCCATCCCCTTTGATCTGGGCGTCTACTTTCTTCAGAAGGCAGCTATAGATCAAACGGGTAAGGCCATGCCCCGGGTACGCGGTCGGGTTCGTGCTATGAACGGTGAGTTCTCCGGCGGTACCGCAGCGTCACTAGGCGCTACGATGGCTGCACTTAAAACCAACCCAGGCCTTATTAAAATTCTGGCTAATCCCTTTTCGTTGGCTAATGGCTTTCAAGGCCCTGAACAGCCATCCGATGCTAAACCGTATGAGGATGAGGTCATCGGCTCATGGGCTCGCCCTTTCATCAGCGGCACCCATTAACACCAAAACGTTCACCGCTCTATTACGATGCTGAATCATCAGCATTGAAAATAAACAAAACATCGCCTTGGCTCACTGATCACCGCAAGCAGCTTTGATACCTGAAACTGGGGCGCATTTAGGCTGATGTCTCTCCCTTTGCCAACAGAGTTTATTTTCCAAACTTACTGATGTCTTGTGCATAAACCGGCACGAAATGTCATCAAACTGCCATGGGACAGATCAAACTGTTCAGCAGAAGACTGATACAGAGCAGAAACAATGCAATATGGTATTAGTTATCTAAGTTGTAATGTTCCTATAAATAATCATAATGCGATTAACTGAACACTAGTATAGGTTTCCACCACGGGAATTGCACTCATATTTTCTGGATGTGAACATCTGGGTCGATCCCACCAATCACATTGGAAGCGCTTTGAAGTTGAGGTCAGAATAGCGATCACCAATAGAATAGGAGAAGAACTGCAATCCACTCTAACTGAATGCTTCGGGATAAACGCTGGCTAGCTTTAAAATCTCCATTTAACATAGCGGGAACTAACCTCAATTTATTGAATGCAGCTAGGCTCAGCAGGATGGCAACAACTGCAAATTTTGAAAGCAAGGCCAACCCATAGGTGGTGTGGACCAAAGCATTCAGAGATCCAACCAATCGCCATGTCATAATCATACCGACGATTATAAGAACAGGAACGATTACAGTAGCAAAAGCACCAAACCGCTCTCCTAATTGTGCGGCGGCGTCAAGAGAATTTTCCTCAGAAGCTAAGCGTTGGAGTGGTGTTAGAATACCAATCCACAATGCGGCAACCAACAAATGCAAAAATAGAATTATCGTAAAGAACCAATTGTCTTGATCGGCAATATGGCCAATAGTAACAAATGAATATATTGCTATGGCCCCACCTGTAGCGGCAAACCATTTCCCGTGCGCTCCAAGCAGTAAACCAAGCATTATAATAGAGAGTCCTACCATTTGGATTAACAAGACGGTGCCACTTTGTGTTCTCCAGATAAGAGAGAGCATCTCGGGATCAGTTATTCCAGTATAGTCACCTGTCAAAGAAACTGCCTTTAAAAAGAAGGCGAATATAGATGCGAAAAATCCAATCAGTAGAAATCTGAACGCCAGTAGCCTCCATTTCTCAATGGAAAAGATCAAAGCGCAAAATACGACCCCACTTGCACCAAGAACACCAAGGTAAAGCGCAAACTTTACTAGGATTGCGATTAGCTCCCAAAGTTCTAACATGTCTAATCAACCTTAAAAAAGAAACTTCCTTTTTGCACATGTCCGTCATCACCAAGGCCTCGCCAATGTACTCTGTACTCCCCACTACCATTACCATGAATTGGGATTTGAAATTCAGTTGCAAAACTGGTTTGTCCATTAAGGTCTAAGATCATTTGGTTGCCGCCATTGTGTGAACTGGTAATTTTTGTAAGGCGCATATTTCGCTTAAATATAAGCCTCACTTCATTGGGCATTGCGTCTAGCTCCGCGCCATCATCGGGGAACACATTCTGCAGCGGCGAATGTGCGAGTGCATTGCATACCAACAGGGATGATACAAAAAGTATCGCTACAAATGGTTTCATTAGTTTCTCCTAAAATATTCCATTGGCACGTTGCAGTTCGCGAATATAGCCAATGATGTCTGCTACTTCGTTTCTATTTAACCCATCAATTGGGGCATATTACCAAAGGCCAATGGTGCGCTCGAACACCCAGCGATACGGCTCTTTGAAAGCTCTCGTCTCCGTGATGCCCAGGTTCATAAATGAAATGCACTAAAGGTGGTGCGACACCAGCCTGACCAACTGCATTCTGACCATGGCACAATGCACATTTAGCCTGAAACTTTGATTTTCCACGTAGAGCACGTTGCGAAAAGTCGTCTGGCAAATTTATTTCTACAATAGGATCGCCATTCGATACCAACTCTCTTGTGCTGTTTTTCAGTAAAAATACCAGAATACAAAAATAATCGCAGCTATTGAGCCCGCAATCGACATGAAACGCTTCATTTTAACCTCTCAGGCACATCAGTGCCAATTCCTAAAAATAGACCTTGTTTTTGGGAAGCTCAAGCTTTATTATAGCATCAAACCCAGCATGCAATCGCTTCATTAGATAAGATACAGGACTTTTTATAATGCTCTATCATAGTTAACCCATCAATTTTCATCCATATACTACTGAATCAACTAATATAAACTCTCCTGTATTAGGAGACTCAAGCATTTTAATTCATTTTTAAATTAAATTGCTGAGAGAGTGGCTCAATCTGTGGCGCATGCAGAACCTATTTATCATGAAATCGATTACCCAGATGGGGATGGCCCATTTCCTATTGTGCTCGTCCTGCATACCAGCGGTGGATTCAAAACTGTCAAAAAACAGGTGTCCAAATATAAGAGCGCTGGATATGCTGTTTATGCACCAGATTTCTTTAGGCGACATGGCATTTCAAAATCCAACCGTTTTGAGACCTGGACCACATATAAAAAAGCGATAGAAGCAGAGCTTTTGGAGTTGATTGAGGTAATCAAAAAAGATCCCAAGGCGGATGCTAAAAACATCTTTGCCGTTGGCTTTTCAAACGGGGGCTACTGGGCAAGTTTTCTAACAGCTCGCAAACATACGAATGCTGGAGCTTCTCACTACGGTGTTTGGCGTTGGCCAGCATCAGCGGGATGGAACGGCTTCCCAGCAAACTATTTTGACAACGATAGCAATCCATTTTTGGCGATTCACGGCGACAAAGATAGCGTCCAAAAACCTCGTTTTGTATATGAACAGTTAGATATTGTTGAAAACAAAAGCGCTCACTTTAAAAAGCATATTTTTGCTAACGCAGGACATAGTTGGGACTGTCGATCTTGTCTCAAAGATGGGTATAACGAACAAACCACGAGACAAGCACTAAAACTAACCTTAGATTTTTTTGAGGCAAATAAACGTTAATTCCAGCTGCACTTTCCCATCTGACGTTGTCCTCCGCTATGTTTGGGAAAACACAAGGAAACGTATGGCAAACCAATTGATAAATCTTCCAAACAAGCCCATAGAAGATGAATACGTAAAAAAGCTCTAGTAGCCCTACCTTGCTTAGCAAAGCGCTCGGTATGTAGCATATGATTTCAAGGTGCTATTATGCATAAGACAGCCACGTTGTGCCCTTCTAAGTCATGAAGCACCTATTTCGAAACAAGTATGCGCCTTCAAAGCCCATCGTGAGTAAATATCAGGAGAATAACATGAAAAGTGGCTTGATTGCTGTAACAGAACACCAAAAAGCTATTAACGAACAACATCTGGAAAATTATTTACAAACAACGGTGTTTCCATTCACTTACCAGAATTTTACAGGAATATCAGTTCGCGTGGAGAGTGCGGATGATTATCATAACAGCATCTATCCTTGGAAACTCATTAAGGATGCGGAACAGAGCTGGATAACCACCAATCTCGATAATGTGCAGTTGCTGGCTCGATCAGAGCTTTCAGAGGCGTACAAAATATTAGGGACGTGGACAGGCGAAAACGGTCGAGAACTTAGATCTTTTCAAGCTATTTGGATTGCTGTCCAAAAAAATGACACTTGGGGAATACAATTCAGGCATAACCTTGGCACCATTCTTCCGATAGAAACAGCCCTACCTTTTTATCAAGATTAATGATCTACCATCACGTATGATCCAACCCACAAACATAACAAACACTGAGATCCATTCTGATGAAAACGAATATAACCGAAACATTCCAGATTACCCTCCATAACCTGAAGAGATTGCTCAACGGTAAAAGCGAGGCAATCTCCCAAAAACAATCCAGCGATGGTTACAAGATCACAGTTGGCAGTGATATCATATGGGCACCGGGGCCACGTCGATGGCGGATGTATAGAAAAGGGTTAAACCATCGATTGCAGGATGTATCCAACCGTTATGGCTTGGTAGATATCCCACAAGGTCATGAGGATAGTTGGGCGATAGATGTTGGTGCCTTTATGGGGGAATGGGCATTACACATGTTGCGCAAGGGATATAATGTTTTATCCATAGAACCTGACCCAGCTGCCGCGGTATGCGCACGAAAGAATATCTCTCAACATTATCATGGACCACGAAAGTGGATTTTAGAACAGAGGGTCGCCCTGGATACGAATAAAGAAGTATCTTTCTATTCCAGCGCACAAAATGCTGATGGGTCTATATTTCAATCAACAAAACATCCATCACATCTGTTGACCCTACAGGCCACAACACTTGACGATATCATCTCTACCCATCCTTATATCCAGGATATCGCTTATTTAAAAATGGATGCAGAAGGTGCTGAACCAGAGGTTCTTGACGGCGCCTCTAACACCCTCGCCCGTATAAATACAATTGGGATTGACGCCGGTGCAGAACGTCAGGGCGAGAATACAATTATACCATGCCGTGAACGCCTGCTAAGGCATGGTTTCGTTGATATAACCATACCACCGCCACCTCATAAGGATATTGTTGTGATGAGGAAAAAAACCTGAGAGCCGTTTTACAGAGATTTATAACCCTATCACTCGTCCCCAAAACCTGAGCCAGCCTTTTTATAAGCCTCTCTTGGGGGCGCAAAAATATCCAAAATGACGGCACCTTCCGGGCCCGCAACAATACCGTGTTCCATATGACCAGGCGTTCTCCAAAAATCACCTTTTTTTACCGGCACCTCCACGCCATCTTGGATGCGTACTGCAGATCCCTCCAGCATAAGTCCCCACTGCTCCTCTGGGTGAGCATGCAATCGCCCTCTCGCATGAGGTTCAATACGCACAACTGAAATCATGGCTTGGTCGCCAGGAAATATTCTTGTTGTGACCCCCTCGGTTAGAGTGCGCGTCAATCCCTGCTGCATGTTGTCAATATTAAAAAAATTGTCCACGAACCTCATCCTCCCTGTTTAACATAATCAAGCAACGTGTTTGTGATGGCTTTGGTGCCCATATCACCGCCAAACTCCATAGGTCTTAAGGCCCGATTATCAAATGCTTTTTCAATCAAATCTTCAATCATTTCTGCTGCCTCACGCGTCTTTTCACAATCCGCACGATCGGCCAAATAATCAAGCATGAGCGCGGCACTTAGAATGCTTGCCAATGGATTTGCACGGTCTTGACCCATAATGTCTGGTGCAGACCCATGGGCTGGCTGGAACAAGCCATGGTTATCCCCTATTTCCGCGCAAGCAGCCATGCCCATTCCCCCTACCAGACCACCCGCCAGATCAGATAGAATGTCTCCGAACATATTTTCCATAACCAAAACATCAAATTCCCAAGGCTGTCGTATCAAATCTAGCGCCTGAGCATCTACGTAATTGTAACCCTTTCTTACATCTTGATGACCTGTTGAGACTTCATCAAAAATATTTCTAAAAATGCCATAGAACGAAAAACATTGGCCTTATCCACACAAGTTACCAAATTTTTCCCACCACGCCTTGCCCTTTTTCTTGCCAACTTAAACGCAAAATCATGAAGTTTTTCCGTTGTAGATCGCGTTATTCTTAATATTTCTTGAACCTCTTCATCTGATTGCAGATGGGTTCTGCTGTGAACAGCCGCTGAATAAAACAGCCCCTCCGTTGACTCCCTTAATATGACCAAATCGATAAGACTTGCCCGCGCATCGGATAACCGCGCTGGTGTGCCTGAGTAAGCCTTGACGGGCCGCACCCCGGCATAAAGCTGAAAACGCTCTCGAAGCCGCAAATGTGGTGCGATCTCAGTACCATCAGGCCAACGAATGCTGGGCAGTCCAATGGCGCCTACAAAAATTGCATCAGCCTGACCTGATCGTTCTTCGCCACCATCTTCGATATCAAAACCTTCTTGGCTGTAAAAACCTGCCCCAGCATGAATGTCACAACGTTTCACCGATATTCCACCTATATGCGCAGTGACCGCATCTATTATGGCAAAGGCTGCATCTGTAACATCTACCCCAATGCCGTCTCCAGCTAAGACTGCCACATCATATGTTCTCATGTTAAATCCCCAATAAAAAATAGCGACTTCATAAAAACGCAAACCATACATGCATGACAAGTGATTGACCTAAATAGCCGTCTCATGAAAAATAGTGAAACGTCGCTATTATGACAGAAATCGCGTTGAAAAGACTTGGACAAAGTCGAGCGGAGGTATCAATGAAGTTAAGTCAACAACAAATGGAACAATTTGATAAAGAGGGATACCTTTTCTTTGAGAATATGTTTTCTCCTGAAGAGGCTAAACTCCTGCGCGAGGAAGCTGCAAACGTGTACGCCATGGATCGCCAGGAAGTGTGGCGGGAAAGCTCTGGAGTGGCACGAACAGCATTTGCTGCACATACCTTCAACGAAGCATTTCGTCGTCTGGGCTCACATCCAAGATTGGTGGAACCTGTCTCACAGATACTTGATGGACAAGTCTACGCATCAATTCAAGGTAAATGCCAAAGCAGCCTTTGATGGTGATGTATGGCAATGGCATCAAGACTACGGCACATGGCTTCGTGATGATGGAATGCCTGAACCAAGAGCGATGAATATTGCTGTATTTTTAGATGATGTTACCCAAGCAAATGGGCCTCTACTTTTCATACCGGGAAGCCATAAATTGGGTGTGGTAGAAGCGGGTCATGACCTTGAAACAACATCTTATCCACTATGGACACTTGACCGAGACAAAGTAACTGAATTGGCAAAGCAAGGAGGATGCGTGGCTCCCATTGGTGCGGCAGGTTCAGTTTTATTGTTCTCATCACTCCTTGTCCATGCAAGCCCACCTAACATATCACCATTCGATCGAACCATTGTGTATTTGTCCTTATGTCATGTGGATAATCACATTCGCAAATTTACCCGTGCGGACTGGATTGCCCATCGTGATTTTACACCTATCACGGCATTGAATGATAATTGCCTTGAAGAGCTTATCACCCAACAGATTGTGGCTGAGTAAACAACATGTTTTTGTATGGAGATCTCCTCAAGCGCGCTGTGGATAAAAAACCTGTCCGTGTCGGTCTCATTGGAGCTGGAAAATTTGGCTCCATGTTCCTGTCTCAGGTCCCCACAACCCCAGCACTTAAAGTGACGACGATTGCTGACCTGAACCCAGACCGTGCCAAGACCGCCTGTGGTCATGTTGGTTGGGATGAAAGCCTTATCGCAGCGACAGAATTTACCGACAATGCAGAAGATCTCATCCGCTCTGATGAAGTTGATGTTGTTGTTGAAGCTACGGGGCATCCATTGGCGGGCATTACCCATGCCTTATTGGCCATCAAATATGGCAAACATATTGTTATGGGGAATGTTGAAGCAGATGTTCTTGCAGGGCCGTTGCTGGCACAAGAAGCCAGGTCAGCTGGGGTTGTCTACAGCATGGCCTACGGTGATCAACCTGCACCCTACCGTTGAGTTGGTAGAGTGGGCGCGCAGTTGTGGTTTTCATGTGGTTGCAGCTGGCAAAGGCACAAAATATTTACCTGAATATCATCATTCAACACCTGACACGGTGTGGCAACATTATGGCCTAACAGCTGAACAAGCCCATAATGCGGGTATGAATTCTCAAATGTTCAATAGTTTTCTCGATGGTACCAAATCTGCACTCGAAATGGCGGCCATAGCCAATGCAACAGGCTTACGAGCTCCTGAAGACGGACTTTTGTTTCCTGCTGCGGGAATGGATGACTTGGCTCATATCCTTCGCCCTAAAGATAAGGGTGGTTGCCTGACGACCTCCGGGCAAGTCGAGGTTGTTTCTTCTTTAGAACGCGACGGTAGAGCTGTTCACAAAGATCTGCGCTGGGGAGTCTATGTCGTTGTTGAAGCGCCCAATGATTATGCCGCTGGCTGTTTCCAGCAGTATGGCATGAACACAGACATAACGGGACGTTTCTCGGCTATGTACAAACCATTTCATTTGATTGGTCTTGAGTTAAATATCTCCATACTGGCTGCTGGCTTATTAGGGCGTGCAACAGGCCAAACCAAAAATTTCCAGGCTGATGTTGTTGCCACAGCGAAACGTAACTTGTCCGCAGGTGATGT
Organism: Alphaproteobacteria bacterium; assembly: GCA_038131935.1. GTDB lineage: Bacteria > Pseudomonadota > Alphaproteobacteria > UBA8317 > UBA8317 > UBA8317. The sequence goes on along the minus strand of JAYPQH010000036.1, from coordinate 21,490 downwards.
CCTAGATGGCGAAGGAGGACATTGCGTTTGGGGGAAGCTTTATCCTGCAAAAACATCCTTACAGATGGGAGGCCTACCCAGGCCTTGCGCATCATGTAACATTAAAATCAAATATTAGTGCGGGAAAGCCCATATGTTGGCATGACGTAGATATGGATCTACCAATATCGCTATATCTACAAGAAAACGTATGGAACAACATTTCCAGCATGAATCAAATGAAGGATTATCCTCATGATTGACCTAGGTAATCGCACCTCTATTTATCAGCCAGAGCAGCCAAATCTTCAGTTCCCATCGGAGCCAGAATTTAATGATGTAAAGGCAACCCGTGAAGATCGCAAACGTCGTTTGGTTGCAGCTTGCCATGCTTTTGCAACCCATGGATTTGATTATGGCTTTGCAGGTCATCTTACGATCAGAGATCCAGAGCATCCAGAGTTATACTGGACCAATCCCATGGCCATTCATTTTGAACAGGTAAGTCTCCGAAATCTTATATTGGTAAACCATGATGGCAAAGTCGTGGAAGGCGATTATGCCGTTAACCGTGCTGGTTTTTGTCCTACGCAGCTGTACATGAAGCCCATCCAGATATATTGGCGATGTGTCACGCCCATACAATTTATGGTGGCGCCTATGCGTCATTGGGACGATCATTACCTCCGATCAGCCAAGATGCATGTGCTTTTTTCGAAGACCACACTGTGATCAAAGATGATGCTGGACATGTGGCCGTAGAAGAAGATGCGGGAACACGTGTCGCCAAAGCCTTTACAGGTGTGAAGGCAGCCATTCACCAAAATCATGGTCTGTTGACGGCAAGTCGGCATTCCATCGATTCAGCGGCTTTTTGGTTCATTGCTCTAGAGCGCTGCTGTCAGCAACAATTGATGATAGACGCAACAGGGATAGAGCCTAAATTGGTCGATGAAGAAAGTGCCCGTTATAGTCGAGAACATGTTGGCTCAGAATATATTGGATGGCTTCATTTTCAAGCGTTGTATGAGCAAGCCATGTCTAAAAACCCGTCCTTGTTTCAGTAACAAGTCTGGTAGAGCAAACAAAGGCTAGATGTGCTAAAGGGATATCATTGAGCGCTACCATTACAGCGATTGAAGGAATGGTTGTTAAAGGTGCAATCTTTCCTTGTGCTTGGATATCGAGGAGACTTTCTCACATAGATGCCAGTGATTTGTCTCCCCAACATCAAGCCATAAACTTTATTAACCTTATGTATCTACCAACAAAACAGCACCGCCTAAAAATCAGGAGCTTGTTGTGCGGTTCTATAAGTTATTTTTACGTTCAATGATCAACTTAAGCTGAGTGTAACATTACATTTTGAGAACGTGGTCGCATACTAGCCCGTGCTGACTGAAGTAAGCTGTAGCGATCTATCCCAAAATGTTTGTAAAGATCTTGAATACTTCCCGTCTGCCCAAAATGTTCTACCCCATGTGCCAACACCCTATGACCGAACACTCCGCCTATCCAAGCCAACGTTGCTGGATGACCATCGATCACTGTGATGAGTGTTGCATGCTGGGGAACATCTTGGAGTAAAGTTTCCACATGGCAGGATACTTGTTCCACCCCATTCGCGCGAGCCTTTTGAGCGGCTGACCATCCCGCATTCAATCTATCCGCTGACGTCACCGCAAGCACCCCAACATCTCGGAAATACTCACCCGCAAGCCCAGCTGCGGCAATAGCTTCTTGAGCAATACAGCCTTGATAAACAATGACCAGCGGACAATTGGGCCCAGGTTTACGCAACCAATACCCACCATCAATGACATCTTGAGCAAAAAGTGCGCCAGATTCTCTCTTAGGTTGTTCGAGCGGAGCTGTGGTCAACCTGAGGTATACGGATCCACCCGTCTTGTCCCTCAACCAGGTTCGAGGATCTAGGGCGTCATCTCCATCTCGTTGCATATAATCAAATGACCATTGCATGATGATCGCTAGCTCATCAGAAAATGCCGGCTCAAAAGCTGCAAGGCCATCCTGACTTATTCCCACCAAAGGTGTGGCGATAGATTGATGGGCGCCGCCTTCGGGAGCTAGAGTGACACCCGATGGTGTACCTACGAGCAAAAACCGTGCGTCTTGATAACAAGCATAGTTTAGAGCGTCTAACCCCCTTAGCACGAATGGATCATAGACGGTACCAATAGGCAGCACGCGTTGACCGAATAATTGATGAGAAAGACCTGCAGCAGCCAAAAGCAAAAACAAATTCATCTCAGCAATACCTAATTCAATATGCTGCCCTTCCGGTGCGAATTCCCACTTTGCCGTTGAAGGGATATTCCGAGCCTTGAACAAATCTTTTTTGGGCTTTCGCGCAAAAAGCCTACGCCTGTTTACAAACGGCCCCAATGACGTTGTGCCTGTTACATCTGGTGATGTCGTCATAATACGCTCAGCAATGGACGTTCCATCTCGAGCGAGTTGATCGAGGATTTTTCCAAAGGCTATTTGTGTAGATATTTCACTATCTGTTGGCGCCTTGATATCTGGCACGGGGATAATTGCATCCTGGCGTCTTCGCTCTTTATCCTGAAAAAAAGGAATATTTTCTAGATAGGATGCAAATGATGGTACGTCTTTTATTGTTGCGAACCGATCCCATTCCTGTCCGCTAGGAACATTCATATGTTTCTGCCATGACTGCATCTGTTGGGTTGTCATGAGGCCGCCATGGTTATCTTTATGTCCAGCGATAGGCGTTCCCCATCCCTTAACAGTATAAGCAAGAAAACATACAGGCTGTTCACCTTCAATTTGAGCAAATTGTTCTGCCAGAGTTGCAACACAATTGCCACCAAGATTTTCCATCAAATTGGCAAGTTCTTGATCACTTCGGCGCGCCAACAAAGCTGAATAATCTGATTGATCCCCTAAGTCATCTAAAAGCCGCTCGCGCCATACAGCTCCTCCCATGAAGGTAAGAGCCGAGTAATCCTCATTAGGACAATTATCGATCCACTGACGTAATTTATCACCACCAGGTTCCAAAAATGCAGCTTGTTGCAGCACCCCATATTTTATGCGGACGACACGCCAACCAAATGCTTCAAAAACACCCTCTGCTCGCTCCCATAACCCCTCATGTACAATTCCATCTAAGGATTGCCGATTGTAATCAATAACCCACCAACAGTTACGTAAATTGTGTTTCCAACCCTCTTGAAGCGCTTCGTAGACATTTCCTTCGTCAAGCTCCGCATCTCCCATCAATGCTATCATCCGACCAATTTTCATATCGTCTGACCAGCCATTTTTTCCTGCTCGGGCATGAATATAATCTTGCATGATAGACGCAAAGCAGGTCACAGCGACACCAAGGCCTACAGAACCTGTTGAAAAATCCACATCATCGACATCTTTGGTCCGAGATGGGTAAGATTGCACACCGCCATATCCGCGAAAATTCAATAATTTTTCGACATTAATTCGGCCCATAAGATATTGCATAGCATGGAAAATAGGTGAGGCATGCGGCTTAACAGCCACACGATCTTCAGGCCGTAGCACCGAGAAATAAAGCGCTGTCATAATGGAGACCATGGATGCAGAGGAGGCTTGATGCCCTCCTACCTTAATATCATCTTTCTTGGGCCGAATGTGATTGGCATGATGTATCATCCAGTGTGACAACCACAAAAGCCGCTGCTCCACATCCTTTAAATATTCTGATTGTTCTATTGTTTTTCTCATGCCGTAACCCAATAACAAGGTGAATTGCTGTTCGTTTTATATTTTACCATTATCCGCCTGCTGTGAAGATACTTATTTGACAAGCTGGGTATTTTTGCCTTCCATGCTTCATCACTATTTTGTCAGAGGGGAATATCCATGAAAATCGCTATTGTGGGAACGGGGGCTATGGGATGTGTCTATGCAGCACTTTTTGCTGAAGCAGGTCACGAGGTGTGGGCTGTTGACATTTGGAAAGACCATGTCGATGCAATCAACCAAAAAGGGCTTACGTTGGAAGGGGCCAGCGGTGATCGTGTTGTCTCAGGCATCCGTGCGACAACAGATATTGCAGATGTAGGACAATGTGACCTCTATGTTTTGGCAACCAAAGCATCTGGTGTTGGCCCTGCAGCCAAAAACATCTCAGAAGTCATGGGGAGTGAAGGTTTGGTGCTCACCATTCAAAACGGGCTGGGCGCTGCTGACCGCATTGCTCAGCATATGGATACCAGCAATGTTCTTCTCGGTGTAGCTGAGGGATTTGGTGCTTCTTTGAAAGGACCAGGTCATGCACATCATAATGCCATGAGACAAATTCGTATTGGCGAGATCACCAGTGGGATGACACCACGTCTGCAAGCACTTGAAAAAGCTTGGGCATCAGCGGGTTTCAAAGCCAAAGCATTTGATGACATCGAACAATTAATTTGGGAAAAATTCCTTTGCAATTGCACATTAAGTGCGCCTTGTACCGTCTTTGAATGCAACACAGGGGGAGCTTAGAAATAATGAAGAACGCTGGAATGTTGCTGTTGGAGGTATGCTGGAAGGCTTTGCTATAGGTAAAAAATTGGGTGTTAATTTTTCCTTTGATGATGCTGTTGCCTACGTAACAGCTTTCGCTGAAACAATGCCCAACGCAAATCCAAGCATGAGACTTGACCATTTGGCCAGACGCCCCTCAGAAATTGATGCCATTAACGGCATGATACCTTACCTAGGACGCCAGCATGGCATACCCACACCCTACAGCGACGCGTTATGCGCAGTTGTTAGGGCGCGGGAAGCACAATTTTAAGCCCGCGCTGGTTTAGTTAGCATTGTTACCAGCATGGTCCTGGATAGTTTGCCAAACCTTTTGAGGGGTAAAGGGCATATCCAGGGCCCGCACACCAAAGGGGCTAAGGGCATCAATCATTGCATTGGCAAATGCCGGAAGGGACCCCGTACAACCAGATTCCCCAATTCCTTTTGAGCCAAGTTTATTAAGCTCGGTTACCACTTCTACAGTTACATTTAGAGGCTCGACCATGGCATCCGCTCTTGGCATGGCATAATCCATAAATGAACCTGTCAACAGCTGGCCATGATCATCATAAACCACTTGTTCGCAGAAAGCTTGCCCCCACCCTTGAAGAACGCCTCCATGAACCTGACCACGAACCATAACTGGAGAAATGACCCGACCTATGTCGTCAACAGCATGGTAAGCAATCACCTCTGTGATGCCTGTTTCTGGATCAATCTCAAGCTCAGCAATATGGCATCCATTCGGAAAGGTTGCAAAGGACGATGCTTCCCCAACCTGTTTCAGAAAGTCTTCTTGATCGCGTCCAAATCGTTCAACGATATCATGCAAGGTTACCCGACTTGTACCGTCTCCGGACATATCAAAAAAGACACCGCCCTCTGCGCGCACATCTTGAACAGACACGCCAAGAAGGTCGGCTGCAAAAGGGCATGCATCATCCATCATACGCTGCGCGAGATCTTTAATGGCACTACCAAGACCATATGCAGACCGTGATCCACCCGTAGCATTCCCAGTCAATGCAACAGGTGGGTTACCTGGCTGATAGTCAACAATCGATGCCGGTATGCCTAATTCTTGCTCAACAACCAACGCATATGTTGTTTCGTGTCCCTGACCAGATGGTCCTGTAACACCACGCAATTGCAGACGACCATGTGAAAAATATCCCAAAACTTGATCACAAGGTGCCCCACCGGGTCCTGACGCCTCCAGAAAAGTCGAAAATCCAAGTCCTCGTAATTTACCACGCCTACGCGCTTCGGCTCTCCGGGTTTCAAACCCTTCCCACTGTCCAAGTTCCAGGGCTCTGTTCATCAACTCTTCACTACGGCATAAGTCGTAAATTGTTCCATTTGCCGTGGTATAGGGAAATGCATCTGTTGGGATAAAATTGTTTCTTCGGAACGCTACTGGATCAAACCCATGTTCACGACAGGTATGGTCTATCAACCGCTCGATGGCATAAGCAATATCTGGACGCCCAGCACCTCTATAAGGAGACATCGGCGTCATATTTGTGTAATAAAGGCGCGACTCCATAAAAAGATGCGGAACTTGATAAACCCCCCCAAAGGTTAAAGACAAATTCCGTGCACCGATATGTGTGCTCATGGCATAGTTGAATGCACCGATATCTACTGTGTTAGAAAAGCGTATCGCAAGAATTTTTCCGTTTTCATCAATGGCCACATTCCCCTCAAGAACAATGCCACGCCCATGTACATCGCTCATAAAACTTTCTGACCGGGACCCTACCCAACGGACAGGCAAATTTAACTCCCTAGCAGCAAGAAGGCATATGATATGCTCTGGATACAAAGAGCTGCGGATCCCAAAAGAACCACCTACATCGTTACATTCAACATGCAATTGTTCGATAGGAACACCCGAAATCTTCGCCAAATTGGCTTTGGATGCCTGCAATCCTTGATTCGGGGCATGCAATGTGGATATCCCTGTTTCTAAATCATGTCGGGCAACCACTGTCCGGGGCTCCATTGGCACACCCATCAAACGTTGAGAATTTACGACCAATTTGCTTACATAACGTGCCTGGTCAAATGCTTCAGACACTTTTTGCTCATCACCGGAACTAAAATGTAATGAAAGATTATTTGGGGCATTGTCATGCAACTGAACAGATAAGGCATCCCCCGCTTTTAAAACATCGACCACAGCATCAAATTCTTCATATTCAATGAAAGCTAGCTCCGCCGCATCTGACGCTTGCTGCCTTGTTGATGCAATGACCACGGCAACAGGCTGACCTACGTAAAAAACTTTATCCCGCGCGAGAACAGGCTGTTCATTCACACGCTGCTCTTCACCATTCACATCCTTAAAGCTTACGATATTGGGCATATCTCCCGCCCCACGTGCGGTAATGTCCTCATGGGTCCATACAATCTGCACGCCCTGTGCATCACGCACAGCGTCAAGGTCCATATGCACAATACGCGCATGCGCCACGGTTGAGCGTATGACCACTGCATAAAGCTGACCTTCATATTGATAATCACCTGAAAACTTACCTACCCCACGGAGCAATCGGTCATCCTCTTTACGAATTTCCGAACTATTCCGCTGTGATATTTGGATATTCATGGTATTCCCCTCATTTGCATAGACAGCTGAAGTAATTAACGCCAAACTCACACTCTGCAAGCCTTTTTTTCTTCATCAACTCATTTTGGAGACGTTCTGTGGATTTATGGATTCCCATCACGATCATGGCCGCTTTTTCACAAAACATTAGGTCAGCACTCCAAAAACATCTTAAGGCCAAATTATCAAACACCGCAGCAACATTCGTAAGGTTCGGCTTTGGACTTCCCTTCGCCACGGCTTATTTGCTCTTCATTCTTTTGTATACCAACAGCTCCCTCCCATCCCTTCATCAAACATTCTTGATCTGGGCGGCGATAGGTGGTGCTGCACAAATAGTTGCAACGGCATGTTTGCTGCATATTTTCAGCTTTCGAAATTTTGCTGTAGGAACAGCGTTGTCCAAAACAGAAACGGTGCAAGCGGCATTGTTTGGATTTATCATGCTCAATGATCAACTATCTACCGGAGCCATAATGGGCATTGGGATGAGTTTGGTAGGGGTCATTCTATTAGGAAAGCCACCTACGTTGGAGCGATCGGCCATCCCAACCATGATCTATGGATTGGCATCTGGGGGGCTTTTCGGCTTATCAGCCGTCGCTTATCGTGCCGCGTCAACTAGCCTCATTCATGAATCATTTATCATCCAGGCGGCAACCACCTTGGTCATTGTGTTGTGCATGCAAACCATTGCGATGCTCATCTTTTTGATATGGCGGGAGCCAGAGCAAATCAAACGCACATTTGCATCATGGAAAATTGCCTCATTGGTGGGTGCATCTGGTGCTTTGGCATCGGCTGGATGGTTTACGGCGATGACCATACAAAACGTCGCGTATGTAAGAGCCTTGGGACAAATTGAACTGCTTTTTACATTCATTGCATCGATATTGTTCTTCCATGAGCAAACACATAAAAGAGAAGTTATAGGAATTATTTTGGTAACATTAGGCATCATTGTTCTGCTTTTGACATGAATATTTTTCCAAGGAAGTTCTGTTGAAAAGCAATTTTGCAGGCCCATCAAACATATCTTTCAGGAGAAAACATATGACCGAACAAATGGCACAAAACCTTACCCAAGCGATGCTCTCTTCATGGGATACTTCAGCACAATGGACAAAAGGACAATTTGGCGAATTCGCCATGCAAGAGGGCTATGAAACAGCTGCTGAGGTTGCTCAAATCCGCGTTACAAGAGGTGAGCAAATTACAGGCATCAAAATAGGCTTTACCAATACTGCAATCTGGCCATTATATGGCGTGGATGCACCCATGTGGGGACGCATGTATGATGGCACGATTTTACCCTCAGGGGACGCTGTGAACCTTGATGGACTTAGCGAACCTAGGATTGAACCTGAAATCATGTTTATGTTGAGAGAATGCCCGTTGTCCTCAATGGATGATGAGGAAATGCTACAGTGTATTTCTCATTATGCACATGGCTTTGAAATTGTGCAGTCACCCTTTACAGGCTGGCAGTTCACCCTTCCTGAGGCTGTTGCTGCAGGAGGCCTACATGGCCGCCTCATCTTAGGGGAATGGCAAGAAATTGATGCCCGCAAAATACACAATCTGGCTAAAGAGCTAAAGAATTTTACAATTACCTTGGAAGGATCTGATGGTACCCGTGCTGAGGGCAGCTTGTAATATTGTTGGTGAAGGCCCCATTCACGCCTTGCGCTACCTCCTCCAGGTATTAGAAAGTCAACCAGCAGAATTACGCGCTCCCTTGGGGAATGGTTCGGTGGTTACGACAGGTACACTCACAGATGCATTTGGTGTAAGAGCAGGACAAAGCTGGCACACGACAATCTCAGGCCTGGGTCTGCCAGGGGCAAATGTTTCATTCGTATGATTGTATTTGGTTTTCGAGCCCGTCTCAGACCTTGTTCGTGTTTTGGTCGGGCTCAACGAATGAATTGATCTACGTAATCAGCACCCAATCCAACCTGCTCGTAATGTGCACGGCACATGTCAATTTTGCTGAAAACGTCCTCATAACCGGTGACATTGCCGTAAGGGTCGACATAAATCATAACGCCATTTACTTGGAAAAATGTGATCATTTCCTCAACATCTTCCGGAACAACAAGCGTATGGGTTTCACCGGGAGATTCGTAGACATAGCCACCTGGCTTTGCCTCCCAATCATGCTCCAAGTAATGCCAACGACCCTTTAACACAAATCCATGTACTGCCTGTGGATGTCGGTGCCTAGAGAGCACACCTGACTTTCTCACCCGCAGAAGATTCATCCAATATCCTTGGGAGCGGTTCAGACATAAAGGACGAAAAGAAACATTTTCTGCCTGTGGCACCCAAATACGCTCGTCTTCAGGAATAGCATCATTTACTATGATTTCTGGTAATGCATCTGGAGGAAACGGTAACTGGTAAGGCATGCGTTTTTCATCGACGGTTTTCTGCACATTCATTACTTATCAGCCTCCTGAAGCCAAAAATTAAAAGTTTGCGAAACAAAACTTGTCATGTCTTAGGTACATTCGGCAAGCATTTCAAGAATATGTTGCCCAACCTCATTTGGCTTTTCTTGTTGTACCCAATGACCAGCTCCTTCAATTAACTTTATGCCACGAAACTTTGTGCATAACGACTGCATTGCTTCTAAGCCACCTGGAATTTGCTGATATCCCCAATCGGATGCCCCTGCCAGAAATGTGAAAGGTATGGTAATTTTATGTCCATAAAAAACTTGCAAATCTTTACGTGCAGAACCATGAATCCTTGCGCCATACCAATGCAAACCACCTTGGAAACCATTCCGTCGGTATTCCCCAACATATACCTGAAGAACAGTTTCATCAAACCAAGCTTGTTTCTTAATTTCATCTTCATTTGGCATCTCCCACGCCACAGTTTCCGGCATGGTTTCATGGAGATCCATCACATAGTAGGTGGGTAATTTTTCAAGTTCTTGGGCAGACCAAGATCTTAGAGGATGAGGCTTATTCTGAACCCAATCAGCGCTTTTATGGTGGTAATACGCTCTCAAAAACGCGCCTAAACCCTGGGGAGGAGATGACATATCACGGTTGGCACGAGCCGTGGCATAATACCATTGATAGTGCTTACGCGGACGTTCGAGATTGGCCAAATCCTCTAAAGCCTGATCAAGATCTGCTGATGGACGCCGCGGCGCCCCAGTGAATGGCGCACTCAGAACCATTGCCGCGTCACACATATCTGGTCGCAGAAGCGCAAACCAACCTGCTACCATTGCACCAAAATCATGGCCTATAACCGCCCGCAAATGGGAAATATTCAAATGGTCCAACATTCCTAAAATGTCATGAACTAGGTTTAAAGCTGAGTATTGAGATAAGTCAGCTTCAAATCTTGGATCCCATCCTTCTGTACGTCCATACCCACGTTGATCTGGAGCCAGCACATGAAACCCCTGTTGTGCCAAAGTTCTCATGATATGACGCCAACTATAAGCAAGCTCAGGGAAGCCATGTAAAAGTAGCACAACGGGTGCTTTGTCACATCCTGGCCCAGCCTCCAGGACATGAACAAGCAATCCATTGTTGTTGGGTACGAATCTGGATCGAATACCTTCTTCGTGACAGCCATAAGCAAGTGGCTTCATTTTATTTTTCAACCACTTCAAATTTTATTGTTTAAAACTTGGATCTATCCGATCTAGCTTACGCATAAGCGCCGACCAAGCAAGGTCAGGGACGGAACGATCAAACATATCTTGTCCTTGTTTCCAAGTGGTATTTTTTGCAGCTTCGTCAGGCCAATTAATCTCACCTGTCAACGCTCTAACTTGAACAGAACATGCTTTTTCCAGGAAGAAAATGCCCATGAATGCTTCAGCACATGTGCGACCAACCGCCAATGTCCCATGATTTCGAAGCATAAAAAGCCTCTTATCCCCAAGATCTTTCACCAAACGTGAGCGTTCATCTGTATCAAAAGCCACACCTTCGTAATGATGATAAGCTATATGTGGCTGGAGCAAGAGCGCATGTTGAGAAATGCCCAGCAAACCATCTTTCTGTGCCGAGACGGCAACGCCATCAGGGGTATGTAAATGAATCACGCATTGGGCATCATCGCGTGCCATATGGATGGCTGAATGGATCACGAAACCAGCCTTATTGAAGGAAAAGGGACCCGCATTAGCAACAATCTCGCCTTCACAATCAATTTTAACGAGGCTCGAAGCCGTAATTTCTTCAAATTGCATTCCATATGGGTTGATCAGAAAATGATGCTCTGGCCCCGGCACCCGCACAGAAATATGAGTAAAAATCAGATCATCCCAACCATGTAATGCAACCAAACGGTAGCAAGCGGCGAGTTCGACACGTAATTGCCATTCCTCAGCGCTTACTTCTTCTTGAACACTTTTTATATTAAGATCTGCGTACATATTGGGTCTCCTCTCTCATATCGCTAAAGCATGGTCATGGCCCTTGCGATACCTGTCAATACAAAATGTAAACTATTCAAAATTTGATGTTATATCCATATCAACCAATTTTTGTTGCAAGATATCTAGAACAGACCGCAAACGCCCACGGTCTCGTCCCCTTGCTACCACCCTTGCCGCATATTTCCCATCATGTCCGTAAGGATAACATCCGAGTTTGACGTCAGACTGTTCGGCTTGTAACGCCCCCAGAACAGCGGCAATTTGCCCTTCACCCACTTCTACCCTCAACGTTTCTGACAGAAGAGGCGTTCCGCCTGAAAATTCTGGAACCAAGCCTTCCAACATACCAGCAAAAATTTTGGGGACACCTGCCATGACATAGACATTTTCAACAACAAAGCCTGGAGCGACACTTACAGGGTTATCTATCAATCTTGCGTTATCTGGAAGGCGTGCCATCCGCATGCGTGCCTCATTGCGCATTTCAGGTGGGTAATAATCTTCAAGCAACGCCACAGCGCGTGGATCATGATCTATCTTCAAGCCAAATGCGGCAGCAACAGCATCAGCAGTGATGTCATCATGGGTGGGGCCTATACCACCAGAGGTAAATACCGCATCATATTTGCGAGAAAGCTCCTGAATGGTAGCGACAATCTCATCGTGAACGTCAGCAATTATTCGTGCCTCAGCAAGCTCAATACCTAAATCGGATAGCCACAAAGCCACAGTATTGATATTGGCATCTCTTGTACGACCTGACAAAATCTCATCACCTATCACCAACATCGCTACTTTTGAAAATTTTTGAACCATGGACTTTCCTCCCCTTTACCCCGCTCAGCTTGTAAGACGTTACAAACGTTTCCTCGCCGATATCCGTCTTGAAAACAACCTGCAACAGGAAATCACCATACACTGCCCCAATCCTGGCGCGATGACTGGCTTGGCAGAACCAGGAATGCGCATCTATGTATCAGCAGCAACATCAAAAACAGCCAAATTGCCTTATTCATGGACCCTCACATGCTTAGGCCCTCAGGGCCTGGTTGGGATCAACACGCAAATGCCGAACAAGATTATTTCAGAGGCTCTTGAACATAAGTCCATCCCTGGTCTTCAACATATCAGCCTTATAAAACCTGAGGTAAAAATAGAAGCTGGAACACGGCTTGATTTCGCCGTCAATTATCAACCCCATGAAGGTTTTATGGAAGTTAAAAATGTGCATCTCGTGCGCACCAAAGGTTTGGCTGAATTTCCTGATAGCAAAACTGACCGAGGTAGGAAGCATCTCAATATATTGGAAAATTTATCCAAAACTGGCTATCCTTGCGCCATGGTCTATGTCATTCAGCGCGGCGATTGCGAAGCCATGAGGTTTGCTGATGATATCGATCCTGCTTACGCTGTTGCAGCGCGCCAAGCAGCTTTAGCAGGTGTACAATTTCACGCGGTGGATTGCCATGTTTCTACGCGAACGATATCGCTGTCGAGACATATACCCATTTTGGGATTAGATTGACTTGAGCAATCCTAAAAATGACAACGGAGAAGAGAGCTTTATGCCAAACCAGTCAATTGTAAAAATTGTGCAAACAGCGATGGGCCCCATCAAGTTACACGGCGCAGATGCCTTCACAGCCATGCGAGAGGCAGGAAAACTCGCAGCTGAAACGCTTGATATGATAACCCCATACGTTGTGCCCGGTGTTACAACAGAGAAGTTAGATCAAATCTGCCATGAATATATCATGGACCAAAAGGCGATCCCCGCCCCTCTGAATTACCGAGGTTTTCCTAAATCAATCTGTACCAGCCTCAACCATGTTGTATGCCACGGCATCCCAGGGCCTAAGGTTCTGAAAGATGGCGATATTCTAAATATCGACGTAACCGTCATCCGAGATGGTTGGCATGGCGATACCAGCCGGATGTTCTTTGTGGGCGACGTGAGCGTAAAAGCAAAGCGCCTCATACAAATTACCTATGACGCAATGATGGCGGGCATCAATACGGTCAAACCAGGCGCAACGACAGGCGATATAGGTTATGCCATTCAAAAATTTGCCGAAGCAGAGAGATGTTCCGTTGTAAGAGATTTTTGCGGACATGGCCTGGGAACTATATTCCATGACGCACCCAATATTTTACATTTTGGGAAAGCTGGGGAAGGCGTCACACTCATGGAAGGTATGTTTTTTACTGTTGAACCCATGATCAATCTTGGTCGACCTGAGGTAAAAATTCTCTCAGATGGCTGGACAGCTGTGACACGTGATCGCTCGCTATCAGCGCAATTTGAACATTCTATCGGCGTCACCGCAGATGGTTTTGAAATATTCACCCACTCGCTTAAAGGTTGGGACCATCCACCTTACAACATGGCGACTTAACCGCCATATCTTTACCACGATTATATTCACACTTGGAGAAGCACATGATTCCTCGTTACAGCCGACCGGAAATGACAGCAATTTGGTCACAAGAAACAAAATATGCGATTTGGCTTGAACTTGAATTGCACGCCGCGGAAGCCATGGCAAATATGGGCACGATACCAAAAGAAGATGTCATCATTCTCCGAGAGAAAGCCAAGTTTGATATCGATCGCATCGACGAGATAGAAGCTGAGGTAAAACACGATGTTATTGCTTTTTTGACCTCAGTCAGTGAGCATGTCGGGCCAGAAGCAAGGTTTTTACATCAAGGCATGACATCATCGGATATTCTTGACAGTTGCCTAAACGTACAACTGCGACGCGCTGGACTTTTGTTGCTTGAGGGCGTTGAGAGGGTTTTGAATGCACTGCGTACAAGAGCCGAGGAACATCGTTATACCCCAACGGTAGGAAGATCCCATGGCATTCATGCTGAACCAACAACTTTTGGTCTGAAACTCGCTGGCTTTTACGCTGCTATGGATCGATGCAAGCAGAGGCTTCATGCAGCAATTGAAGACATATCAACCGTGGCCATTTCAGGTGCTGTGGGCACATTTGCCAATGTTGATCCTGCTGTTGAGGAATATGTTGCCAATGCTATGGACATGAGGATTGAGCCAATATCCACACAAGTTATCCCACGCGATAGACATGCGCATTATTTTTCAACATTAGCAGTCATAGCCAGTGTCATAGAGCAAATTTCTGTAGAAGTTAGACACTTACAACGTACTGAGGTTTTAGAAGCGGAGGAGTATTTTTCTCCAGGGCAAAAGGGTTCTTCTGCCATGCCACATAAACGCAACCCAGTTTTATCTGAAAACCTCACTGGGCTGGCCAGGCTCGTCCGCGGCTATGTTATCCCCGCATTGGAGAATGTTGCCTTGTGGCACGAGCGCGATATTTCGCATTCATCAGTGGAACGAAACATTGCGCCTGATGCAACAGTTACATTGGACTTCGCCTTACATAGGCTAGCTGGTTTGCTTGAGAGATTGGTTGTTTATCCTGAAAACATGCAAAAAAATTTAGATCGGCTCGGAGGGCTTGTTCATTCCCAGCGCGTCATGCTTGCCCTCACGCAAGCGGGGATGTCACGTGAAGAAGCGTATAGGTTGGTGCAAACTGAAGCTATGGAAGTTTGGCGCGGCAATGGAGATCTATTAGGACGTCTAAGTTCACATGATCAACTTCAGCAATATTTGAACAAAGAACAACTTGAGTCACTTTTTGACCTTGATCATCATACCAAGCATGTTGACACAATTTTTCAGCGGGTATTTCAGTCAACTTGACAGATGATGTTGTCACAATTGCTCACGCAACGAACGTTTCAAGATCTTCCCATAATGATTTTTGGGAAGATCATCTAGGCGAATATATTTTTTTGGCCTTTTAAAACGTGCAAGTTGGCCAAGACAATGTGCATCCAAATCCTCTGTAGTCACATGGTAGCCATCACGAACGGCGTAGAAAGCAACGACGTTTTCGCCCCACTCCTCATCAGGTTCCCCAATGACAGCCACCTCCCATATAGCTTCATGGCGAAGTAGGATTTCTTCAACTTCACGTGGATAAATATTTGTTCCGCCACTTATGATCAAATCTTTGGAACGGTCTTTCAGAAACAAAAAACCTTTGTTATCCAAAAAACCCATATCACCGGTAAAAAGCCAACCATTTCGAATTGCAGCATTTGTAGCAGCTGGATCATTCCAATAACCTGACATAACTATGTCACCGCGCACAGCCACCTCACCAATTGATAGCGGTCCTAACTCTTTACCATTTTGGTCAAAAATACCAATTTCAACATCTGTCCTCGCCACGCCAACGGATGCCAGTCGAGATAGCCAATCCTCATCATCTTCACGTTTGAGATGTGCAGCTCGAGGAAGGGCGGCAATGGTCATGGGCGCTTCCCCTTGACCGTAAATTTGGACAAGTTTTGGACCAAAAACTTGCAAAGCCCGACGGGTGTCCTCAACATACATGGGCCCACCCCATAGCAAATGAGCCGCAAGTTTGAGATATCAGTCTCATCATTCATTGAGCGCATCATACGCACCACCATGGTGGGGGCGGCAAAGATGGTAACTTCAGGATAATTTGCCAGTAGCTGGAAAAATTCATCTGATTGAAATCCACCACTTTGCGGAATGACATGCATGGCCGCTTTTGCAATGTGAGGCAGACCATACAAACCAGAACCGTGAGACATAGGCGCGGCATGAATAATCGTCTGCTCAGGTTTTATCTGGTCGATATCTGCAAAATAACTCAAGGTCATGACCAGTAAGTTACGATGGGTCAACACAGCGCCCTTAGGCCTCCCCGTTGTGCCACTTGTGTAAAATATCCAAGCAGGATCTTCTGGACAACGTAAAGCAGCTGGATACGGTTCCTTCTCTAGAGCACTGCCCATGATGATCGATGGCGTTTCAACGACGCAGGCGGAGGTTTGTTGACGTTGGAATGGCTCAATATTGTCTTCACTAAGAAGAAGGTAATTTGCTTCACTATGGGTGGCTATATAATCCCATTCTCGCAGATGTAATTTGGCATTCATAGGCACAATCACCCCACCTATATGCCATACTGCAAACAAAAATTCATAAAAAAATGGACTATTAGGCAGTGCCATTGCGACCCGATCACCAACCTTTATCCCCTTTTTTTCTCTTAGATAAAAACCGATTGACATGACTTTTTCAGCGAATTCGCCATAACGAGCATATTTTTCCAGCCCCAAACATAAAGCCCATTTTTCGGGATATGACCTGGCAGATTTATGCAACAATTGAACAATATTCACGTTGGCTCACCTAATTCTGTATTGCGCGCTATCATCAGGGATTGGCCCCATAATTCATGCAGCCGGGATACTGATATCAATGCATTATGCTCCATAAGCAGTTGATGAGCTTTTGATACAAAGTCCTCTTGAAGCCCATGCATAATGACATCATCTGCCCATATTTCCCCGAAGGCAGCGCAGGACAACTGAGTTTCCTCATCGAGTAACTGTGCAAATGAACGAACCCTTGCAACCTGAATACGAAACTCACGTATTTGTTGCCTGGACATTGCGGCTTGTGCAGCTGCTGAACGCTGTTGAAATTGATCGACCATGGTTGCACTATCCTTTTCTCGAAATTCATTGCTTTACATGAAAGAGCTGGCTTACAGGTGATGTAACAACGGGATCGAATTTCCGACAAGAGAGTAGCATGAAGGATATATCATGAGCAGACGACGCGTGATTTACGATGGGAAAGCCAAAACGCTTTACGAGGGACCTGAGCCAGGAACACTGATCCAATATTTTAAAGATGACACGACCGCTTTTAACAAAGTCAAGCATGAGATTCTTGATGGGAAAGGCGTTCTCAACAATCGTATTAGCGAGAACATTATGACGGGCTTGGGTGAAATCGGTATCCCCACTCATTTTATCCGTCGGCTGAATATGCGAGAGCAATTGGTGTATCAAGTAGAAATCATTCCTGTTGAAGTTGTTGTTCGCAACGTGATTGCGGGCAGCTTGGCCAAACGACTAGGATTGAATGAAGGAGAAAAGATACCCAGACCCCTCATCGAATTTTACTATAAAGACGACGCCTTAGGAGACCCTATGATCAGTGAAGATCATATAACAGCCTTTGGCTGGGCCACACCCCAAGAAATGGATGACATCGTTGGAATGGCAACAAGGGTAAATGATTTCCTGTCTGGATTATTCTTAGCTATTGGCATCCGTTTGGTTGATTTCAAGTTAGAATTTGGTCGACATTACCATTCAGATGGGTTTCGCATCATCCTTGCTGATGAAATAAGTCCAGACAATTGTCGCTTATGGGACGCTAAAACTGGGAACAAACTTGACAAAGATAGATTTCGTGAAGGACTCGGTGGGGTTACAGAAGCCTATCACGAAGTAGCGACGCGATTAGGTATTTTTCCTGCCGGCACCTCAAAAAATGAAAGTGAAGAATCATGATCAAAGTCCAGGTAAGCATCACCCTTAAGCCAGGTGTTCACGACCCTCAGGCAGAAGCTGTGAGCTCGGCTTTACATGACATGGGTTTTTCTCAGTTAAAGAACTTGGTGATGGGAAAACATATGATTCTAGAAATAGACAGCAATAATGAAGAAGAAGCTCTCTCGCAGGCTGAAACAATGTGCAAAGAGCTCCTCGCCAACACTGTTCTGGAACGGTTTGTATTGCAGGTGATCTCGTGAAGGCTTCTGTTGTGGTGTTCCCTGGCACCAACCGTGAACGCGACATGAGTGTGGCTCTCACACAAGCTGGGTTTTCTGTTGACTTGGTATGGCATCAAGAGACCAATATACCTCAAAAAACGGATATCTTGGTTTTGCCTGGTGGCTTCGCTCATGGGGATTATTTACGTCCTGGAGCCATGGCAGCACATTCAGCCATTATGCGTGATGCCATAAGCAAAGCCCGAGAGGGCATGCCTGTGTTTGGGGTATGTAATGGATTTCAAATTTTGCTGGAGACAGGTCTTCTTCCGGGCTCCTTGAGACGAAATCATCATGGTCGCTTTGTGTGTCAGAATGTTACCTTACGCACAGAGAACAGCTGCTGCGTATTGACTCAAAATATTCCAAACAGCTCCATTCTCTCTGTTCCAGTTGCCCATCATGATGGTTGCTTTGACATCGACCATATAGGCCTTCAGAAACTCCATGACCAAGGGAGAATAGTCTTTCGTTATGAAGGCTTAAACCCTAACGGGTCTATCGAGGATATTGCTGGTATTTGTAGTGAGAATGGGCGCATTCTTGGCATGATGCCTCACCCCGAAGACCATGTATTACCCAAACAAGGTAACACTGATGGCATCATGATTTTTGAGGCTTTTGCGAATATGTTCCGGGGATAATAATGACCAAGATAAGCAACGACATCATTGCACAACATGGCCTAAGCCAGGATGAATATGACAAAATTTGCAAGCTCATCGCACGTGACCCAAATATCGTTGAACTGGGAATATTCTCAGCAATGTGGAATGAGCACTGCTCTTACAAGTCATCAAAACTTTGGCTAAAAACCCTCCACACTGAAGGCGAACATGTTATCTGTGGCCCCGGCGAAAATGCAGGTATTATTGATATTGGTGAGGGATTGGCTGTTGTTTTTAAAATGGAAAGCCACAATCATCCTTCATTCATCGAACCTTACCAGGGTGCTGCAACAGGTGTCGGTGGAATATTACGTGATATTTTCACGATGGGTGCTCGTCCAGTAGCAAGCCTCAATGCATTATTTTTGGCTCCACTGATCACCATCTCACCCCCAAATTATTGCGTGGTGTGGTCGCAGGCATTGGAGGCTATGGGAATGCATTTGGCGTACCAACTGTTGGTGGTTCTGTCACCTTCAATGAAGGCTATAACAACAATATTTTGGTTAATGCCATGGCGGTTGGCATTGTAGAAAAACAGAATATTTTTTACGCCGCTGCATCTGAAATAGGACGACAAGTTGTCTATATTGGCGCAAAAACAGGAAGGGATGGCATCCACGGGGCGACAATGGCATCAGCCTCATTTGGTGAAGATGCTGCCGAACTGCGTCCAACAGTACAAGTTGGAGACCCTTTCTGCGAAAAACGGCTTTTGGAGGCGACTTTAGAATTGATGCAGGCCGGCTGTGTCGAAGCCATTCAGGACATGGGCGCGGCAGGCTTGACATGTTCGGCTGTTGAAATGGGTGCAAAAGGCAATATGGGCGTACGCTTGCAACTTGATCAAGTTCCACAAAGAGAGCCCAATATGTCAGCTTATGAGATGATGCTGTCCGAGAGCCAAGAGCGTATGCTGCTCATTATGACGCCAGGAAAAGAGGAGCATGCACGTAAAATTCTCCAAAAGTGGGAACTTGATTTTGCAATTGTTGGCGAAACAATAGCTGAGAAACGATTTGAACTATTTCATCATGGCGAGATGGTAGCCGATCTTCCGATCAAAGAATTAGGTGATGAGGCTCCGGAATATGACAGGCCTTATTCACAACCTCCATCTTATCCTGATTACAACAGCGACCCTAAAATTGATGATCTGTCAGACGTCCTTTTGAAGATGTTGTCGCATCCCAATCTAGCAAGCCGTCGCCCCATCTATACACAATATGATCATTTGGTAGGTGGGCAAACAATATTGCGTCCTGGCCAAGCAGATGCAGCCCTTGTAGGACTTGAAGGCACAACCAAAGGGCTTGCCATCTCCACTGACGTAACACCACGCTACTGTGCTTTGAACCCAAGACTGGGTGCTATGCAAGCGGTGGTGGAAACCTATCGAAATATTTCTGCGGTTGGCGCGAAACCACTTGCCGTCACAGACAATCTGAATTTTGGCAATCCACAACGACCTGAAATCATGGCTCAATTCGTGGAAGCCATCAAAGGTATTGATGCAGCATGTCGCGCCTTAGAATATCCTGTGGTTTCGGGGAATGTATCACTTTACAATGAAACTGACGAAAAGAGCATTCCACCTACACCAACCATTGGTGGGGTTGGGTTATTGGAACATTTACAAGATGCAGTGGGCTTAACGGCATCCAAGGACGTGAAGAATGCGCACATTATTTTGATTGGTGGTCGCGGCCAGCACCTTGGTGGCAGTATGTTTGTCACAGATATTCAAGGACAAAAATGATGGGCCCTCCCCTCGTATCAATTTTGATGATGAGAGGCGTCATGGTGAATTTGTGCGTCAAGCTATAAGAAACCAGCTTGTATTGGCATGTCATGATGTTTCTGACGGCGGACTGGCTATTTGCCTTGCAGAACTCTCTCTTGCCAACAATGTGGGACTCCAAGCCAATATTGGCTCGAATGCGGCAGCATTGTTTGGTGAAGACCAAGCTCGATATGTTCTTATTATTGATGAAGAAAACATTTGCAAACTAGACAAAATGGCAAAAGAACAGCATATTCCGTTCGAAGATATAGGGACAATGGGCCATGATAATTTTACATTGTCAGGCCATGGGCCTATTTCTGTTAGCCTTTGAGGGAAGCCCATGAACGGGGTCTTCACAATGTGACGGGGTAATGTGATATGGCGATGGATGCTGCAGATATTAAAAAACTTATCCTTGATGCTTTGCCTGATGCGGAAGTCACAATTGAGGATTTGGCTGGCGATGGAGACCATTACGCAGCCAAAGTTGTGAGTTCAGCCTTTGTTGGTAAAAATAGGGTTCAACAGCATAAGATTGTCTATGACGCACTTCAAGGCAGAATGGGTGGTGTTTGCATGCCTTGGCCTTGCAAACAGCAGTTCCAAAGGACACATGAAGAGAAAGAATTTTTGGTAAGGAGATGAAAGACCATGAATATTCACCAACAGATTGAAGACACGGTCAAAACCAATGATGTGGTTCTATTCATGAAGGGAACACCTGTATTTCCGCAATGTGGATTTTCTTCTGTAGTGGTCCAAGTTTTGAGCCATATGAATATACCATTT
>JAYPQH010000035.1:0-51997 GCA_038131935.1 Alphaproteobacteria bacterium | reverse complement strand
AATCTTCATATTTTAAACAATAATTTTCTAATTATAAATTAGATCATTTTTAATTTAATATTTTTAATTTTAGTTTTTATTGCTTCCATCAAAAATTTACTGCCATGTTCTTGCCACAGGTATATTGATATTCTGAACAGTCTAAATAATTTATAATTTTTAAATTTGTAATTTATTGAAGTTGTTTTCAAATAATGTTTTTTTCTCATAAATTTAAACAATATTTCAATCCACTCATTTCTATCTGGATCATTTGAACATTTTATTTCTAATTTTTTTGCAATTTGTAATAATTTATTTTGATATTCGGCAGTAATTGGTTTTTGATAGTAATTAATATGATAAATTAAAGTGTAAAACTGATCTTCCAAATTTGGTGTATAATACCCGTTTTGTAATATTTTATTTTTTAAAATATCCTTATACCACTTTTCGTCATAAACATTATCTTTTGTATTTGCAATATCTAATTTGATTTTATTATTATGAATTTTAATAAAAATATCTGAAAATTTATTCAATGCTGATTTTCCTCCATTTGTAATATATGGCATTTTTAGAAAATCATCTGTTAAAATATCAATATCATTATGACTATAATTTTCTAAATTATCACTAATTGAATCAAAATTTCTTAAAATAACATAATTTATTGTTGAATTTAGAACATAAGTCATTTGTGAAAAATTATTCCATCCATTAAATCCAATTAAATTTTTTTCACATTTTTTAATTTTTTTATCCCATTTAATTGGAAATGAAATAAAAAAATCATTATAGGATTTTCCAAATAATAGTGTTAAATCGTCATTTGTCTCTTTTCTTGTAAAACTGTTATGTATTGCGTATCCTACATCATATTTTTTTCTTAATTGTTTTTTAAATTCAAAAAGATTTATGTTTACATTTTCCATTCCAAGTGAAGTTCGTCTTTTTCCATAAGTAGAATTTTTATCATTTACAATAATTATAAGAAATGGCTCTTTTTTACACATTTCCACTTTCTTTTTAACATCTACTAGTTTTGGGCCATAAAATCTACTCATATTTTCAAGAAAAAATTCATTTGTCCAAGTGACTTCAAATACTTCTCGAATTTCAAATTTTTTTGAAATATCATAAATTATTTCATCCTCATATTTTCTTGCTGCATTCCAAATAATGAATATGTAATTATCCAATATTTTTCAACTCTTTTAAAATTGTGTTAATTAGTATTCTTGTAGGTTTATCCAAAACATAAGTCACCGATATATAGAAAATTATTGAGCTGATAGCATACATTACCAAGTTTGGTAAAAATTTAAAAATATTATTTTCATATTCTAAAAACTCTTCCATAGTTATACTAGTTATTCCAAAAACAACTATTGTTATAATCATGTATTTTACTAATAGATTTTTTTTAATTTTGTAATTTACTGATTTTTTTGTTTTATTTAGGTAAATACCAAAAGAGGAATTTCAGTAATTAATCCAATTATACTCCAAATTAAAACTAGATCAATTAACTGATTTGTATTTTCTCTAAATAAAAATACAATCACAGCTAATATTGCTATATAGGTAACATGTCTTATTAGATCGAAAGTAGGAATCCAGAATAAATTACTTCTTAAATAATCCTTAAAAGTTGATTGAGAATTTTTATCTGTTTTTTCTAATCCCAATAAAACTTCAAAAAACATTTGATTTAATGATTTAATAAACATCCTTACACTTAACACCATCGCAACAATAAAACCAATCATATATTCTGGATTAATTGCAAATAGAGCTGGTTTTGCAAAAATTATTGAAAAAGCAGTTAGTGGAAATCCTAAATAAAAAAATTTAATTAAATTTTGTTCTAAAAAACTATGATTTTCCGTTTCCAGTAATTTCGAATATAATCCTATATTCAATCCTCTAATATTATTTACAATATAACTGATAGTTCTTGCAGAAGTGAAATATGCTACACCTGTAACTGAGCCAGTTAATACTGAAAAAACTATTACATCAGACATGGCAAAAAATGATGGTAAACTTCGATAGGTAGGTATCCATGATAATTTAAACCATTTTTTTATATATACAAATTTTAACTCAGTAATTAATTTTTTAAACGAAAAAATTATTGATATAATTATGCTCACAAAATATGAAATAATTACTGAAATTATTGCACCTTCTAAACCTGTTTGTAAGTAATGTACCAACAATATTGCAATAATTATTTTTGAAATTTCAAATCCAATTGATGCATAACTCGTAATCTCTGGTCTGAACCCTGCACTAATAGCAGATAGAGAATTATTGATAAATGTAACAGGGACCAAAATTATTGAAATCCAAATTATATAATTATCAACATTTGTCTCATTCATTATAAAAAAAGATGAAACTAAAAAAATTACTGAACCCAATCCACTAAATGCTGTTGACATTAGTAATCCTGTTTTAGAAGAATTTTCTCCTCTAGCAATTTCTCTAGTCATCCAATAATTTACAATAGGACTTAGAATTAATGCATAAATCATTATACTATTTATCAAA
Organism: Alphaproteobacteria bacterium; assembly: GCA_038131935.1. Lineage (GTDB taxonomy): Bacteria > Pseudomonadota > Alphaproteobacteria > UBA8317 > UBA8317 > UBA8317. Next base: position 49,459 of record JAYPQH010000035.1, on the reverse strand, counting down.
CCCCAAGTTCCAAATTCCAAAACACTCAATTCTCGACCTATAATTAGTGTGAAAATCAATCCTGTCAAAACAGATGAAATTCTGACTCCAAATGATATTAATCCAGAATAAGTAACTCTAATTTTTGACATACCTAATTATCTTAGCCATAAAGTTTGCTATTTATTTTATTTTTTAGTTTAATTATTCTTCAATATTTAATAAATACCTGACTTTTTTTAATAAATTAAATGAGCATTAACAAACCCAGAGGAATTTCCAAGATGAAAATTTCTTTAAAACATTACTTTAACACTTATGGTTTAATCGTCTCATTAAGATGCTCAGTACATTTTTTATTTAGATTTATTCGCAGTTATTATCCAAAAAGAAACCCTATTTTGGTAAATGATCTTTTAATGAATGTTTTTCCAAACGATCCAGGTATATCTAAAGAATTATCTATCTTTAAAATCCATGAACCAATAAATACTAAACTAATTTCAAATCTCATAAAAAAGAATATGACTTGTATTGATATTGGTGGAAATATTGGATATTATGCAATGTTAGAAAGCAAACTAGTTGGTGAAAAAGGCTTGGTTATTGTATTTGAACCAGTAAAGAAAAATTATGAACTTTTTGAAAAAAATATAAAATTGAATAATATTCAAAATATCATTTCATATAATGTTGCTTGCGGAAATGAAGAAATAACAACACGTTTTTTTGAGAATGTTAAATCAAATGGTGGAAAAGTTCTTTTAGATTCTGAACCAATTCCATTAACTTCTGGAACAATTAAAAATGTCAAAGTAGTAATAGGGGATAAAATTATTTCTCAATTGGAATTATCCCATATTGATTTTATTAGAATGGATGCAGAAGGATATGAATTAAAAATTATACAAGGTCTTGAAAAAACAATAAGAAAATTTAGACCTATAATCTCATTAGAATTACACAAAAGACAATTGGGAATAATAGGAACAAAAGAATTTCTTCTTTTTTTCAAATCTTTAGGTTATCATATAGATTCCTACATTCCGCGTGATCTAGATATTCCTTTTATTGGTACCATTAATGATGTTGAAAAATTTACAATTGATAAATTTCTGAATTTACTTGATAATGATAAAATTCCAAGTTTTGTAATGATTAATCTAGTCAATTTTAAAAATCAATATAGGCCAATTCTTGATAGAAAAAATTAGGTGAGTAGATGGCTTTACACTGGTTTGCAACATATTTAACAAAAAAATATTCAAAAAACAAAAAAATCGGTCTTGACATAGGCTGTGGAAAAAAACCTTATATGAATTTCTTTAATTCTGAATATGTTGGAATTGATATTTTTTCTGAAATTTCAAATTCTAAAGAACAAAGACCTAATATTTTTGCAATAGGTGAAAATTTACCTTTTAATGATAACACATTTGATTTTATTACATCATATTCTGTAATCCCTTATGTGGAAAAAATTGATGATTTTATTTCAGAGATTTATCGTGTTATGAAGCCCAAAGGAATAGCAATAATTATAATAATGAATTTGAAAGCTTTATCCAAAGATCCTGATGGCTATTATCCAAACAAATTTTCATCATTCCAATTAGAAAAAAAATTTAAACTAAATAATTTTAAGTCTATTAAGAATAAAAATTTAAAAACATTTTTCTGGTCATATTATTTTGATTTTACGAGTGTTTATTCATATGCAATTTTAGAATCAAAAAAATCTATATCTCCTAATATTACTAAGGATAAATTATTTCGTCATAAGTTTACCAAAAAAATTTCTAAATCATCAATTCTTCATAAATTATTAAAAAAATTATTTGCTGCTTACTGCATTTGTTTTCAATTCCTTCATGTAAAACCTGATTTTTTAATTATTGGTGCTGCAAAATGTGGAACATCTTCATTATTTGATTACCTTATGATGCATCCACAAATAGGAAAATCACTTACAAAACAAATTCATTTCTTTGATAGATATTTTGATAGAGGACATGCATGGTATGTTAATTGTTTTCCTTTCATTTGGGAAAAATTTTTTCATGAAAAAATTTATAAAAAAATACATTACTGGTGAAGCAACCCCTCACTACATGACTCATCCTTTAGCTGCAAAAAGAGCATATAATTTTTCAAAAAAAATGAAAATTATTGTTATGTTAAGAAATCCTGTTACAAGAGCATATTCACATTATCAAATGGAAAAACAAAATAAACAAGAAGATCTAGAATTTGAAGAAGCAATAAAAATTGAACCATCTAGAATAGAGGGAGAATTTGAAAAAATGCAAAATAATGAAAATAATGACGGAATCAACTATCCTCATAGGGCTTATATTAAATCTGGTGAATATCTATTTCAAATAAAACCCTGGATGAATTTATTTCCAAGAGATCAAATCATGTTCATTAATAGTGAAGAATTTAATTTGAATCCTTCTTTAATATATTCAAAGGTTTTAGAATTTCTTCAATTAGAAAAATATTATTTGAAAAAATATGAAAAATTGAGAAAAAGAAACTATGAAAAAATGCAAGATTCTACATTTTTACAACTAAAAACCCATTTTGAGAATCATAATAAAGAATTATTTGATTATTTAGGAGTTGATTTTGAATGGAACAATCAATAAAAATTGAAATTTTGGATGAACCTGATAAATGTTGGAATCAAAGATTGTTAGGAGTTAACACAGGAACATTTTTTCAAACTAAAGAGTATATCATTTCTGAACAGATCTTTGGAAACAAACCATTGTTTCTTGAATTCATAAATAATAATGGAAAAATAGTTGGTCAATTAGGATTAGTGTTATATCCTTTTTTAATCAAAAAAGGTATTAAAGGAAAAATTCTACATTTCATTCCAAATATAAAATCAGTTTTGGCTAGATGGATTTATGGACCTGTGATTTTTGACTTTGATTATCAAGAAGAAATTAAAAATGAATTAAGAAAATTTTTAATGAAAAAAAATTTTAAAGTTTGGGGTTCTGAGCATCCATTTTCTTACAAAATGTTAGAACACATGAAATCATTTTCAATAAAACAATGGGCTACTTTCGTAATTGATTTGAAATCTGACTCTAATGCCATTTGGAATAAAATGGAAAAACACTCTGCTAGGAAAAATATTGAACGTTCGCTATCAAGAAATGTAATTGTTAAACCAATGAAAAAAGATGATCTAGTTGATTTGTATCATTTAGAGATGAACAATTCTAAAATTGATAATTCTATCACATTATCACATATGGAAATGCAATGGGATATTTTACAACCAGTAAAATATTCTGGATTTATGGCTTATCTTGATGACAAACCAATTGGTGCAATGAAGTTTTCATCATTTAATAATTATATCAATGAATTTGAAATTGTAAGGGATAAACTAGATTACAATGAAAAACTATATTCACAAGATCTAATTAAATGGAATTTAATTGAGTTAGGAATTAACAATAATTGTAATTATTATGATCTTTCTGGTGTAAATCCAACACCTATATCTGAAAAAGACAAAGGCATATATCGATACAAAGAGAAATGGGGTGGCACTCTTATGAAATATAATATACTGAGTATGTGATATAGAAATGAATTCAAACACTCATGCCGAATTTGACAAAACTCTTGTTCTAATTGAAACGTTAAGAATTCTTCGAAATGATGAGAATCGAAAATCACGAAAGTTCATTTATGAATATTATCTTGATAATAAAAAAAATAACCAAAATTCTTCTTTTGCATTAGATGATATTCAAAATCATATAATTAAAGTTCAAGGTGATTTTGATGAGATTGGATTTTTAATGGAATATGGATATCTGGACGAATTTCCATTTTTTGAACTTTATTCTGACGTCGTTTGTCGAATGTGGGATATCCTAAAAAAAAGCGTCAAAAAGGAAAGAAACCTTAGATCAAAGGATCCTAATTCTAAAGATTTTTTACAATTCTTTGAAAAATTAGCAAAAAGAGCATTAAAGTATAGAAAGACCCGAGGTCTTCCTAAACCAACAGTCACAGATTTACGTTATCAAGATTACTTAAATTGAATTAATTTTAAGATGTGCCTATTCATAATCAGATATTTTTATATTGAAAATTAACTATGTCGTGATAATGAAAGTTAGTTTAGTTCGTGCACGCTATCCTAGCATATGGGAACCAACAAATTTAATGTATGTCTCTTCTTACATTAAAAAATACTATTCTGGTGATTTAGAAGTCAAAATTTATGACGGATATTTTGATTCTGATAACGAAATAATACAAAATGTCAGTGATTCTGATTATGTGGGACTTAGTGGAACTACTCCACAAGTTTCTAATATGCTTCATCTTGCAGATTTAATTAAACAAAAAAACAAAAATGTAAAAATTGTAGTTGGAGGATATGGCCCTTCATTACAACCAAATAAATTCCTGCATAATTCTAATATTGATTTTCTCGTTGCTGGCGAAGGAGAAAACTCCATGTTGGATATCATCTCTGGAAATACAACACAAAAGCTAGTAAGTAGTTTACCTATTGCTGATGTAGATAGTATACCAAACCCCGATCGTGATTCGATTGATCTTAATAGGTACATTTCCATTGCTGAAAAAGATGAAGGTAGACGCGTAACCTCTATAATGACTGAAAGAGGATGTGCGTTTGGATGTACTTTTTGTGCTGAAGGTCAGTTTGGTACAATTTGGAGAAAGGTAGAACAGAAAAATGATGATATTATTTATGAAAGACCTGTGCGATTAAGAGGAAGAAATCCGAAACTTGTTGTTGAAGAAATGTTAGAAGTAAAAGATAGATTTAAAATTTCTTTTTTCAAGATGAATGATGCAGAAACTAATCCTTCAAAGGCACATTTTATAAAATTGTGTAAAGAAATGGTTGATCAAAAACTCGATGTTCCTTGGGGATGTAATATGAGAGTTGATAAAGTTGATGAGGAAATATGTCAATGGGCTGAAAAAGCTAATTGTGAAGAATTTTGGATGGGTCTTGAATCTGGTTCAGCAGAAATCCATAGGCACATCAATAAGGGTACCACAGTAGATATGATTCGAAAAGCATTTGCAGTCTCAAAAAAATTTGGAATTAAACGAAGAACTTACTGTCTGTTAGGAACTCCCTTAGAATCTAATCAAACAATCTATGAAACTGAAAAACTTATTGAGGAAATTGAGCCTGATATTATTGGTTTTTCTATCTTAGCTCCTTATCCTGGTACTGCTTACTGGAAAAAGGAATATGATGAAATGGATTGGTCTGAAGTCGATGAATTTTCAAATACACTATGGCATTCTGATCACTTATCAAATAAAGATCTTAGAATAGCTCAATCACGTTTGATTGAAAAATTTAGTGATAAACTTGCGCCTATTATACGTAAAAAACAAAAATTAGGTATTGGTGGTTCTCAAACTCTTGATTCTATCATGGGTGCAATGAATTAAATTTGAAATCATTCAATTTGAGTAGATTAATTTGATTCAAAGATTTGGAAACGAAGAAATAAAAGCAGTAGTTAAAACTATTAAAAATGCATCATATCTATCTGGTTATACCAATAAATATCTAGGTGGAGAAGAAATCCAAAAATTTGAATCAGATTTTGCAAGATTTCATGGATGTAAGTATGGAATTTCGGTCAATTCTGGTACCACTGCACTTTTTGTAGCTCAGATAGCTGCTGGTGTGACATCAAAAAATCTTGTTTCAGTACCATGTATTACTTTCACAGCAACCACTTCTCAAGTAATTGCATGTGGTGGTAAACCACAATTTGTTGATATTGATCCATCTTCTTATTGTATGAATTTCGATTATAATAAACTCACAAAATTCGCCATACCTGTGCATCTTCTTGGACATCCATGCAATTCAGATATGATTGATAAGATGAAAGAAAAAAAAATTTTTGTTATTGAAGATTGCGCTCAAGCTATGGGTGCAAAATATAAAAATAAAATTGTTGGTTCAATGGGTGACTGTGCAGTTTTTAGTTTTCAAGAAACAAAACATATTACAACTCTCGGTGAAGGAGGCATAATCATAACTAATAATGAAGAATTTGCTGAAAAATGTCGAAGGATTAGAAATCATGGAGAATATTATAAAGATGATAAACAAGTGGGTTATAATTTTAGAATGACTGAATCTCAAGCCGCATTTGGCAGAATTCAATTAAAGAAACTTCCCAAAATTCTAACAACCTTCCGAAATAATGCTAATCTTATTTTTAAAAACTTACCAGAAGGAATTTTACCACCAACTGTACTAAAGCAAGTTCTTCATTCATTTTTAATTCTAGGTTGTAAATTTGATTCCAAAAAATTAAAAATTAAAAGAGATGTATTTTTAGAAAATCTTACTCTCAATAGAAAAAAATTCTTAGAATCTGAAACTAAATCCGATATTAAAGGAATTAATTTTAGACCCGGAAAAATTATTGGTTCAGGTTATAGAACAGTTCAATACAAAATTCCGTTGTATAGAAAGTATCATCCTTCTGAACCGTGTATAAATGGAGAGCAGTTTGTAAAGGAAAGTCTATTTATAGATATTCATAGATGGCGAACAAAAGATGAAATTAAACATGAGCTAGAAATATTGCACAAAACATTGTCAACACTTAAAAAAATATCTGAATTTAAAACGTGAAGTGATTATATGATTGCTGAAATAGGTGGCGGAATTTTTTCTAAACGCATTGTCGAGGAATTAAATAAAAAAGATATTCCAGCCAAAATTATTACTCCGTCTATAAAAAATATTCATTTTAAAAATGAATTAAATAATTATCCTATTATTCATTATACTGGTTCTCCTACTGTTACATTAATTGGAATTTTAAGCTTATTACGATTTAGAATATGGAAAAAAAAATTATTGTGAGTTGGATAGGATTTGATATAAGAAGAGTTAAAGATAATTTATTTTGGAGATTAACAAGCAAATTTTTATTAAAATTTATTGATGCTAATATTACTGATGATGAATTTGTATCACAAGAGCTTAATGAACTAGGAATATCTGTAAGAAAACAACCCTTACCTGTTTATTCCTTATTTCCTTTCCAAAAATTAGAAGATTGGAATCATGTTCTAATTTATCTACCTGATTTTCAATTAAAAGACTTCAAGTTTTATCAAGGAAATTTAATTAAAAAATTAGTTCGCGATTTTCCTAATGTAAAATTTTTAATCACAAGAAATAGTGGAAAATATTTTCAAGACGATAAAAACGTTGAATGCATTTCTTGGATTGAGAATATGCATGAGGTTTATGAAAAATCATTAGCTGTTATTAGATTGCCTATGCACGATGCAACAGGAGCAACTATTATTGAGACTTTATCAATAGGTAGGACTATGATTGCATCCAATACTAATTTTCCTTTTTGTGAAAAAATAACTAATTATGATGAACTCCAAACTTGTTTAAAACATATTATCGAAAACCCAAAATCGAATTTTGATGGTTCTGAATACGTTCATAATAATTATAACAATTCAAACTTAGCTGAAAAACTTTTACAACTTTGTTATAATATCATGTAAAAATTTACAGTAAACAATTTATCTCCATCATCTTTCAGCATTCTATGGACAGTGTCTTAGTTACTGGTGGAGCTGGTTATTTAGGATTTCATGTGGTATCTAAATTACTTTCAAACGGATACAAAGTTAGAATCTTAGATAATTTGTCTTTTGGAAATAATTCATTAAAGTTTCTTGAAAAAAAATTTAATTTTCAACTTATCCGAGGTGATATTCGAGATTTAAGAATTTTATTAAAATCAATGGATGGTATGGATTCGATCATTCATTTGGCTGGAATAGTTGGTGATCCTGCATCCAAAATTGACACTGGAGGTTATGATTTCAAGAATACGTCAGAGACTAAAAAGTGAGCAATACTCCTTATCTATCAGAGCGCAGCGTCATGTAGGTTACTTTATACCAAACGATATTATCATTGAAGATTAACCCGCAGTATTTATCAATCCTGGCCGATAGATCACGCGTAACCGATATCATTTTGAAATGTGTCAGATTCTTGGGAACCTGACACAGGTCCCTGCTCATAGGTACTTATACATTACTGTCATGTTCACCATGGCCAAAAGTTTCGTGGGTTTCCGCATGCATAACTTTGACCCAAGCCTTAACAAAGTCCTTTATAAATTGTTCCTGGTTATCATCTTGAGCATAAAACTCTGCATAAGACCTTAGGATAGAGTTGGAACCGAATAACAAATCAACCTCGGTCGCTACATAGCTGATGGAATGATCTGCTCGTTGTACCAGTGCGAAATGATCCCTTTGAGGAGTCCAGCAAAAAGACATATCCGTTATGTTCACGAAAAAATCATTAGTGAGGATACCAGGCCTTTGCGTCAACACACCATGAGGCGCATGGTTGTGATTAACGTCCAAGACCCGCAAACCTCCCAAAAGCACCGTCATTTCCAGAGCCGTGAGGCCCATCAGTTGTGCGCGTTCGATAAGGAGATTTTGCGCAGGCGTGACAATTCCTGGCATACACCAATTACGGAATCCATCATGAATTGGCTCCAACACTGCGAAAGATGCTTCATCTGTCATCTCTTCGGTTGCATCACCTCGTCCTGGGGTAAATGGTACCGCCACATCATATCCAGCCTTTTTTATGGCATTTTCCAAAGCTACGGTGCCACCCAATACAATTACGTCTGAGATGCTTGCTCCAAAGTGCTCAGCTAAAGGCGTAAGTTCAGCCAGTACATTTTTTAGTCTCCTTGGTTCGTTGGCCTCCCAATTGTTTTGAGGTGCCAAACGGATACGCGCACCATTTGCGCCACCACGCTTATCCGTATGCCGATAGGTCCGCGCACTGTCCCAAGCGGTTGCGATAAGATCACGCGGTTGGATGTTCGTGTTGGCAAGGGCTGCCTTTAAAGCTTCCACGTCATATGATCTGCAACCTTTGGGGATAGGATCTTGCCAGACAAAATCTTGATCAGGAACATCAGGCCCCCAGTAACAACTTTTGGGCCCCATATCATGATGGATAAGCTTAAACCAAGCATGTGCGAATGTTTCGTCAAAGACCTTTGGATCCTCTAGAAACCTCTTTGAAATGTCATGATACACAGGGTCCATTTTCAAGGCCATGTCTGCATCAGTCATGATCAGTTTACTGGCTTTTGTCGGGTCTTCCACATCAGGAGGTAAGTCGTCCGCATGAACATCCTTTGGTTCCCATTGCCAAGCCCCTGCGGGGCTTTTTTGTAAAACCCACTCATACTGAAAGAGCAATCGAAAATAATCGTGATCCCATTTTGTTGGATTCGTTGTCCAAGCTCCTTCAATACCTGAGGTTACGGTATCTCTTCCAACCCCTCGACTTGTATGATTGATCCAGCCAAGCCCTTGTTCCAAAAAAGATGCATGCTCAGGGTCAGCCCCAAGATGAGCAGGATTACCAGCGCCATGTGCCTTGCCAATCGTATGGCCCCCAGCGGTTAACGCCACCGTCTCCTCATCATTCATCCCCATTCGCGCAAAGGTTTCTCGAATATGGGCGGCAGTTCTTAATGGGTCAGGTTGTCCATTAACGCCCTCAGGATTTACATAGATAAGCCCCATTTGAACAGCTGCAAGCGGCTTTTCCATGGTCTCAGGTTGTGAGATATTGTCATAACGCTCCTCACTAGGCTTCAACCAATCTGTTTCAGGACCCCAATAGATGTCCTTTTCGGGATGCCAAATATCTTCACGGCCAAAAGCAAAACCACAGGTTTTAAAGCCCATGCTTTCGTAAGCAATATTTCCTGCCAAAACGAACAAATCAGCCCAGCTAATGCAATTTCCATATTTTTTCTTTATGGGCCAAAGCAACCGCCTCGCCTTATCTAAATTTGCATTATCTGGCCAAGAATTCAGTGGTGAAAATCGTTGATTGCCCGTAGCTGCACCACCTCGTCCATCTGATATCCTGTAAGAACCTGCTGAATGCCAAGCCATACGGATCATCAGGGCACCATAATGACCCCAGTCAGCTGGCCACCATGATTGACTATCTCTCATGAGGTCTCTCATATCTTTTTTTAAAGCTTCAACGTCCAAACTTTCTAAAGCTTTTCGGTAGCTAAACCCTTTAGGATAAGGGTTGGTCTTCTGATCATGTTGATGAAGTAGGTCGAGTTGAATAGCGCTTTGGCTAAAGCCATTCGAACTGCTTGTATACTGAAATTGCTCTTTTTTCTGATGAGCATGCATGAAGGGGCAAGAACCTGTGTTTGGTACTTGATGAGACATTTTGCTGACTCCTTACGTTTGATGAAAACAGCACCAAAGCAGTACATCTGGTGCGTGGAGGCAGGTGTAGACAAAAAAATATCATTTGAAAAATCAATAATTATTATTGTAATAATAAATTTATTTAATAATCAAAGGTGGTCCTCATGATTACGTTACGACATTTATCATTTTTTATTGCATTGATTGAGGAGCAAAATTTCACGAGGGCAGCACAAAAATGCTTTGTCACACAACCCACCCTTAGCTCAGGGCTTCGAGAGCTTGAATTGCGTCTTAACGTGATATTGTTTGAAAGGGACAACAAAAACGTTCGACTCACAGAATTTGGGCGTAAAATTGAGCCTAAAGTACGGGATATTCTGCGCCAAATTCATGACATCCACATTGACGCAGCTCACGCCCTCCAACCTGAAGAAGGTCCTTTACATTTAGGCATCATACCCACGATTGCACCATATTTACTGAGTGACATCACCAATATTTTACAGATGAATTATGCCAAACTTGAAATTTTTGTGCATGAAGACATCACGGAAAATATTTTACAAAAGCTTCACGAAGGTGCAATTGACTTAGGCATTATTGCCCTTCCATTCGACACAGGGTCACTTAAAACGGCTGTCATTGGAGATGACCCCTTTTACCTTGCATCTCCTATTCAAGAACCATTTTGGCAAGAAGAGCGAACTCAGCCTTTGCTATTGCTCAGCCAAGGTCACTGTCTTCAAAAACACGCGCTTTCTGCTTTGCCGGGCCGGTTTCATCATGACACATCCTACGCCACAACGAACCTTCATACGTTAATGGCATTGGTGGCCTCTGGATTTGGGTCAACGTTGGTTCCTGCATTAGCTGTCAAATCATTGCCAAAAACCCAAGATACTTTCAGGTTAACAGCGCTCAAAAATGCACAGCCTCGACAGATTGCTCTTGTGTGGCGGAGTCAAAGTGTACGGCACAAACTCTATGAAAATTTTCACCCACTTTTATGTGATATGTTTAAGGAAATTATAATTCAGTAAAAATTTACACGCTCATATGGGTTGCTGCTGCATGGGCAGAAGCCCAGGCCCATTGGAAGTTATGACCACCCAAATGGCCTGTAACATCAACCACTTCCCCGATAAAATATAAACCAGGGCATCGTTTTGCCTGCATATCTTTTGACGATAACTCATGGGTGTCCACACCGCCTAATGTAACCTCTGCTTTCTTATAGCCCTCAGTGCCAATGGGGTGGAGCTGCCATGCATTTCCCAAGGTGGATAATGTTGCCAGGGATTTTTTGGATAATTCGGAAATACGTCCTGTTTGCCCGGTAACATTACATATCTGCGCTGCAAGTCTCTGCGGCATCACCGCAGCCAGTACCGTATGAATATCCTGTTTGCCTTTACTTTTTTGTGCCTCTTGCAGCCATTTATCCAATTGCTCCTGCGGCGCAAGATTGACGGTAATATCCATACCCTCTTGCCAATAGGAAGAAATTTGCAAAATAGAGGGCCCCGTCAGTCCACGATGGGAAAACAACAATCCCTCTTGGAAGGCTATTGTACCAAGCATAACTTTGGCCTCAACCGAAAGGCCACTCAACTCGCGACAAATACGAGCCATTTCATCATCAAAGGTGAGAGGAACAAGCGCGGGGCGGGTGGTGATAACATTCAATCCAAATTGCCGCGCAACGTCGTAACCAAAGCCTGTTGCTCCTATTTTGGGGATGGACAAGCCACCAGTAGCAATAACAAGGCGCGGGCATGATATATGTTGGTCAGCAGTTGTAAGGGTAAATTTATCCTCTTGTCGCTGCACTGCCTGGACAGGCTGACCAAGCTGAAATGTCACATATTCTTCAGGGCATAAGGCAAAGAGCATATCAATAATATCTTGTGCGGAGTGATCACAAAACATTTGCCCCATTTTTTTCTCATGGTAGGGAATTCCGTATTTTCGGACCAGTTTTAAAAAATCATCTGGGGTAAAACGTGCCAAAGCAGATTTAGCAAAATGCGGATTTTGAGATAAGAAATTACTTGGCTGAGAATATATATTGGTAAAATTACAGCGCCCTCCGCCTGAAATCCTAATTTTTTCACCAATTTTTGCCCGATGATCGAGGACCAGAACCTTCATACCTTTTTGAGCAGCAAGCCCCGCAAAGAATAAGCCCGCGGCTCCAGCACCAATAACAATCACATCAAAATCCATGATGTTTCCCACTAAAAAACAGTTCCTTTTTACCTATGACATGTTTGGTTGCCATATCGGAGATGAAATCCGATGTTGTAAAAATCATGGTGCCAACCATCGCATATGCTCAATCATCGGAAAAAAATTAACCCTAAATGCAGCTTTTGGGCTTGAAACCAAAAGCTGTAACATTTTTTGAAACCATGATACCTTCTTCGTAGTGGTAATTCCAAAACAACGTATCACGTTGCCGTTTGAAGGACATCAAAGGATGACAAGTGAACTGTTTGATAACATCCAAAGCGAGCAAATCACCCTGCATCTCAACGAAGCCCTCAGCGATAATATTCTAGACTATAATGACGCCCTCAACATTCTCACACAAACGGCGAGTAATGGCTTTTCTGAGATAGAAATTACAGACCTCAAGAATATGTTTTCCACAGCCTTTGATGAAAACCTCTTCGAGAGCGATTATGTACGCTACATCACCCAGGCTGTCATCTATTCAAACCCTGCAAACCAGCTCTGGTGGGGTGGTACAAAGACCGCGGACCAAGCCGTTTCTGTTGGCAACGCTCAAGCCAATATGAGTGAACAAAGCGCAACCAGGTTGATTGGGGAATGGTTTTTGGGAACGGACCTACCCATGCCCATTGCTGGTGGAGACACGGCCACGGGTAAAGCAGCCCAATCATCCTTTGATTATGCCCAAGCAACCGGCCCATTATTTGTGTCTGGCACGTCTGAAACGGACGTTTCACAAGGACAAGCAGGAACCTGTTATGTTGTGGCTTCATTTGGCGCCCTAGCTGCAAAAGATGGTGCTATAGAGAGTTTATTCATCGACAATGGTAACGACACCTATGGCGTGCGTTTTTTCATAGATGATGAAATCATGTTCACAACAGTGAGCACTTCATTGCCCGTGACAAGTTGGAACCGCATCGCGTTTACAGGAAATAACAGCAAGAGCCTTTCAGGCGAATTGTGGCCATCCTTAATTGAAAAAGCCTTTGTCCAAATGAATGGTCAATACAATATTGCTGGTCGTGACGACTGGACAGGTGAGGTAAGCTATCAAGCTGTTGAAGGGGGATGGGCCTCTCCTCTCAAATTCTTCACTGGCCTTGAATATGACTATTATGGCCAATGGAGTATGAATGATGGCACCAATCGCGACTCCTTCGTTAGTTACAGTTTTGCTGGTGAATTCAAACAAGGTGTCATTGATGCCTTAGATGCCGGCGGAATTGGTTGGCTAGGCTCATGGGATTCAATTTATGATGACAGCGGCGCCCTTACCATTGTTGGAGGGCACGCACATGAAATTCTTGGCTACAATGCGAATGATGACACATTTACCATTCGCAACCCTTGGGGTGGCTCCAACACGAGCAACTACAAAGTAGAATTTGATGTTGATCTTGATAGTCTGTGGTATAGCAAATCATTGTTGATCGCTGTCACAGACCCCATAGGAACCTCAAATCAACCTCAGGAATATACCTATACGCTATCGAATAACGCCTCATCACAACCTGTTATGGAGGGGCAAAACATTCGTTTTACCATCAATCGAGATCAGGCCGGCACTTCAGATACCATCTATATCTCAACCATCGCTGATACAGCCTCTGAAGCTGACTTTGAAGCAAAGACACTCATCCCTATTACCTTCAGCAGCTCCGCAACCAGCCATTTTGTAGATATTGCAACCTTCGCCGATAATTTTTCGGATGAAGGTACTGAAGCCTTTTCACTTGCACTATACAAAACCCTCCAAGACACAACAGCGATTGCAACGTCTGAGGCGAATATTGCTGATGCAAATGTCGCGATCACCTACGCGTTAAATACAAATAGCACCCTCACCAGTCCCGTTGTCGAAGGTTCTGATGTTATTGCAACAATCACCAGAAGTGATTTGTCAGGCCCATCAACAATTTACATGTCGACATCTACTTTGGGACATAGTGCCGATGAAGATGATTTTAGCGCTAAAAATTTTATCAAAGTTGACTTTGATGGCAAACAGACAAGTACAAATGTAAAAATTGCGACCTATCAAGACTTGATGATTGAAGGAACAGAATCTTTTCAGATTAAGCTATTCCCCTCTGTCAACGCCACGGATGCCCTGGCAGAAGCAACAGCATGGATCATGGATGCTACCCCAACAGAGTATGAATACGCCATCACATCCAGCGCTGATACCATAGGCAAGGCCGCTGAAGAAGGTACAGAAATTACATTCACAGTGCATCGAATGGGCAGTGGAACCGTATCAAGCGTATACCTCAAACCCATATTCACGACCGCAGCAAGCTCTGATCTCAAAAATGCTACAGAGCGCTTGATTACCTTTGATGCAAATAAACAAGCTATTTCTTTTACCGTTGATGTTGCCGAAGACACATGGCTCGAAACGGTAGAATCCTTTGATTATAATCTTTATCGCACCGCCACATCAGAAAATGTGGAAACCTATGCCACCGCTTTTATTGCAGATGCAAAATTTGTAGCCGCCAATTATGAGCTCAGCACAGATGCTACCTTAAGCAACCCTGCCACTGAGGGAGATGATATTACCTTCAGCATTAATCGTTATTTCCCCGAAGGTCACGAACCAACGAGTTCGACTGTCTATGCAGAAATTGTTGGGATTACCGCAGATGAAAATGATGTTCATTTATCTCAGCGCTTTGCCATATCTTTTTCAAGCAAAGAAATAGAAAAAGTCGTTTCTGTTGAGACATTTGTGGATAATAACAACGAGGAAATAGAAACAATTGCTCTAAATTTGTTTCAGAAAAGCAGTGACGAATTTGCATCCACCAGAATAACAGCTTTCCTGCAGGACCCGGAAAAAGACGACAGCAACGAATTCAGTTATAAAATTTCAGATGATACAAGGGACTTTACCTTGGATGAAGGTGACTCTGCTACTGTTACCATTGAAAGAGTGGGAAGTGCCTCTGTCACATCTTCAGTTTATGTCAGCACAACAATGAGCAGTGCAGACAGCGATGATTTCCAAGAAATAGCACTGCAAGAAATTCAATTTGCACCCTACGAGACCCAAAAACACGTCCAAGTATCAACATACCATGACAATGTTGAAGAGGATGGGGAGGTATTTTGGTTAGACCTTTTTCTCACCAAACCAGATGGTCAAGCCGGTCATTATCACGACTTTGCAACCTTCACGATCCAAGACGTGGCACCACAGGATGACACTGATGTCACCTACAAAATGCAGCTCGAGAGTGACATTGTAACAGAGGGTGATCCTGTAACCGTTACCATTTCAAGAAGTGCCCGAGGTGTCGCCCAAAACCTATATATCATTACCTCTCCAAGTACCGCTCATGCGGACGATTTTGAAATTCATGATCCATTGATCGTGTCTTTTGGTGCCCAAGACTTATCAAAAACCGTCACCATTGAGACTTTTAGCGATGATAAGGAAGAATTTTCAGAAAATTTTTACATTGACCTTTATACATCTTCGAACGCACAGCCCAGTCAACTTAAAGATTATAAGCTCATAACCATTCAAGATGACACAACCAAAAAGTCTACATACAGCTACCTTGTGACTGATCCACAAGCCGTCGCTGAGGGTGATACGATTACCTTTACGATCACGAGAGAAGGTGACCTTGGCAAGAGCTCTACAATCTTTGTGAGTACAACCCATGGTAACACCAGTGCAAATGACTTTGTTGGTATGAACGCAGAGAAATTTACCTTCGCACGCAACCAAGAGTCCTTGGTTATCAGTATAGAAACATATGCTGACAACACAATTGAAGCTGATGAAGAATATTTTTGGTTGGATGTTTTTCAAACCAAAGCAGATGCAGTTGCTGGGAATTATATAGCCTTTGGGACTGGGACTCTTCTGCCTGAAACAGAAGACCAAACATTTCAACCTGCACAATTTGACATTGTTGAGGATGATATATCAGCCATCGAAGGTGACGACATCACCATGACGGTACGTCGTGATACAGACATTGGCAGTGCAAAAGTTTACCTTTCAACAACTTTATCAACTGCAGATAGCTCAGATCTGGAAACAGTTACCAACCTCCCAATTATTTTTTCTCCAGGCGAACTGGAAAAAACAGTCTCACTAGAAACATTTCTTGATAATGAAATCGAGGGTGATGAGTTCTTATGGGTTGACCTGTTCGATACATATGAAAATGCACAAAATCTTAACTATACAGATTTTGTAGCCGTGACCATTCAAGATAGAGCAGAGGTTGTCGCAGATATTACCTACAGTTTGCCTCAATCAGAATTTCAAGCTGCGGAAGGTGAAACCCTTGCAATCGAGATAATGCGCGATACAACCGAAGGAGAGTCTACGATATATGTATCCACCTCACATCTGGATACAGGTGATGAAGATTTTGTGGCCTTGTCCCAGCAAGCGATTAGCTTCCAAGATGGTTCTGCGATTGCAACCGCATCTATTGACATTTTACAAGATGGCATAGACGACGATGGTGAAATATTTTGGCTTGATCTTTACCAAACCAAGGCTGACGCACAGACAGGTACTTGGTTTGATTACGCAACCATTGAAATTGTCCAAGACAATATCGATACCTATGAGCCAACCAGCTATAGCTATGTGATTACAGATGAGATTACTGTCACCGAGGGTGATGATGCCATTGTGACGATTACCAGAAATTCATCCTCCGGTGCGTCAACGATCTTTGCCCGGACATCGAGCACAACCGCTACGGAAGATGAAGATTATGAAGCCCTAAGTCCCACAGCTTTGAACTTCCAAGATGGTGAGACAGAGATCCAACTTTCCGTGGCTGTATGGAATGATGACCTTACCGAGTCAGATGAATACTTCTTTATCGACCTTTATGAAACGGAAGCCTCTGCAATTGAAGGCATTGATTATACATCTTACGCAACGATCACAATTCTTGATCAAAAGAATACCAATGAAACGGGGCAATTCTCTGTTTCAGGCCCTGAAGCAAATTTTTATGCCTATGAGGGCGACCATGCTGAATTTATCATTCAAAGAAGTGCTTCAACCACGTCCGAAACCATTTGGTACAATATAGATTTTGGAAGCGCTGGCCTTTTTGATGTGGAATGGGCAGGCGTTCCCCAATCTGTGACCTTCGATATTGGCGATATTGAGAAAACCATTTCCATTCCCATTATTGATGACTGGTTTAGCGATCCAGAAGAATATTTTTGGTTTGCCATTTACAATAGCTTTTATGATGCATTGTTAGGTAGCCAGATGATCGATGAGTCATATGCCTACATCGCTGAGGCACCCAATAGCCCTCAAGCACGGATACAATCACCGTCTTTAAACAATCTGCTTATGGTTGAGGGTGCGTCGGGACAAGAAATGAGCACCTCCGGGCCAACAAATACGTCAAAATTGCAGCAAAGCTTACCTACCAACAATGAGTTATCCCATGCTTATCCTGGCCATGACTTCTCTACATATCGTAACGCATCAGCGTTCGCAGCCATCACCACAGATGGCTCAGTGGTGGCTTGGGGAAATAAGACTGCTGGTGGCGATGTCAGTGACGTAAAAGAAGCACTCAAAGATGTGCAAAAAATTGTTTCGAACAACCAAGCGTTCGCAGCCATTTTGGCTGATGGGTCTGTGGTGGCTTGGGGAGACCCCAATTTAGGCGGTTTTTTAGGTGACGCTGCAAATAACTTAGACGGCTCCATAGCCGTTGTTGATATTGCATCAAGCAAATTTGCATTTGCAGCCTTGCTTGAGAACGGAACAGTGATCACATGGGGAGACCCAGAACGCGGAGGTTCTAACCCTCATTTGGACGACATTGTGATCGAAAAAATCACCTCCAACACATCCGCTTTTGCAGCAATTGACACGGATGGGGTGATAAGAGCCTGGGGAAGCAGCACAGATGGTGGCGTATTTGATAGCAATCTTCAGCAAATGGATGTCGCTGCAGTAGATATTTTTGCAACCACATTGGCCTTCGCCGCACTTTTTGAAGATGGAACGATAGCCACTTGGGGTAATGCAGAAAATGGAGGGGACGCAAGTTCAGTTGCCGACGCACTGCAAGCTACAGATGCGACAGTTATTGCGATTTCTGCAACAGAATCAGCGTTTGCAGCGTTGTATGAAAATGGTGAAATCTTGACATGGGGCAATGCCCAAAAAGGCGGGGATTCGAGCGCAATTGCCCATAAATTATCCACCTCTACAATAACAGAAATTTTCAGCACCTCAGGTGCGTTTGCAGCCCTTTGCGAAGATGGTTCAGTTCTCACATGGGGGGACCCTGTATTCGGTGGTGAGAGCCAGCATCTCGCCGATAGACTTGATGGGTCAAACAAGGTGGTTGATATTGTTGCAAACCGTGGGGCGTTTGTTGCCATTCATGAGGATGGAATGCTCACAAGCTGGGGTGTTGATGGCTTTGGAGCAGACTCACTATCGGTAAAAGGACTTTTGAAGGGTAGTGACGCGACCATTGTAGATGCCATGGCAACAGACCGTGGCTTTGCCCTTTTGATGAGTGATGCCAAGCTCATCACTTGGGGTGATTTTGGGGATGACTACAATACGGATATCATATCAGTGATGTCTGAAACCACTGATGTAGAAGATATTTTGCTTCAGACGCAGCATTTGCAGCTTTGGTAAGTCCCGAAAAATGGGAAGGCCATGCACCAATCTCCTACGCTGGCTCCCAAGAGGCTGTCGCAGATTTTAACTTCAAGGTTGAATATATAGAGCCTGGCAAAAATGTGGTCACTTGGGGCCATAGTGAATTTGGTGGTTCACTTGATACCCAATCATTAGCGGCGATCGATATTACAGGCGAGAAACCATCCATATTTTATGAAGCCAGCATAGAATCTACAAACATAACGTCTACCTCCTCAGCATTGGATTTTTCCGCGCTAAGCAAGGGTAGCAAAACCTCTGTTACATTAGACAGTGATATCAATGCCAGCAAAGCCATTTCTGTGAGTGATGTGATTGCGACCCTCAAGCATGCCGTGGGGATCACGGAACTAGATGCTTGGGCTCAAATCGCAGCAGATGTCGACCAAGACCAAAATATTGGTGTGAGTGATGTGATATCGATACTCAAAAAGGCCGTAGGTATCGACAGCAACATCGAAAGCCATGTGCTGGCAAAAACTGAGGACGGCTATAAAGATGAATTCTTTTTGATTGATGATATAAGCTTAGAGCTGGTGATCTTAGGCGACGTAGATGGGTCATGGCTTCCAGAAATTGCCTAAAATAAAAGCAGTGAGCGTTCTATCTGTCCTGACAATCTAACCAGGACATCATCAGGACGTTTCGGGAATTTTTGTTAATGTCCATCACCATATACAGGCATCCAATACCATACGTCCCACCAAGACAGTTGAGACGTCAAGTTTTGGTGGCATAATCTACTTTTTACGTAACAGGCAGCATCACGAACATGATTTTTGTTGGTGAACCCCAGATCATACCATGTTTCTAACATGCGATCGGTGTAGGTTTGACCTTCAATTTGCTTCAACGCATAAGCATATTGTTGCAACATTTTCTTATCACTATAATGCAATTTCATGGCCATACCAAAACGCTGGTTGGCATGTTCAAAGCCTCCTCTGTCAAAATGTCCTGATCCAAACTCAGCAAATGTTTTTCCAATATTTGGTGATATTTGGGTTGCTTGTGATAGGGATTCTTGAGCTTCTTCCAAATGTTGAGCATGCATGAGAACGAAGGCCTTTATCGCAAATGACATAGACCGAACGTCGGATGATGCCTCTTTGAAGCGATGATCTTCAATAAACGCATTTAATGTCTGTAATGCTTCCTCTGTGCGCCCCACAATACCGAGCACATTGACATGAGCCATCTCAAATTGTGCCACCATATCAGGGCTACAGCGCTCACTTATGTCAGGAAAACGCCGTTCACAATCTTTAAGGCCTTCTTCAATAATCTTGAGCGTTTGCACAAAATGGTCACCTGATGGCTTTGGGGGAAGAGCATACAATTCCTCCACAAAATGGTACCATAATATCGTTGTTGGACTCACCAAATTGATTGTTTCATAAGCTGCTATACGCACAACATCTGCAGGTTTAGGGTTCTCGACAAACCGCACAACCATTTTCTTACGTCCGCCATCATGAAGCCGCACCACAACCTTCATGCGCTCCTTACTTTCATCAATCAAACTGATCTTAACTTGTATAGGGTTCACACCCATGGCCAAGGCACCCAACTCAAATACACTTTTCAGACCTGAGGTTGACAGAACATCTTCGGCCTTAGCTTGAAGTAAACTTTGCTCTTCTAACGTCTCTCTATCAAGCTGCGCGGAGCGGTAGATATGCTGAATTTCGTCGAGCACGAAATCATTTAACATTGTGCTTGTATAACCCGATTGCTCAAAACTTGGAGGAACTGTGATGTCCATGAGATCGATGGAATAACTTGACATATAAGCACTCCACGAAAGAAGGCTTAACGCGAAGGATGTTGCATAAAGCAATGAAAACAAATCCATAAGACACCAACCTTATTCAATGCATATGAGATGATACAAAATAAAATATTCGACGTGATATATTCATGGCTTTAAGATTTTAGGGTCTATAGCGAAAATTAAAGGAAAAAATGTTGGCCAATTGTGCCATTTTCTTGTTCCAGCCTCACCTGCCGACCACAACAAACCACGATGATCAAAACCCAAATCCTCGATACCTGCAACAACAGGATATTCAGCCAAAACATGACCATTTCTTGGGTTAACTTTCTGTATGCGCCCAAATTGGCTGTTTGATTGGCTGAGCCACAAATAGCCCTCATGATCAAATGTTGCCCCTTGCGATTTGGCTGCAATATCCAAGGTCATACGGACATGCTCAAGCCCTAAGCCGCTGGGTAAGTCCTTGGTTTCAAGTATTTGAAGGGGAAGCGCATGCACGGCGCCAGGGCCAGATTTTTTGTATGCACCAACCCATAGCTCGCCATCATGATAGGCCAAAAATGAACCCCGAAGCGGAAACTTGAGAGAATATGAACGCACAAGCATTTCTTCAGACTGCGTTTGTGAGAAAGCCTTTGTAAGATCAATTTCATAAAGCCGCCAAGTATCTGAGATGAATAGTCGACCCAAACCTGCATAAGCCAACCCACCTGCGTGACCACAATAATGACCAAGATCGAAATATCCCGTGATGGTCATGGTCTCCGGTTCCATGCGATAGATCCGGCATTTGGGCGTAACACCTTCAGAATTGTAAGACGCCACAATAACGTTTCCCTCAGCCACGGTGACACCTTGTGGAATATAACCTTGGTCTACGCCAGGCATCCACATGCGTGAGACAATGCTCTCATGATTGGGTGGCATGGTGAGATTACGGTCGGTAAAGGTCGGTCTTACCCCTACTATGTCTTGGCAAAACGCCGCCATTGGCAACAACAGAAGCAAAAATATGGAATGGAACATACATCCCTCTCTACAATATGATAAAACAACATTTTCTACAGAAAAAACTTTAGCTTCCTCAGACCTTATTTATTGCTCATAAAAAAACTATTTTTGTTCATGCCTATTCCTTAACAGGACCAACAAGAAACGCTCCATATGCATTACTGCAAAGTTCATACAGTATTTGCGACAAATGGCATGAAAGAATATTTTACGTGCAAATTGACGTAAGGCCATTTGCTTTATAGCCTACAGATCTTCTTCTTAAATGTTTGTCAGTGGTGTCACCTTTGCCATCACCGCCAAAACGAAAACCATTAAAGCCTCCGGGAGTGTGTGATGACGATCAATGTAGACCCTGATTTTGAAACGCAGATTTTAGAAACCATCGATAGATGGATGATAAAGGATGTGCGCCCCGTTATCATGGAACATGATCATGAAGACAAATGGCCAGCTGCAATAGTTGAGCAAATGAAAGAATTGGGGCTTTTTGGCGCCATGATTTCTGAGGAATATGGTGGTTTGGGGCTATCAGCGACCACATATGCTCAGATAATCATGCGTATTTCTCAAGAATGGATGGCTTTGGCAGGTATATTTAACTCCCACCTCATGCTCGCTTTGGCCATTGAGCGTTACGGCACCAAGGGACAAAAAGAGGAGTGGCTTCCAAAGCTTGCGACCGGTGAGATACGCGGTGGACTGGCACTAACAGAGCCAGATGCAGGTACAGACCTTCAAGGTATCCGAATGACAGCGAGAGCCCAAGGCAATGGTTACGTGATCAATGGAACCAAAACCTGGATTTCCAATGGTGTGGAGGGCCACTGCTTTGCATTGCTGGTGAAAACAAATCCAGAAGCTGACCCTCGCCATAAAGGTATGAGTTTGTTCATTGCTCCCAAGCAAGAAGGCTTTACGGTTGGACGAAAACTTCAAAAACTGGGGTACAAATCTATAGATTCTGGAGAGCTTGTTTTTGATAATTATTTTATTCCCGCAGATAATTTAATAGGTGGAGAGGAAGGCCAAGGCTTTTACCAAGCAACAGGGGGATTAGAGCTTGGTCGCATTAATATTGCAGCACGTGGTGCAGGAATCGCAGAGGGGGCCCTCAACCTCGCAACTGACTATGCCCAAACACGCCAAACATTCGGAAAATATATTCATCAACATCAAGCCATACAGTTAAAGCTTGGTGAAATGGCAACCAGGGCGCGAGCAGCCCGTTTGATGGTGTTAGATGCTGCACAAGCATTCGATCGTGGAGAGCGCTGTGACATGGAAGCGGGAATGGCCAAGTACTTTTGCTCGGAAGCTGCATTGGAAAATGCTACCGAATCCATGCGTATTCATGGTGGCTATGGATATTCCAAAGAATATCATATTGAGCGTTTGTATCGCGATGCACCTTTGTTATGCATAGGTGAGGGAACGAATGAAATTCAGCGCATGATTATTGCGAAACAATTCGTTGCGAGGAATCCTCTATGAACAACCGTCCTTTAGAAGGTTTGCGGGTTTTTACCTTTGAGCAATTTGGTGCCGGGCCCTATTGTACCATGTTTTTTGCAGACCTTGGAGCTGAAGTCATAAAGGTTGAGGACCCTAATCGTGGTGGTGATGTATCCAGAAAAGTAGGCCCTGTCATGCTTGGAGAAAATGACAGTGAATATTTCCAATCTTGGGGTGCAAACAAAAAATCTATCACCCTCGACATCAAGTCGCCACAAGGTAGAGAGGAATGGTTAGAATTGGTTAAGACGGCTGATGCCGTGGTAAACAATTTGCGTGGTGATCAACCTGAGAAACTTGGGCTTGAATATAAAACGCTCTCAGCTGTTAACCCCGCTTTGGTATGTCTTCATATTTCTGCTTATGGCCGGGAAAATGAAAGGCGCAATTGGCCTGGCTATGATTATCTGATGCAAGCAGAGGCAGGTTTGATGAGTCTTACAGGTGATCCAGACCATCACCCCACACGATTTGGATCTTCCATGATTGATTTTCTGACGGGCACCACAGGCGCTGTTGGTCTTCTTGCAAGCCTGCTACGCGCCAAAATGACCCAAAAAGGTGCGGACGTGGATGTTTGCCTCTTTGACGTGGCACTCCATCAATTGTCCTACATGGGGCATTGGTATCTAAATGGTGGTGTTGTTCCCCAACGGATGGCGCGAAGTGCGCACCCATCTATCGCACCTGTACAAACCTTTCCCACCAAAGATGGATGGATTTATGTCATGTGCATGACCGACAAGTTCTGGGATGCCTTGATAGCTATTATTGGTGCGCCTGAATTGGCACAAGATCCACGATTCAAAACAGGTATTGAGCGGGGGAAACATCGAGAAGCGTTGAGCGATATCCTCGATACATATTTCCAAAAGAAAACTTCAGCCGAATGGATCGATAACTTCGCTGGAATTCTTCCTGCTGCTCCTATCTTAGACGTGCCAACAGCCCTAGCTAACCCTCATGTCCAAGAGGTGAAGATGGTGCAGGATGTTCCACACCCAGAGCGTCCAGAGCGAAAAATGCTTGCTCAACCCATCAAAATTAATGGAGCGCGGGCATCGTTACAGGTTTGCCCGCCTTTGGGTGGTAACAATGATGAAATCCTTGGTCCTATACGCGCAAAATTGAGGGATTCATGACAAAATTACATGGAATAAAGGTTCTTGATCTCTCTATGTTTTTACCAGGACCATACCTAGGGATGATCATGGCAGATCATGGTGCAGATGTTATCAAGGTTGAACCACCTCAAGGGGATCCTGGTCGTGAGATTGGTGTTGAGACCACCGAGGGTCCTTCACTCCATCGCAATGTAAACAGAGGTAAAAAATCTCTCCAGCTTGATTTAAAATCTGATGATGGAAAAGCAATATTCCTTCAAAAAGCCCAACAAGCTGATGTCATCATAGAAAGCTTTCGTCCTGGGGTCGCTGCGCGTTTGGGTGTCTCTTATGATGATATTTCTGCCTTCAACCCACAAGTTGTCTATGTTTCACTCTCTGCCTTTGGCCAAGAAGGCCCTTATCAGCATAAACCGGCTCATGATCTTGCCACCATGGCGTTGGCAGGTGGGTTAACAGGCACCGTCGGCTTTGACGGCTTCCCTGTTATGCCGGGCATTGCGGTCGCTGATATGTTGGCATCTTTGAACGGTCTGAGCGCTGTCCTCATGGCGCTGATCAGACGCCAGCAAACGGGGCAAGGTGATTATATAGATATATCCATGCAACATTCTGTCATGGCTGCCCTGCCCAATGTATCGGGATGGGCACAAGTCGGAGAGCCTGATCCTGACTGGAAACATGCACGAACGACCGGTGGAGCGGCTCTTTACAATATCTATTGCTCAGCTGATGACAAATGGTTTGTGCTCGGTGCTCAGGAATTGAAATTTGCAAGAAACTTACTTCACGACATGGACTTGATGGAGCATTATGATGCCTGCACAAAAGGACCAGGTCCCCATCAACAAGAGCTCATCTGCTTACTGCGTGAAAAATTTTCAAAAAAACCTCGTGACTATTGGCTGAAACGCTTTGAGAAGTTGGATATCAGTATCGCGCCCATTAATAATATTGGGGAAGCGCTCAATGATGCCAACCTTCGGGCTCTGCATGCGGTGCAAGAGGATGAAACAGGTTATGTTCAGGTCATGCCTGTTGCTCGGTTTCGTTGCGAACCATCACAGCCAAACCTTTGCCCACCTGCATTAGCCCCGCTCAACAGTGATGAAGGGCTATGGCAACAGAGCAAAGACCCAAAAAATTAAATTAGGATGGAGTTTTCAAAAGCAGATGGTGTCAATTGATGAAGCAATCACTCAACGACGTTCCATAAGGGCGTTCGATCCGCAGCGTCCCGTTCCTCGGGAAACCATTTATCATCTTTTACGTCTCGCAGGGCGGGCGCCATCTGGGTCGAATATTCAACCCTGGAGGGTATGGGTGGCCGAAGATGACACGCTCAAGGCTATCACAGATGTTTGTTTGGCCCGACATAACGCTGGTGATGCTGGACAGAGACCTTATAATTATTATCCTGTCACTTGGCGGAGCCCCTATATTGAGCGCAGGCGTGCAACAGGCTGGGGGCTCTATAATTTGCTCAACATAACAAGAGAAAACAAACAAGCCATGCATGAGCAACATGCACGCAACTATAAATTTTTTGATGCACCCGTGGGCTTATTTTTTTCTATTGATCAAGACATGGAAATAGGAAGTTGGCTTGATTTTGGGATGTTCCTGCAAACCCTTATGCTTGCAGCAATAGGGTCAGGTTTGGCCACATGTCCTCAGGCAGCTTTTTGCAATTACCATGATAGCGTCAAACCTATTTTGGGTATTCCTGATGATCAAATTTTTGTATGCGGCATGTCCCTTGGCTACCCTTTAGCCGATGCAGAGGTAAACAACTTCCAGCCCGAGCGACTTGATCCTAAAGAGTTTACCACATTTGTTTGAAAGGAATATTCTTCATGTATGGAGCTAAACAAGTCGGCGACATGAGGTTTCGTGAGAGCCTAGGCCGGTATTTTGAGGATTTTGAAATCGGTCATATCTATGAACATAGACCCGGGCGTACAATCACCCAAGCAGACAATAGCTGGTTCACGCTGTTAACAATGAATACCCACCCCTTGCATTTTGATCATCATTACGCTGCTGCCAGTGAATTCGGAAAGCCTCTTGTAAACTCAACACTTACCCTAGCGATTGTGACTGGGATGAGTGTCTCTGATACCTCTCAAAAGGCCATTGCCAATTTAGGCTGGAGCGACATCAAACTTCTTGCACCTGTTTTTGAGGGCGATACCTTGTATGCAGACACTGAGGTTACCAGCAAGCGAGCATCACAATCCCGCCCCAACCAAGGAATTGTGACCATGTTTACAAGAGGGCTAAACCAAGATGGTAAGGTTTTCATGACATTCACCCGTTCTATGCTCATGCCTATGCGTGGGCATAGCGTTGAGGACAAACTCGACAATTATTAAAACACTTAAAGATGTGCTGTTGACCAGGCATGAGCGATATCATGTCGGGTCGCACACCAAACCATGTTTTTCTTGCTCATGATATGGTCTAAAATTCGTCGGAATGCAGCCATCCGTCCAGGGCGACCCACAATCCGCAAATGGACACCAATAGAGAGCAACAGGGCTGGCTGTTCCTCTTCTTCAAGCATCCAATCAAGACTATCACAAACATATTTTGCCCATTGATCTGGTGTATAGGCTGGGTCAATCCACATTTTCATGTCGTTGGTATCTAAGGCGTAAGGAACAACAACGATATCACCTTTTGGGTATCTTTGCCTGAATGGATGTTCTGAAGAATAATTGTCCATATGATAAAGGTAACCTTGTTCTACCAGAATTTCATGGGTTTTTGCCGTATGCATATAGCGCGACAACCATCCTTTAGGTTTGACACCGGTTGTTTGGGTGATTGACGCGGTGGCTTTGGCAATGAATTCACGCTCTTGTTGTTCATCCATGTGAAATTGATGAATCCAACGATACCCATGGGCTGCGACATCATGATGAGACTGACCCAAACGCTGCGCCAAATCTGGGCAAGCCTCCAAACTCTGCGCGGCAGCAGTGACTGTTGTGGGAATTTGGTAACGATCAATGAGACCAAAAACGCGATCTGCCCCTACTTGTAGCCCATATAGATAATTACTTTCATTGCCATAATTTCTTACAGGCGCTTTGATCACCACCCCCAATTCATCAACAGGGTCAGGTCGCTTATCTCCTCTTGCCACCGACATTTCAGAGGCTTCCTCAATATTTACAACAACCGATACCGCAACACGCGAACCATTGGGCCATAGAAAATTTTTTTGTGTGGTCATTTTTTTCTCCGACGGGAAAAGTTTACGTTAACAAAGCGCTTTCCACTGTTGAACACAAGATTGAAACATTTACTTTTCATAATCTTCACTATCCAAATGCTTTTAGATTTGTGATGTTTTTCCTGTGGATGTTGAATTTTGGAGTTTTCATCATGCGAACTTGGAGCACTGATTTGGCCAAACATGCCCGTCGACCCATCAATTCAGAAACCATTGATCGGGCCAAATGGCATGTTTTAGATTGGTTTGGGATTGCACTTGCGGCTTCAACAACAACAGAGGGTCGGCGCATCATAGATCTACCTTGGGCAAACCTTGGGCATGGTTCTTGTATCGATATCTCTGGTACCAAACGGCATTATCTCGACGCAGCCTTCGTTATGGGTTGTTTGGGCAATATCTTGGAAATGGATGATGTTCATAATGCATCCATTTTGCATGCAGGAGATATTATTATTCCTGCAGCACTTGTGAGCGCACAACTTACCAATGCAGATGGCGACGCATTACTAAAAGCCATCACACGAGGATATGAAATAGCATTGATCATAGGAGAATGCGCCGCGAAACAAGGTTACTCTTCATGGTATAATTCCAGTACATGCGGTATTTTTGGTGGTTGTTTCGCATCCGCTTTGCTCTTTGGTCTTAACGAGCAACAACAATGCGACGCATTGGGTCATGCTGGGATGCAAGCCTCTGGGCTTTGGCAATGTCGTCTTGAACCAACCGTATCAAAATCATTGGTCTGCGGACATGCTGCACGCGCCGCGGTTCACAGCGCTTGGCTCTCCCAAGTTGACATGCCCGGGCCACATAGCATTTTAGAGGGTGACTTGGGCTTTTTTGCAACCTTATATCCCCAGGCGGCCAAACAATTGCCATCCATGCAACAAGAACAACAATTTAAAATATTTGAGGTTTCATTCAAACCCTGGCCCGCCTGCCGCCATAGCCATGCAGCTATTCAAGCCGCACTAGAATTGAAGAATAAAGTACCTCAACCCGAACAGTATTTTTATGACATACACACCTACCAAGCAGCCCAAATGTTCTGTGACAACGCTGAGCCTCAAACAGACCATGAGGCACGGTTTAGCCTTCAGCATGCCGTAGCCTATACACTTTTAAAGGGAGAACCTGACGTTGGGTGGTATGATGCAAAAAACCGTCAAGATGATGATATTGCAGCATTAAGACATAAGATGCGTGTGCTCATCGATGATGATCTCAACCGGCGTTTTCCAGGTGCCATGCCCACAACAGTCATGGCCTATCAACCAACAACAAGGGAAGTGGTCGAGACCGCTCATGTCAACACACCCTTAGGTGACCCTGAGAATCCCATGAGCGAAGAGGATTTATGTGCAAAGTTTAAAAGAAACGTAAAAGATTTTGACCAAGCCAATGTGGATATGCTTCTCAATTCCTTATTGTCATTACCTATCGCAACCTCCCTCAACAGTATCAATAATCACCTCACCCAGATGGTAAGCCAAAATGATAACCGTTAACCTCTGCGATCAATAAGTCGGCGAGGTTTTTGTCGTTCCATCAAACCTGTATGCTCTGCCGTTGCTCCAGGAGGAACAAAGGAAACGAGAACCGAGACCCCTAACTGTTCTGTGAGGGCTTTTTGAACATGTTCATGATTGCGCTGCTCATCAGATATTTCTACCAGTACTTCCATAGAATCCCGATCATTTTGTCGTGTAACAATGCATACGAATTGACTTTCTTGCCCAAAATATTGGTCAAAAAAAGCACCAATGGAGGATGGAAATACATTTACACCCCGTAACTTGACCATATCATCATGCCGCCCCTGAAACCCCGCCATTTTGCGAAAAATGTTATGCCCGTTGGGATCTCTTGGGTGAAGGGTTGATAAGTCTTGAACATTGAAGCGGACAATTGGGTATATCGTTGATTTGAATAAAGAGGTAACACAAACGCACCCCTTTTCGCCTACAGCCAGCTGTTTTGACGTGGTGGGGTCTATAACCTCAACATATTGAGCATCCTCCATGACATAAAGGCCATCTCTATCTGGACCTTCTGCAGCAAGCAGACCTGTATCCCCAACGCCATACCAATCAAATACTTTTGCACCCCCCCAAAGATCTTCAAGCTCTTGTCGTGTGGCATGATTGATATGCCCACAGATCATCCGCAGAGGAATATCTTGGCCAGGTATAAGACCTTGCTCACGGGCAACACGTGCCAAATGAAACAAATAATCTCCGAATCCTACCAACATGGTAGCACCAAATTGCTTCATCAATTGTACTTGCCGTACGGAGGATGTTTCCACGCCTGTACCCGCAGGTAACAGAAGAGCAGCTGTATGATGCAGAACAGCCTCTCTAATGTAGTGACCGCCATTCACCATTCCAAACCCATAAACAGAATGTACAACATCATCATCTGTCATGCCTTGCATGATGTAGGCACGGGCCAACAAGATATTCTGTATTTCTCTATCCGTTGCATCCCACAAAATAGGCTGAGGCGTTCCCGTTGTTCCTGAGGTTGTTTGTAAAATAACCCGGGACTTATCTTTCATGTCATCCATCCCATGAAAGTCCCCAAAAGGGGGATAGGTTTCCACGCTCTCCAGCAAATCACGCTTGGTAAAGGGAGGAATTTTTTCGATATCATCCAATCCTTTGATATCACCTGGTTCCAAACCCACCTTTTGCCAGCGCCGTTGATAAAAGGGAATGTTCCAACAACGCTTCATGATGAGAGCAAAACGCTGTTCTTGTAGGGCACGTAAGCTCTCTACGGACATTGTCGAAAACCGTTGCAGAAACCTGTCTGCAAGAGGGTAATCCTCTTGCACAGGCGCTGATCTCATCTGCTGAAAGTAACGGCTCATGCTGGGGTCAATATATCCAAAAGGACACGACAATCATCTTGGGTTTCTATTGCCTGCACCATATCTACCAATGTTGAAGCTTCTGGATGAACCTGGGTACCAACGAGTCCAATATTGTCTAAATATTTTTGTGTATGAGCCTCTTGGGACATCGCATGAGCAGGATTTCCATAAATAACATCAACCGTTTTATGCCATATTTGTCCATCTTTTTGCGTAAGTTTTAATGTTACAGGGCTCAAGGCATTCGGATCAGGGTTGCCTGTCCTCGAGCATAGAAATTTGCTTCGCCGAGTGAACATTATCAGGATCATGAATAAGCTGTGGATCAAAATCTTGTGGCCCAAGATGACCTGTTTTAAGCACCCTTGCGAGGCAATAACGACCACAAAGTCTGGCATAATTTACGGTCATTTCCTCAAGGACGGGACGTCCAACAAGTCTGTATGTTAAAGGCGGAACAGATACCTCTAATTTGGCAACATCTTCACCATGCAGTTCGTGCTCCTGCATCATTTGCCGCAGCCCATCAACAACACCATGTGTGGCGCGTCCACTAGGGAATGGTTTGTGTGCCACCTCTGTTATACGCCAAATTTTTCCTAATTCACCACATAACAGATTTTTATCATAACCGTCCTCCATGAGGTTTAAATATCCAAACGGCCCTTCGAGCGTATTGCGGGTCCCTGGAATGTTATGTTTTGCCAAATGGATGGCTGTTACCGCACTTCGGGCACAAAAACCTACTTGCATTGCCAAAAGAGGTAAACCTTCTCTATGTGCCTGCATGGTGCCGCTGGCCTGTGCATAATAGAGGCCCCAAGCATCTAAAAGTTGCTCTTTGCTGCATTGATGCAAAATTGCCAATGCAGCAACCGCTCCAAAACCACCTGCCGTTGCGGGTCGAAAAAACTTCAGCCCAGTGTTCACAGCACTGCCAATGTGACAGGCAACATCAACGCCAAGAATAATTGCGCGCAACAAAGTACGACCATCAATCAATAAATCAGGACCTAGCTCATCAATTGTTGGCAACAGGGAACCAAGAAGAACCGCCATGGGATGGAGAACGGCTTGCTCATGAACGCAATCATATTCTGAGTTATGGATCAAAAACGCATTTGCAGCCGCCGCCGCTGGGGTTGGCAGTCTATCCGACATGGCCAAGACCCGACCACGCCCCGCCCCAGAACCATCAGCAAGACCATCTAACCAAGCACGCACATGTGGTGCTTTCGTACCCATCACCCCAACACGATGGCTATCAAGAAGAAATATTTTGGCGGCACGAACGGCTTCCGTTGGAAGTGATTCATAAGGATGATTGGCAATATGATCCGCAAAAATAAGGGTTGCATCATGTTCTTGAGATGACATTTTGGGTCTCCAAATCGTTTTTACGTGGTCATGTTTGGTGGTATCTGAAATCCACCATAATATTTTTCTAACAGTGCAGCGAACTGCATACAGGCATAATCGCCAAATTTAGGCCCTACGATTTGGACCCCAACAGGCAGACCATTTCTTGCCAAACCAATTGGCGCCACTGTGGCTGGTAAATAGGCGACACAACTGTGACCCGCCCAAAAAAGCTGATCGGTGGTGGGAACATCCTTTCCATTGACCTGAATAACACGGGCAAAGCGCTCATTTTCTTGATCATGTTGGTACGCAGTGGATGCCGCAGCGGGACATAGTAAGAGGTCAAAATCTTTGAAGAATTCCGCCCAAAGCTTGCCCAATTGCAAACGCTTTTCATCCCAACGTAACCAATGGCGATGCGACATACGTTGTGCTTCAAGTGCCCGACGCTGGTAATCATAATGACTTGGAAGCACCGCGAGCTGTTCCTCGATACTATCAACAAAGGCATCACTCATACGTTTCGATGTGGCACCGCGTAGCAACCATAAATAGACATCCATTGCTTCTTCATCGGAGAAAGCTGGGCGCACATCCCGATGCACCTTTGTGCCTTGCAATTCAAGCCAATTTCCAAGCTCTTGGAGTTTTTCTCGTACCTGGTCATCAACTTCGCTGACTGTTGAGTTATCTATGATTGCAACGCGATAATCAGACAACGGTTTGGGGGATGGTTTTGGTAATGACAATGTCCAGCCCGCTGCAATGTCATCGGGGGGGCCAGCAACAATAGAAAAGGCATGAATTAAATCTTCAGCTGAACGTGCCATGGGTCCGACAACAGCAATATCCGTCATGGCAAGATCTGCGCCCAGTGATTGTCCTCGTGGGGACACAACACCAAAGGTTGGTTTATGGCCATAAACCCCACAATAATGGGCCGGGTTACGTATGGATGCACCAATATCACTGCCTGCCTCCAATCCCGTAAGTCCTGCAGCAAGAGCTGCCGCCGACCCACCCGAAGAGCCACCAGGTATCAAACCATGCCCCCAAGGGTTAGAGGTTGTCCCGTAAATATCGTTGAATGTCTGCCAGTCTGATAACAAAAGGGGTACATTCGTTTTGCCCATGAGGATCAAGCCAGCCCCGAGATATCGAGATACAAGATCTGATGCTGTTGATGTGACATTATTTTTTTGATCTGGGACACCCCATGTCGTTGGCCACCCTGAGACCTGAAATGATTCCTTCACTGTGCAAGGAACACCATCAAAAATACTTAATGTCTTGCCTTCAGCCCGACGTTGATCTGACAGCCGTGCTTGTTCATATGCAGCGTCGAGATCCTTCCAAATAATGGCGTTGATAGTCCCATTATGCTGTGCAATTCGCTTTGCATACAAACCCACCAATTCGACACTTGAAATTTTTTTTTCCGCCAACAAAGATGCCAGCGTGCATGCAGAAGCAAATGCAAGGTTCTCCATAGACACCACTCCAGATGTTAACCATCAAAATAACAATGAAAGCCTGCCAAGAGACAACTGGGACGTCAATGTGATTTCGTGATCACGTATCTGGAGGGGTTAACACACCAACTTGGCTGGTAATTCTTTGATAATGCTCAATACGACGATGTCTGCCAAAATCAAAAACTGTCTGTTTTCCAAAATGACATGCGTCAAGATCGCAAGGATAGACCAACAACTCGTCACCGTCTGTTGCCGCTGACACACAAATTTCACCATCTGGATTGATAATTGCTGACCCCCCAATCATGGGATGGCCATCTTCATCACCTGCTTTTGCCACACCTACGACCCAACAGCTGTTTTGGTACGCACCTGCCTGCATCACAAGATTTGAGTGGAACATTCTCTTTTCATCTGTTTCCTCTGGCTTTTGGGAATTCGACGAGGGGGTATTATAGCCCAACGTAACCATTTCCACCCCTTGCAAGCCCATGGAGCGAAAAGTTTCTGGCCAGCGTCGGTCATTACAAATACACATGCCAAAAAGCCCGCCCAAGGTACGGTATACAGGGAAACCAAGGTCTCCAGGTTCAAAGTAACGCTTCTCTAGATGCTGAAAGGTTCGATCAGGGTCAAATTGATCATGGCCAGGAAGATGTATCTTCCGGTATTTCCCTACAATTTTTCCAGAACTTTCCACCTGTATAGAGGTATTAAAACGACGTCCATCATGTGTTTTTTCCGCAAAACCAAAGGTGAAGGACATCTGAAGTGATTGCGCCAATGCAAATAAAGGTTGCGTCTCTGCACTGGGCATTTCTGACTCAAACCAGTGGTCGCACTCTTCTATATTCTCCACATACCACCGTGGAAAAAACGTTGTGAGACATAACTCAGGATAGACAATAAAGTCAGCACCTTGTGCAGAGGCTTCCTTCATGAGCATCATCATTCTTGAAACGATATCTGTTCTTGTATCAGAACGTTGATTGGGCCCCATCTGTGCCGCGGCAGTGACGACGGTACGCATTGTATTTCCTCGTATATTTTTGTTTGCATCTGGTAACATCTTCCCAACCCAAAAGCTTGAGTAATGTTACAATGATACCGTTATATCAGTTTATCCAACATAGATTAATGACGGTATTCGGGCTCCTCACGATCCAAGATGTCGCCCAACGCACGGAAATGCCTTTCAGCAACGATGGCTCTCTCGGTTACAAATTGTTGTCGTGCATGCGCGCGTATTTCATCTGATATGGTGCGCAGTGGCTTGCCTGTGGACGCGGCAAGAATTTGTAAGCGTGCTGCACGTTCGAGATAATACAAGTCCGTGAATGCCTCAGCTACATTGATACCCGTGGTCATCACACCATGACTTGCCATCATCAAAATTTGTCCATTTCCTAGTTTTCGGGCTAAACGATCGCCCTCTGCACCATCCAAGGCCAACCCTTCATAATCATCATCGTAAGATAGGCGCCCATCAAACATGAGGGCGTTCTGCTCACACATTTCTAAACGTCCCTGCTCTATAATGGTGAGCGCCGTCGCGTAAGGTTGGTGGGTATGCAGCACGGCTACAGCCCCGGGTGCAGCTTTATGTACGCGAGAATGAATAAAAAAGGCGGTTGGTTCTACTTCCCGGGTTCCATCCAAAACCTCGCCCTCATCATTAACGAGAATGATGTCTGAAGCCTTCATCTGTGACCAATGAACCCCATAGGGATTGATCAAAAAACGATCACCTTTCATAACCCCATCATCATTGGGGAGCGCCATCGAAAAATGATTACATACCCCTTCATGCAGGTCATAACGGACAGCCCAACGTAGCGCACAAGCCAAGTCTGTCCTTTCTTTTTGATACAACATTTTTACCCCCAAAATTTTATGTTTACAGCCTACAGTCTTGGATCAAGTTTATAAAATTGATGTCCCCAACACTGCTCGTTCAATGCACCCTCAATACTTTCGGCAATATTGATAAGATGTCCATCACAAAACTTATTCTGCGCCACTTGGATACCCAAAGGCAGACCTGTGTCACCTACCCCAGCTGGCAATGTAAGTGTAGGATAACCAAGCAATGTCCACATGCGATTGAACATAGGATCGCCGGTATTTGCCAATCCCTCCGGCGCCTCACCTTTGGTCGACAAACAAAGGAGTACATCAAATTGTTGGAACAATTTTGCACCTTCTTGCTCTGCCATTAAGGCTCTTTGTCTTGCCTGTAGATAGTCAGCTGCAGCGATATCTTGGGCATCCACGAGCAATTGGCATAATGCATCTGAGAGTTGAGGCTTGTGGTTAAGAAATTCATCCGAGAGGTTATCGAGACTCTCTACAGCCATGATGGTTTGCTGATCGGAAAACAAAAAGCTCCAGCTATGGGGTAAATCAACGTCTTTGATCATGGCACCTTTCATCTCAAGCGATCGCGCGACATCAGAAAGCCGCATCAGGGCATCATCATTGGCCTCACTTTGCATGGGCCAAGAGAGAAGACCGACCCTAAGCCCTTCTAAAGGTATCTGTTCCCTTCGAAAACCAGCCTGGGGGGCAAGAAGTTGTGCAAGAACACGCATATCCCTGACATATCTTGTAAATCCACCCACCGTATCTAAAGTCCCCGATAATGCTTTTACCCCAGCTTTAGATACCAAGCCATAAGTTGGCTTGTAGCCCACAACCCCACAAAATGATGCAGGTCTGATAATCGACCCGGACGTTTGAGTTCCTAAAGCCATGGGAAGAAATCCAGCAGCGACGGCTGCAGCTGATCCACTAGAAGATCCACCCGGGGTATGTGTGAGACGAAAGGGATTTTTTGTTTTGCCAGGAGAGACATTTGCGAATTCTGTCGTGACAGTCTTACCCAAAATCATACAACCATGTGATTTCGCTTTGGCAACCACGCTGGCATCTGCTTTCGGCTGATAGCCTTCGTAAATAGGTGAGCCATATTGGGTGGGATGGCACTTTGTGTCGATAATATCTTTGATACCTATCATAAGGCCGCTGAGAGATTGTTCGGAATGGAAACTGCTATGATCACTTTGTGGGACAGCATCATCAACAAACGCCAAGATATTTTGCCCATATTGTGACATTTGTTGAAGACCAAGTGCGGTTAATTCTTGTCTCTCAGCGGCTAAATTCTCGTCATCACCTACGATTTGTGCAAACGATCCTCGACCTTGTTCTTGTACCATCATCACCACTCTTTGTTTGAATTGATGTGCAAGGGTAGCAAAAAATACATAAAAGACTAGTGTCACTTGACAATTATTGGTGTTGGAAGAACCGTTGTTTTAGATACCATCGCGTTTTTGGAGATTACAGATGAATGCACAAGATATGCTCACCAAATTGGTTGGCTTTAACACCATCTCATCACAGTCGAACCTAGAACTTATTCAATTCGTGCAAAATTACTTACAAGACCATCATATTCCTTCGCACTTGGTATACAATCAAGAAGGAACAAAGGCCAATCTTTTTGCCACCATTGGACCGCAAGTTGCAGGAGGCATCGTTTTATCTGGGCATACTGATGTTGTACCTGTTGAGGGCCAACCTTGGGATACGGATCCATTCACACTCACGGAAAAAGGTGACAGACTTTATGGACGAGGGACCTGTGACATGAAAGGTTTCTCAGCTGTTGGATTGTCCTTGGTTCCAGAGATGCTTAAAGCAGAACTCAAAAGACCAATTCATTTTGCATTATCTTATGATGAAGAGGTAGGTTGTACAGGTGTTCCTACACTGGTTGAGGCCATGGAGAAAAACCTACCACCCATTGATGCGGTAATCGTTGGCGAGCCAAGTATGATGAACATCATCGATGCCCATAAAAGCTTGCATGCTTACAAAACAGTAGTGACTGGATCTGCTGCACATTCAAGCTTAACCCATCAAGGTGTGAGCGCTGTGATGAATGCAGCAATATTGATAAATTTTTTACAAGAACAGGCTGACGACCTTCGCCTCAACGCAGATCCAAATAGTCGTTTTGATCCGCCTTACACAACCATTCATGTCGGTGTTGTTCATGGTGGTACAGCGCTTAACATCATATCAGAGCATTGTGAGTTTTTGTGGGATGTACGTGCTGTACCCGGGGATGACCCAGGACGCTATGCTGACCTTTTACAGAATAAAGCCAATGAATTGCTCGCCAAAATGCATCAAGTTGCCCCAGATACGACAATCACGACCACCAGAATTGCAAATGCATCACCATTTCGCCCAGAACCAAATGGCGGTCGAGCACGCGAGATTGTCTCTGATATTCTCAAAGACCAAGAAGCCGCAGCTGTATCATACGTAACAGAAGCTGGTATTTTCCAAGATGCTGGATATTCAACCATTATATGCGGCCCTGGTTCCATCGAACAGGCTCACAAACCTAATGAATATGTAAGCCTTGAACAATTGACCATGTGCGAAGAATTCCTTCGCGCATTAATTGATCGGCAAGCAATGCCTTTTCCGTCCTCATAAATAACCATCAGGGTACAAATTATGAGGAGGGTACAAAATATGGTATTCTGGGATCAGCGTTACGAATTTTGTCTAATTTTTATGAGGTTATCATGAAAAGTGATCTGGAAATTGCTCAAGCAGCGCCTAAATTGCCCATAAAGGATATCGCAAAGACCATAGGGTTTTCAGAGCAAGACATTATTCCTTTTGGTCATGATAAAGCCAAAATTTCTTTCTCTGCGCTGAACGCATTGCCTCAACGACTTGGCAAGCTGATCTTGGTGACAGCCATCAGTCCGACGCCCGCTGGGGAAGGTAAGACCACAACTTCTATAGGTCTAGCCGATGCACTTAATGCCAATGGTTATCAAACAACATTATGTCTTCGCGAGGCCTCATTAGGACCATGCTTCGGTGCAAAGGGTGGCGCAACCGGAGGAGGCCATGCACAAATTGTTCCCATGGAAGATATAAATCTTCATTTTACCGGTGATTTACACGCGATTACCTCAGCACATAACTTGTTGTCAGCCATGATTGATAACCATTTGTATTGGGGCAATGAACAGCAAATTGACCCACGCAGGGTCTCATGGCGCCGAACAATGGACGTAAATGATCGATCTCTGCGTGATATGATCTCTGCCCTTGGGGGATCAGCCAACGGATACACGCAGCAGACAGGCTTTGATATAACTGCTGCCTCTGAAATCATGGCTATTGTTTGCTTGGCTAAGGACCTTCAAGATCTAAAAAATATGCTGGGTAACATTATTATTGGCCAACGCTTTGATCGCAGCACGGTCACCTGTAAGGATATTGGCGCTGTAGGCCCCATGTCAGC
This sequence comes from Alphaproteobacteria bacterium, assembly GCA_038131935.1. Classification (GTDB taxonomy): domain Bacteria; phylum Pseudomonadota; class Alphaproteobacteria; order UBA8317; family UBA8317; genus UBA8317. Next base: position 10,516 of record JAYPQH010000035.1, on the reverse strand, counting down.
ATTGCTGGCACAAGCCATGCAGCCTAATTTGGTGCAAACTCTAGAACATAATCCAGCGCTTGTTCATGGGGGCCCTTTCGCCAATATCGCCCATGGATGTAATTCCGTTATGGCAACGCTAACAGGTTTGAAAGCTTCGGAATTTGTTGTCACAGAAGCTGGTTTTGGTGCTGATCTTGGTGCTGAAAAATTTCTGAACATAAAATGTCGCAAAACTGGTTTGGTACCTCAGGTTGTTGTTCTTGTGGCGACTGTCCGCGCCTTGAAGATGCATGGTGGTGTACCGCTCACAGAACTCACCCAAGAAAACACGGACGCGGTGATCAGAGGCTGCGCCAACCTTGGTCGCCATATCAAGAACTTACAGTCATTTGGTTTGAATATTGTTGTAGCGATCAATCACTTTGTAAAAGATACAGATGCAGAACTTTCTGCCATCAGCCAATATGTTGAAAGCCATGGTTGCCAAGCAATCCTCGCCCGCCATTGGGAACAGGGCTCCGCAGGTGCAAAAGAATTGGCCATGACTGTGGCAAATATTGCCCAAAATAGTGATACACCGAGTCTTCATTTTACCTACGAGGATGATCAGTCTTTATTGTCTAAAATAGAGAGCATCGCTGAAAAATTATACGCAGCCCGAGGCATACAAACCTCAAACAAGGTACGACAGCAGTTAGCTTCATGGGAAAAAGAAGGATATGGCCATCTACCTGTCTGCATTGCCAAAACACAATATAGTTTCAGTACCGATCCACTGGCGCGCGGTGCCCCAACCGACCATATTTTGGAGGTCAGAGAGGTGCGTTTGAGCGCTGGTGCTGGCTTCATTGTCGCCATCTGTGGAGACGTAATGACGATGCCAGGCCTTCCTCGAATTCCTGCAGCTCTTTCCATTGATACAGATAAGGAAGGTAAAATGGTTGGGCTATCCTAACACCCCAACAAGCCTTAATGACCATGACCAAAGCTCGAATTTATGAAATTCTAAACAAAGCAGATGAAGGCGACCGGGCAAGTATGATGGTCGATCGGTTTCTGGCCATTTTAATCATCGCAAATCTTCTTGCGATTTGCCTTGAGTCTGTCGACTCAATTTATACGGTTATCGGTCAGTATTTGCACATGTTTGAAGTGGTATCGCTGGCTATTTTTACCATCGAATATCTTGTAAGGTTGTGGTGTGCCGATGCCAACCAATCAAGCCTACGAAAAACTTCCTTTGGCAAACGCTGTGAATATATATTCAGTTTTACCGGTTTGGTTGACCTCATCGCTATACTACCCTCGCTTATCCAGTTATTCCTAGGTGGATTTGATAGTCGTTGGGTGAGGCTTTTAAGATTGGTGCGGATACTCAAAATATCGCATTACTCATCTGCTTTTGATGATTTGGGGGAAGCGATTTACGCTGAGCGTGAATCTTTCTTAGCTGTTTTGTACTTATTTGCTGTTTCTATTTTCGCATCGAGCGCACTCATGTATGCTGCGGAGAACCATGTACAACCGGAAAAATTTGTCTCCATACCACAGACAATGTGGTGGTCTATCGTCACACTCACAACTGTAGGCTACGGTGACGTATCTCCTATTACACCTTTGGGGCAATTTCTGGGCGCATTAACAGCGGTCGTTGGGGTATGCGTCGTCGCCATGCTTGCTGGTTTGGTAGCAACTTCCTTTTCAAAACAAATGGATCAGAAAAGAGCACGGATGGAAGCAGAAATCGCTGATGCGCTTGCAGACGGTGTTATTAGCCGTGAAGAGTTAAGGAAAATATCCCGATTAAGGCATGAATTAAACCTCTCCAAACAGCATGTAGATGCCCTCATTCGCATTGCTGCAGATGCCAAGCAAAGGATGTGAGGCAAACATCCTTTGGTTTAGAGCCATTTAACACATGATAGGAAACACCACCCAGTAAGATGCCTAGAAGTCTTGAGGTTTGAAATGACCTGAAACCTTCCCAAAATAAGAGTACCAAACCAACAGGTTAAAAGCCGCGAACGCACTAGGCTTTACAAACCAAATTTTTCAAACCCTACGGATCATCACAAAATATCTGCAACAGCAGTGTTTGCCCAAGAGCCATCAACATCTCCCAATGCCACAGCGGTCAATTCAGTTGTGTTGCTGGTGATGGTAAACTCATCATTACCTTGGTCTGTCAAAATAAGTGTTCCACCCTCTTCAATGCCAACAGCTATTTTCAGAACACTGATCACATCTGAAATCGTCACCTGATCATCTTGGTTCACATCTGCGGCTAGCTCCTGATAATTTGTTAGCTCAGTTATGCCTACCGCAGCTTTCAACGTCGCAATCACATCAGATATAGATATCGCACTCTCTGCCGACGTATTCGTCCCTACGGCTGTATATGTGCTCGAAAGTAGAGCCTGCGCATCTAAAGCACCTGTAGCATCTGTGGTAGCTGTCACAGTTGAGTTGGCTGATGAGAACACAAACTCTTGATTGGAAATAGCTGGCATCTCTGCATTGGATGTTTCAGACCAATAATTTACCAAAACATTATGTCCGCCTACCTCAAAGCTATAGGTGACACCATCAGGGTCCGACAAAATAGGGGTAGGATCTTCTGCAATATAAATATTGGTAATTTTTATATCCACAGGCCCATTAGCTTTTGGGTTCAAGACCAGCTCACCAATCTTACCATCATTGGACGAGGCCCCAAATGCATCCGTGCTGGCAAGAAGATCAGCTAAGTCAACAGCAGGTGTTTTGACAAAATTTACAAAACCGAAGGTATCCGATGCACCTAATGTTGAGGTATCTATAGGTGCTTGAAAGACTTGGAATACATCACCTAAGGCGTCGTTTAATGTTTGGTTAACGTATTGCTACCATTAAGGTGATCTGACGTACCCTTCGTTGAGAAGGATGCAATATCATCACTACCTGCTAAAGCTTCAAACTCATCTAGTGAGTCATAATCCAACGCAAATGCAAGTGCTGAAACAGCATCAAGATCAGGCACCAATTCAGCAAGTTTTGCCCCATCAATGCGAACATCCAAAATAAGTTCGTCTGCTGTCGCTTTCTGTGGTTCCAAAATTAGCCAAGACGTATCCTCAACATTGGTATCAGCTTGGTAAAGGGTTTGGTTCGCAATCCCCTCTATTAAAACGCCATCATTGACGGTTAGTTCTGTGTCTACATCATCAAAATTTAAAACAAGATCTTTTGTCTTATCAATGAGTGTAAATGTTAACTTAAGAAAACTTGTCTCCGACGTAATAGGATCAAGACTATACCCACCTATGTTCACATTACCAGCTGTCGCTTGAGAATCCGTTACTGTCCAACCTGATACAAGAGCTTCAACATTATCTAACGTCGCTATACCCGCATCAAATGTAACATCGTAAAAGTCAAAACTCTCCAACGATTGTCCATCGGGATCTATCAAACATCAACATCGTCAGAACATCGTCAACAACTGCCGCTTAGAGGTTAAGGTACCATACCTGATACAAGAGCTCATCAACATTATCTAACGTCGCTATACCCGCATCAAATGTAACATCGTAAAAGTCAAAACTCTCCAACGATTGTCCATCGGGATTAACCCACAATTCAACCGTCAGAACATCGTCAACAATAACTATATTCCTCAAGGATAATGGTGAAGTCTCTGAGGTAATGTCATTTATATTCATCGTATTAAGTGCCATGAAACATTCCCTTTTTATACGAAGTCCACATAATTTCCATTAACATCTCCCAGCAATATGCCAATAAAATCTTGCCCATAAAGCTCAGACTCAAGTGTTTCCAACGTAATTCCGGTTTGATAATTGACTTTTCTAGCAGTTAGATCTTGTAGGTCTGCTGCTTGGTCTATGAAAACAAATTTATTCTCCACAGCATCCTGATGGCCAACAGCAATTTTTAGAATCGCAAGGGCATCGGCAGAATTTACTTTTCCATTTTGATTGACATCTGCTGCTATCAATTGATGTGGCGTTGCATCTTGCGTGACACCTACCCCGATTTTAAGAGCAGCTAATGCATCCGATGCCTTTATAGCTCCCCTAGGAAGATCAATTGTATCCTTGCTTACATGTATTTGGTACGAACCATCTGGAATATCTTTAAATGAATAATTACCTCCTTCCGTTGTAACTGTTTGTACATAAAGGTCACTTTCATCAGCGCTTACACCACCTACATCCCCACCAAATTGGGTAATCATGTATGATCCTCATCATTTAAAATATCAAAGTGGAAATTTCCCAAAAGTTTCTCATTACGAATATAATTTGCTTCTGTTAAATCTAACGATAATGCTGATATTCGTAACTCTCCCAAAGTTTCGTTATTGGTAATAAGCGTTTCCCATTCATCAAAGGACGATCCGAGTGAATACTCTTTAAGCGCTAAACTTGAAGAATGTCTAATTCCAAAATCTATGCTGCCAGCTGAACCATCAAGAATATTTGCCCACAACTCAACCGTTGCGGTGCCATCTGCCAACAATTCAAAATCACGAAATTGAATAAGATCATTTTTAGATTCTGCGTCAACACCAGCTAATGTGACGATGCCATCTAGAGGAAGTAAGCCATTCCAATGACTGACATCACCTGAAACACTATGCCCTGTTGCGAAATTAAGAGTATCAACCGTATCAGATCCATCATCGTCGTTAATAAGAATGTTACTGATCACAATCTTTGTATTATCAAGATCAGCACTTGGCTCAAGAGTTATTTGGCCGATCAATTCGGAAGATGTCCCCTTCAAACCATTCAAACTGTAACCACTAAAAATTCGGCTACCTGCCTCATTGCTATTATCTAAAAGGTCCAGCCTGGTATAAATTTCGAGCTTACGTAATCAACATCGAGAATATTCCAGTCCAGTGTAAAATCTAAAGATTCTACTTTTGATGTTGCGTCCACATACATGTTCAAGAGTATGTGCCCATTATCGAGTTCGGAAAAATCTAAAGTGATAGCCCCATCAACATCATCTCTATCCTCAATGTCAGTATCAGGTAAAACATTAACCACAACCTCTTTACTTACAGACAGATCACCATCTGAAATGTTTATCGTGAAGTTGTCTATTCCTTCAGCATTAACTTGAGGGGTATATGTAAAACTGCCATCTGATGTGATATCAACCGTTCCCTGAGATGGGTCTACGATTATTGTGTAAAAAAGCTCGTCACCATCCGGATCAACAGCAGTTATAGAGTCTAAAATTGGCTCTTCTGGCGTTGTTGAATAGGAGAGTATGTCCGTGCTCACGATGGGTGCACTGTTTTTGTCTTCATTATTTTGATTATTATCGTCTGTTGGGTTAACTGCAACAAAAACATCTTTTGTTACTGCTAAACTTCCATCAGAAACTTGAATCGTGAAGCCGTCGCCACCGTCTGTGTCTACATTAGGAGTATATGTAAAAACGCCCTCAGATGTCACAGTAGCTGTTCCCTTTTTGGGGGCCGTTGCAACACTAAACAATAACGCGCATCTCGTCTGGATCTGATGCGTTTATTGCGCCTGATATATTAGCTCCTGCATCGACTGAGAAAAACAAAAGATCAGTCGAAACGATGGGCGCACTGTTAATTGGGTCAGGTTCCTCATCAATTTCATTTGGTTCAGTGACTTTAATGAATACATCTTCAGTTGTTGTTAAAGTACCATCTGATGCAGATATACTGAACTCTAATGCATTCAACGACTTCAAACTTGAAACATCATTTAGAAATATTTTCCCTGTGGTTGCCTCTACTGATAAAAGGCCTGCATTCACACCTGATATTGAATATATCAAAGGGTCTTCATCTGCATCTTCCGCAAAAGCCTGGAATATCAAGCTATTTTGCTGAATATCATCTCTTATGCTCAGCGTTTCTGCATGTTGCCATGCCTGATAATCAAGCCCAGATCTACTATCACCATCAGAGAGTCTATAACCTCGACATATTCTCGACAGCATAAACATTACCCTCTCCGATTGTAACAAAACAAATTCGTTTTCACGAATGGGGAATGGCGGGGATCCCACTTCTCAGGAATATTTACTGGTAAAATGTAAATGCATCATTTTGTGTCTGGTAGTCGTAATTTTTGATCATAATAAAACCAAGTTTCGCCTGTGCTGCCAGTACTAAGCCCAAGACCATTTTATAAGTTGAGATTCAACATTAAAATCAAAATCTAAACTTTCTGATCCAAGATAACTGTGTGGACTCAATTTCGGGGCGTTATTTGCTGGCTCAACGTAAACGTCATCGGTAAAATAAATTAAATCCTCTTCCGTTGTTAGTGATTCATTAATTACCCCACGCAGATTTCCTGTTTGAACAGGTACCCAGTCCTGTTCTGCTGTAGTCGCTGATTCTCTAAGATGAGTCACCTTCATGCCATGACGCGAATATATTACTTCAATCGTCTATTGATATGTCATAGGTCTTATCATTAATGATATCGCATCTTTGATGATAAATGTAGCTCCTGTTTCACCTGTAGCTGCATTTATAATTTTGCCAAGTGCAGCGAAATTTTCCCATTCAGGCAATGAGCCTTCGTTTGGGCTGTTGGTGGACCATGTTACCAAATACAAGTCGTCACCAAGATAGGCTGATGCCTGAGAATGACCTTGATCTAATACATCACTAATTAAGTACTCACCCCCTAACCGTTCCCCAGAGGAATCATAAAGTTGAGCCAAAACAGCACCAAGTTGCCCACCTTCTATTTCTCTTTCGCCTTGGTAAGTAACAAGTATAGAGTTCTCGCCTTTGGATATGTTAAGTGAACGTGCATAATATCCACTGTCATATGGATAATCAGGGTCATCAGCGCTATTCAGGTAGCTCAAAAAATTCATCTTTATTTTTGGGTGCCAAACAAAAGAATTATCATTGTTGTCTCTGACAATACGCACTGTAAACTACTTGTAACATTCACATCAATGCCAGAACGCCAACGGAACCACCAACATCTAGTTGCAGCAATCCCCTTGAATTGTAAAGCCGTAGCTTGTTCATTCACTCGACTTTTCGAGAGACTAAGCTCGCCCGTTTCCGCATCAATTGCAAATATTGCACTGTCATTTCCTGACGCAAAAGAATAGGTATAATCAACGTTTTGTTGGTCATCGTAGGCATACGTCCCAAATCAGACTTTAATAGCTGTTTCTTCCGCGAGATCAAAGAAAGATATGATCAAGAACTAGTGCAATTTTTCCAGGATTCAATTTCTTCTTCATCACGGTCTAGTATAGTTAATAAATAATGACCGTCTCTTACAGCCCCGCTCTCAGCAACCACTGAGAGAAAATATAGATTATCCCCAGCAACACTCCATTCCTCATTAGCCTGCAATTGTCCATTGTTGTCTAAGGGGTTTTCAAAATCTGGAGCTTTTTTAAAATATAGATTTTGTTCACCATCCATAATGAACATAGAGCTATCGGTGATTGTATCCTCACGTTGTTGATCATCATACTGGACAGAGATTTCAAGTTTGTCATTGTCAGTATCAAAAATATTTAAGTTACCAACAAAGACTTCGCCCTCCTCAATAGTCAGCAAAGCAGAGCTTCGCCCCGCATAAATACTATTTGGATAAACGTCACCTATAACATCCTTGAACTCAAGATATTCACCATCATTGCGCGAATAGAGGTTTTCAATATTCCAATCATCATAACTTGTTGCACTCTGTAATTGGACTACCAACAGTTGCTTTGTTTGTATTTGGTGCAATGGAAAATAAAGAAATGGCTTTTCTGTCATATTCTGATCTTGTTCGTTTGTATCTTCTTCATTCTGATTGGTTGATAGTTTCAAAAAGCTCAAGCTTGACCAATTTCCCCAACCAACTTCACCTTGGCCAATAACAGCTTGTGTGAATTCACCATCAAGAATGATTGTTGGACGGCTGACATCCACACCAAGTGTAGCACCCGTAGCTTGTGTAAGATAAACTTCTGTCTGTTCTGCAGGTGGAATCCGCAATTTGGGTAAAACAACAATGCTGATATCGTCACCACTAAATGGAGTTGGGGTGTTTAAATAGATAGACTCGTTATATTCATAATCTGTTATCCGCATCTGCGCGGTCAAATCACGCAAACGGAAAAAGTCGTCTCCAATACCACCAGAAACCGTATCTGAACCACCATTTACTTGTATCTGCTCAAATACATAATCCTGACCTGTGATGACATCATCACCAGAGGTACCTTCAATCAAAAAACGTTCATTGGAATCAATATTTACAGTTATCGTGCCAGACTCTGTGGCAACCACAAAACCCCCAGCGTCACTCGTGCTTGTAAGGTCAAGCGTTAAACCTTCATTTAATTTACGTAGATATAACTCCGTGTTGTTGAAGTTGCCATCAAGTACATCATCACCTGCACTCCAATGAAACTCAATGTCATCACCATAACCCGTAAGATTAAAATAATCGTCCTTAGAGGTTAAAATAATGTCAATATCAGTACTAAAGTCACCACCTCTAGGATCTAACGCATTCAAGGGTAACGTACTAAGGTCAACAACTTGGCCGTTGTATATCGCTGTCCAAGGATCAAGGGTTACACCTTTAAAAACAACCTGCTCATCACTACCATTAAACAAAACACCCACGTCACCCGTCGGCAAAGCAAAGTCATTAAAGTTAATTTTTAAATTACTTGTATGAACAGCAGTTGCCAAATCTTCCGCAAAGAACAGGACGCTTCAAAAGCTTCCTCTAACCAACTTGAAAATCATTAGGTTTCAAAAGCTCAAGCTTGACCAATTTCCAACCAACTTCACTCTTGGCTAATAACAGCTTGTGTGAATTCACCATCAAGAATGATTGTTGGACGGCTGACATCCACACCAAGTGCAGCACCCGCAGCTTGTGTAAGATAAACTTCTGTCTGTTCTGAATCCGCATTGTAAACAATGCTGATATCATCACCACTAAATGGAGTTGGGGTGTTTAAATAGATAGACTCGTTATATTCATAATCTGTTATCCGCATCTGCGCGGTCAAATCACGCAAACGGAAAAAGTCGTCTCCAATACCACCAGAAACCGTATCTGAACCACCATTTACTTGTATCTGCTCAAATACATAATCCCGACCTGTGATGACATCATCACCAGAGGTACCTTCAATCAAAAAACGTTCATTGGAATCAATATTTACAGTTATCGTACCAGACTCTGTGGCAACCACAAAACCCCCAGCGTCACTCGTGCTTGTAAGGTCAAGCGTTAAACCTTCATTTAATTTACGTAGATATAACTCCGTGTTGTTGAAGTGCCATCAAGTACATCATCACCTGCACTCAATGAAAACCTCAATGTCATCACCATAACCCGTAAGATTAAAATAATCGTCCTTAGAGGTTAAAATAATGTCAATATCAGCACTAAAGTCACCACCTCTAGGATCTAACGCATTCAAGGGTAACGTACTAAAGGTCAACAACTTGGCCGTTGTATATCGCTGTCCAAGGATCAAGGGTTACACCTTTAAAAACAACCTGCTCATCACTACCATTAAACAAAACACCCACGTCACCCGTCGGCAAAGCAAAGTCATTAAAGTTAATTTTTAAATTACTTGTATGAACAGCAGTTGCCAAATCTTCCGCAAGAACAGGACGCTTCAAAGCTTCCTCTAACCAACTTGAAAAATCATTAGGTTTCAAAAAGCTCAAGCTTGACCAATTTCCCCAACCAACTTCACCTTGGCTGTGTAACAGCTTGTGAATTCACCATCAAGAATGATTGTTGGACGGCTGACATCCACACCAAGTGCAGCACCCAGCTTTAGTAAGATAAACTTCTGTCTGTTCTGAATCCGCATTGTAAACAATGCTGATATCATCACCACTAAATGGAGTTGGGTGTTTAAACAGATAGACTCGTTATATTCATAATCTGTTATCCGCATCTGCGCGGTCAAATCACGCAAACGGAAAAAGTCGTCTCCAATACCACCAGAAACCGTATCTGAACCACCATTTACTTGTATCTGCTCAAATACATAATCCCGACCTGTGATGACATCATCACCAGAGGTACCTTCAATCAAAAAACGTTCATTGGAATCAATATTTACAGTTATCGTGCCAGACTCTGTAGCAACCCAAAACCCCAGCGTCTCACTCGTGCTTGTAAGGTCAAGCGTTAAACCTTCATTTAATTTACGTAGATATAACTCCGTGTTGTTGAAGTTGCCATCAAGTACATCATCACCTGCACTCCAATGAAACTCAATGTCATCACCATAACCCGTAAGATTAAAATAATCGTCCTTAGAGGTTAAAATAATGTCAATATCAGCACTAAAGTCACCACCTCTAGGATCTAACGCATTCAAGGGTAACGTACTAAGGTCAACAACTTGGCCGTTGTATATCGCTGTCCAAGGATCAAGGGTTACACCTTTAAAAACAACCTGCTCATCACTACCATTAAACAAAACACCCCTGCCCGTCAGCCGGCTGAAAACCAATGCGTCAACT
>JAYPQH010000034.1:0-24478 GCA_038131935.1 Alphaproteobacteria bacterium | reverse complement strand
ACACTTGCTGATTTCTACCCCCTCAGTCACGCCCTGTATCATGAACCGGCTTTATTTGGATCATAATGCAACTGCGCCTTTGCGTCCGGTTGCTGCTTCATGTTTTTCGACCATGGCTCAAGCCAATCCATCCTCAGTGCATGGTGATGGGCGCAAAGCGCGCAGGGAGGTCGAGAACGTTCGTGGATTGATTGCAGATATTGCAGGCATGGCACCAAGAAATGTTATTTTTACCTCTGGTGGTACGGAAGCAAATGCTATGGCAATCTTGGGCGCAGATGTTGATGTTCTTCTTGTCGGTGCAACAGAACATCCTTGTGTGCTTGCGACGGCAGAATATTTAACGTCCAAAGGTGTGCAGGTGGAAGAGGTACCTGTAACATCAGACGGCCTTGTAGATGTATCATATTTGGAGCAGCGGATTTTGGTGCATCAAGGTCGTAAAACAATGCTGGCATTGATGGCGTTGAATAACGAAACGGGTGTTGCACATGATCTCGTTTCCATTTCAGCCATGGCACGGCAATATGATGTATGGTTGCATGTTGATGCGGTGCAAATATTTGGAAAGATGTCGATTCAATCGTGGGCCTGGGGGGCAAATTCAATAGCGTTATCAGCGCACAAATTTGGTGGTCCCCAAGGAGTGGGAGCTCTGTTGGTGCGAGATGATTGTCAGCTCCAGCCTTTGCTTATGGGCGGAGGACAGGAAATGGGCAGACGTGCTGGTACCGAAAATATGGTGGGTATTGCTGCAATGGGAGCCGCCCTGAAAGCCTCACAAAATGAACGAGAGCACCTTGATGCCCTTGTGATGCGCATGCGTGAGCATGAACAAAAATTGCTACAATTTGGTGTTCAAATTGCTGGTTTTTACGCGAACAGACCGCTACCAGTTAGCTGTTTGGTTCATCCATCTATAGAGGCGCAATTGCAGTTGATTAAAGCTGACATGGCAGGTTTTTCTGTATCATCAGGATCTGCTTGTTCATCTGGAAAAGTGGCCCCATCGCACGTCCTCACCGCCATGGGATTTGATGGAAAAGCAAGCCTGTCAGCATTGCGGTTGTCTGGAGGCTGGTCGACATCACTTGCTGACATTGACCAGTTTTTTGAATTTTATGTGCACGCTCTGTGTAGCCCTAGGGGTTAATGGGCTTGATTACGTCAAAGCTCTCCCCCTATATACGGTAAAATCTAGTAAAATAGTAGGGAATTGTTATGGATGATCGCAAAGAGATAGAGGCTATTGCCAATGAAGAATACCGCTACGGTTTCACGAGTGATATTCAATCCGACACGATCGAACCAGGGTTAAACGAGGATGTGGTTCGATTTATCTCTTCGCGTAAGAGTGAACCAGATTGGCTTTTGGAATACAGGCTCGAAGCATTAAAACGTTGGCGCGCTCTTCCGGATCCTGATTGGGCGCGGTTGGATATAGACCTATCAAATATGATGAAATTTCCTACTATTCAGCACCAAAATCTATGGCCGATAAGCCCAAGTCTTTAGACGAAGTAGATCCAGAGCTGCTTGATGTGTACAACAAACTTGGCATTCCTCTGAAAGAGCAGGAAATGTTGGCCGGTGTTGCGGTAGATGCCGTGTTTGATTCTGTTTCCGTTGCGACCACGTTTAGAGATAAGTTGGCGGAGGCGGGGGTTATTTTTTGTTCCATTTCTGAGGCTGTTCAGGAGCATCCTGAGTTGGTTCGAAAATATCTCGGCTCTGTGGTTCCTTTGACAGACAATAAACATGCAACCCTCAATGCTGCGGTGTTTTCGGATGGAACCTTTGTTTATATTCCTCCCAATACGCGCTGTCCCATGGAATTATCCACATATTTTCGTATTAATGCTGCAAATACAGGTCAATTTGAACGCACCTTGTTGATTGCTGACAAAGGTTCGTATGTGAGTTATCTTGAGGATGCACATTGCACCTGAGAGATGAAACCAATTGCATGCAGCCATTGGTAGAGTTGGTAGCCTTGGATGATGCAGAAATTAAGTATTCCACAGTTCAGAATTGGTACCCAGGTGATGCTGAAGGGCGAGGGGGTATTTATAACTTCGTGACCAAGCGGGGCCTTTGTGCAGGAAAGAATTCAAAAATTTCATGGACGCAGGTGGAAACAGGATCTGCAATAACATGGAAATACCCATCATGTGTTCTTCGTGGTGATGGATCTGTTGGAGAATTTTATTCAATTGCGTTGACCAACCGTAAGCAGCAAGCAGATACAGGTACCAAAATGATACATCTAGGTGCACATACCCGCTCTCGTATCGTTGCCAAGGGCATTTCCGCGGGATCATCAAATTCAACTTATAGAGGTTTGGTTTCTATACATCCTCGCGCAAAAAATGCGCGCAATCATACGCAATGTGATTCATTGCTCATCGGTGATCAATGCGGTGCACACACAACGCCTTACATAGAAAGCAAGAATTCCACAGCGCAAATTGAACATGAAGCGACAACCTCAAAGCTGTCAGATGATCAACTTTTTTATTGTCAGCAACGTGGCTTAGTGAGGAGAGTCCGTGGCTCTTTGTGAGTGGTTTTTGTAAAAAAGTATTGCAGCAACTTCCAATGGAATTTGCTGCGGAAGCGCAAAAGCTTTTGGGGATCAATTTAGAGGAAGCATCGGATGAGCGTACCTTGTCTGCGTATACAAAATTTAGTCGTACAAGTTGCGGGTAAGACCATCATTGATGGCTTGAATTTAGATATGATGCCTGGCGAAGTTCATGCTATTATGGGGCCGAATGGTGCTGGAAAGTCGACACTTGCTTACACGCTGGCGGGACGTTCAGGTTATGAAGTGCTGGATGGTGATATCCTTCTAGATGGTACGAGTATTTTGGATATGGATGTTACCGAGCGTGCGGTAGCAGGTGTATTTCTTGCTATGCAATATCCCGTCGAGATCCCTGGCGTCGCCAACATGAGTTTCCTAAAAACTGCGTTGGAAAGTTTAGACAAAGCGCGCGGCCAAGATAAATTGCCTACCGTTGAATTCATGAGAAAGGTTAAGGCAAAAGCACGTGATCTTTCTGTGAGTGAAGATATGCTTCGTCGCCCCTTGAATGTAGGATTCTCTGGTGGAGAAAAGAAACGTAACGAAGCTCTACAATTGGCTATGCTTGCGCCAAAACTTGCCGTTCTTGATGAAACGGACTCTGGCCTGGATATAGATGCATTAAAAATTGTGGCAGAAGGGGTGAACAAGATGCGTGATGCTACCCGTTCATTTCTTGTTATAACCCATTATCAAAGACTTTTGGATTATATCAAACCTGATTATGTCCATGTGTTTCATGATGGTCGCATCGTTAAAACAGGTGGTCCTGAACTAGCACTCGAGTTAGAGCGTGATGGTTACGCATCCTTTGAGGTGGCTTAATGTTCGTCGCGGAAAAAATTCCTCACAAGAGGATTGAAGGATGGCGCTACGGCAACCCACAAGCACTTGCGCAGGTGGGCGCTTCTAGCCATCCTCTTTCGCTACTTGTTGATGACTCACTCAAAACCCATGAAATTATTTTTGAAAATACTTTGGTACGGATTGGCTCCGCATTGATAAACTCAGTGAGTTTGGAATTCTCTCCAGTCATGTCCACCGCCAAATATGGTCATTTGTTACAAGAGCAAGACATACCAACATTATCGATTGTATGCTCTGAGGATATGTCACTTGTTTGGGGATGGCGAACAGATCCCCTTGCACCAACCTTTCACTACAATGTCACATCATTGTGAAGCCTGGTATTGCCGCATCAATATCCACAGGTGCGCCTAGTGATCAACTTTCCATATGGATGCATAAAGAATGTCATGTTGGGGTAGGTGCTACCTTGTCATGGATCGAGGCCTCCACAACGCCTTTTTCCAATCGTTTGGGTACAGCAAACATAACCCTTGAAAGAGCAGCAAAGTTTGTTGATCTTGATCTAAGTGTTGGGGGTAAATTTGTGCATGATGAACGTCATGTGTATATGAATGAAGACAGCAGAGCGCAGCTTTTTGCGGGTCATTTGTTGGAAGATAACCATCATCGCGACCTGCATTTCTGTGTCCGCCATCTTGCTGCAGGTGCTCTATCATCACAAGACGTGCGCGCCGTGGTAGGCGATCAGTCGGTCAGTGGGTTTGATGGTCTGATACATGTAGCAGAGGGTGCGCGGGCGACCCAAGCCTTTCAACAAGCCAAAATATTACTTTTGAATGATGGTGCTACCCATCATGGTAAACCTGAACTTGAAATATTTCATGATGATGTCATCTGCAGTCATGGTGTCGCCATAGGAAATATAGATGATGAGGCCTTATTTTACCTTACATCTCGGGGAATACCAGAGAAACGCGCCCGTGATATGCTGCTACGAGCATTTATTTATGGTTTGGTTGAAGCGGCAGCTGTTGAGCTTGGAGGGCTAACTCCAGATGATGCAGTGGTGGATAGAATGTTAGGAGATGGTGGGTAATGACTTTTTTAGCGCAAGACATAATGGATAATTTGCGCAGCGATTTTCCAATTCTTTCTCGCTCAGTTCATAATAAACCACTGGTTTATTTGGATTCAACAACATCTTCACAAAGCCCCATATGGTGATTGATGCGATGTCCGATTTTTATGAAGACGTCTTATGCTAATGTGCATAGGGGGGTTCATGCACTGGCCACTGAATCTACAGATGCATATGAGCAAGCTCGTGAGCTTGTTGCGGGATTTGTTGGGGCTGATATCAATGAAATCGTTTTTACAGGTGGGGCCACAGATGCCATTAACATGGTGGCTTATAGTTTTTTAGCGCCGCAAATAAAACCTGGTGATGAAATTATTGTCTCGCAAATTGAGCATCATGCCAACCTCATACCATGGCATTTCTTGCGTGAGCGTCATGGTGCGGTTTTGAGATTTGTTCCGTTGAATGAAGAGTTTGGTCTCGATATGGAAGCCTTTGAGGCTTTGGTTAATGATCGTACCGTTATGATTGCATTAACGCATCGGTCTAATGTGACAGGAGCGCGCACGGATGTAGAGCGGGTTGTAGCCATGGCAAAACCAAGGTCTATTCCGGTTCTATTAGATGGGTGCCAAGGTGCTGTGCATGAACGCATTGACGTAAAAAAGATGGGCGTCGATTTTTATGCATTCACTGCTCATAAATTATATGGCCCCACCGGTATTGGTGCTTTATGGGGAAAACCTGATTTTTTGGCTGCCATGCAACCCTTTCGTGGTGGCGGTGAGATGATAGACCTTGTCTCAGAAGATCACATCACATACGCAACTTCCCCCCGTCATCTGGAAGCTGGAACACCTGCAATTACTGAAGCCGTGGGCTTTGGTGCTGCCATCAGATACATGCAACAATTTGATTTGGCAAAGTTGCATGCACATGAAGCGGCATTGACGCAATGGTCTATTCAATTGATGGAGGAACGTCCGTGGTTGCAGCATTACACAAATAAAGATTCATCAGGTGTCATTTCCTTTGGAATGGATGGTGTGCACCCTCACGACTTAGCTACGTTTTTAGACCATAGGGGTGTTGCCGTTCGTGCGGGTCATCATTGCGCACAACCATTGATGACATGCCTAGGAGAAAGTGCAACAACACGAGCCTCATTTGGGATTTATACATCTCAACAGGATGTGGCGAGTTTGTTTGAAGCCTTAGATGCAGCTCAAAGTTTTTTTTCGAGGTTTCGTTAATGGATCCAATGGCCATTTATCAAGATAAAATTATGCACCATGCCCATAAACCATTTATAGGGGAGGGTATCGTGGGTGATGGTCTTGTGATCGAAAAGCGCAACCCCTTGTGTGGAGATACGGTAAGGTTTCGCATTTTGTCCCATGAATTGGTAGGATCGCAGGCGCGTGGCTGTGCCCTTTGTATTGCTTCCACATCAATTTTTACGAAAACCTATGTGGAGATGGGCCAGATAATGATTAAGCCCCACTGTTGCTTGGTTAGAAAGTCTTATCGATAAAAATATAACCGATCACAAAGGTTTTGAGGACGACCGTGATGCGTTGTCTGTGATTGCCAATGTGAAGGCACGGTTCCAATGTGTACATTTGCCATGGATTTTAGCAAAAGAGGAATGGTGTGATGAATGATATGCAACCTGTTCAAGAAATCCTTCATGAGGTAGGTCTTCAAGTGAATGGGAATTTTGTGGAACATCCCCGTGGTCATGAAATCGTAGGGTATCTTCGCTCAGTTTTTGACCCAGAAATCCCCGTGAATATATTTGATCTTGGGCTCATTTATCGAGTGGATGTAACCGAAGATGGCCTGGAAATTGATATGACCCTAACGGCACCAGGTTGTCCTGTTGCAGAAGAAATGCCGGGAATGGTCTCAGATGCTTTTGGTCAAAGTGATCTTGGTCCTGTCAGGGTGGATATTGTTTGGGAACCTGCTTGGGATCATGGCCGCATGTCAGAGATTGCCCGTCTAGAGCTAGGTTTTCTGTAAGGAGTGATGACCATGAAAGATCCCATTATTTTAACGGACGCTGCGAGACATCGCATCATGGATATTCTTTCCGATGAACCTTCTGACGCAGCAGTGCGTTTTTCTGTTGCAGCAGGTGGATGTGCGGGAATGAAATATGATGTAAAAATTGACCGTAGCATACAAGAGGCCGACCAACTTATTGTCAATGGTCAGGCTCGTGTTGTCATTGGCCCTGAAAGCTTCTTTTTCCTGCTCGGTTGCACCATTGATTATGAAATTACAAAATTTAATAGCGGATTCACATACAACAACCCAAACGTTGTTGATGCGTGTGGCTGTGGGGAGTCCGTTCGGTTTACTGTCTGATTACCGTCTTAGAAAAGCTGGGACTTGGTCTGTCTCACCAAAAGGCCTATGATCATCGATCATTTCTTTTGGCCGCATACTTTTGCTACCATTTCTTTTTTGTTTTGTAAGTGGTGAGCTGCTCGTGATTTCCTTTTGTGCATGATCTTGCGCCACTGTAGACGCGACTTTACCATCAGGTAATTCTAATGTGGGAATAGATTTCTCAATGAGGTTTAATATTTTGGTCCAACTTTCCTCATCTGAAGAGCTTACCAATGTTAGAGACTCACCTGTTCGGCCTGCACGGCCTGTACGACCAATCCTATGAACATAGTCATCTGGATTAAAAGGAACGTCATAATTGACAACGTGACTCACTGTTGAAATGTCTAAGCCGCGCGCTGCTACATCCGAAGCTACCAGCAGGTTTATATCACCAGATTTAAATTTTTCTAGCGTTTCCAATCTAATGCGTTGTTCAATATCTCCGTGTAAAGAGCCGCAGCTTTGGCCGATTTTCTTTAAAAATGAATCAAGACTTGCAATGTCGCGTTTCCGATTGCAGAAAATAATGCCATTGCTAACATTTCTGCTTTCCAAATAATCTTTTAACGCCTCTCTTTTTTTGCGTGCTTCAACGAATTGGCAGAATTGACTGATTGTGTCTGCCGTTGAGGCGGCCTTGGCAATTTCTATCTTGATAGGATTATGCAAAAAAGTATCAGCTAGCTTTTCAATGGGTGCTGGCATGGTGGCGGATAACAAAAGAGATTGGCGGGTGAATGGCAGTAATTTCCCAAGGCGTTCAATATCAGGAATAAACCCCATATCCAACATTCGGTCAGCTTCATCAATGACAAAAATTTGTACGCCGTTAAGTAAGATCCCACCGCGTGAAAAATGATCCAATAGCCTTCCTGGTGTTGCAATTAAAACATCAACACCTCGTTCCAATTTTTGCTCTTGCTCCGCAAAAGACACACCACCAATGAGTAATGCCATGGATAATTGTGAGTAAATACCATACTTTTCGAAGTTATCGGCCACTTGAGCTGCGAGTTCACGGGTGGGCTCTAGGATAAGAGATCGTGGCATACGTGCGCGGGCACGTCCGCGTTCTAACAAAGTTAACATTGGAAGCGTGAAAGACGCTGTCTTACCAGTTCCCGTTTGTGCAATGCCCAAAATATCTCGCCCGTTCAAAACTTCCGGAATTGCACGGCGCTGTATCTCTGTTGGTGTGGTGTAACCGCTCTCATTAACGGCGCGCAGAATATTGTCAGATAGACCTAATTCACTAAAATCCATGTGTATCCAAATTTACTGAGTTTTTCCTGAATAGGGGATGAACCTAGTTTGTGTCTTCGTGCAATCTCCATTATGTCCATCATGACATTAATT
Organism: Alphaproteobacteria bacterium; assembly: GCA_038131935.1. GTDB lineage: Bacteria > Pseudomonadota > Alphaproteobacteria > UBA8317 > UBA8317 > UBA8317. Next base: position 16,247 of record JAYPQH010000034.1, on the reverse strand, counting down.
ATTTTACTGAGGATAACATGCCACAACCTTTGATCATTCTTGCTCCAGGTCTGTTATGTGACGATAGGCTGTTTGAGCCAATTATGGATGTTTTTCATTCCCGTGGCCTAGATACCTTAGTCGTACCTCATCATTTGGATGATTCTTTGCATGGTATCGTTGAAAGACTAAGGCAACAGGTAGCCCAAACCCGCGAAGTCGTGCTTATTGGATTATCCATGGGTGGGTATATTGTTCTCAGAATCATTTTTTGCTGGGTTGGGCGATGTAAAAGGGTTGGTTTTGTTGAACTCTAATGCGCGTGCCGATCGTGATGAACAGATTACATTACGAAAAAGACTTATTGCACAATCAAAACTTGGACGTTTTACCGGCGTGACCAAAAAGTTAGCGCCAATGTTTCTAAGCCCCCAAAATGCGCAAGATCCAGCTCTTGTGTCTTTGATCACTGGTATGGGGGAGCATATTGGTCGAGACGGTTATGTTCGCCAACAGACAGCAATTATGGGGCGTAAAGACCGGTTATCGGACCTAAAGATGATCAATGTGCCTACGTTAATCATGGTGGGTGCTGAGGATAAGGTAACCCCACCTAAGGTTTCGCAAGAAATGCATGAAAATATTACGGGCAGTGAACTCGTTATTGTCCCCAATTGTGGGCACTTGGTGACATTGGAAGCGCCAAAAATTGTTTGTGACTATTTAGGTAGTTTTCTTGATCAACTCATATGAAGGCTTAAACATCTAGCGACGACACATGAGGAGCATGTGTTGTGATAAAATGATACCTACTCTCAGCTTTTCTACCCATGAGTGTCTCCACCATGCCCATAGCATTTTCCAAATGGTCGTCGTTAAGTTGCACCTGTATGAGTTTACGTTTCTCACGGTTCATGGCTGTTTCTTTAAGTTGAGCTGCCATCATCTCACCCAGCCCTTTAAAACGTGAGATTTCTACTTTGGCGTTCTTTGGAAAAGCATCGCGTAGGGCTTGATCACGTTGTTTATCATCTTGCACATATAACGTTTTTTTATTTGTAGAGAGTTTATACAATGGTGGTAAGGCAAGGTATAAATGACCATCTTCTATAAGTTTTGGTAATTTTTGAAAGAAAAACGTCATCAAAAGTGATGCAATATGTGCACCATCAACATCTGCATCTGTCATGATAATAATTTTTTCATAACGGAGATCTTCTTGCCGATAGGAAGAACCTGTTTGACAACCAAGAGCAATCAACAAATCTGCAATCTCTTTGTTGGCACGTATCTTTTCCTCAGTGGCACTTGCAACGTTGAGAATTTTTCCACGTATGGGAAGAATGGCTTGTGTTTCTCTCTCTCGAGCTTGTTTCGCGGTTCCACCAGCTGAATCACCTTCAACGATGAAGAGTTCTGTTCCTTCTTGTGCATCTCTTGTGCAATCAGCAAGCTTTCCGGGTAACCGAAGTTTGCGGGTAGCAGATTTTCGAGAGACCTCCCTTTGCTGCTTTCTGGCCAGTCTCTCTTCAGCTTTCTCCATAATAAATTGCAACAGTTGATCCGATTGCTCTGGATCTGCGGCAAGCCAATGATCAAAAAGATCCCGTATTTTATTCTCTACAATTTTGTGTGCTTCTGCTGAGTTCAGACGATCTTTTGTTTGCCCCTGAAATTCTGGTTCATGGATAAAAAGTGACAATGCGCCATGCAGGCATAGATGAACGTCTTCCTGAATGACTTGGTTAAATTTCGCTGTGTGACGCAATGTGGCATAATTTTTAAGCGACTTTAAAAGACCAGCGCGAAGACCTGCCAAATGGGTGCCACCAAGAGGTGTTGGTATTGTATTACAGAAAGTTAAAAATTCACCAGGAGTGTCTAGCCAAGCGATAGCCCACTCCAACTTGCCACCTTGTTTGCCTGTAGATGATTGGCCCACGAAGCTACGGCCACCACATATCGACTGTGTACCAATGAGTTCGCCAAGCCAATCTTGCAATCCATTTGGGAAATGCAACACATCTTCATCTGGTACAGAACCTGATGGGGCGCTCTTATTTTGCCAACGAACAGTGATGCCAGCATTCAAGAATGCCTTTTGTCTTATAAAGGCGTAGATTTCAGACGGGTCAAAAAAAAGCTCTGAGCCAAATATCTGGCTGTCTGGTGTGAAGGTAACCTTGGTACCACGACGATTGCTGACTTGCCCTAGTGTATCTAGTGGCTCGACAACATCCCCCCGAGAAAATGATATTCGGTGGATTTGTTTGTTTCGTGTTACTTCTACAATGGTCCGGGAGGAAAGCGCATTGACAACAGAGACGCCAACACCGTGGAGTCCACCAGATGTTTTGTAAGCGCTGTCACCAAATTTTCCACCAGAATGTAAGGTCGTCATAATAATTTCTAATGCAGACTGGCTTGGAAATTTAGGATGTGGTGCGACAGGTATGCCACGACCATTATCTTCTACCGATATTGTATGTTTATCGTGCAATATAACATCTATGCGATTTGCATGACCTGCAACAGCTTCATCCATCGCATTGTCAAACACTTCACGAAACATATGGTGGTAGGCGCGCTTGTCTCTACCTCCAATATACATTCCAGGCCGTTTACGAACCGGTTCAAGGCCTTCAAGTACCTCAATGTCAACGGCATCATAGCTACTGTCTGTATTGATTTTACCCTGAAAAAGATCGTTTGATGCCATAACTTCCCCAAATGATATTATGCTGAAATAGAAACATTTTACGAATCACTTACAGCCTTAACGTTTCGTAAATGTAAATGATTTTGCGCGCAGCATGAAACCCAACAAAAAAAGACGGCCCGAACCGGGCCGTCTTTGCCTAAAGTAATGCTTTAGAAAATTTACACGGAGTAATACATCGCGAATTCGATAGGATGTGGGGTATGTTCAAAGTTGTGCACTTCTTCCCACTTTAATTCGAGATAGGCGTCAATTTGATCATCGGTAAATACGCCACCTTTGGTTAAGAAAGCTCTATCTTTATCCAACGCTTCGAGTGCTTCACGAAGGCTACCACAAACGGTTGGAATATCTTTAAGTTCTTCAGGAGGCAGAGCATAAAGATCTTTATCCATTGGATCACCAGGATGAATTTTGTTCTCGATCCCATCGAGGCCAGCCATCAACATGGCTGAGAATGCCAAGTATGGGTTCGCTGTAGGATCTGGGAATCTTGCTTCGATCCTTTTCCCTTTTGGAGAAGGGGCATAAGGGATTCTGATGGAAGCTGATCTATTCCGTGATGAATATGCCAACAACACAGGTGCCTCAAATCCAGGTATCAAACGCTTGTATGAGTTTGTTGATGGGTTGGTGAAAGCATTGAGTGCCTTAGCATGCTTAATAATGCCGCCAATGTAGTAAAGGCATTGCTCAGAAAGATCTGCGTAGCCTGCTCCAGCAAATAAAGACGTTCCATCCTTCCAGATAGATTGGTGGCAATGCATACCAGAGCCATTATCACCCTTGACTGGTTTTGGCATAAACGTAGCTGTCTTACCGTATGAAGATGCCACTTGATGCACGCCATATTTGTAGATCTGCATGAAGTCTGCAGTACGTGTAAGGGTATTGAATTTTATACCCAATTCATGCTGTGAGGGGGCTACCTCGTGGTGATGCTTTTCTGTTTCCACACCCATTTCAGCAATTGCTGCCAGCATTTCGCCACGTAAGTCTTGGCCTGAATCAACAGGAGGGACCGGGAAATAACCACCTTTAATTGCCGGCCGGTGTCCCATATTCCCAGCGTCATATTCAGCGTCTGTGTTGTATGGACCTTCTTCAGAATCGAATTCAGCGGAGATTTTGTTCATCCCAATATTCCAGCGAACATCATCAAATACAAAGAATTCTGCTTCTGGACCAAAAAATACGGTGTCGCCCACGCCACTCGTTTTTACAAACGCTTCTGCGCGCTTTGCTGTCGATCTGGGATCGCGATTGTATGCTTCACCGGTATATGGCTCAAGGATATCGCAAAACAGCACCAAAGTCGTCTGCGCAAAGAAAGGATCAATGAAGCCAGTTTCTAAGTCAGGCATTAACAACATGTCTGATTCATTAATGGCTTTCCAACCAGCAATCGAGGAGCCATCAAACATCGTACCTTCTTCGAGAAATTCTTCATCAACCATTGCAATATCAATGGTGAGATGTTGCCACTTTCCACGAGGATCAGTGAAACGCAAATCAACATATTTGATAGATTCTTCTTTAATACGGTTAAGAATATCTTGTGAAGTTGTCATATTTATCTCCAACTAATGGTTGTTCTATCACACGGCATCATTGCCGCGTTCACCTGTTCGTATTCTGATAGCGTCGGATACATCTGAAACAAAGATCTTTCCGTCACCTATACGACCTGTTCGTGCTGATTCTATGATTGCATCAACAGCCTTTTCTGCCAGAACATCGTCCACGATCAGCTCGATTTTTACTTTAGGCAGGAAGTCAACGACATATTCAGCACCACGATACAGTTCCGTGTGACCTTTTTGCCGACCGAAACCTTTTGCTTCCAATACGGTAATGCCTTGCAAACCGACCTCCTGCAAAGCTTCCTTTACGTCATCTAGCTTAAAGGGTTTGATTATCGCTTCAATTTTCTTCATGGGTCCCAGTCTCCTGCCGTCAACAAATTAAGTATTGTACGCTACGAGCATTGTGCAAGTAGCTTGGTGCTTGCTTGTTGCTTAAAAATTATGCACATTCTACCCAACAAATATGTTGAGTGCCTGTGTTTCGTGCATTTTAGGGGTTTTCATGTGCTTTGACCAGTTATATGTCTTGCGAACATGAAGGTCCCCAGTTATGGACGACGTTCGGGCTTGCTACTTGGCCAACGTCGAACAGTTCTTTAGGGCATGTTAGTTGTCTTTGAGAGGTCTCTTCGTTGGTTGTTGTCTTGAGAGCGGGTGTGGTGAATTTGGTAGACACGCCAGATTTAGGTTCTGGTGACGCAAGTCGTGGGGGTTCAAGTCCCTCCACCCGCACCAAGGCAACAAAACTTCGATTCCAGGAAATTCTTGCCATTTTTGTACGCAGTAGGCCAAGCCATGGCCTAAGACAATTTAGAGGTAATGGACCATGAATGTAGATATTGTTCGCGATGAACAGCTTTCCAAAGAGTATAAGATTACAGTACCGGCGTCTGCTATTGAGGATGAATTAAGTGCGCAACTCACCGAGTTTTCGCAAACTGTTCAGTTGAAAGGTTTTCGACCTGGAAAAGTGCCTGTGTCTTACTTGCGGAAAACCTATGGTCAAAGGTTGATGGGTGAGGTTCTATCAAAGACCGTGGATGAATCTGTACGCGCCTGCATCGAGCAGCAAAATCTTGGTCAAACAATGCAACCAAAGGTTGAAATTTTAGAGTTTGCTGAAGGACAAGAATTGGTTTTAAAGGTGGAAGTGGACGTTTTGCCAGAAATCCCGGAGGTGGAATTTTCTAAAATGAAAATCGAGCGTCCTACCGTCTCTGAGGAAGAGCTATCTGCGGAAGTTGAAGAGGCTCTGAATAGAATTGCTCAGGAAAATGCGACATTTGTTGAAACCAAACGCATGGCGCAGAATGGTGACGCACTAACCATTGACTTTAAAGGAAGTATCGATGGTGAATTGTTTGAAGGTGGCAGCGCCGAGGATTTCCGTTTGATTCTTGGCAGTGGCGCCTTCATCCCTGGGTTTGAAGATCAATTGTTAAAAAAGAAACCTGGTGAGACGGTTAACGTGAACGTGACGTTCCCAGAAGATTACCAAGCTGAAAACCTGGCAGGTAAAGATGCTGTTTTTGAAGTGGTTATCAAAAAGTCAGAAAAGCCAGAAACCAAGGGTCCTTCTGACGAATTGGCTCAATCACTCGGTTTAGAGGACTTAGCCCAGCTTAAATCTTTGGTTGCTGAGCGTGTGCAACAAGAGTTCGATGGTAGAAGCAGGCTTCTTGCAAAGAGATCCTTGCTCGACCTTCTCGACGAGCAAATCGATATCACATTGCCAGAATCTTTGGTGGAGCAAGAGGCAAAAGCCATTGCGCAACAGATGAGAGGCGAGAGCGGCCAGGCCCAACAGCATGACCATGATCATGACCACGACCACGATCACGATCACGACCACGATCATGACCACGATCATGACCACGATCACGATCATGGAGACGATGCATCTAGTGAGTTGGAAGTGACAGACGAGGACAAGGCATTAGCAGCCCGCCGTGTAAAACTTGGCTTGGCGTTGGCTGAATTTGGACGACGGAACGGAATTACGGTGTCAAATGAGGAGCTGAGTCAGCGTGTTGCTGAAGAGGCAAGGCGTTATCCTGGACAAGAACAGGCCTTCATCAAGTATGTCAAAGAAAATAACGAAATGCTAGAGCAATTTCGTGGACCAATTTTTGAAGATAAGGTTGTAGATTTCATAATGGCCGTTGCGGAGGTTACAAACCTCACGTTGAGCAAAAATGATATGCAAGAGAGATTGGAGCAGTGATGAACCAGGAGACCTTAATGAGCTTAGTTCCGATGGTGGTGGAGCAATCTAACCGCGGGGAAAGAGCCTATGACATTTACTCCAGGTTGCTGAAGGAGCGCATTATCTTTTTAACGGGGCCCGTTCATGATGATATGGCGAGCCTTATCTGTGCGCAATTGTTGTTCCTTGAGGCTGAGAATCCAAAAAAGACAATATATCTTTACATCAATTCTCCAGGTGGTGTGGTGACAGCTGGCATGTCTATTTACGATACCATGCAATATATAGAATGTCCTGTTGCAACCCTATGTATGGGACAGGCAGCATCTATGGGTTCTCTGCTTCTAGCCGGTGGTGCAAAGGGGCAAAGATATGCGCTTCCAAACGCTCGTGTGATGGTGCATCAGCCCTCTGGTGGATTTCAGGGGCAGGCCTCTGATATCGAACGGCACGCACAGGAAATATTGTCACTGAAGCGCCGCTTGAATGATATTTATGTAACTCATACGGGTCAGGCGATTGAAAAAATTGAAGAAGCGCTTGATCGTGATACATTCATGACTGCAGAGGAAGCAAAAGAATTTGGGCTTGTTGATGATGTGGTCTCATCAAGGTCCTCAATGGAAAAAAACATATCGACCTCTTAACGACTTGCTTGTCTTGGCTCGTCATGTTTCCATGAGGTTGGAATGAAGGAGATGGAATGAGTAAAATTGGCAATTCGTCTAATGGTGATGGAAAAAACACGCTGTATTGTTCATTCTGCGGTAAAAGTCAGCATGAGGTAAAAAAGCTTATAGCTGGACCAACCGTTTTTATTTGTGATGAGTGCGTAGCCCTCTGTATGGATATTATCCGTGAAGAGAATAAGGCAGCGGCAGTAAAATCTAAAGACGGTGTACCTACGCCAGCTGAAATCATGGCTGTGCTGGATGATTATGTTATTGGTCAAAATAGTGCCAAACGTGTGCTCTCCGTCGCTGTTCATAACCATTACAAGCGACTGGCCCATGGTGCGAAGGGAAGTGAAGTAGAATTGGCGAAGTCCAATATCTTGCTGCTCGGGCCCACTGGTAGTGGCAAAACGCTTCTCGCCCAGACATTGGCGCGTACATTAGATGTTCCTTTCACGATGGCTGACGCAACGACGTTAACGGAGGCAGGGTATGTGGGTGAGGATGTCGAGAACATTATTCTCAAATTGCTACAAGCCTCAGATTTTAACGTTGAACGGGCACAGCGTGGCATCGTCTACATTGATGAAGTAGATAAAATTACGCGGAAATCAGAAAACCCATCGATTACAAGGGATGTAAGTGGTGAGGGCGTTCAGCAGGCGCTGTTAAAGATCATGGAGGGCACTATTGCATCTGTGCCTCCGCAAGGTGGACGAAAGCACCCGCAACAGGAATTTTTGCAGGTAGATACAACCAATATTTTATTTATTTGTGGTGGTGCATTCGCAGGATTAGAGAAAATTATTGCGGATCGTAGTGCTAAGTCATCCATTGGGTTTGGGGCACGTGTTTCACCCGCTGAAGATCGTGGTACAGGTGAGCTCCTTAAAAATTTAGAGCCAGAAGATCTTTTAAAATTTGGTTTGATACCCGAGTTTATCGGTCGTTTGCCTGTTTTAGCTACGTTAGAAGATCTAGATGAGGCAGCTTTGGTTGAAATTCTATCTCAGCCCAAGAATGCTTTTGGTCAAGCAGTATCAGCGTTTGTTTGAAATGGAAGACGTGGCCTTGAATTTTTCTGATGATGCTTTGCTTGCTATTGCTCGCAAAGCGATTGCACGCAAAACAGGTGCCAGAGGTTTGCGATCTATAATGGAAGCTATTTTGCTTGATATTATGTTTGATTTGCCGAGCTACACGACGGTTGTTGAGGTGGTCATCAATGCCGAGGTTGTTGAGGGGCGGGCAAAGCCGCTTTTGATACATACCGACCGCAGGGAAGATGTCGGTTAATATTGATTATCTTTCCAAGTGTACCCACATCAACGTAGATAGTTTATTCTGAGAGATGCCCATGACTTCTTTAACACTTCCTGTATTGCCCCTACGTGACATCGTTGTTTTTCCCCATATGGTTGTACCTCTATTTGTGGGTAGGGAAAAATCTGTCGTTGCCCTCGAACAAGTTCTCAATGAGGAAAAGCAAATTTTGCTTCTGACCCAACGTGACCATTCACAGGATGAGCCAGCAAGTGAAGATTTGTATGACGTTGGAACGGTTGCAAGCATCCTACAACTTCTCAAGCTGCCAGATGGAACAGTTAAGGTGCTTGTGGAAGGTCAGCAACGCGCAAAAGTTAAGAGTTTCACGCGTGAAGATGATTTTTTTGAAGCTGAAGCAGAAGCTTTGGATAATCAAACAACCGATGAAACAGAGGCCCTGGCATTAATGCGTGCGATTCATGAACAATTTGATCAGTACGCAAAATTGAACAAAAAAATGTCCCAAGAGCTGATCGAAAAACTTCGTGAAGTCGAAGACCCAGAGCAACTTGTTGATATGATGGGTGGCCATCTTTCTGCGAAAATCGATGTAAAGCAGGAGATCCTTGAAACGCTCTCATTGAATGAGCGTTTGGAAAAAGTTTTAGGCCACATGGAAGGTGAAATTTCTGTTTTGCAGGTGGAAAAGCGGATAAGAAATCGCGTAAAACGGCAAATGGAAAAAACGCAGCGAGAATATTACCTTAATGAGCAGATGAAGGCCATTCAACGTGAGCTTGGTGAGGGAGATGACGGTCGATCTGATATTGATGAGCTTGAGGAACGCATCAACAAAACCAAGCTATCAAAAGAGGCAAGGGAAAAGGCGCAAGCAGAATTAAAGAAGCTTAAGATGATGTCCCCTATGTCAGCAGAAGCAACGGTCGTAAGAAACTATCTTGATTGGTTGATTGGTATTCCTTGGGGTAAAAAATCGCGAAAAAAGATAGCTATCCAAAAAGCTGAAAGCATTCTTGATGATGGACATTATGGCCTCGAGAAGGTCAAAGAACGCATCGTTGAATTCCTCGCGGTGCAAAAACGCACCGGTGGCGCGAAAGGACCCATACTGTGCTTGGTTGGTCCTCCGGGTGTAGGTAAGACATCTTTAGGTAAAGCTATGGCTGAGGCAACAGGACGTGAGTTCATCCGTGTTTCACTTGGCGGTGTGCGTGATGAAGCGGAAATACGCGGTCATCGCCGCACATATATAGGATCAATGCCTGGAAAAATCATACAGTCTATGAAGAAGGCAAAGACGAGTAATCCATTGTTTTTATTGGATGAAATAGACAAAATGGGTCAAGATTTCCGTGGTGACCCAGGCTCGGCATTGTTAGAGGTATTGGATCCTGAGCAAAATTCAACCTTCGCTGATCATTACTTGGAAGTCGATTATGATCTTTCGCAAGTTATGTTTATAACGACGGCAAATTCATTGAATATGCCGGGGCCTTTGCTGGATAGGATGGAAATCATTCGTATCGCGGGTTACACCGAAGAAGAAAAGTTGGAAATTGCGCACAGGCATCTTATTCCAAGGCAGCTAAAAAACCATAAACTCAATGATAAAGAATTCCACTTATCAAGAGATGGTGTTGTCGAACTTATTCGCACCTATACCAGAGAAGCTGGGGTGCGAAATTTAGAGCGAGAAATTTCCAAGATTTGTCGCAAAGCTGTCAAAAAACTTGAAGCTCAGGAATCAAGTTTTGTTGAGGTGACAAAGGACAACCTTGCTGAATTTTCGGGTGTTAAAAAGTTTAGATTTGGTCTGGCGGAAGCTAGTGACTTGGTTGGTGTGACAACTGGTTTGGCTTGGACGGAGGTGGGTGGTGACTTACTGGCCATAGAATCGGTTATGTTGCCAGGCAAAGGTAAAATGACAGCCACCGGAAAATTAGGCGATGTCATGAAAGAATCTATCGAAGCTGCTGCCAGCTTGGTAAGGGCACGAGCGCCACAATTGGGAATTAACCCAAAAGTTTTTGAAACGAGAGATATCCATGTTCACGTTCCAGAAGGCGCGACTCCAAAGATGGCCCATCAGCTGGTGTGGCGATGGTGACATCAATTGTATCTATGCTGACAGGCATTCCAGTGCGGCGGGATGTAGCGATGACAGGTGAAATTACACTCGAGGCCGTGTTTTGCCCATCGGTGGATTGAAGGAGAAGTTACTGGCGGCCGTGCGAGGTGGAATTAAAACAGCAATAATCCCAAAAGAAAACGAAAAAGATCTTGATGAGATACCAGATGTGGTAAAAAATACCCTGTCTATTGTCGCGGTAGAAGACATTTCTGATGTAATTGAGGTGGCTTTGACAGAGCCATTGTCAGCTATCGATTGGTCTTGGGAGTTGTTCGATCAAGAGAAGGCTGCAAAAAGTCAAGAAAAAATTTCGTCACAAATGGCTCATTAAGGGCTTGTTTAAGCCTTTTTGCCTTTGACTTTTGTTATTCTTATTACGTAACGTAGTCCCGTTTTCTAACGGAGGTAAATACAATGAATAAAACTGAACTCTCTAATGCGCTTGCGGATCGTGAGTCTATGACTCGTGCTGATGCACAGAAAGCTGTTGATTCACTCTTTGCAATTATTGCTGAAGAGATGGGTAAAGGTGTTGAGGTTCGCGTTACTGGTTTTGGAATATTTTCTGCGTCCCAAACCAAAGAGCGTGAAGGGCGGAATCCACGCACGGGTGAGAAAATGACAATTGCTGCATCGACTCAACCAAAATTTAAAGCATTTAAAGCTCTAAAAGATTCCCTTAACGGGTAAAATATACTTGACAGGCACGTGCAGTCCAAAATAGGACTTCGTGCCTATCGGGGCTTCTGGTGCCGGGCGGTTAGCTCAGTTGGTAGAGCGCTTCGTTTACACCGAAGATGTCGGGAGTTCGAGTCTCTCACCGCCCACCATATGGTGTGCATTAAGAGTTGTTTTTACTGGGGGTGTAGCTCAGTTGGTTAGAGTGCCGGCCTGTCACGCCGGAGGTCGCGGGTTCGAGCCCCGTCACTCCCGCCAGTAAAAACAAAATACATTATACCAATCTTCCATCAATGTTATTCCTTAGGTATCTGCTGGTTGGCAGAGGCTCCTTCTTTTTTGTCTTTCTTTTTACGGCCTAAGTTTGCGGATGCATCATACGAAGATGCGACCTTTTTGCTGAGATTGCTTGTCAAGGTTTGTATTTTTTTTCTTTGTGTAATACGAACTTCAAAACAAAAATAAAAAGTGAGGTGTAATGGGTACGTTAGCGGCAGAGTATCTTCCGATTGTCCTTTTTCTTGGGGTCGCTTTGGCACTTGGCGGTGCTTTTATGGCGGCTGCATATATTCTTGCTCCATCTTCACCTGATAAGGAAAAGCTCTCAGCTTATGAGTGTGGCTTTAACCCCTTTAATGATTCTCGAATGAAGTTCGATGTGCGGTTCTACCTTGTCTCTATTCTTTTCATCATTTTTGACCTTGAAATCGCGTTTCTTTTTCCCTGGGCACTGGTCCTCGAGGAAATCGGTCCCGCGGGTTTCTTTTCGATGATGGTTTTCTTGGCTGTTTTAACAGTTGGCTTTGTTTACAGTGGAAAGCGCGGTGCGCTTGAGTGGGAGTGAATTATGGTGGATGTTGTTGGTCGTCCCTTGATCCCAGATATTCATGATGGGCGATTTGATGATATGTCTTCTCAGTTGTCAGACAGGGGGTTTGTATTAACCTCTGTGGATGACCTCGTTAATTGGGCGCGGACTGGTTCTCTGTTTTGGATGACGTTTGGTCTTGCATGTTGCGCTGTTGAAATGATGCAGGCTTCTATGCCCCTCACGTTATGACCTTGAACGTTTTGGTACGGCGCCACGTGCCAGCCCACGGCAATCTGATGTGATGATTGTTGCTGGCACACTCACCAATAAAATGGCACCTGCCTTGCGGAAAGTATATGACCAGATGCCAGACCCGCTTGGGTCATATCCATGGGATCCTGCGCCAACGGTGGGGGGTATTATCATTATTCCTATGCTGTTGTTCGCGGATGTGATCGTGTGGTTCCAGTGGACGTCTATGTGCCTGGATGTCCTCCAACAGCTGAAGCTCTTTTGTATGGGATACTTCAGTTGCAGCGAAAAATTCGTCGCACAGGAACAATGGAGCGCTGAGATATGAGAGAGATGTCTGTTGATGGCGATGTCTTGGTTTGGTTGTCGAACTGCTTGGATAAAGATGTAGAGATTGAACAAGATCAAGTATTCAGGGTGCGATTACGGTAAAAACAGATGCCAAAAGGGTTACATCGGTTTTGCGTAGCCTTCGTGATGATCATCAGTTGTTGCTTGGGCAGTTGTTGGACGTGGTGGCTGTTGACTATCCCCAACGAGAAAAGCGATTCAACCTCATTTTATCAGCTTTCTAAGCAATCAAATCAACGCGTTCGGGTTCGTATACAAGTTGGTGAAAACGAAGTTGTTCCTCAGCCGTTCAGCGTTATTTCCTGCAAACTGGTATGAGCGCGAGATATTCGACATGTATGGTGTAGAATTTACCGATCATCCGGATTTGCGAAGAATTCTGACGGATTACGGATTTCGTGGATATCCACTACGCAAGGACTTTCCACTTACGGGACATGTCGAAGTGCGTTACGACGATTTAGAAAAGCGTGTTGTATATGAGCCTGTCACATTGGTTCAGGAGTATCGGTCTTTTGATTACTTGAGCAGTTGGGAGTCAATGACGCCCACGAAATTGCCTGGTGATGAAAAGGCGTCAGGCAACGGTGAGTCACATGGCTGAACATCAAATTAAAAATTTTTCCATTAATTTTGGACCTCAACACCCTGCAGCTCATGGTGTTTTGCGCTTGGTTGTTGAGTTGGATGGTGAGGTTGTGGAGCGTGTTGATCCACATATTGGGCTATTGCATCGTGGCACTGAAAAGCTAATCGAGCATAAAACTTATCTTCAGGCGCTCCCTTATTTCGATCGTCTCGACTATGTCGCACCTATGAATCAGAGCATGCATATTGCCTTGCTATTGAGAAGCTTCTTGGTCTTGAGGTCCCAGAACGTGGTCAGTATATCCGGGTTCTCTATTCTGAAATCGGCCGTCTGCTGAGTCACCTTTTAAATGTTACAACCCAAGCAATGGATGTTGGGGCTCTAACACCACCACTTTGGGGCTTTGAAGAGCGCGAGAAGTTGATGGTCTTTTATGAGCGCGCTTCCGGTTCTCGAATGCATGCTGCTTACTTCCGCCCTGGTGGTGTCCATCAGGACCTTCCAGGCGATCTGCTCGATGATATCGCAACCTTTTGCGAAGAATTTCCCGCGATCCTTGATGATATAGATGCATTGCTGACGGAAAATCGAATTTTCAAGCAGCGCAATGTTGATATTGGCGTGGTGACCCAGTCTGATGTTTATGATTGGGGCTTAACAGGTGTCATGGCTAGGGGGTCGGATCTTGCGTGGGACCTTCGGCGGGCTCAGCCTTATGAATGTTACAATGACTTATCTTTTCAAATACCGGTCGGAAAAAATGGTGATTGTTTTGATCGCTATTTGTGCCGGATGGAAGAAATGAAGCAAAGTGTCTCCATCATGAAGCAATGTTTGGAGCGGATGCCAAAAGGGCCCGTAAGCTCTGTGAATAACAAATATGTGCCGCCAAAACGAGGTAATATGAAGAACTCGATGGAGGCACTTATTCACCATTTCAAGTTGTACACCGAAGGTTTTCATGTGCCAGAGGGTGAGGTGTATGCAGCAGTAGAAGCCCCCAAAGGTGAATTTGGGGTTTATCTCGTTTCTGACGGTAGCAACAAACCGTACCGTTGTAAGATTCGTGCGCCTGGCTTCGCACACCTGCAGGCCATGGATTACCTCTGTCGTGGGCATATGCTTGCTGACGTGTCTGCCGTTCTGGGTTCGTTAGATATTGTTTTCGGAGAGATTGATCGATGAGTGTTCGTAGACTTGCCGCGCAACAACCAGAGCATTTTGCTTTTTCTGATGAAAACCTTACTTGGTTAAACCAGCAAATTTCAAAGTACCCAGAGGGTCGACAGGCTTCCGCGGTGATACCCGCCCTTTGGCGTGCACAGGAACAATGTGGTGGTTGGATTCCAGAGGCTGCAATTGCGGCGATTGCAAATATTTTAGATATGCCTCGAATGCGCGTTTTAGAGGTTGCTACCTTTTACACCATGTTCAACTTGGAGCCCGTTGGGCAATATTTTGTTCAGATTTGCCGCACCACACCTTGTTGGTTGCGGGGAAGTGAGAGTTTATCATCATTATGCCGTAAATATATTTCTCCTGAACAGAAACAGATATCTGAGGATGGTAAATTTTCTTGGTTGGAAGTTGAGTGTTTAGGTGCCTGTGCCAACGCACCAATGGTGCAAATTAATGACGATTATTATGAGGACCTCGATGAAGAATCTTTCGTGGCTCTTCTGGAAAACTTGCGTGCTGGAAATCCTGTAAAAACTGGTTCGCAAGCAGGTCGTACATCGTCCTCTCCCCATCATATGGATCATCAGGAGGTCTGAGCCATGCTGCAGCCAGAAGATAGGATCTTCTCTAATCTCTATGGTTTTGAAGATACGTCACTCGCGGGCGCGCGGGCGCGCGGTGATTTTGATCAAGTGTCTGATTTTATCAAAAAAGGTTCGGATTGGATCATTAATGAGGTAAAATCATCAGGGTTGCGCGGCCGTGGAGGGGCAGGGTTTCCAACAGGTCTTAAATGGTCATTCATGCCTAAACAGTCAGATGGTCGCCCACATTACCTAGTGGTCAACGCAGACGAGTCTGAGCCTGGAACCTGCAAAGATCGGGAAATCATGCGTAATGAACCTTTTAAGTTGATTGAAGGTTGTTTGCTTGCGTCATTCTCTATGGCTGCACATGCTTGTTATATTTATATTCGAGGTGAATATATTGCTGAGCGTCATGCGCTGCAGCGCGCTATAGATCAGGCTTACGATGCTGGACTTCTTGGACCAAATGCTGCTGGTTCTGGTTGGGATTTTGATCTGTATCTCCACCATGGTGCTGGTGCTTACATCTGTGGTGAAGAGACCGCACTTCTTGAGTCTCTTGAGGGGAAAAAAGGAATGCCTCGGCTCAAGCCTCCATTTCCTGCCAATGCAGGTCTGTATGGCTGCCCCACAACGGTAAATAATGTTGAGTCTATTGCGGTAGTAGGTACAATCTTGCGCCGTGGTGGTGCATGGTTTGCAGGACTAGGCCGTGAGAATAACACCGGCACGAAGGTCTTTTCAATTTCTGGACATGTGAATAATCCATGTAATGTAGAAGAAGAGATGGGCATCACACTTCGTGAGTTGATTGAAAAACATGCAGGCGGTGTGCGTGGGGGATGGGATAATTTGCTCGCAGTTATCCCAGGTGGTCTCTTCTGTTCCATGTTTGCCTGCATTTGTGTGATGATTTGATCATGGATTTTGACTCGCTTAGATCTGTCCAATCCGGTTTGGGTACGGCAGCTGTCATTGTGATGGACAAGTCGACAGATATTATCGCTGCCATCTCAAGGCTTTCGCACTTTTATAAGCATGAAAGTTGTGGACAATGTACGCCCTGTCGTGAGGGTACGGGTTGGATGTATCGCATGATGGAACGGTTGCGCATGGGGCGCGCTGACATTTCTGATATCGATATGATTGAGCAGAGTAACACCGCGGTAACAGAGTGAAGACACCTAATGTCTGCACTAAACTGACACAGCAACAGCT
>JAYPQH010000033.1:0-79692 GCA_038131935.1 Alphaproteobacteria bacterium | reverse complement strand
ACCATCTCTGTCTGACGCATCCAACTCCTGGTGCCATCTGCAAGGTTATGATCTTTATAACCAAGTGGCAGAATTTCCATGATGTCCGCCGCATTCACAGTTTGACCTGCAACAATGCCACTAATATCAATTTTGGCAACCGCATTGTTCTCTTGCAGCGTAACAAATAGCAAGGATTCATCATCAGAAAGCGCCACATATTCTGGCTCAATATCAGCTGCAGCGGATGAAGAGGCATCAGATATGCGAACGCCGGCTGCTTTCAGTGTAGCGGCATCAAGATGATCAAACCCAATCTTTGTAACCGCACCAGTTGCCGTATCAATGATGGAAATAGAACCTTGTGGATCAACATATTCGCCGTTGACGATCGTGATTTCACCTTCATCAGCCGTAAAGGCCAATGTACCGTCAGCGTTTAAGATCACGCAATCAGGTTGGACACCAACTTGAGATACCATGGCTGTTGCAGAGGCTAAATCTCCGCCAGGCACTTTGTAGGTAACCACATAGCCACCGAGAGATACATCACCGTTTTTGTATGACGCAACAACCGTTTCACCTTTAATGGCAACAGAGGTAATGCCTTCTCCCAAATCAAAAGAGGTAATACCACCAACCAGTGTGATATCATCGCTGGCCATCTCGCGTACATCTAATGCACCAAGATGAACAGGATGCTCAGGATCTTCCATATCAAGAATTTCAACACGGTTATCAATGCCGTTGGTTACCGCAGCGATAGCTCCATCAACAGAAACAATTTCTGCTCCACCTTCGTCAGCAACTGACCCAAGCGTCGTAGATGATGCAACCTTAGGAGCTACTGATCTGCTTGCCTCTGGAATGAGAGAAACTAGTGCTTCACGACCTTCCCCGAAGATTTCTGAATCCATGAATTGGATACGTGTATCATATGTCTTTGATGTTTCAGCTGTATCATAAGCTTCCACAAGATACTGATCAGACATCAGCATGGCGAACGCTTCTTGTTCGCCAAATCCATCAATCACTTCAACATTCTGCGCAAGTGTACTGAACGGATATCCGTCACCATCATTCTCGACGAGGAAATTAAGGCTTGCACCACGGAATTCTTGGGTTGCCGCATCACCAACAAAGGAACCATTGTTGTAAATATGCTGGGTAACGAAGCCATCCTCATCAACCAACGCAATTTCAGTGATCCGGTCACCAGCTTGCTGATCCATATCCACCGAGAAATACAAACCACCTACTTGAGGAAATTGACCAGGCTGAGAGTCAGCATTCAAGAAACCATTGACGCCATGCTCCAAGATTTCCTTCAGGTCCGAGCCAGAAAGCTCAAGCAATGTAACGCCATTGTTGAACTTCAATGAGGTTTCAATGGTTGTGATACCTCACCTTCCTCACGACCGGTCTGCTCGTTAGCAAGAGGTGCTGTAAATGTGGTGATGTTATTCTCATCAGTTGATGAATCACCGATTTCAGAACGTATACCACCGCCGTTTTTGAACGCGAAAACAGTGTCAAATTGACGTGTGGCATGCAAAAGAGAGTCTGCGCTAAGATCACCCAAGTTGGTTTCTTCGGTACGCACCTTAGAACGACGACCTTCTAGATAAACGTCTGTCAATCCCACAACATTTGAATCCTTTGATGCCGCTACCGCCTCAAGTCCATTCACAACATCTTCTATTATTGAAGCCTTCTCGATAAGAGAGCTTCCAGCATTAAGGCCATCATCAGCAAGATCGATGTTACCATCACTATCAACTTTAAGACCTGTGATAGCAGCAACATTTTCTGTTTCTGTCGAAATTGGTGCAGAATTTTCATAGTCGACGAAAACCACATGACCGGCGGAATCAAAAGTCGCGTTCAAACGACCAAGATAGTTAAACTGACCATCCGTTGAAACGAGGTAAGTGTTGTTGCCTGAAAGATCCGTAATATTCGTAACAGGGTATGTATCAACGGCTACGTCACCAGCACGGAGGTCATCAGCATCATTGGC
Source organism: Alphaproteobacteria bacterium (assembly GCA_038131935.1). Taxonomy (GTDB): domain Bacteria; phylum Pseudomonadota; class Alphaproteobacteria; order UBA8317; family UBA8317; genus UBA8317. The sequence goes on along the minus strand of JAYPQH010000033.1, from coordinate 77,693 downwards.
AAGAATTGTATCTGACCCACCAGCAATAATAATATCAACACCATCCAATTTTGTGGCGAGGAGCTTTTCATAAGCAAAATCCTGCAAGTGCGATGTCAAAATAATCTTATTCACACCAGAGGCTTCGAGACGATCAACTTGAACCTGCACCAGCTTTGCAAGCTCAGTCATTTCAGCATCTCTAGTATCTGAATTGTAAATGGTATCGTTGCGTGTGCCATCAGCATTCACCACTTCAACCAAACCCGGGGAGGAAATAGAGGCCAGATATGGTGTTGTGACACCAATCACACCGTAAGTTTCTCCACTGTCTGTGGTAAGCACTGCTGCAGGCGCCAACTTCTTTTGACCTGATCCGTCTTGATACTTCGCCGTAACCGCTGCTGCTTCTTCTGGCGTAATCTCAAATTCTGACCCAGCGAGGATATCATCGGTGTAGTAGTCGGCGAGTCCAGAATTTGAGAAATCAAGGTTGGCAGAAAGATACGGGAACTGTGCCCCAATCCAACGGTCATTCTCGAGACCTGCACCACGTGGATAGTGCGTAATCATATCGCCAAATACGGATGCACCTGCGTCAAATTCGTGGTTACCGATCACTGATGCATCAATTTCAAGCAAGTTCATGATCGCAATATCAGCGAAACCTGCCTCTGCGCGCAAATCTGCATACTGACTGGAATCATCAAGCCCATAAAAATCGTTAAATGCTTGATTATAAATAGCAGCCATTGAGGCATCACCACCGGCATTAAAATATGCACCTGGAATAAAATTATCACCAGAGGAGATGAACAAGGTATCACTGTTAGAATAGAAGTCAGCAAGGACCTTCATATTTGCTGCAGTTGATAACTGTTCAAAACCACTTTCAAGGTCGGTTGCATGAAGCAACTGCAATTCAGTGTAACCACCCAAATCAACATTAAACGCGAAGATCTGACCACCATTATCAGCCTTCACTTCTTCCACCTGGCCACCAGATTCTGAACGCTCTTGAAGTACACCAATAAAGGTGGACTCATTCAATGCCAATGACTCGTTCACTTCTTGCAACTTCGTGCCTGTGAGTTCCTCTTTGGTGTAGAAAGAACCATCCTCCTTCCTGGCCACGAGCGCAGATACGTTCCAGCTTCCAGAAAATTCTGCAGACGTAGCACCCGATGCAGCACTCCGGTATTGATGCAACATCACCCCTTGGATTTAAAGATCCACCAGCTTGGGCAAGGAAATAACCCTCATGACCGTTTTCTGTTTCAACTGGTTGCATCGTATCTGAGTCAATTTCAATGATATATTTTCTTTCGCCGTAAGGGTTACCTGCATCTTCATCTACGATAAGGAAGTCACCATCTGCGGTCTTTACCCACATCAATCCATCTGGCGCCACCATTTTTGCTTCCCCAGTGGGAATAAAGACTTCTGCTGTTTCTGAGGCGTCAGTTTTGGAGTTGTCAGCATCGTCCAGGCCATCTAGCCCATTCCCAATGCCCTTATCACCAGTTTCTAAAGACATCTCTCCATCTATAGCCGCAATTATTCGGGTAACATCAGCAGAAAGAGCATCTGGTAAAGCACCATTGGCAGCCGTCAACTCTGCCACCAAATTCGTTAATTCAATTCCGATGAGACCACCTTCATCAGTCATATTTCTGACCCAACGGAACTTTGTTATGTCTGGGTCTACTGCAGGATGCTCAACTTTTGTGTCTCCATTGAAGAAGGTATGATCAACAGGTTGCTCTGCGGCATCATCCCACAACATCATCTCTGTGTCTTTGACGGCAACTGGCTTTGTCAAAACCTTCCCACTGATATGATGTCGCTACAAATTTGGCAGAAAATTCGGTTGCCGCATCTGCATCTTTCATATAAGCATCAAACATTTTTGCGGTTGGATCAACAACATCTATACCAAGATCAGCATAGTCATCATTGGCCACGGCCATGCCGTAGATTTTACCATGTAGGAGTCCATTGCGCGCTAAGAATGCATCCCGATCTGTTCCCGTTGTGTCAACATCATTGCCATCAGCGTCTTTGCCTTTAACACCCACATAAATCTTAAGTGGAGCAGGCTCTTGTTCGTGATTGTAGCCTGCGAGAACGATAACAACGTAATCTGGGTGGCCTGGATTTATGGGCAACAATTTCTCATAACCAGTTTGACCCAAGGCTGGGACTGTATATGCAATGCCTGTATCAACATCCACAGCTATGGATGCCAAACCCATTGTTTCATTAGATGTGGCTACGCCATCTGGAAAAATATAGCGAATGTTCCACTCTTCAGCCGTCAGCCAAACATTGTCTTCAAACCCAATCCCGTCACCATATTTATTGGCCGTCTCCAAGAAAGCACTGCAGAATGACTGGAAGAAGAAATCACCTTCCGTCAAAGGCTGTACAAAATCCACCAATTCGCCTGTAGGTAAAGTTTGATTTCCCCATTTTGCAGAGAGATCTGTTGCGTCATCATTTTTTCCATCCACAACCTCGCCAAATACGTTGTAAATTGTGTCAAAAAGATGACCTGATTCCAAAAACATATCAGCAGCTGAATCACCAGTTTCTAAAAATTCTGCAAACTTCTCGCGATCATAATCAATGGTATGGATGAGATCCAGTGAAACTTACACCGCTGGCCATTTCCCAACCGTAAGTTTGTGTGCTCATAAGTCCATATGATTCTGACTGGTAGACAACGGTGATTGTATCATCATCCTTTAGGAAGGCTGCGTTGCCGTCTGGCTGACCAGTCAATGCATCTCCTGTTACAGGATCGACCTCACCGACTGTGGCTAAGGGTTTAAATCTCGCGAATGGGAAATTCTTATCTCCACTCTGACCATCAAGCAACGCACTTGGATCATTTGCCGTGCTAGCTTCTGGCATCAAGGCGATTGTTTCACCAATTGTTACAAGATCATTATCAGCCATTTTTATCCTCATAAATATAATTTAAAGAAAATTCCAAAGGATGGTTTAGGTTGATTTGATGACATTATGATGACAATTTGATAGAAATTTTGTCATTTTTTTATCTTCTGAAAGTAACGAGACGATAATCGTGAACGTATCGCTCTCATACTTTTAGCGCAGCGCTAAAAACCTATAAATAAGATTTCTTCAAGTATATTTAAAATTCATAAATTCGATGTTTTGAAAACATTCAACAATTTATGAGACAATTGAGCTAGAACACTCTCTTTTTGGCAAGATAAATATTGAACCGATGCACATGTTACATCAATTATGATCTGGGATTTTTAAGAATTATTTTTGGTGTTACATGCCCACCCATCAATCTAGATAGGTGAGTGTCCTTGTCGTTGTTTCAACACAAAACAACTTTTGTGATTGTCTGAGCTCTAACGTACATGGACATTCCAAGCACACCTGCCCTGTTAGATCGGATGGCCATCAGGTTGATGGAAGAAGCGTTTTAAGTTGCTCTGTTGCCCCACGTCTCGCCATCATGTTGCGATCCAAAGCAAATCGTGCCTCAGCAATTTCTCGATCTAGGCGCGCCAAGAACCCGAGTAATGCACGAGCGTCCTGGCTTAAGTCATCAAGTTTATAGGTCACGCCGTCAATAACAACATTTTGATTGTTGTTTGTGTTTGTTACGCCTTCACTTACTGTATCTGCCATTTTTACTCTCCTTGGTAATTATTCTGTTAATGCTTTGCTGGCCATTCTATTCAATGGGCTCATGATATACTCGACCACAGTTCTCTTTTCGCCCAAGGCATCAACCGTGGCGGCCATACCTGGAACAATTTGGGGCTCTATTGGTGATTTTGAGAAGGTTTTTCCCTCCGTTTCGACCCATGCTTCATAATAACGCTCACCCTGCTCAGTCTCTGTGGTGTTCTGTGCGATACGCTTAAAACGCCCCATCATGACACCATAGCGACTAAAATCATAGGCTGAGAAAGAGACCCTTGCTGTTTGACCCTCAGATACCTTTGAGATGTCTTTAACCGGAATTCTTGCTAAGATCGTAAAATTATCAGCAGATGGAACGATCTCAAGCAAGACGTCACCACCACGAACAACAGCACCAGGACCAGGTACCGCTACAGACGTCACAATACCTGAACTCGGTGCTTTTAAATCTGTTTGTGACAACCGCTCAGCCAACCGAATCCGCTCTGAGGCGGCCTTATCACGCGCTTCCACTTCGCGATACATTTGCTCACCCGCATCGGATCGAAACTGATTGTCCAGCTGTGTGATTTCATCCAAAAACTTTTGAATACGTATTTCAGCACCATTACTCTCGATGCGCCGCTGGGTAATTTCATCCTGGGTTTGAACCTTACGCGTCTCAATATCAAATAGCTTCACGCGGGGCTCAATACCTTGTTTCACCAAAGGTTCGTAAAGATCATATTCCTCATCAACCAATTTCAAACGGTTGCGTGCCGCTTTTATTGCATTGTCGGCTTCAAGTTTATCATTTCTGGCACTTTGCAATTCTTGCTGTAGAACCCGACGACGGCCTTCTAGGGTTTTCTGTCGTGATAAAAAGACCGCGCGCTCTGACAAACGTAAACTCAGTGGAACATCGTCAGGAAACTCAATATAAGACAGGCTATTGGCCTCTGCATAAAGACGCGCGTAGCGAGCGGCAGCACTTACATAGGTAATTTCATTCTGCTCAAATTCTGCGACAGGCTCTTGTTCATCCAGCCTGATAACAACTTGATCCTTCTCAACCATATCACCAACAGCGACGTTTAACTCTGCAACAGTGCCCCCATATAAAGACTGAACGGGCTGCACCTTACCAACCGGCTCCACCTCTCCTTCAGCACGCACAACTTGATCGATCTCTGCGACATAGGCCCAAAAACCTGCAACCGCAAAAAAAATGACTATCAAATAAAAGATGATGTTTGAAAACCAAAATGATTTTTTTTGTGCCATCAGGCTGCACCCCCACCACGTAGTTTCTGCTTGATCTCTTCACGGGGACCATCGGCAATAATTTTTCCAGAGTCCATCACAACAACCCGCTCAACGAGATCAACAAGAATACCCCTATGGGTTACCAAAATGACGGTTTTATCTTTGGCCGCAATCATTATATTCTTCATCACAGCCATTTCAGTATTAGAATCCATGGCTGATGTTGGTTCATCTAAGAGAAGTATTTTGGATGGATTTACCAGAGCTCTGGCAATACAGATCGCTTGACGCTGGCCACCAGACAATTGCATTCCGCGCTCAGTCAGCATGGTGTCAAAGCCATCAGGCAGCATCGAAGCCAAGCCATCCACACCTGTTAGCCTCGCGACATGCATGATTTCTTCATCTGTAGCATCTGGGTTTCCAAGTGTTATATTCTGCCGCAAAGTACCTGAAAATATAAGCGGCTGCTGCATGACCACAGATACATGTTTACGCAAATCATCAGGATGGAAATGAGAGACGTCAGTTCTATCGACCTGTACCATACCACTGGTTGGCTGAACCAAACCTGCAATCATGCGAAGTATTGTTGTTTTCCCAGATCCAATTCTTCCAAGGACTGCAACTTTTTCTCCAGCACCAATGGCCAATGAGATATCATCTGCCGAAGGTTTTTTCTGCTTAGGGTACTGTAAACCTGCATTGCTGAAGGTGATGTTTCCCTCAACCTCATGAATACGCAAATACTCTGAGCGCTCAACCTCGGTGACGGGCTGCTGCATAAGTTGGTTCAAATTATCGTAAGCCGTGAAACTTGGCTGAGACGCCCCAACAAATTGCTGATCTGACCAAGAGGTGCGAGCGTGCGGCCTGACAAGATCACACAAGCAATTATGACCCCATGGTCAAAAGAACCTTCCATGATAAGGAAAACCCCAAACACGACAATACCAACCTGGGACAATTGCTGCCCTGTTTGTGAAAAATTTGATGTCAACTGCGACCAAAATTTTGACTTCATTGAGAAGCCTGCTTGGCTACGAACAGAGTTCATCCAACGATGGCGAAGAATATCCATGCCGCGTAATGTTTTAAGTGTTTCCATTCCAGAGAGAACTTCAACCAAAACCGCTTGCTTTGATTGTCCATCAACTGCAGCATTGCGTGTAAGACGGCGCAAAACGGGTTGAATCAACAACCCCAACAAAAGAATGGTAACGACAATGATGGTGGGTACCAACACCACCAAACCGCCAATTGAATACAAAACAAAAAGGAAGATAATAACGAAAGGCAGATCTGCAAACGCCACGAATGTGGCGGATCCTAGGAAATCGCGAAGCAAGTCGAATTCTTTGACAATGCTTGCTGTTTTACCTGTTTGTTGGGTGGCAAGCGCTTCATTACGAGAAAGTCGATCAAATAGGGTTGCAGCAACCTCTTCATCAACCACCGCACCTGCGCGATCAGTGAACAAACCCCGCAATACCTTCATCAATAAGTCAAACGCAACAACAATCATGACGCCGATTGTTAATGCATAAAGCGTTTCAATAGCCTCATTGGGAATGACGCGATCATAGACGATCATAATGTAGAAGGCACTGACCAAGGCAAATATATTGATCAAAACTGAGCCAAGAATGAGTTGGAACAACTCATGTTTGGCACGAAAAACAGGTCCAAAGAACCAATGTTCTTTTGCACCTGCTGCATATTGTTCCGTCATATTAAAATCTTTCAGGATTGGGCGCTATCTTCAGTGCCGATAGTAGGGTTTCGGTGACGCCATGCTGGGCAACCAACAACTTTAAAACCTCAAGAGGATTTGTTTCCACCACAATCTTTGCATTGGCTTGGTCCACAATTGTTTCAGCCAATTCGTTGATTGAAGTTCCCGTTGCGTCACGCCGAATATCGAGCTCCCGCAATTTTTCTGCGATGGTTTTAAGTCGGTCTTGGCATTGGTCATTTTTTCAAGGAGCCTTGTACGATCCAGGAGAATGACCTCTAACTTCTGAGATTTGTCCTGCAGGATAGCACGTTTCTTTTGCTCCTCGATCTGCTTACGGTAGGAAAGCTCTGTCTGACGCGCTGCATTAGCTCCGCCATCATACAACGGCATGCGCACTGTTACACCCACTGTCATATCATACTCATTCAAGCCCCGCGTTACATCAATAATCGTCAACCGACCTCCAAGATCAAAAGTTGGCATACGGCTTACTTCCAAAGCCTTGGTTTCAAACTCAAGCCCTCTTGAGCGCGCATTAACGCCTGTAAAGAATTTGGTGTTGCGCAACTCAACCTGATCGAATTTTCACCAAGTGGGGCAAAATGAGGCATCTGGACTTTCAGGTACAGATCCGTAACGCGCTTTCATGCGCTGTAACAACTCAGCCTGTCTTTTTTCACTTTCAGCAAGATTGTTTTGCGCATCGAGTATTAATAATGACACCTCACGCGCCTCGGCCAATGTACCTACCCCAGAACGAAAGCGGTTATTTGCACGCTTCTCAAAATCTAATAATTCAGTTACCAAATTTGAGAATTGACGTTCTATTGTTTCGACATCCGCGGTAAGTCTTCTGCAGAAGGCTGTCTAACTCTCTCAAACGCTTCTAGAAATCATAAATCTTGCAGCATCAGATCTGCTTGATAGGGCACTAATCTCATTCTCAGCTTTACCAAAATCATAAAGATTATGCTCGACCGATGTTACCACATCAAAATAATCAAGATCTTCGTCAGTAAATCTCACAGCATTTCGACGGTCAACTTCGCGTGCAATGGATAAATTAGAATTTGTATATGCCGATACCTGTGGCATGGTTTCAGCTTCACGCACCTTCACGTTCACTTTTGACAGGAGATATTCATTTCTTGCAGTTTGCACATCCCCTGTGTTCAAAATCAACGATTGAAGCTGAGCGGCAGGATCTGCTGCTGCGATTTGCGGTAGATAAAACAGGAGGAAGGCAAGGGTTATATGCTTGATAATTGAAAAATTTTTTTTGGTCATGGGAAAACCCCATCATGTGTCTATTCGTAATATCGAGTTGGCGTAGCACGTCCTTTTGGAAACCGCAAAGACTTTAGCATATTATTTTTGTGAAGAATACTCACGCACCCACCATTGCGCTCATGCTGATCTAATTTGGGCGCAATATCTTGTGCCAATATATGCATACTTCTGTGCCACATTTGTTCATGCCCGTGAACGTCATGCCCGGTCATGATAAGCGTTCCAAATCTACCGACATGGTCAACAAAATCCATCAATTGCTCTGTCACTTGGCCTTGTGTTCCAATGATGACCAAGCTTTTTGCTTTTTCAACTGCATCCAATCTTTCTTGATGTTCATCCCAATCTTCCGGCAAAATTCCCATGGCCAACTTCATATGGGTGTTCAAATAGAAATAATAGTCAGCAAAGACACCGTAAGGGTCATTTATCAAATCTTGGGCAAGATCTGTATCATCCGTGATACAAATAGAACGAGCAACACGCCAACAAGAAGGATCTACGGACCGTCCAACTTTGGCAGCCCCCTGCTCATAAAGAGGCCAGTGGCAAGCTACATCTTTTTGATCAATAAAATTCCCGAAATGGGAATCCATCCCCTCTCACCAGCCAACACAGCCAAGCCAGATTTTGGTCCACGCAAGGAGACCGCAACAGGAGGAAAAGGCTTCTGTATTGGTTTGATGACATGACCCACACCCAAGCGCTCTAGTTGATACTGGCTTGTATCAATCGTCCAATGTTCTCCATTGTGATGATAAGGTGGGTCTGTAGACCAAATTTTTTCGATAACTCAGGGACTCTAGCATAGCGCGCCCACGTCCGTGATCAGGTTACCAAAAATTTCCCAATCACTCGATAATCCACCAGAACCAATTCCCATGATAACGCGACCAGCTGACAATTGATCTAACAGCGCCACATGAGAAGCGACCATCACGGGATGGTGCTGGGGTAAACTGATCACGCCTGTTCCAAAACGAATGTTGGGCGCCTCACTGATCATGCTTGCATGAAAAATCAAGGGAGAAGGTACTGGCTCCCCTACAGACGAAATATGCTCTCCCATCCAAGCTTCTGCAAAGCCCAATTGATCAGCCAGACGAACAAGCGCACGATCTTCTTGTAATGCCTCCTGAAGATTGCGTTCAGGCATATGCACAGGCATCATAAACAAACCCAACTTAAGTGGCAGCACAGCGTCTTCCTCTCTCTAACAATTTTTTGAAGAGTTTTTCTCAGAGATTACCAATTGTAAAGAGGGAACTGTCGATGAATGTGGCCACTGACTCAGGCATTAAACCTGATCTATCTAGAGCCCAATAAAGCCCTATACAACCAATGGATGCGGAGACAGGAATCTGAACAACACCGCGGTACCAAGCCTGGCGAACTGGCCAAATGCCCAGCACCAGGACGAAAGGTAACAACACGATCAATTGACCTAGTTCCACCCCAACATTGAAGCCTAAAAGGCCTGCCAACATTTGATCCCCTGGTAAGCCGAATTCTCCCAGAACAGAAGCAAAACCCAATCCATGCAGAAGACCAAAACAGAAAATAACAAAATACCGAAGTTTTCGGGATCCCATTTGTACAATATTTTCAACAGCGATGTAGGCTATGGATGCAGCGATTAAAGGTTCAACCACAGCCGCTGGAACAGACACAAAACCTAAGGTTGCCAAAGCAAGGGTACATGTATGAGCGAGTGTAAAAATAGATACCTGTTTGATGAGTGTCCATATACCTGCGGCATAGAAAAATAACCCAACAACAAAAATAATATGGTCCAAACCTAGTGGAACAATATGTTCAATGCCCACTGGGATATATTCAACAAAAACATCCCCAAAAGGTTTTTCTGGACTTCCTGAACGCGTTATGGGCTCAGACATAACACCGGGCTGAAGCAAGCCCGTGAAGCCACGATCTGATCCTTCAATCTGTTGACGTAAGACCAAGGATCCAAAGCTTTGATCCCATCCAAATGTTACTGATTTGGTCTCTTGCGGTACGGTTGCACGAAGCGTGAATACACCATCGCGTGGAAGTTCACGATTGGAAACATCCGCAACCTTCACGTCAACCAAGCCTACGTCTAGTAACCTATTGTCAGCCAACAAGCGTATTTGAGGTGCGATAATTTGCCAATTTTCTTTAAATTTTTGAGCCAAAAATGATGGGCTCATCTGCCTGTAACGGTCATATTGATCAGCCTGCGGGGCGAGATTTGTATCTTGATATTGAGAAGCATCAATCCCTGCCAGGACAACTTCCAACTGCATGGTAATTTTTAGTTCCACCTGTTTGTCTGTAAAAAACAAATCGGCAACCGCTGGTTTTACCTCATGTGCGTGAACATAAAAAGGAAGACAGAAAAAACAAAGTAATAGAATTCGAGCCAGATACATATCTCTATGTCCTCCATTATGCTATGTCATAGCCATTCATATAAAACAGGCCTTTACCATGAAAATATGTCATGCCCTAACATTTATTCTGACTCTTTTTTATCATGCACCAGTTGGTGCCCATGAATTTTGGTTAGAGCCACAAAAGTTCTCAGCTCCCCAAGGAACAGATATTGCGATCAACCTTAAGGTTGGAATGGAATTTCAGGGGATCTCTCAAATATATCTCCCTCAAAATATTAAGAGGTCAGAAATTATTGTTGCTGGTCATAGCCTCGAAAAAGATAAAGTTATAAACCTATCTGGACGTCTAGGTGATGTCCCTGCCATGCGTCTATCTCAACCACCATCAGGCCTTTTGATCGCGGCACATGAAACAAATTCTTTTGATACAAAATATGAAACTTCGGAAAAATTTTATGCCTTCTTACGTGAAAAAGGTCTCGAACCCTTTATAAACGAACATCGCAAGCGAGGATTACCGGATCAGTCATTTTATGAACTTTACAGCCGTCATGCAAAAAGCTTCGTCGTAAGAGGAAAGCCAGAAGGACAAGACGTTAAATTGGGTATGCTCGTCGAAATTTTTTCCCCAAAAAATCCATTTGTACAGGACACGTCAGAAGAACTACCTTTGATCATGCTCTATCGTAACGAGCCACTGCCTCACCATCAGGTTCATATCCGTGAAAAAGATGAGGCTGGGCGTGTAACCTTATCTACCATTTTTACCGATGACACCGGGACACTGAAATTAAAACCTCGAGACAATATGACTTACCTTGTCGATTTTGTTGTCCTCGAGCCAGTTGACCCCCAAACAAACAAGAAAGGCGCTGGTTGGATTAGCCGCTGGGCTTCCCTTACCTTTAAATTGCCCTAACGGGAGATCTTGATAGGATAACATATAGCATGAGGAGCCATCCTTACATCTCAAGACAATCATCATCCCTTCAAAATAAAATAAAACTTAAAAAATTTTTGTTACTGATTTACGATCAAGCCTAGATTTCTGTGGAGGAAGATAAGACCATGATAAGAGCTATAAGAACGTCAAATAATGGCCTTATTGTTGACGTGATGGATAGACCAAAGCCTGGGCCTGATGAAGTTCTCATCAGAAACCATGCTATTGGACTGAATCGCGCTGACCTTGCCGTTGTTGCAGGACAAATGCATGGCAACCAAGGTGGATTAGGGACCATACCCGGCATGGAAGCTTCCGGTGTTGTTGAAGCGGTGGGGTCTTCAGTGACCCAATTTCGTCCTGGAGACCGCGTTATGGCCTCTGGTATACAAGCCTATGCTGATTATATGTGCACCCATCAGGCACGCGTCATGCTCATTCCAGACAATATGGATTTTGAGCGCGCAGCAAGTTTTCCTATTGCATTGATGACCATGCATAACAGCCTCATAGACGTAGGGGGCATGACAGCCGGGGCAGCAGTTTTGATCCAAGGAGCCAGTTCTGCAGTTGGGCTCATGGCCATGAAAATTGCGAAGCTTTTGGGAGCTGGGTTGGTCATAGGCTCATCAACAACAGCCGAAAAACGGAAAAAATTGCACCAATATGGCGCTGATTTGGCGATTGATTCATCCGACCCCAATTGGGTTCAAGAAGTCTTAAATGTGACTGAACAACAAGGGGTTGACCTGATCATTGATCAGATTTCTGGGGTGCAAGCGCGGTCCAACCTCAAGGCCACGAAGATACAAGGTACAATTGTGAATGTGGGGCGCCTGGGAGGAGGCCTAGACCAGTTTGATTTTGATCTTCACGCCCTTAGAAGGATCAATTATGTTGGTGTCACATTTCGGACAAGAAGCATGGAAGAAATTGGGACCATCGTTCAGAATATGCAGGCCAACCTTTGGTCAAATGTCATCAAAGGTGATTTGGATTTACCTATTGACCAAGTATTTTCCCTGCAGGACGTTAAAAAAGCTGTAGCTCATATGAAAGACAACAAACATATGGGAAAAATCATCATGAAAGCTGTTGATTAAGCTATGGGTTGGATCTCCTCTATCGTCGTAACCTTCATGCTGGGCGTGGCACAGGCTCAACCACTTCAGCCAGAGCATGGATTTGGTGTGAAAAGAACACCAACTGTTCATGGTCAACATTTTATGATTGCCACAGCACACCCATTGGCCACAAAGATTGGGCACGCGATTCTTGCTGAGGGCGGCACTGTTGCAGATGCAGCTGTTGCCGCACAAACAGTTCTTGGCCTTGTAGAACCACAAAGCTCAGGACTTGGTGGTGGATCTTTTGCGATGATTTACGACCATCAATCTGGGTTGGTTACCAGTCTTGATGGGCGAGAGACCGCGCCAAGATTTGTCGATGATGCTCTTTTTACTGACAAAAATGGTAAAATTTTACCCTGGAAACAAGCCGTTCCAGGTGGGCGTTCTGTGGGTGTCCCGGGTACAGTAGATCTGTTGGACAAGTTACATCAGCGTCTTGGTCAATTACCTGTCGCAAAACTCTTGGAACCAGCCCAAAAGCTTGCTGAAAATGGTTTTGCAGTTACCCCGAGACTACATAATTCACTTAAAAAATCCGCTACCTCTAAAACACCTTACTGGGGGCTGTTAGATCATGATGGCACCGCTGAGTATTTTTTTGATGCCCATGGCAAACCATGGCCCATAGGCCATATACTTAAAAATCCTGAATATGCCGCGACATTAGCAACATTACGCCTCAATGGGTTGAGGTATTTTTACGAAGGCACCCTTGCTGGGGAGATTGCTAAAAAAGTTCAAACATATCCCATCCAACCGGGCACATTATCGTTTGAGGATATGAGGCAATATGAAGCCAAATGGCGAGATCCAATTTGTTTTTTCTACCGTGATCATCAAGTGTGCTCCATGGGCCCTCCCTCAAGTGGTGGGTTAACAATGGGACAAATTCTTGGGATGATTGAACCTTTTGACATGCAAGAAATGGGACCATCTGTAGATGCATTCCATATTCTCACCGAAGCCAGCCGCTTGGCTTTTGCCGACAGAGCAAAATATATGGCTGATGCAGATTTTGTCCCTGTTCCCATTCGCGGTCTTTTGGATAAAAATTATCTCAAAAGTCGTTCCGACGAAATGAAACGCTTTCAATCTATAGGAAAAGCCAAACCAGGTGAGCCCCCACAACAAATTGCCCTATGGGGTGAAGACAATAGTTTTGAACGCCCAGGAACAACGCATATGGTTATCTATGATCAATATGGAAATGCGCTGTCGATGACCTCATCAATTGAAACGGGATTTGGTTCACGGATTTTTGTGGGTGGTATGTTGCTAAACAATCAACTTACAGATTTTAGCTTTCAATCCCAAAGAGATGGTAGACCCATTGCCAATGCGGTAGCTCCTTACAAAAGACCCCGCTCATCCATGACACCTGTTATTACGCTTGAAGATGGAAAACCGCATATTCTTTTAGGATCGCCTGGAGGATCACGGATTATAGGCTATGTCACATTGGCATTGATCAATATGATTGATTGGGGATTAGAACCTACCGATGCTCTGAACATGGGTCATATTGTGAACCGAAATGGCAAAACAGAAATTGAAAAGGGCTCGGGATATGTATTCTTAGGCCCAAGATTAGAAGCGCGCGGTCACTCTGTATCGATACGGGATATGAATTCAGGCCTTGGTGCTATTATTATCGATCATCATGGGCTTCGCGGCGCAACAGACATGCGCCGCGAAGGACTTGTTCTCACTGATTAGACATCAGGCTATGAGGTAGGGGAAACGTCCAAACGTGCCACAATGCCCTCCAGTGCCGCCGATGGGGCAGGATATTTCTTTAATACCAGTGGGTCATGGCCTGGGATGACATGGTCAGATGATGAAGCCAAACGATAGCAGGTTTGATGCCCTTCCAACATATCACCAAGATTGTAGATAATTGGGAAGGGGCGGCCTTGTTCCATATTGGCGTACATATGGCTTGCATCTGAGGCAACCACGACCTGACCACGGTTTGTGTTCACGCGTAAAACTTGTAGACCAGAGGTATGTCCACCAACATGATGAAGCATGATACCGGGTGCCAACTGTGACGTACCGTCGTGAAATTGCACACGCCCTGCATACACCTTTTGAACCATAGAGGTAACATCATCAACAGCAAAAGCATGGCGCATGCTCGCATGACACATGCAACGACCAGTCGCATAAGACATTTCCCGGTCTTGAATATGATAACGTGCATGAGGGAACAAATCAGGATTACCAGCATGATCATAATGTAGGTGCGTGATGACAATGTCGGTTAATCTGTCTGGGTTTACATTGATCAATTTGAGAGATTCAGCTGGGCATCTCAAAAAATTACGCCCTCTAAGTTCCGCTGTCTCTTTGGAAAACCCTGTATCAACCATAATCGTGCGCTCATTATTGGTGATCACCCAGACGAAGTAATCAATGGGCATAAAGTCATGGCTTTTGTCACCAAAAAGAAAATTCTCCTGAGCTTTCCGCTCAGGATGATCACCATATTTGATGGCATAGATTTCGTAGACGTCACCAGCCATCGTCAATCCTCCTTCACAGGGTTGCTGTCAGAAGAAACCACAAGATCGTAATCACCCTCCATCAATTGCACGACTTGGGTAAAGTCTGCTTCAGCACCTATTTCGTCTACCATACGATTCCAGGTCGCAATAACAGCCTCGGCAACAGGAAGGTTCATTTCTTGGGCGCGTGCTTCCTCACCAAAAAGACGAGCATCTTTGGTCATGAGTCCAGCGGCAAAGCCGAAGCCAAACGAACGATTGACCACACCCCTTGGAAATTTATCGGCCGTTGCGGTATTCCTACCCGTCCCACTATTTATAATCGACAACATCACATCAGGGTTCAAACCTGCCCGCACACCAAATGCCATAACCTCAGATGTAACGGCCATGGATGCAGCTGAAAGAATATTGTTCGCAAGCTTCATGGTTTGGGCGAGGCCCGGTTGATTACCCACATAAAATGGAGTCCCAAAGCAAGATAATGCTTTATGATGTTCATCAAAATATTTTTTGGGGCCAGAAATCATGACCGCCAAAGTTCCTTTCTTGGCACCACCTGTGCCACCGGATACAGGAGCATCCATCATGACAATGTCTGAAGACGCGAGTTGCTCTTGAATTGAGGCAGCCATTTCTGATCCCGTTGTTGATAAATCAAAAATGATTTTGGTGCGGCTCGCCTGATGAAATCCACCTTCCCCAAGGCAGACTTTTTCAACAATTGAGGTGTTGGCAGTGACAAAAAAACGACATCCGCCTGCGCACCCATTTCCTCCAGAGAGGTGGCTATTTTGGCCCGTCCTTTGAACGGTTCCATGCTTGCTTCCAACGCATCGAAAACGAGGACATCTAGTCCCGCCTCGATAAGATGCTCTGCCATGGGACCGCCCATGTTTCCGAGACCTACAAACCCATAAGTTGTCATTTTCACCTCCTGGTCCATTAACAAGAGGTGAAACTGTATCAGTTATAGCAATTTTGCCTAGAGGGGTTTTTTGTTCATGCCTTATCTAGCGCTTGGCTAAGGTCCCCAATGATGTCATCGATATGTTCGATACCTATTGAAAGCCGCACATAACCTGGTGTCACACCTGATTTTTGTTGCTCGTCTTCATTAAGCTGAGAATGCGTCGTGCTTGCTGGGTGAATAGCAAGTGAACGCGCATCGCCTATGTTGGCAACATGGTATAACAATTCGAGCGCGTCAATGAACTTGCGGCCAGCTTCAACACCACCTTCAAGCTCAAACCCTAGAAGACCACCAAAACCTCTGGTGAGGTATTTATCTGCACGTGAACGTGACAATCCATCCTGAACACCCGGGTAAATCACGCGAGATACCTTGGCATGATCTGCAAGGAATGCAGCAACAGCTGCAGCGTTTTCACTATGTGCTTTCATACGCAATGCCAATGTCTCAAGCCCTTGCAATGCCATGAATGCATTGAATGGACTAAGCGCAGCACCAAGGTCACGAAGCAATGTTGTGCGCGCTTTGATGATGTAAGCAACCGGACCCATGGGCTTTACAGCCTCGGTCCAAACAGCGCCATGGTAAGATGGATCAGGGGTATTCAATGCTGGCTGCCTTGAACCTGCTGCTTCCCAATCAAAATTTCCACCATCAACGATAAGACCACCAATGGAAGTTCCATGTCCGGAAATAAATTTGGTCGCCGAGTAAACAATGATAGCAGCACCATGATCAAACGGACGACATGTTACAGGCGCAGCTGTGTTGTCCATGATCAATGGAATCCCATGGCGACGTCCAATTTCTGCGACCTCCGCAATTGGAAAAACATGCAACTTCGGGTTTGGCAAGGTTTCAGCATAATAGGCTCTCGTTCTTTCGTCTGTTGCTTTCTCGAAAGCTTCAGGATCTGTTGGGTCAACAAACCGGACTTCGATACCCTGATCTTTTAATGTGTTGGCAAACAAGTTCCATGTTCCACCATAAAGATCTGTTGAGCTGACAATATTGTCCCCAACCTTCGCAAGGTTTTGAATAGCCATGGCAGAAGCAGCTTGCCCAGAAGCCACCGCCAGCGCAGCTACACCACCTTCTAAGGCTGCAACTCGCTGTTCTAGAACATCGTTGGTTGGATTCATAATTCGGGTGTATATGTTACCCAATTCTGACAATGAGAAAAGATTTTGGGCATGTTGCGTATCACGAAACTGATAACTCGTTGTCTGGTGAATGGGCACTGCTACTGAACCCGTGGTTGGATCAGCACGCCATCCCGCGTGTAACCCGATCGTCTCTGGATGCTGTTTTGCTGCACTCATGGCGTGATCTCCCTTTTTCAAAACTAAAGTGAACAATGTAAATCGAAAGCGATAAAAACAAGATTGCGTCAAGATCACGACGATGCTTGCGGCCTAATATGGAATAATGTTCTATATAAGTAACAATATATAGATATATATTTTTATACTCTCTCAAAAAAGTTTATGCTTTGAACGAATTTTCCAATTCTCTACGCAATTTCATGGCTGATGTTGAATGTGTAATTTGAACATCATCCCATGTTACAATTGCGTCCTGCGGCAGGTTACGTATCAGAACCACATCATGTGCCAACCCTAAAGGTAAGGCATTTCTTGCAAGTGAATCTGAGGCATTCATGAGATGGCCAGCAACAGTCGTACCACCCTCACCATCTAGTAGCTCACCTTTCGCCAATGGCCGTTTTGTTCGCGCAACAGCATCTGCATGAAAACATACAGCATTTCCTGTTGCCTCTCGGCGTAAAACAACTGAAGCCACAGAGACCCCCAATTCGAGACCGATGAGGTGCCATTTTTTATGTGCGCTCATAAAACGGCCTGAAGGGTCGGTAACCACCTTATATTCCTCAAAACAATGTTTGATGTAATCCGTATCTGCCTCGATCGAGACCCAAACCCCTTTTCGAAGATCATTCGCAATTGGCACACCTTCTCGCGTGATAGAAGAGACACATTCAACCAAGCCTCTTCGCTCCAACACACCACCTAATTCTTTTGGTCGCATCAATGTTGGAATGTCATCAGCGGATCCAGGTGGATATGATAAGCCATCTTGTGGTGCATAAAGGCCCGTGGCGTTGGCAATAGCGGCACACTCAATAGCCGGTTTGCTTCCATCCAAAAAAGCATTGAACATTTTGGGGTTGAGACCACCCCGTGCCGCTTGCTCGGCTGTTAAGCCCCAATGATCCCAAACCGTTTCTGGGGTTGATTGTCGGTAATGGGGCAACCATTTATGGCCACGACCCGCAGCAATAACAGGGAATCCCGACGTCCGTGCCCAATCGACCAATTCACATGCCAATGCTGGCTGATCACCATAAGCCAATGAGTAAATCACACCTGCTTCTCGGGCCTTCTGCGCCAAGATAGGTCCACAGAACGCGTCGGCTTCTACCGTTACATTGATGATATCCTTTTGGGCTGCAAATGCCATCAAACAATGTTCAATGGCGGCTGAGGGATGTCCTGTACACTCTACAATCACATCAAGCCTTGGGTCTTCTATCACCTTTGCAGCATTGTCTGTGATCCAACAACCACGCTTTTGTAGGGCTGTTTCTAAATCAGCCATGCTGAATATATTTTCATCCCATCCTACACGCGAAAGATTTTCTCTGGCCCTTGATGGATCTAAATCAACAATAGCCGCGAGATGGATACCGGGTGTTCGCACCGCTTGTGCCGCATACATGGAACCAAATTTTCCTGCACCGATCATACCAACACGTATAGGCTGGCCACCGGCCTCACGATGGTTCAACATGGAGAATAAATTCATACTGATTTCCTCAATTTTTTCATACAGAGATACAAATATATGGAAAGGAAAAGAACTATGGAATGTCCTTACATTGTTGGCAAGAATATCCTCATTGCAGGTGGTGCCTCGCTGGTCGGTGCACATTTGACCAAAAAACTTGTCCAGCAGAATGCTGGTCGCATTTTGGTTTTTGATCCGCTACGATTTGACAGCAAAGATTCACTCGGAGCCTTAAAAGAGCATCCCCATGTGACTTTATTATCTGGAGACCTCACGCAACCCGCTGAAATCAATAAGGCCATGGAAGGCATTGACCTTGCCGTTAACCTCGCGGCCTACATGAGCCTTGGCATGTCCGAAAACCCACAAAGTGGCTTGGAGGTTAATATTACTGGGCATATAAACTTTTTGAATGCAGCTGTGATGCATCAAGTTCAAAAGGTTGTTTTTGCATCCTCAAGCGCAACATATGGGTTTGGTATTGGAGGTGCGATTGATGAAACCAAACCACTAAATACCCATCAGGTACCACCCGGCGCTGTTGCTTATGGCGCCAGCAAGCTCATAGGCGAACAATTATGTAAACTTTACCACGCACAACATGGATTGCCCTTTGCCAATCTCCGCTTTTCTACCGTGTATGGTGAGCACCAACATCGCCGCGCAGCCAATGCCCTTTACATCATTGATACCTACGAACGTTTGAGATCTGGATTAAAACCACAAATTTTCGGTGATGGTCGTGAGAGCAAAGATTTTGTGTATGCTGGTGATGTCGCCCGCGCCATTTGTATGGCTTTCGATGAACAGAAAGAAAATATGACCGTCAACATCTCTGGAGGTAAAAGCCTTAGCCTGGTTGACATTATAAACACCGTTATGCAGGTGTCTGGCCTTCATCAGGATATCGACTATGTTCAAGATGATGGACGTGTTCGTTTGCCTGCCGGGGAAAATCTTTATTACGACAATACCCTCGCAAAGTCATTATTGGGATGGGAGCCCAACATGCCTTTTGCAGAGGGTGTTAAACTTTTAATAAACGGGTATGAGGATGCGCTTCGCGGTGAATAGTTGGTGCCGTGACGTCAACATCACTACCAAATATGTGAAAGGATATTATCATGGGACCTATCATGATTGTGACGGGCTCTAATCGTACAAGAGCGCAATCATCACGGGTTGGGGCCATCGTGCAACAAATGCTTGCACAAAAAAAGATAGATACTGACATCCTTGATTTATCTCAAACACATCTACCGTTTTGGGATGAGGATAAAGGAAGCCTCAAAGGAATTTGGGGAGAAATTTGGCCACCAGTCTCTCGTCGCTTCACACAAGCGGAAGGCTTTGTGTTTATCACACCAGAATATAATGGTATGGTGACGCCTCATTTAAAAAATATTTTTTTGCTCTGCTCTGATGGAGAGTTGGCTCATAAACCAGGCCTTATCATTTCTATCTCCTCCGGCACGGGAGGTACGTATCCTGTAAGTGAGTTACGCATGAGCGGATACAAAAATACCAAATTAAATTGGATACCCGAACATTTGATCCTCAAAAATGTCTAGCATCTTGAACTGGATCAACCCCATGAAAAAATACCTTCATGGCTACCAAGCCGCATGGAATATACATTAAATTTATTTGTGGCTTATGCAAAAGCATTAGGTCCAGTTCGTGATGTGATGGATGAAAAACGTTATGGGGCTGGAATGTGAATACGTATTTCCATGGCACAAAAGCAGGACATCGCGATGACATTCACGACATAACTGGCATATTGTCAGGACATGCAGCGCGTCACAGCCCTGACACAGGTGTATCTATAGTAATCTTTCCTGACAACTGTGTGGGTTCGGTTGATGTTCGTGGTGGCGCACCTGGGAGTCGAGAAATCGATGCGCTGCAGCCTGGGCATGTGGTAGACGACATCCACGGACTGTTCTTCACGGGTGGATCGGCCCACGGTTTGGCTGCAGGATCTGTGGTGAGCGAATATCTTTATAACCAAGGACAAGGGGTTCGCATCAAAACCAATGTTCCAGTGGTACCCATCGTTGCAGGTGCTGTTATTTATGACCTTCAGCCTGCACATAATAACCTCGCCCTTAAAAGCTGCTACGAAACCTTAGCGCAAGAAGCCATTTCTCAACTTGGCACCTCCAAACCCATGCCTCGACATGGTGCTGGCGCAGGTGCACGCGATGGTTCGGCTGTTGGTGGAGGCCTAAGTTGCGCCTCTCGCCAATGCGAGGATATTGTTGTGGCAAGCATGATGATCGCAAATCCCGTGGGCAGAATTGCCCAAGAGGGTCTTATATCACTTTCAGAGACAAAGCTTGGTGGCATGTCATTGGCTGGTGGACAGACCACGATTGGTGTCGTTATCACCAATGCCAAATTGGATAAATTACAATTAAAACGAATGGCAATAATGGCCCATGATGGAATGGCTCGCGCCATCAAACCCATCTCATACCCCCCATGATGGTGATCTCATATTCGCCGTGTCTACTGGAGATATTGTGCCACCCTTGCCAACCGCCGTAACCACTATGCTCTGTGGCCAAATGGCGGCCGAAGCCGTCGAATTTGCGCTCAAAAAGCTTGCGCCTTGATCATATCTGCAGCTTTTTCGGCAATCATAATTGTTGGTGAATTTGTATTTCCTGAGGTAATAGTTGGCATCACCGAGGCATCAACAACCCGCAACCCATCAAGGCCTCTTACTTTGAGTTGAGGATCTACAACGGCTTTATCGTCAGTCCCCATGCGTGCGGTCCCAACAGGATGAAAAATTGTGGTCCCAACTTCCCCAGCAGCTGTTGCCAATTCGTCATCTGTTTCAAATTCATACCCAGGCTTAAATTCTTCAGGTTGATATTTCTCTAGAGCTTTTTCTCTCATGATATCTCGGGTCAATCGAATAGAACGCGCAGCTACAAGGCGATCATGAGGGTCAGAAAGATAGTTTGGTGAAATATCTGGCTGCTCTGATGGATCCAAAGAACGTATCAATACAGTTCCCCGACTTTGCGGCCGAAGATTGCAAACACTCATGGTTATTGCTGGAAAACGATGTGGAGGTTCGCCAAATGCATCCAAACTCACGGGTTGGATATGATACTCCAAATCGGGGGTTTCCAAATCTGGCGACGAATAGGCGAACGCACCAAGCTGGCTAGGGGCCATAGACATAGGCCCCCTGCGGCGCAAGGCATATTGCATCCCGATGGATAATTTTCCCCACCAACTGTTGGCCAAGGTATTCAAGGTACGTGCATCCTTCATTTTGTAAGCGCAACGAATCTGTAAATGATCCTGTAAGTTGGCACCAACATCGGGATGGTCGATGACTGGTTCGATACCAAGATTGTTGAGATGTTCAGCGGGCCCAATACCTGAACGTTGCATGATATGCGGTGATCCGATTGCGCCTGCAGACAAAATGACTTCTCTTGCAGCCTTGAATTTACGCAATTGACCCTTTTGCTGACCTTGAACCCCCCAGACTTTCCGCCCATCCATTAACAATTTTTCAATTTGTACATGTGTCATCACAGTTAGGTTTGGCCGGTTTTGTGCTGGTTTGATAAAAGCTTTTACGGTATTCCAACGAAATCCATGACGCTGGTTTACTTTAAAATATCCAACACCATGATTGTCACCACGATTGAAATCATCAGTTGCTGGTATACCATAATCAACGAATGCTTTGTGAACATCATCAAGCACCTCCCACCTCAGGCGCTGATTATCTACATGCCATTCCCCACCAGAACCATGTAGGTCATCTGGACCATCTACATAATCTTCTGACTTCATAAAATATGGCAGCACATCATCCCATCCCCAGCCAAGATTTCCCATTTGCCGCCAGTGATCGTAATCTGCTGATTGTCCACGCAAATACAACATGCCATTGATGGACGAACAGCCCCCCATAATACGCCCGCGAGGATATAACAACGAGCGACCATTCAACCCAGGTATAGGACTTGTTTTAAAACCCCAATCTGTCCTCGGATTGCCAATGCAATACAAGTACCCAACAGGGATATGAACCCAGTGATAATTATCTTTGCCACCTGCTTCGAGTAGCAGAACCCTACATCCAGGATCTTCACTCAAACGGTTTGCCAAAACGCATCCTGCTGAACCAGCACCCACAATAACATAATCGAAAGTTAAAAATTCTTGTTGTTCCATCATGGGCATTGGGATCCATCTTGTATCCAATTTGAAACCAAAAGTGATTTTAACTCAGGCCAAATAGGAGTAGGTTTATGCGTTGCTCGTTCCACAAACACATGTGTGTATTGCCCCTGTGCAGCCGCATGGCTTGCTTGTGCACGAAACAAAGCAAAGCTATAGCCAACAGAGGACGTTCCCATATGGTGAATGCCTACACCTACATCAAGGTTTCAGGATAATTCACACCTTCAAAAAATTGATAAGAACTTGACACCACGAGGCCAATTCGTGGGGATGTCTTAAAGTCCAGAACACCCCCATCAATCAGCAAACGGTTTACCACCGTGTCAAACATCTCACCATAAATCATATTGTTCATATGGCCATAAATATCTTGGTCATTCCAGCGCGTCGTCATGGAGAGCATGAAGGGATAATAAGACCTAGGATGAGGTTGTGGACGTGATGATTTCTTATCTGAGGAAGCCATGGCTTTAAATTCCAGCAATGCTAAGATATTTTATATTCACATAGTCATCCAGACCATGGCGTGCACCTTCTCGACCCTGTCCAGAGTCTTTCACACCACCAAATGGAGCCACCTCAGTGGTGATGATACCAGCATTAACGCCTATCATCCCATATTCTAAAGCCGATGAAACCCTAAAAGTTCTGCCAAGATCTTTGGTGTAAAAATAGGCCGCCAATCCATACTCCGTATTATTGGCAAAGCGTACCACCTCTTCTTCAGTTTCAAATTTTATCAAAACAGCAAGCGGCCCGAATGTTTCTTCATGCGCAATGGTCATTTCCTGATGCCCGTCTCGGATCACCGTGGGTTGATAGAACGTTCCACCCAGCTCATGTGGTGATCCACCAGTCATAAGTGTCCCACCTTTTTTCAACGCATCAGCAACATGCGCTTCAACCTTTGCTAAAGCGTTTTGATTGATAAGCGGTCCCTGAGCAGCTCCCGGGGTGAAACCATCCGCAACTTTTAACTGCGCTACTTTCGCCGCTAAACGCTCTGCAAATTCATCATAAATGCCAGCCTGTATGTAAAATCTATTTGTACAGACACAGGTTTGTCCGGCGTTACGGTATTTCGCTGCCAAAGCGCCTTCAACAGCGGCATCAAGATCAGCATCATCAAATACCAAGAAAGGGGCGTTACCACCCAATTCCATGGAATATCTTTTCATCGCCTTACCAGCACGCTCTGCCAGCATTTTTCCAACCCTTGTTGATCCCGTGAATGTGATTTTACGAACATCCGGATGGGACGTCATTTCCTCACCAATGGCAGCGGGATCCCCCGTAACAATATTAACCACACCATCAGGGATTCCCGCCTCTTTTGCCAAAACGCCCCAAACAAGGCCTGTATATGGGGTAAATTCAGATGGCTTGATGACACAAGTACAACCCACAGCCAAACCTGCACCCATTTTTCTTGCAATCATCGAAAATGGGAAATTCCATGGTGTAATCGCCGCAAACACACCAACAGGCTCGCGCGCGACAAGAATACGTCTGTCAGACCAAGGCGATGGGATCATTTCTCCATAAAGTCTGCGTGCTTCTTCAGCATACCATTGAATATACGCAGCACCAATCATGACTTCCCCTTTTGCTTCGGCCAAAGGTTTTCCTTGTTCAAGGGTAAGCAAATGGGCCAAATCGTCAGCATTTTCGCGGACGAGTGAGGCCATCTTATGGAGCATCTCAGCACGCTCTGCTGCAGTCAATTTTGAAAAAGTCGAGAAAGCGCTGTGCGCAGCATCGATTGCACGACGTGTTTCAAGGGCCCCTACTTTTGGAATGGTGCCAATCACATCACCTGTTGCCTTATTGGTGACCTCAAGAACTTCACCATTGTCAGCATTTATCCAGGAACCAGCAATAAAGTTGGCTTCTTTTTTGAGCTCTTGAACAGATAACATATTTTCCCCCATCACTATGACATACCCATCATGACCTATCACATGCCCTCTTGAAAAGGGCATCAAAAAAGCCCCCCGACATGATATCAGGGGGCTCAGGAGTCGTAAAAAAATCAGTGGAAACTTAAGATGCAGCAACCACTTCTTGGCGCTGTACACCTAGACCTTCAACGCCTAACTCAACGACATCACCTGGCTTGAGGTATACTGGTGGATTCATGCCAGAACCAACGCCCTCTGGTGTTCCCGTTGCAATCACATCGCCTGGGCTAAGAACCATAAATTCGGTCAGGTGAGCGATAATTTGTCGAAGATTGAAAATCATATCTGATGTTGAATTGTTCTGCATCATTTGGCCATTAACCTTCAACCAGAGATTTAGGTTTTGTGGATCAGACACTTCGTCAGCTGTTACCAGCCAAGGCCCTGTTGGGCCAAAGTTTTCAGATGACTTACCCTTTGTCCACTGACCACCACGGTCTTTTTGGAAGGTGCGTTCCGAAACATCATTGATGACACAATAACCAGCCACATAGTCCAGGGCATCCTCTTCAGAGACATAATGGGCTCTCTTACCAATAACCACCCCTAATTCTGTCTCCCAATCCGTATGGATCGAATTTCTTGGAATGATAATATGATCATTAGGACCGCAAACGGCAGATGTTGTTTTGTTGAACACGATAGGCTCTTTTGGGATATCTGCACCTGTTTCTGCGGCATGTTGTGCGTAATTCAGACCAATACAAATAAAATTATGGATATCACCTACACATGCACCCACGCGTTGATTTTGATCTGCTAACGGTAATTCCTCTAGGTTAAGAGATCTGATTTTTTCCAGAGCTCCATCGGCTAATGTTGCTGGTGTGATATCAGAAATATGGCTCGATAAGTCCCGCCAATTACCTTCTGCATCCATAATTGCTGGTTTTTCCTGACCGATAGGGCCCAGTCGTCCTAATTTCATAACTTCATCCTCTCCAGAATATGTTCATGTGACGTTCTCTGGTGTAGAGCAAATTGTAAGGATAAAAAAGATGGTTTTGAGGGGTGTACACGGATGGCGATTTCGCAGGCAGTGAAACAAGTTATCGAACTAGCTCAGAGAATGTCCCGAGAGGGTCTGAGCGCAGGTCGTTCTGGAAATATTTCAATAAGAACCACTGATGGTATGTATATAACCCCAACAGGCGTTGCAGCGTCCGAGCTGAACGCCTCTAAGATTGTCAAAGTCCAACAAGATGGCCAGGTGGCAGATACATCCTGGCTTCCATCATCAGAATGGCTTTTTCATCTTCGCTTGTATGCAGCCCGTTCAGATGTTCAATGTATTGTGCATACACATTCCTCTTATGCAACCAGCTTAGCTTGTGCCAGTCTACCCATACCAGCATTTCACTATATGGTAGCAGCCTTAGGAGGTGATAAGATTCCTTGTGCACCCTATGCATTATTTGGAACAGAGGAATTGGCCAATCACATTATCGAAACAATTGGACAAGAATATCATGGTTGCCTCATGCAACATCATGGAGTGATTGCATGTGCGCAAAGTCCTCAATTGGCCTACGAGCGTGCAGAATTGATCGAAGAACTTGCTCAATGTTATTTTCAGCTGCGTTCATTACACAAAAATGTTCCTCTTCTCACACAAAAACAAATGTCAGAAGTATTAGACAAATTTGGTCATTATGGTCAGCAAACGAGACATGGCGCCTCATCCCCTTAAAGTCGCAGGACAAATGATGGATTTTTATGCTAGTCTTCATATGAAGGAAGACTGGAGGTAGACTTATGAGCCCCACCATGGTTCGGGGCCTCTGCATGGGATTGACAACAACCTGTGCTGCGGCAGGTGGCATCACCATCGCGATGGAAACAACAGCAAACATGCATTTTGGCTATGCATTCTTAATTCACTGGCTTCTTGCTATGTCATCCGGTGGCTTAACGGCTGTAATGATGCTTCCCATTTCCCGTATTATCTGTAGCCGTATCCAACGCAGCGACAACTGAGCCCTATTGGGTTTATGTTCGGTCATGTCTGAAGTCTTAACCTCATTTACGGAAACAAATGGATAATAACCAAACGCAGAGCAAGAACCGTTAGTACGATATTTAGTAAGGTTTTAAATCGGTCATCTGTCAATTTGTGAAGCACCAACGTGCCCACCCATGTTCCCAGCCAAGCCCCCACAAACAAAGCGATGATCTCAGGGATATAGCCCCATAATTGAACCCCTCCAACCATGTAAGCCACCACTTTAATGCCATGTTGGAACGCCATTGCTGCCCCGTGGTTACCAACAATTTGTAATTTGTTCCAAGTCTCCTTTGGGTGTGCAGACATGGCCAAAGGACCAGAAGCACCGAACAAAACACCTAAGCCACTTGTAATAGCTCCCCCGATGAGGGCGGGCATTTTTTGCAATTTCAACCAATGGGGACGCCATGTTGCAATGAGGATAAATATCCCCAAGGCAAGCCCACCCCAGCGATCATCTACCATGACCACAAGAGGCAAAAAGGCGAACGCACCTGCTGCTGAGCCTACCATAAAAGGTATGAGATAACGCCATTGGAGTTGATGGCGATGCACCAGACCACGGTTAAAGTTAGAAAAAAACTGTGCAATTCCGTGCAAAGGTATCAACAACATAGGGTTCAACAGCTGTGCCATTAATGCCAACAGGAGAACACCCCCTCCCAGCCCAGCTACTGCAGTGACCAGGGAGGTAATTGATGAAAATACGGCAAGAAGAATAACCTGTTCCATAGCGACTTTATGACATCACCATTCATTGATTGGCAACGCTATTTTCTTTCACATATTCGTCGGGGGAAAAAACGCTCGAACTCCATGGAAATCATCATATTACAATATCTTTTGAAAAAATTTGATTTCTTCTCGTTTAAGCAAAAAATTCTTTGAGCATCATTTGACAGCTTTCCGAAGTTATGGCTGAACATGAGATAGATGGATCAAGAGGTGGAAAAGATGACCATAAATGCAACCATGATGCGCGCGGGAACATCACGAGGGCTGTTTTTTTTAGGTAGAGATCTTCCCATTGATCAAGATCAAAGGGATCATATTCTCATTCACGCCATAGGTTCACATGATCCTCTTCAGCTGGAAGGTGTAGGCGGTGGTACAACGCTTACCAGTAAAGTGGCTATTGTCTCACCTTCAACGAGAGGAGACTGCGATGTTGATTACTTATTTGTCCAAATAGATCCAACAAAAGCGATTGCTGACAGCAAACCCAATTGTGGTAACATGTTAAGCGGCGTTGGTCCCTTTGCCATCGAACAAGGACTTGTTCCTGCAACAGATTGTGAAACAGTTGTGCGCATTCACAATGTCAATACAAAAAGCCGCATAGATGCAACCATTCAAACCCCCAAAGGCGTTCCAGTTTATGACGGTCTAACCCATATTGATGGTGTAAAAAATCCCGCATCTCCTATTAGATTGAGCTTTCACGATGCTTTTGGTGGGGTCACGGGGCATTTGTTTCCAACGGGACACAGACAAGAAGTGATCCAGGGTATAGATGTGACATGTATAGATGCTGCTATGCCTTTGGTGATGATGCGGGCGGATCAACTTGGTTTTTTGGGAAATGAAAAGCCCCATGAACTTGATAACCATGAGCAATTTGTGAGCTTACGCGAAAAAATTCGTCTTGAAGCTGGCAAGCGGATGGGTCTTGGTGACGTTACCCATCTGGTGATACCTAAACCTGTGTTGGTCTCGCATCTTGATGATGTTCATCATATTCAGTCTCGTTATTTTACACCCCATAAATGCCATACATCGCATGCCATTACCGGTGCTGTGGGTGTGGCAACAGCGATGACAACGGAAGGAACCGTGGCTTGTACATATCCATGGAACGCAGGCCACCATCAGGTAGAAATCCATCATCCAGCTGGCAAAATTGGAATTGAGGTTCATTGTGAGGAAGATGATCAAGGTTTGGTTGTCCGACGCGCCAATTTGCTACGAACGGCTCGTAAAATTTTAGAGGCAAAGTTTTTTATCCCTGACATGAAATAAAAATTAAAATACGCAATATGCTGGTTTTATTGGTAAACGGAATTAATTGTGATCAAATCCATAAGGAGAGAGATCATGGCAACCGTTCGTACAAATGCCCTTAACCATTTGAAATCATTTGCACCAAGGGCAGGGCTTTCTTACGAACAAAAAAGAAATTTTGATTTTGGCCCAGAGCAGCATCATTATGTCTCCCAACTTTCACCTTATCTTCGGGGCAGAATTGTTACAGAAACAGAAGTTCTCTCAGAAATCCTGCATCATCATACAGACGCCCAGGCAGAAAAGTTTATTCAAGAAGTATTTTGGCGTGGCTATTTTCGAGGTTGGTTAGAACATAGACCTTGGGTTTGGCATGACCTCACAACTTACTTGGCGAAACAACAAGGTGATATCTTTGCTTTACTTGATCTGAATGAGAAAAAGCTTGGACCAGATTGTATGCGTTATTGGCTCCAAGAACTTCGTGATACTGGATATCTTCATAATCACGCACGTATGTGGTTTGCGAGCATTTGGATATTCACATTGGGCCTTCCATGGCAATTAGGTGCGCGATTATTCATGGAAAATCTTTTAGATGGCGACACCGCATCCAATACCTTATCTTGGCGTTGGGTAGGAGGATTGCACACCATTGGCAAAAATTATGTAGCCCGACGGGATAATATTTTGCGGTACACAGACGGTCGGCATGACCCTGGTCATCTTCTTAATGAAGTCGCCGAGCCACTTCAAACGCTACCACATCCACCTGCAATAAACCCCTTGTTGGAATCCCATGAAACCATTCGTCCTGGTGGTACATTAATTCTTCATGACGATGATTTCGACGGTGATCAATATTGGCAGAATTTGTGCCAACCAGCGAGAACTTTTGTTGTCAGCCTTGCCGCCCATCGTGCCCAGCATATGTCGCATAAAGTTCTCGATTTTGCGCAACAATCTAGCCAAGACATGGCTTCAGAAAAAGGTGGCGAGGTTATAGCCCCATCTGAACTTTTGGAACATCTTATTGGTGCACCAAAACCTTGGATTATTCCACGTCCATTTGTAGGCCCCGTTGGGACATTTTTTGATAAGATGAATTCTGAGATACAGTCTGAACAAACCAATTTCCTACAACCCGCGAGGGTATATGACCAGTTGGTTTGGCCCTATTGTAAAAAGGGTTTTTTCCAGGTGAAGAAAAACATACCTGTTCTTTTAGAATCGTTAGCGATTGGCCACGAAAAATAGTGTTGTGCTTAACGTGGACTTCTCTTCGCCAATATCCGCTGTAAGGTACGACGGTGCATGGCTAACCGTCGTGCTGTTTCAGACACGTTTCGGTTACATTGCTCAAAAACCCTCTGAATATGTTCCCAACGAACACGATCGGCAGACATTGGTTGTTCAGGTGGCTCTGGGAGCTCATCGGTTTGGCTAAGTAATACCCGCGCAACATCATCAGCATCAGATGGTTTGGCAAGATAATCTTTAGCTCCCAATTTAACGGATGTTACAGCTGTTGTCAGATTACCAAAGCCCGTTAATACAACAATAGATGCATCTGGCCTTCGCTCATTCAGCTGCTTCACCAAGTCTAATCCATTTCCATCAGGAAGCCGCATGTCAAACACAGCATATTTGGGTGTTTTGCTCTCAATTATGCCCCGTGCATCTTGGGTATTTCCAGCAACTTCAACTTGAAATCCAATACGCTCAAGAGCGCGACCCATACGGTTAGCAAAAGATATTTCGTCATCAACAACAACGACAACATTATCTTGATTAGGCGCCTTGAGTTGTATGCCCATATGATACTCCTATCTATCACCTCACCTAAAAGATCGTTCGAAGCTGCTTAAAAGCAAGCGATTTTACCAATTTAGGCCATTAACTGCGTCATTGCGCCGCGATCCCACATGATAAAAACCTCTGCACCACCTGGATCAGAACGGTTATGGAACGAAATTTTTGCACCAGAGCGTGTGAGCAGAGCTTGGGCTGTAAACACACCTAGACCCAAACCGTTGGACCATTGATCTTTGACAAAAGGTTCGCCAAGCCGTTCAATAACATCTCGCGCAAAGCCTGGCCCATCATCTCTAATGGCAATTGAAACTTCATCATCACACCAAGAACATACAATGTCGACTCGGTTACGACCAAACCGTAGAGCATTCTCTATCAGGGATTTAAAAGCCAGTGTTATGCCCGGCAAATCTGGTAGGAAGGGAGCATGGTCTATTCTTGGGTCAACCTGCCGCCCATTCTCCATATATTGCACCCGCAACCATTTTTTATCGCTGTCCGTGATACGATGCAGCGCGCGATCTATTGTAACATTGAGAGGCAACCACTCACATTCTTGTTGATCTGGTACCTCCCCACGACGCGCCAAATCGCTCAATATCTCACGACATCGTCTTGTCTGATCACGGAGCTCCGTAAGGTCATTAACAACATCGTCTGGCAACCTTTTATCCTTCGTCAGTTCACTCGCAATAATTGCAATCGTTGACAGTGGAGAGCCAAGTTCATGGGCAGTTGCAGCTGCATGCGCTCCCAAAGCACTGACCCCACGCTCGCGTTCAAGCATTGAACGTAAAAGGCCAGCTGCCGTCTCTAAACGTTTACCCTCTCGGGTCAATCGGAAGGCAATGATGCTCGCAAAACATATGGCAAGAATGAATGCCATCCCCGTCATGCTTATATAGGTCAGAAGCACATCACTCTGAAAATTATTCGCCAAACGGTGGTAACTATCGATACCAATAATGATGATCAAAAAAACGGCAAAACCCATCAACCGAAATGTAGACCCAAGTCTGCAGACAATAGCTGCCGATGTGACAGGTACAATCATCAATAGAAGAAAGGGGTTAAAAATTCCCCCCGCCAGCCAAATAATCAAACCGTTATGAATGAGATCATAAATAAAAAGCAGTTCTAGCCGCCAGTTGGATGGAACAAACCATCTTGGGTAAAGAGCAAGCGAGTAAGTGGGCAGATGGCCAATAAGTAGCACAGTCAAAAGAGTTGCAAAGTTATCTTGCTCAGCTAAGGCAAGCGCACCTGTTGCTATAGCCATGGCCTGGCCCAGGAGCATTACCCACCTAAAACCCACAATGGCATCGACAATTGCCCCTCGGGAAACTTCCTGCATTATGTACAGTACCCTTCAAACTGCCGATTGCTATGACTATAAGCTGTGTCATAGTACAAAATCATCAAGCTATTTTTTTCTGTTTTGGGGATTTCTTTAATGTCACGCATGAGATTGTTGCTCCCGCTGGTTATATTGGTAGGTATCCTCGCATGGTTTTCCACGCCCATGATATCGAATTTCCTGTCTGGTCAAAAAGATGGAAACCAAGGACGAGCTCTCATCACAGCATCATTCAATCTCGTCAATGTCGAGGGTGAAAAGGTTACCCAAAAAGATTTCCATGGCAAACCCATGTTGGTTTATTTTGGCTTTACATATTGTCCAGATGTTTGTCCCACAGAGCTCATGAGAATAGGGCAATTGCTGGATGCATTAGGACGTGATGCTGACAAAATTCATCCGATCTTAATCTCTGTTGACCCAGACCGAGATACGCCCCAGGCCATGCAGTCTTACCTTAAATCCTTCCATCCAGCCATCATAGGTCTTACGGGTACCCCTGAAAATATCAAGGATGCTGCTTCATCTTTTCGTGTGTTTTACAGCAAGGCTGAGGACCCAGGCAGTAATGCTGGATATCTTATAGATCACTCGGCATTTGTTTACCTGATGGATAAAAACGGTGAGTACCTTGCCCACTTCAGCCCACAAACGGACTTTGAACTTATGTTGCAGCGCATCAAAAAAAGCTTTTCATCATAAGGGTGAGAATGTTACAGCTTGTGAGGGTGCGACATTTCCGCTTTACTAAGCTCCACTTTATCCATGCGCCCATCTTGTTTGGAGGCCAAACACATTGCTGTATCACGCTTATGAATTAACACATGCCGCTATTTCCCCCATGCGCACTGCGGCAAAGACAAGTTTGCAGATGTTGCAAAATCCGCTTAACCCACTCAAGCTTACACTCGCGGGAAAAGCATCTGCGGCAGCTTTAGAAATGTTTGAAGCCAATACCCGTCGCTATGGCAAACCTGATTGGCAGATCCATTCGACCCTTATTGACGATGTTGAAACACAAGTAACACCCAAGGTTGTCATGCAGGAAACTTTTGTGGATCTCATACATTTTCAACGGGATCCAGGGATGACTGAGCATCGAGATGATCCCAAGGTGTTGTTGATCGCGCCAATGTCAGGACATTTTGCGACCCTTTTACGTGGAACTGTTGCAGCGATGCTACCCGAACATGACGTTTACATTTCTGACTGGCGCGATGCGCGCATGGTGCCGCTCACAGATGGCATTTTCGGATTTGATCACTATGTCCACAACGTTATCAGCATGATCAAACATCTGGGTCCTAACGTTCATGTCATTGCTGTTTGCCAACCTGGCCCGGCTGTTGTTGCTGCTGTCAGTCTCATGCATCAGGATAATGATCCATTGGTACCAGCCACCATGACGATCATGGGGGGACCAGTGGACCCACGCAAAAGTCCAACAGTACCCAATAAACTGGCCACAGAGCGCAGTTTGGATTGGTTTGAGCGCAACATGATTAGCCGTGTACCATATCCGCATCCCGGTTTCATGCGTGCTGTCTATCCAGGATTTTTGCAACTCACTGGTTTCATGGCAATGAATATGGATCATCATTTCGGCAAGCATATGGCAATGTTCCAAAATCTTGTGCGTGGAGACGGTGATTCCACTGAAAAACATCGTCAATTTTATGATGAGTACAATTCTGTCATGGATCTCGATGCTAAATTTTACCTGGATACCATTAAAAGGGTATTTCAGGATTTTGAGCTACCACAGGGTACCATGGAGGTTTTTGGAAGACATGTTGAGCCTGCGTCCATCACACGGACCGCATTATTAACCGTCGAAGGTGAAAATGACGATATCTCAGGGATAGGTCAGACAAAAGCAGCCCATGACATTTGTATCAATATACCCACAGACCGCCGTTTGGATCATTTGCAAAAGCATGTTGGACATTATGGCGTTTTTAATGGTCGCAGGTTCCGCACGGAAATTCAGCCCATCATGAAAACATTTATGCGGACACATGCAACCGCCTTATGAGTGCTGGTGATTAAGCCTGAAAAGGAAAAGACAATCATGGTGGTCAGCTTGCATCTATTTATGATGCGAGTGGCTTTCAGAAACAATCACTATATTCAACAACATGTTTGTCTCACGTAATATCTTGTGATGAACGGCGAACATTAAGCTCGTCTCGTCATAAAGAGGTTCATGCATGGAAAGAAAGCTTCGTATCGACATTATACCACACCACAAAACCCGCGGCTTTTCACTGCGTTTTGATACGCGGACAGGAACTTTTACACTTCGCCATCATCCTCGTGCAAAACAAACACAACTACAAGAATTCCTTGCTGGACATGCAGACTGGATAGAAGAAAAAATGGCGAGACGAGAAGCCTCGCTTCCCACCTTAGGTGCAGCTTGGCTTCCACTAGATGGTGTTTTTTTTAAAAGCTTTTTGCATCAACATCCAAAAATTTCTCTGGATGTAGAGCACCAAAAAATAAAAATTCCATTTTCGCGTCCAGGCACATCTGTGCTAAACCATCTCAAAGACATGGCCCATAAAACATTAAATGAACGGTTGTGTGAACTGGGCTTGAAAATGGGTATGAAACCAAATGGCGTCAGAATTAAAGACACAAAGTCACGATGGGGATCATGCAGCATAAAGGGTAATATTTCACTCTCTTTTCGTCTGATCATGATGCCAAGAATAATTCGCGACTATGTGATGATACATGAGTTATGCCACCTTAAACATATGAACCATAGCCCTGATTTTTGGGCGTTGGTAAAGCAATTTGACCCTGATTATCGCCATCACCGTGAGATATTGCGAGAAAACGCAACGAAGTGGATGGCGGTAGATTTTTCAGATCAAGCCGTAAGAGCTGTTAGTCACCAAATATACGACGAATAAGATCGCCTAAACTCATATCATCACTAGCATTTTGCTCAATTCGTTCCGAATGAACAGAACGTGACCCCTCTGTTGAAGACTTTGACCATAAAGGCAGGGGCTTTGACACTTGAAGGTGGCTAGCGGGAACCATGATATCCTTGAAAATTTCTGCTGGTAGTTTTCCACCTGTCACGGCACGAGTGGGTGTGGCATCATCATGACCAACCCAAATACCTGTGACAAGAGCACTTGAATAGCCCACAAACCAGGCATCGCGATAACCTGAGGTTGTTCCAGTTTTTCCTGCCAAATCAAGATCATCTACATATGCCGCTTTACCCGTTCCATCTTTAATGACGTGACGCAACATACTATTCATCATGCGCGCTTCACGTTCGGTCAACAACACATGGGCTGTTCGTTTTTGACGACGAAAAATTGGGCTGTTGTCGCGCAAACGAACATCCTTAATCGAATAGGGTTGTGATACAATTCCCCCACGTGGAAAGAGGGCATAACTATTAACCAACTCCAGCAAGGTGACCTCAGAACTGCCTAAGGCTGTTGAAAGATTTTGTTGCAGGGGGCTGGCTATACCCATTTGCTTTGCATGATCGATAACCCTATTTATTCCTATTTTTTTTGCCAAACTGACCGCCACAACATTTGAGGATTGCGACAAAGCCTGTTGAAGGGTTACCGACCCTAAGTACCTATTGTTATAATTTTTGGGACGGTAACCAGAAAATGACTGTTCGGTGTCACGCACCATGGTCGACGGTGTCATGCCAGCTTGTAACGCTTTGGAGTAGACAACCGCTTTAAAAGCAGATCCCGGCTGTCTTTTTGCCTGTGTTGCACGGTTGAACGTGCTCTCAGCATATGATCTTCCTCCTATCATGGCACGGATACCTCCATCCGTATCCATAATCAGCACGGCTGCTTGCAATTTGGGGTCATCTGCCGTCTTTAACTTTTTTGTAACGACATCGTTCGCCAGAGATTGCAGCAAGGGATCATAACTGGTTTGAACAACAATATCATCACGTACATCATGAGAAATCTGGGTTAACTCGTCGAGAACATTGTCAACGAAATAACTTGAACCATCAGCGATCACGTGACGTGGACGCGGTGGTTGTGAGATCACCTTGTCGCGCTCAGACATGGTGATGTAACCCACCTCAACCATCCGAAGGAGAACCAAAGCCATACGCTTGTAGGATGCCTCCAGGTTGGCAAAGGGTGAGAGCCTTGAAGGAGCCTTCAGTAAGCCCGCAAGAAGTGCTGACTCACCAAGTGAGAGTTCCTTCACATCTTTGTCAAAGTAGAAGCGTGCTGCCGCAGGAAATCCATACGTACCACCGCCCAAATAAACCCGATTGAGATAAAAAGTTAGCAATTCTTGCTTGGTGAAACGGAACTCTAACCATACCGCCAACAAAATTTCTTTGACCTTCCGCTCGATGCTTTTTTCTGAGGAGAAAAAGAGGTCTTTGGCAAGTTGTTGTGTTAACGTAGAGCCTCCTTGCACCACGGTACCTGCAGACAAGTTCGTATACATAGCCCGTGCAATACCAATAGGATCGAAGCCAAGGTGATAATAAAAATGACGGTCCTCTGTTGCCAGAATGGCCTCAACAAGATGGGCTGGGACCGCATCCCATGACACAACTCCTTCATGTTTTTGGCCACGTTCCGCCAAAAAATTTCCGTACCTATCCAAAATCCTCACAGATCCATATGCCCTAGGGTCTGTAAGCTTATCAGTATCAGG
Source organism: Alphaproteobacteria bacterium (assembly GCA_038131935.1). GTDB lineage: Bacteria > Pseudomonadota > Alphaproteobacteria > UBA8317 > UBA8317 > UBA8317. Next base: position 40,969 of record JAYPQH010000033.1, on the reverse strand, counting down.
AAGCGTTACTGCATAATATGAAATCACAGCTGAGAAGGCCACCATCATCCATATGCATAAGACCACAAGCCATTTGGTCATGCGCATCACAAACGAACTTTTGCGTGGGGTTTGCACATTTTTCTTCGTAGCCTTGGAAGCAGAGGCAAGACGTTTGGGACGAGGACTAGCCATATTTTTTGTTTTTTTTGCGGTCTTTTTGTTGCTGGCTGATGATTTTGTCATACAAAAATAATCCAACAGGCTGCCAACATCATCAAAAGGCCAGAAATATATTGTACCATTTGTCCTCTGCGCGGATCGAGTAATATCGTTCGGGCATGATGGCAGGCCAAAGCATAGAACCAACATCCCACATACAACATACTTACCACCACAAACACGACCCAAGCAGCTACAGAAATTGAGACCCTCTCCAAATCCACGAATGCTGGCAAAAAGCCAAGATAAAAAAGTACAACCTTGGGATTTGTTATAGAAATACCAAAACCTGCAGCAAATAGCACAAGATGGCTTCGTTTCTGCGCTTGATCAATCTGTGTCGGAGGAGCTGCACGACAGGTCATGATACCCAGATAGACAAGATAAAGAGCTCCAACAATACGCGCTGTTTGCAAAATAGACGGTAGATAATTTCCCACCAACCCCAAGCCAAAAAGAGCGAGCAACAGATAAAACATATCTGCGACAATAAGACCGGTCGCTAGGGTGATCGCGGCTTGCCAGCCCTGTCGGAGCCCCACAGCCAACAAAGCCAATACCCCTGCACCTGGTGAGAGCACGAAAATTAGTGTGGCAACCGCCAAACCTACGCTGTCAACAACTTCAAATATCAAGACAAACCGCTCATAATATGATCAAAGAAGGATATACATATCACTAATGTGAGCGTTCTTGCAGGTCGTGACAGCATTTTGGCCAAAAAGTTTTTTGGCTTGAATTTAAATGGGGCAGAAGGAAATCAACTTTGGAATCATTAGAAGTTCGCACCATCATGGTATTGATCGGATTAGGTTTGGGCATTGTCTATGGATCTGTTGCGCAACGTACACAGTTTTGTGTCCGCAGAGGGGTTTATGACCTAGCCATTGGTAAAGGTTTTTCATCATTCACAGGCTGGCTTGCCGCTCTTGGAATTGCTATCATAGGAACCCAATGGCTGGTTCAGACCGAAATGCTTTTGCTGACGCAAACCAATTACGTTCCAGAGCAATTTGGGATCATTTCGCTTTTATTTGGGGCAACCATATTTGGGGTAGGTATGATGCTAACGCGTGGGTGTCCTGCCCGCCTTCTCGTACTGGCAGCTACCGGTAATTTACGTGCATTGTTTGGTGTGTTGATTATCGGTCTATCATCTTATGCAACATTCAAAGGAATATTGGCTGTTCCACGACTATGGTTCCAGTCTTTTATGCCTATATCTTTTCCACAAGAAAGCCTCATCAATCTGCTACCTGAAGCATTTCAATTGGTGGTTTCCATCATCTTAGGTCTTTTAATTGTGATCCTTGCAATAAAAATGAGGTGGTCAGCACTGACATTTGGTGGCTTGATCGTGGGTGTTCTTGTTGTTGTATCTTGGTGGCTAACACTTCATTTTGGTGCAGATGATTTTGACCCTATGCCGCCAGCATCTTTTTCCTTCGTTGTCCCTACAGCCGAGGGTTTGGTGTATATTATGTTGGCTAGTGGCGTTGCACCCACCTTTGCGACCGCATTGGTTGGGGGAACCATGCTTGGTGCTTTTGGATCAGCCGTCCTAGGGAAAACATTCACCTGGCAAAGCTTTGCGCATACCAAGGATCACGTGCGTTATTTCTTAGGTTCTGTTTTGATGGGGATAGGTGGGGTTTTGGCGCTTGGCTGTACCACGGGTCAGGCGATCACAGGGATGGGGACTCTTTCCCCTTGGTCATTACTTGCAACCATAACCATGCTGCTGTCAGGCTATCTTACCCAACGCTGGTTATTAGGACAGAATGATCAGAAATGGTGAAACGCCAATGCTGTTTAAATTGTCTGTCATGATTGAAGCTGCTAAGGATAGACGGTAACGCGGGAAGGGAGGTTCTACATGGGGCTGAGACCAAATTTTTCGTTAGATGATAAATATCATGAGCATGACGGCCCTTCCTTGATGACAGGAACCCAAGCCCTTGTGCGTCTTGTGTTGGAGCAAGCACGCCGAGATAAAGCTGCTGATCGACATACTGCTGGATTTGTTACGGGCTATCGTGGAAGCCCTGTTGGCGGTGTTGATATGCAAATGACACGTGCAAAAGCCTTACTCGACGCCCATGATATTGTTTTTCGTCCTGCAGTAAATGAAGATCTCGGCGCTACCATGGTATGGGGTACCCAGCAAATCCATCGCGATAGTAGCAAACTCTTTGACGGTGTTTTTGGTCTTTTCTACGCCAAAGCGCCCGGCATTGATCGTTCAGGCGATCCCATTCGACATGCAAACATTTATGGGACAGATCCATGGGGAGGCGTTTTGGCCATAGGTGGGGATGACCCTGTTGCCAAATCATCCACAATTGCATCCCAAACCGATGTTAGTTTTGCCGATCTTGAGATGCCTGTTTTCAGCCCGATGCATGTACAAGATATCATAGATATGGGCTTACATGGATGGGCCATGTCACGTTTTGCCGGTGTATGGACTGCAATGACGGTAACCCCAGAATTGATGGATGGATCAGGGATTTACCTACCATCCACTCAAGAATTCCTCATACCCGAGACGGCACCAGGGTACAGTACCCATGGAGGACGTTTTGTACCGCGCCTACAAGATAGGGTGGTTGTAGAACAAACACTTCGTGAAATCCGGCTACCTGCAGCACTATCCTACATTCGGCATAACCAGCTCAACAAACAAGTGCTTGGCCCTACCCAAGCTAAATTTGGTATCATTACCTCAGGACATGGCATGGGATTAATTTATGATCTATTTGCCGAATTGGGTATTGATGAAGACATACTTCAAGAAGCTTCCCTGGCTGTTTACAAAGTTGGTGTTACATGGCCATTAGAACCACAAGGTCTTACGGAATTTGCCACGACGAAGCATTCTATTCTCGTATTAGATCCCAAAAGGCGGTTTTTAGAACCACAAATTCGAGACATTCTCTACCACCATCCCCAAAGGCCTATGATTTGGGGTAAAACTGATGCGCAAGGCCAACCACTTTTATCAGAAGTTGTTACGTTAGAATCAAAAGATTGCGCGCGCGCGCTGTTAAAGCTTCTGACGATTGGAGCTGACAATGAACTTGTTAAGAGGTTGCAACAATTTTTGGCACCATTAGATCAAAAAAATTGAGGCAAAGGTGTTTTTCTGAACGTGTGCCACATTTTTTGTTCTGGCTGCCCTCATAATACAGGTACACGCGTTCTTCCCAATGCACGTGTTGGCGCTGGTATCGGATGCCACGCGATGGTTCAGCTGCAAGAAGGAAAGTCAACAGAAGGTTATACCCATATGGGTGGGGAAGGTATGACGATTATTGGTGCCGCTCCGTTCAGGGAACCGGGATATGCATGGGCAAATGTTGGTGACGGAACCTACTTCCACTCACAAACATTAGCCATAAGACAAGCCGTAGCAAGTGGTGAAACAATAGGCTTCAAGATCCTTTTCAATGATGCTGTGGCCATGACAGGTGGGCAGTCTGTAGATGGCCAACAAACGGTTTCAAGCATCGTAGCTCAAGTCCGGGCTGAAGGGGTGCAGCATATTTTTGTGACCAGTGATCGCCCCGAAATTCACAACGGTTTAGGTATAGCCGTTTATCATCGTGATGAAATCTTATCTGTTCAAGAGAAGATGACGACATTACCTGGTGTATCGGTGCTTATTCATGAACAAGTCTGCGCCACGGAAAAGCGACGTCAAATCAAGCGAGGAAAGCGGCCTGCTGATACCAAAAAGCTATTTATCTATGATGCCGTTTGCGAGGGATGTGGAGACTGTTCCATTCAATCAAATTGTATCGCTATAGAACCTTTAGAAACAGAATTGGGTCGCAAACGACAAATTAATCAGACCAATTGTAACACAGATATGTCTTGTTTAAAGGGCTTTTGCCCATCCTTCGTGGAGATAGAGGGGGGTTCAATACAGCCCCCCAAAAAAGTGGATCTTCAAAGCCTAACAACATTCATAACCCCTCCAAAACAACCTGTTTGGGAGAACCAGCCTTTCTTTAACATGGTGATGACTGGTGTTGGGGGAACCGGTATCATGACGATCTCTGCGATCTGTTCTACAGCAGCTCATTTAGATGGCTTGAATGTTGCCAGTGCTGATATCAGTGGCTTGGCACAAAAAGGCGGCGCTGTGACTGCAGCTATCAAATTCTCTCAAGACCAAGCTGTTCACACCGGGCGCATTATCCCAGGCTCAGCAGACGCGTTTATCGCTTGTGACCTTGTCACCGCAACATCAGCTGACATGCTCAAAACACTCAACAATCAAAGAACCAGTATGGTTGCCAATACGTCTGTTATACCTACCAAAGAATTTATTATATCCAAGGGTAACAAAGGCCTTAAATCCTCACCAGATCGGTTGGAATTTTTAAAGACAAAAGTCCAAAGCTTGGTGTCCATAGATGCGGAGTCCATTTCTCGTGCGGGCTTTGGAGATAGTATGTATGCCAACATGATTATGCTGGGAAACTCATGGCAAAGAGGTCTCTTGCCTTTGTCCTATGATGCACTGATGGAAGCCATATCTTTGAATGGTGTCCAGGTTGAAAACAATCAAAAAGCCTTCCAACTTGGTGCAGCTGTGGTCAATGGGTTCACGTTGAAAGAGCCAATAACAGAACATAAAAATGACCTTGGTGATTATAAAGCCAAATTAAAGGATTACCATAATGATGCTTATGCATCACGATTTGAAGCCATCATGACCGCATTTGAGGGATCTGTTTCAACGGTAAGCGACCAAGACAAACGGCTCTATTCAAAAGCTTTGGATGTTGGCTTCCGCCTATTTGCTATCAAAGATGAATTTGAAATCTCTAGGCTTTACACATCTGTGGACTTTCAAGAAAAACTTGACCGGGAATTCAAGCACCAGGGATCTTTTTCCTTATACCTAGCCCCACCATTTCTCCCAGGTATCGATAAGCTTACGGGAAGACCCAAAAAACGAAAATTCGGCTCTTGGATTTTGACGCCCATGAAATTTTTAGCCAAATGTAAATTTTTACGGTTCACACCTTTTAATCCGTTCTCTTGGACACAAGAGAGGCAATCAGAAAATGAATGGCGGGAACGTTTTGTCACCATATTACATGATATATCAGATCAAATTGATGAACGCACAATTCAGCATGTAGATGCTATTCTTGACGCATTTGCCACCATAAAGGGATTTGGTCCTGTAAAGTGCGAAAATATGGCTCGAGCAGAAAAGGAACTCGAGGCTGCCTTGAACAAATTTTATCAAGCCAGCCAAGAGAAGAATGCCGCTTAATTAACGACCAAAAAAACCTGTGAAGCTTGTTTCTGCTATGCTAGCAAAATGTAGCTGAAACCCAACTTGTGCAGCGGGTATATCTTCATAAACCTGGATAGTGCCTTTATGAGCATGCAATGTAAAAACATAAGCATGAGGTTTGTCACCTTCGGGCGGACAAGGACCTCCCCATCCTGGTTTTCCAAAGTCTGTTCGTGTTTCCATGGCACCTTCAGGAATTTTACCTTCACCCGAAGCATGCCGTTCAAGACCATGATGTTGAACAGGTATATTTGCGACCAACCAATGCCAAAAACCACTTCCTGTCGGTGCATCAGGATCAAAACAGAGCACCGTCACATGGGTGGCATCTGCGGGAAGATCTGACCAAGATAATGATGGGGAGATGTTACCTCCCTCGCAACCAAAGCCATAATCCGCTGACAGAACATGATCCATGCTCATCACTTCATTAGGTTTAATATCATCACTCCAGAACTTCATTGTTCACCTTCCTTTGATTTCTCAATGCGTTGTTGGTTAACAATGATGTTGCCAGCAACAAACACATAGTCAAGAAACTAAATGTCCAGGTTGGCTACATCGAGGGCATTTTCTTGAATAAAATCCCTTCTGGGCTCCACCACATCACCCATCAACCGAGAAAAAACATCATCCGCGGTATCGGCATGCTCAACATTAACGCGCAATAAGGTTCGAACATTGGGGTCTAATGTCGTCTCCCAAAGTTGGTCCGCGTTCATCTCTCCCAAGCCTTTGTAGCGCTGAAGAGAAATGCCCCTTTGACCTGACTCTAGAAGGGCCCTCACAAAATCTGATGGACCATGCACATCAAATTGTTGACCTTTACGTTCAAATTTCGCAACACCTGTAAATGCAGCGACCAATTGTGCACTGACACGATTGGTCATGACTGACCATGCAAAATTTTCTGGAATGATACGTTCTTCACGCACGCCACGTAATATCCTTGAAGCTACAATCCCACGTTCATCGGTTTCTACCTGCCAACCTCTTTCTGCATCATCCTCTTTGGCATCAAGCCTTTGCGAGATTTCGAATTTCTTTTCATTTGTGAGATCCGCGCTTGATGAAACAGATGACAACATGAGAACTTCAAGGAAGTCTCGATCAAATGCACCTGACATTGCCAACATTGCATTGTAAGTTCTTTGTGCATCCGAGACCAATTGCGACAAGTCTTGTCCGGCCAGAACTTGCCCATTATCCAGCGAAAGAGTGGCCTCCGTTAGAGCCATTTCAATAAGATGGTTCTCTAGTGCTTTTTGGTCTTTTAAATAAACCTCTGATTGCCCGCGTTTAAGTTTGTATAGAGGGGGCTGAGCAATGTAGAGATGGCCACGTTCAACCAACTCAGGCATTTGCCGGTAAAAGAAGGTCAAAAGAAGTGTTCGTATATGAGCGCCATCAACATCAGCGTCTGTCATGATGATGATTTTATGATACCTTAACTTATTGGCATTAAAGTCTTCACGCCCAATCCCCGTTCCCAATGCTGTGATCAATGTACCAATTTCTTGGGATGAAAGCATTCTATCAAATCGTGCCCGTTCTACATTCAATATCTTACCCCGCAAGGGAAGAACGGCTTGGGTACTCCGATCTCTACCCAATTTTGCAGAACCACCAGCTGAGTCTCCCTCAACGAGATAAAGTTCACTTTTTGATGGATCCTTTTCCTGACAATCAGCAAGTTTACCTGGAAGTGATGCTATATCCAAAGCACCTTTTCGTCTCGCAAGTTGTCGTGCCTTGCGTGCTGCTTCCCTTGCTGCGGCTGCTTCAACAACTTTTCCGACAATGGTTTTTGCCATTGTAGGGTTTTCTTCAAACCATCGTTCAAGCGTTTCATTTACGATTGACTCAACCACAGGCCTTACTTCTGAAGACACCAATTTTTCCTTGGTTTGAGAAGAAAACTTTGGATCTGGAACTTTAACAGAAAGGACACATGTTAAACCTTCTCGGGCATCATCGCCTGTAAGGTTAACTTTTTCTTTCTTCGCAATACCACTAGATTGTGCATATCCATTTACTTGCCTTGTTAGAGCTGCACGAAAACCTGCGAGATGCGTACCACCGTCCTTTTGAGGAATATTATTGGTGAAACAGAGAACATTCTCATGATAGCTATCATTCCAAGCCATAGCACAATCGACAACAACCCCATCCCGTTCACCACGAAGAAGAAGGGGTTGGTCAACGATAATTGTTTTATTGCGATCAAGATATTCAACAAAAGATCTTGTGCCACCCTCATAAAATAACTCTACGTTCTTAGGGTCAGAACCTCTGCGATCGTTTAAAATAATTTTGACACCATCATTCAAAAAAGCAAGTTCTCTCAGGCGATGCTCAAGCGTTTCAAACTCATAATCAATGTTTGAAAATGTCTCGGTAGAAGCAAGAAATTTTACTTCTGTTCCTTTTTCGCCATGTGAATCTCCAACAACGCGTAAGGGATCTCCATCCCGCTCTCCATGGACAAACCTTACAAAATGCTCATGTCCATCCCGCCAGACCCTAAGCTCTAGCCATTCTGACAAGGCATTCACAACGGAAACACCTACACCGTGCAAACCACCTGAAACTTTGTAAGCATCATCATTAAATTTTCCGCCAGCGTGAAGTTGAGTCATAATCACTTCTGCTGCAGAAATACCCTCTTCCTCATGAACGCCAACTGGAACCCCACGACCGTTGTCCCGCACAGATACAGAATGATCTTCATGAATGGTCACAACAACTTCATCACAGTGCCCAGCTAACGCCTCGTCAATGGCGTTATCAACAACTTCATAAACCATATGATGAAGCCCTGAACCATCGTCTGTATCCCCGATATACATACCCGGACGCTTACGAACCGCTTCTAAGCCACGCAACACTTTTATGGAGTCGGCGCCATACTCATTATTTTGTTCACTCATGAAATTTGATCATTCCTATCCAAATCACCTAGGTGCATTTCTTTTAACATCATATCAGACCTCACGCTGAGGTCTAGAAGGCTAGCATTCATATGCCTTACCATCCTCCAAACGCACAAATAACGTATCACTGCCAAAATCAGAAAACAGATGCTCTTCTGTTCCCGTGAGAAAAGCCTGTGCCCGGAGTTTAAGAAGTACTGATGCCAAAGCTTTTCTGCGAGATGGATCAAAATGTGCACCAATTTCATCTAGCAAAACCAGAATTGGCAAATATTCATCACGGGACCTTAAAAGTTTGATATGAGCAATTAAGATACTCACAAGTAGGGCTTTTTGCTCGCCTGTTGAACATTGTGCTGCTGGCATTAGCTTTTCACGATACCAACCCGCCAAGTCTGCACGATGTGGCCCAATCAATAGCCTGCCAGCAGCTTTATCAGCATTTCTTCTTTGTTTAAGCAACTCAATATAGTGAGACTTACTATCGATTTGGGTGATGAGGGGACCAAAAGGCTGTATCAATGCAACGTCACAACCTGGAAATCCATATTCTGGTTCGATCAACTCTCTAGCAATTTGGTACACCCAAGACTGTCTATTTTGGCTCAATTGCCATGCAGCATCCGCAAGTTTTTCTTCCACCGCTGTCAGCCAAATTTCATCGTCCCCCATTTCTAATATTTTGACACGCTCGCGCATATGTCGTTCGAAGAGATTAGTAAGTCGACCATGCTGAGGAAAAACAGACAGAACAAGACGATCTAGAAAGCGCCTTCGCTCAGCAGCTGACTCCAAAAACAACCGGTCATGGCGAGGTGTTAGCCATGTTAGCCCGCAAACTTCGGCAAATGTATTTAACGCAACATCTGAACCATTCAATCTTGCCAATCGCTTTGACGGTTGGTCCGCTCTTACGCCGGTAACCATTGTTATGCCTTCATCCACATGCCCCGTGAAGCATGCTTCCACACCCCAGCCTTCATGTTCATGACCCTTTCTGAGCATATCAACATAAGGTGAGCGTCGCATTCCTCGTCCTGGGGATAGAAGAGATACTGCATCTAAGACGTTTGTTTTTCCTGATCCATTAGCACCGAACAAAACAAGGTTCCGACCAGCAAGCAACAACTCTGTGTATGCATGGTTCCTAAAATTTCGTAACGTCAGTTTTTGAAGTGCCAATCGCAGGGTTTCCTCAAACCCGCATTGGCATCAAGACAAAAAGAAGACCATCATCATCACCTGAGCGTATGACCGTGGGCGATGCAGAATCTTTGAACTCAAATCGTGCCTCTTGTTTGTCAAGTTGTGCGTTTATATCGAGTAGATAGCGTGCATTAAACCCAATTTCCAAATCACCAGCATCATAATCGACTTCTAGCTCTTCCACAGCGGAGCCTGAATCAGGACTTGTGACAGACAACTCCAAACGCTTTGATCCTAAAGATAATTTTACAGCGCGGGTTTTTTCGAAAGACACCGTCGCAACACGATCCACAGCCTTGGAGAAATGCACAGGATCAATAGTAAGCACACGATCATTGTCACCCGGGATTACACGCTCATAATCAGGAAATGTTCCATCTATGAGTTTTGTTGAGAGTTTCACATCATCAAAAACGAATCTGATACGGCTCTCAGATACAGAAACGTCCATAAAGTCTTGTTCTGTATCTTCAAGAAGTTTTCTCAATTCGCCTACGGCCTTACGGGGCAAAATAGACCCTGTCATGGAAGAGGACCCTTGAGGTGCTTCATCACTGGCAAGAGCAAGACGGTGTCCATCCGTTGCCACAGCACTCAAATATGATAATCCATCAACCTCACGAATATGTAGATAGATACCGTTTAGGTAATATCTTGTTTCTTCCGTTGAAATGGCAAACCTTGTCTTATCAATCATTTTCTTCATAACTGCCGTTTCTAGGCGGAACTGGCAAGGAAACGCGCCATCTGAAAGGCTAGGAAATTCATCCCGAGCCAAACATGCCAGTGAAAAGCGTGAACGGCCTGAACGAATATGCAAGCGCTCCGCACCAGCATCATGATCAAGCTCCACATCAACACCATCAGAAAGTTTACGCACAATATCAAATAGTAAATGCGCTGGAGCAGTGGTCGCACCAGGTTGTATAACCTTCGCGACAACCCGCTCTTGAATTTCAATGTCAAGATCTGTTGCTGAGAATGTCAAAAACCCATCTCTTGCTTCCATGAGAACGTTGGCAAGAACAGGTATGGTTGTGCGTCTTTCTACAATACTCTGGACATGCCCTAAGGCTTTAAGAAGATGGTGTCTGTCAATGGATAGCTTCATGGTGGCCGTTCCAATGTCTGTTGTGAACAAGGCCTTTATTCATAGCATTGAACGCGACGTAATCAAAGCCCTTCAGGACGACTCCAGAGCACGACGCAACAATTGCACATCCTCGCGAATATTATGATCTTCGTTCATAAGTTGTTCAACACGACGGACCGCGTGAATAACGGTCGTGTGATCGCGCCCACCAAATTTTTTACCTATGTCAGGCAGTGATCGTTGGGTGAGAATTTTACACAGATACATTGCGATTTGTCTTGGCCGAGCAATTGATGCCGTACGGCGAGCAGAATGCATATCAGACATCTTCAAATTGAAATGCTCGGCAACTTTGCGTTGAATTTCATCCACAGTTGTGCGTCTGCTACTTGCGCGCAGGAGGTCACGTAGAACATCTTCGGCCATGTCCATATCAATGGGACGATGAACCAAGGTAGAAAAAGCACATAAACGTGTAAGAGCACCTTCAAGCTCCCGCACATTTGATGTGATACGATGGGCCAAAAATTCTAAAACGCGTTCAGAAATCTGAAATCCATGTTGGTGATGAACCATTTCAGCTTTTGTTTGCAGAATACCGAGTCTCAATTCGTAGTCAGTAGGATGTATGTCAGCGACCAATCCCCAACCAAGACGAGATTTGATACGTTCTTCCATGCCCTCTAAATCAGTCGGAGAGCGGTCAGCAGAAATAATGATTTGCTTTGAATTGTCTATTAATTCGTTAAAGGTATGAAAAAATTCTTCTTGCGTTGAATCTTTTCCACTTATGAATTGTACGTCGTCAATCATGAGCACATCTACAGATCGGAAAAGATTTTTAAAATCTATGGTGCTACGATGGCGCAATGCAGATATAAATTTGTACATAAACTGTTCAGCTGAACAATACATCACACTACGTTCAGGTGTTTTCTGTTTTATTTCCCATGCAATAGCGTGCATGAGATGGGTTTTGCCAAGTCCCACACCACCATACAAAAATAGAGGGTTAAATTGCACCTCAACTTCCGCAGCAACACGCCTTGCTGCAGCAAACGCAAGCTGGTTGGATTTACCCGTGACAAAATTTTCAAATGTAAAACGCCGATCAAATACAGCCGTTTCTGTCTCTATCATTTCGTATGATGGAGATGGCTTAGCAGGAGTCCTCGCTGGCTGCTTATCCTGCTGCTTAGAAGACTCGTTTTCTACAGCTTCCTTATGCCCAATCTCGACCTTCACAATAGCGGGTTGAATAGTTTGGAAAGCTTCCTCAAGCGCCTGCTTGAACCTATCTTTTATCCGATCACGCATGAAAGCCGTTGGTGCGATGAGCACAGCAGCACCTTCACGCACTTCAGTAAGTTTTAACGGCTGCACCCATGATGCATAAGTGGCATCACCAAATTGGCGACGCATACGTTCTTGCACAAATGTCCATACTTCATCATGAGCGTTCAAGCCAGCCATGTCACTTCCTAAGCCAAAAAACATCTTACAAGGCTACACTAAAAACCAACGTAATCAACCTTGTGTTAGGGTCCTCAAACGTTTTTTATTTTCGCCAACATCCGTGCATGGTTAACCTTCAAAGCCGTATTATGCAACGTCAAACCTAGAAATTTTCTTGCTCTTTTCACCGTTGACATTGATTAGAAAATTGAAAAACAAAAAGAAAAAGGGACTTATAACTTATAAGTCCCTTTAAATAAAATTTTGTATGTTCAATATAGGCTACAGACTCATCGCCTTGATGCGACTATTAAGTCGAGAAACTTTTCTACTAGCAGTATTCCGATGAATGAGACCTTTTGTAACACCTCTCATGATTTCTGGCTGTGCAGCGACGAAAGCTTCCTTTGCCTCGGCTACTTGCCCAGCTTGGATCGCCATCTCCACTTTCTTTACATATGTACGGATACGGCTTCTTCGAGCTGTGTTGACCTCTGTTCTACGCGCCGTTTGACGGATTCTTTTTCGCGCCTGTGGGCTATTAGCCATATTTTAATCTCCAAACCAACGATACCCCGCATTCAGTGCCATTTTTTTCAAAGCAACATTTTGCGAAGATATCATTTAAAACCATAACGACCTAAAGGGCGTTTCGATAAAGGTGGGTCAATACCGGTTTTCTGCAGCTTGGTCAATGACGGGTGAACCGATAAGATGAAGGAATCATCGCTGACATTTAGGACAATAGAAAGTTGAACGACCATTTTGAACGATGCGGCGGATAATGCCATCATGACAAACAGTGCAAAACCTACCCTTTTGGTCATACACCTTGAACTGATGTTGGAAGTAACCGGGCGCACCCGAGAGCGTTCTGTAGTCTCGCAGTGACGAGCCACCAGCTTCAATAGCACGTGCCAACACGTTTCTAACTGCATCCATGAGCTTTATCAAACGTTGGTCAGACAAACGTCCAACCTGACGTAACGGGTGAATGCCTGCTTGAAACAAAGATTCACACGCATAGATATTTCCAACACCCGCAAGCACAGTTTGATCCAAAAGCCGCTGCTTTATAGCACTACGACCAGAACCAAACATCATGCGTACCTGTCCAGAACCAATGGTATCAATAATAGGATCTGGACCGAGCTTATCTAACAATCTGTGCGTGCCATCCTTGTGCAACATATCGACATGACCAAACCGTCTTGGGTCATTAAAAATGACCTGACCTCGATCAAATTGAAATATGATATGATCATGTTGTTGATAAAGACGTTGTTCATGATACAGACGACCGTCCGTTATGTCGGTTTCACCAATAATTAAACGACCAGACATGCCCAAATGAATAAGAATGGTGGGCTGGTTCTCAAGATAAATGATGAGATATTTGCCCCTTCTTTGAACATCTGTGACCAGTGCATTTTTTTGGCCTAAATGACGAAGATCTGGATTGATTGTAAAGCGAAGATCACGCCTATTCATTTTAACTGCTGTCAGTCTGCAGCCAAGAATATAGGATTGTAGTCCACGACGAACTGTTTCTACCTCCGGTAGCTCTGGCACCTGTCAACCTCACATATTTTGAATGGTTTGTGTTTCATGCAGCGACCACATGGATGGTCTTTTAATGTAAAGTCCACAATCCATGCCTCTACACAAAACCTGATGCAGCCATAATCCGCAAGTTCTATGTAAAAAAGTTCGCCCATAAGAGCAGCCGTGAAACAAATGAAATACACAAAGCAGACCATGCCTGGTACGACACGCGTTGGTCAGACGCTCTATAACAGGCAATATATAAACTGTCTGAATTTACATTGTCTGAGAATTAACTGGAGCGGGCGATGAGATTCGAACTCACGACCCTCACCTTGGCAAGGTGATGCTCTACCCCTGAGCTACGCCCGCTCATTAGCGTGGATTGTCATATGACGCAAAAGCAAGACCTTGGCAAGCCCTGGCGTTTGATGAAAGAGATACACATATAAGTAATACTGACTCACTTCTTTCAGAATTTGCCATTACAACGAGGGGCACAGACATGTTTGACAGCAAAGATAACACTTCACCGCAGCCGCTTATCACTGAATCTAGCCAGGAGCGGTTTCAAGAGGATGTCATTCTGGCCTCCCAAAACGTTCCCGTCATCGTTGACTTCTGGGCGCCCTGGTGCGGACCATGCAAACAGCTAGGCCCAGCCTTAGAAAAAGCGGTTCAAGCCGCAGGGGGTAAGGTTCGAATGGTGAAAATTAATGTTGATGAAAACCAAATGCTGGCTCAACAATTACGTATTCAATCCATTCCTACGGTCTACGCCTTTCATAATGGTCAGCCTGTTGATGGATTTATGGGTGCATTGCCAGATAGCCAAATCAAGGGTTTTATCGACAAATTAACCAAAGGCGTTACTGTACCCGGTGAAATGGATATCGAAAGCATTATGCAAGAAGCTGAAGCCTTGCTGACGGAAAATCCATCTCAATCCGCAGAATTATTTTCACAAATATTGAGCACAGACAATGACCAACCTGAGGCATTAGGTGGTTATGTACGCGCACTGATAAAACTTAAGGACTTTGATCAGGCCGAGGGTATTCTTACCACAATAGAGGATGAGCTCGCGCAACATCCTGCACTCCAAACCGCAGCGGGTCATTTAAAATTGGCAAAGGAAGCTGAGGCTATGGGTGGACAACTTTCAGCACTTGAGCAATCTGTTTCCGAAAACCCAGATGACCACCAAGCCCGTTTTGATCTGGCAACAGCACTTTCTGGACTTGGTCGAAATGAGGATGCCATCGACCATCTTCTTACCATTGTTCGGAAAGACCGCACTTGGAAAGAAGATGGTGCCCGCAAAAGGTTGGTAGAAATTTTTGACGCATTGGGTAGTAAAGACCCTGTCATGTTAAAGGGGCGCTCTAAATTATCAGCTATCCTATTTTCCTGAAGCACTGACAAAAGGGGGCTTAAGAGGCATATGTTTACCCAGGAGTTCACATCACCTAAAAATCTGCCCATCACTATCCCTATATTTCCACTTAGTGGTGCAACATTGTTACCGCGTTGCAAGCTTCCTTTAAATATATTTGAACCTCGGTATATCGACATGATTAATGATGCTTTATCTAGTCATCGGTTTATTGGTATGGTTCAACCTGATGGATTCGAAAGCAATAATAAACCGTCTGTTTTTGAAGTTGGTTGTTTAGGCAGAATAACAAGTTGGTCAGAAACAGAAGATAAACGTTACCTCATTACACTGACTGGTATATCGAGATTTGATATTGTCGATGAACTCAACCCTACAACTTCCTATCGGCAAGTCCATGCTCGGTTTGACACCTATGCTCATGACTTTATCAGTGAAAAATCTGCACCACTGGAAAATCGAAGTACCATTACAAGTCTCTTGGAGCGGTATTTCGTCCTTAAAAATATTGAAGCCGATTGGAGCGGGCTGCGCACGGCCCATGATGAAGATTTCATCAATATGTTGTCCATTGTATGTCCATTTCGTTCAGAGGAAAAACAAGCTCTGTTACAAGCTATTGATTTGCCGACCCGCGCAAATGTGCTTATGGCCATACTAGAAATGTCGGTAAATACCGAAATGGGTGATGGAACCATCAACTGATAACCACCATAGCAGGATAAAGTCTGGAATAATGATGACTGAGAACGAACAAAAACAAGAACCTGATACAGCGCAAAATATTATTGACCCAAAGTTGTTGGAAATACTTGTGTGCCCAGTCACTCATGGTTCTCTTGTCTTAGATAAGGAAGCCGAAGAGCTTATATGCCATGCTGCAAAACTTGCGTACCCTATACGCGATGGTATTCCGATTATGCTACCTGAAGAGGCACGAAAACTTTGATAATCTAGACATCCGCTTGGACAGTGTTGTTCGGCGTGTTTCTGATAAATTCGTATTTGCTCAATTAAGGCTTTTAATTGGTCCTATTCATTAGCGCTGGGGCAAGAACCAAACTAGTCTCGCAGTTCCAGTAATATAGGGATATGGTCTGAGGGTTTAATTTTTTCACGAAAACTATCAATAAGTGAAATAGAAACAATGTTATCTTTGAGATCAGGACTTATCCAAATATGGTCAAGCCGTCGTCCTCGATTGTTTTTACGAAAATCTGGAGACCTATACGACCACCAACTAAACAACATCTCCGGTTCTGGATAACAATATCTTACCACATCAAGCATCGTTGATGTTTGCAGCAAATTGCAAAGTGCGTTTCTCTCGATATCTGTATGACTTACCACATTCTCAAGTTGCTTATGCGACCACACATCATAAACAGATGGCGCTATATTGAGATCGCCTACCAAGATACTGCATTTTGAAAAATGTCCCTCTGATGCATATGCAGTCATGGAATCGAGAAAACGAAGCTTATGGGCAAATTTTTGATTTTGCTCAGGGTCAGGAATATCACCACCTGCTGGGACATAGAAATTATGAATATTGATGCCTGCATGTCTTGCCATGACATGGCGTGCCCCATCTTCTTCATGAAAGTTTAAATGATAAGAATTTTCACATGGCAAACGTGATAGGATAGCGACACCATTATAAGACTTTTGACCCCTAATAGTTTGAAAATGATAGCCCCATTCTTTAATATCTTGTTGCGGAAATTGTTGATCCTGTACTTTGGTTTCTTGTAACGCGATCACATCGGGGTCAAAAGCTTGGATCAAATCATGTAAGTGGCTTAAGCGAGGTCGGATTCCATTAATATTCCAGCTTACCAACTTCATGTTGTCTGACCTTTTGTACTCATTTTTGCTTCAGCCAATGCTGGGCCAAAATGCTCACGCAATATGTCCATGTCACCCTGTCGACCGGCAGTAACCCTTATACAACGATCCAATGGAGCTACCCCAGGCATACGAACAAAGATACCTCTACGACCCAACGCTTCGACCATTGCCCGAGACAAAGCGCCATCCTCTCCCAAATCAATCGCCACAAAATTTGTTGCCGAAGGCAAAGCCTGGCAATTTTGTTCTAACGCAATTTGGGCAATAACTTGTTTTGAATGTTCAACATTGTTGCGCACATATCTTTGATGTTCATGATCAGAAAGTGATGCCATTGCTGCTATCTGTGCCATGCGGTTTAAACCGAAATGATTTCTTACCTTGTTGAAAGCCATGGTCAGGTTTTCATATCCAAATACATAACCTACACGAAGACCCGCCATTCCATGGGCTTTTGAAAAGGTACGAAAGCGCAACAATTGTGGATGACAAAAATCTTCAGCAATTTTTGCCTCTTCAGGTGCAAATTCACAGTATGCCTCATCCAAAATGAGAAGACATGTTTCCGGAAGGTTTTGAAGCATATCCAATATCGCACTAGATTTATGCCATGTTCCCATTGGGTTGTCGGGATTTGCCAGATAACATAATCGTGCATTGTTTTGCTTTACAGCATCAAGAAGTCCCTGCAGATCCTCATGATCCTGTTTATAGGGAACACGTATGACAGAAGCACCAGTATTGGCCACTTGAAAAATAAATGTTGGGTAGGCTCCTAGCGACGTCACGACTTTTGTATCAGGGGAACAAGTAAGGCGGGCCAAAATACCAAATAAACCGTCTATACCCTCTCCAACCATCACCTGATCGAAAGCAATCCCATGAAACAAAGCGAGCTTGGTTTGCAGTTCGTAATTTTCTGGGTCTGCATAATTGAATACCTCAGTGGCCTCTTTCTGCATCGCCTCAATTGCGCGAGGAGAGGGTCCAAAAACACTCTCATTAGCACCAATTCGTGCCTGAAAAGGTTGACCATACAGACGCTCTAAAGCCTCGGGCCCAACAAATGGAACCGTGGATGGCAAAGAGTTCATGAGAGGGGTGAAATAGGGACTCTGTGTCATGCTAAACCAAAAAAGTTATGAGATGGAGCTTGGTATACCAATTGACCATTTCGGAATACATAACGCAACTGTGGACCTTCATCTCTTGGTTCCACCACCAATATATCAACCAAAAACCTGGTTCAAGCTGCCCTAAATCAGCCAATCCAGACGCTTCCGCAGGATTTTGAGACACAAGACTCCATCCTTGTTCTAAAGGCATGATGCCCAATTGGTCCATCAAATATATACTGCGTAATGGCGCTGGATAATAATAGTCTGATGCAATAATGGTGCAACGTTTTTGACGTACCATGTCACGTGCAGAAATAGCCCCATTATGGCTCTTACCACGCAATAGGTTGGGCGCGCCCATAACCGTATGTTCGCAGTGATCAATAGCATTTTGCGCCACGTCTTCTGTCATGGGAAATTCTGATACAAAGATACCCAAATCACGATGTTGTTGTCGCTGCTGAATTGTTATTTCATCATGAGCAAACATCTTAATACCTAGCGATCGACTAAGATTTGCAAGCTCGGCAACATACTTATCCACAAGATCCCTTTTTGCCCACAAACCATTGATTAACTTTTTATAGCTAACCTCATCTAACCCGCTACGTGCCGTCATCTTTCCGAGCTTTTTCATCATATGACCTCCCTCCATTAAATTGGTGAGATGATCATTAAAAGCTAGCAATGGAGAGGGTTGCGTTTTTAGTCGTTCAAAAATGGCTTCAAAATGCTCAAAAGCAAAGGTTTCAGCCCTGAGATGTAATAGATGACGGGCAGCCAAACGATCACGCATCAGATCTAGGGCTGATACAAAATCTAATGCTTCTGCCAAGCTACGTTGACCTGGTTCATATGAAACTGTCACACCATGATATGCAGTGGTGATACCGTTGGATATAAGTTGCTTATCAACTTCTATCAAACCATGGTTTTTATCCATATGAACACCAGCTCTCGGCATCAATACATGTTCAAATCCATCACCATGGACATCAATAATGCCAGGCAAAACATGACAAGATGTTACATCAACTGCGCGTGTGTATTTTTTCGAGCTGTCAGAAATAATATCTCGATCAATAAATAAATCTTGCTCTTGGAGAGAATTGGAGCGCAGAACCTTTCCTCCTCTCAAACATAAAACATCACCCATAAAAAATATTCCTATGTCATAAAACTGAAAAATAATTGAAGTATCTTCGATAGTTAGTGTAACTTATGGAGATAATTATGCACAACGTATTTTCGAAATTTCTTCTTATTTCAGCCATTTTTGGATTTGCGACCATGGCGCAAGCTGACGACAAAGTTCGGTTTGCCGTAACCGACATAGAAGGCATGGAACAATTACAGCAAGAGTTCGCGCCTTTTGCCGAAGCCCTTGAAGAGGCTACAGGGTTAGATGTGGAATTGTTTCCAGTAAGCTCAAGAACTGCAGCTGTAGAAGCCTTGAATGCAAAACAGGTCGAATTTGTTCTCACAGGACCGGCTGAGTATGTTGTGATGAAAGAACTCGCGAACCCTAAAATTGTTGTTGCTTGGCAAAGACCAGACTATTTCGCGCAAATTGTAGCCTTGTCAGATGGTCCCATTAAACAAGTTGAGGATCTTCGTGGTAAGATTGTGACATTTGGATCTGTGGGTTCAACTTCACAACATCTTGGCCCTGCGCAAGCCCTCGCTGACCTTGGGTTAAACATGAACAGAGACTATAACGCCAAAATTATCAAACGTAACGTAGCTGTTGAAGCTATGATCCGTGGTGATGTTGCGGCTGTTGGAATGAATTTTGGCCATTTGCAAAAAATACGCAAGGCGTTTCCTGAACAGTCTTTCAGCGTTATCGCACGAGGACGTGACCTACCAAATGACATTCTTGTTGCACGTCAAGACTTGAGTTCTGATATCGTTGCTAAGGTGCGTCGGGCCTTCGTTGAACAAGGAGCTGACATTATGAAAGCCATTCTGAAAGGCGACGATAATCAAAAATATCGTGGCGGGTTTTTTCTCAAGAATGTTTTAGACAGTGATTACGACTATGTACGCAAAATGTACAAAACAATTGGTATCGATACATTAAAAGATTTTGTTGGTTAACGTGCAAAATTTTGAAACCAATACCATGGGTCCGCACGGAGGACCCATGGATAATACTGCTAATGCAGTGTATTTATCTCGGGTCTCAAAGGTTTTTGGAACCAGCACCGTTTTGAACGATATAAACCTATCACTAACCAATGGTAGGCGTGTCGCGTTGTTAGGACCCAATGGCGCTGGCAAATCCACATTACTAAAAACCATAGTTGGTCTGACACGCCCAAATTCTGGTACTGTTGTTACCCTAGGTACGAATATTACTGAGCCGTCTTCAAAACATGCTATCAAAGAACTCAGACAAAAAATTGGTTTTGTATTTCAGAACCATTCATTGGTTCCTCGTACGAGCGCATTAAGCAACGTTGTTCATGGTTTCATGGGCGCACCAGGATCTTGGCGTGCTGTTTCACATTCCTTGGCTCCTGAAGCATGGCGCGTTGCAGCTTGGCAAATGCTGGTGGAATTGGGTCTGTCGAACCATATCCTCTCCAAAGTTAATCAATTATCCGGGGGACAGGCTCAACGTGTAGCCATTGCACGTGCAATGGTACGTTCTCCGCAGTTGCTTATAGCTGACGAACCTGCAGCCAGTCTCGACCCCACCGCGGGTGAAGAGATCATGTCACTGTTTTCTCAACTGGTACAAAAAAGAGGCACAACATTATTATTCACAACTCATAATATCAATCATGCAAGGACCTACGCTGACGAAATCGTTGCATTGAAAAATCATAAAATTCATTGGTTTGGCAGTGCCACAGATTTTGATGATGCAATTTCAAGGACATTGTATATATGACCAAACAAACGAAATTACCCCATCGCACACCCCAAATGAGCGCTTTAAGTTTTACCTTACTTATTACGGCTGTAGCGCTCATCTTGGCGTCAATTGGAGACGTAGCACCATCACCTCAAAGGCTGATGGAAGGTGGGCCACGCGTGTAAATTTATTGGGAAGAATGTTACCTCCTAGCAGTGATCCTGAGTTTTTGATGAGAATGGTTTGGACGCTTGTTGAAACCATGCAGATAGCGCTAGCTGGCACAACATTGGGCATTCTCATAAGTTTTCCCATTGGCTGGCTATCATCTCAAGGCTTATCTCCCATAGGATCCTTGCGCTGGTTGGTAAAAGGTTTTGTCTCTTTATGCCGTACCATTCCTGATCTGGTTTGGGCATTGATTTTCGTGTCCACCGTTGGTTTGGGTGCAGTAGCGGGTACGATGACCATTGTGGTGGACACGTTAGGGTTTTGTGGTCGCTTTTTTGCTGAAGCCATGGAGGATACGGATCGGGATGCACGAGACGCTATTCAAACCATTGGTGGGAATCATTGGAATATGCTTAGTGCCGCAGTTATCCCCGATGCACTTCCTTCAATGATTAACACATCATTGTATGCCTTGGAGCGTGCTATTAGGTCATCTGTTGTATTAGGATTGGTTGGCGCGGGTGGTATAGGTCAGGAACTTAAAACCGCATTCGACCTTTTCCAATATAAGCAAGCCTCAGCCATCATCTTGGCAATTTTTGTTATCGTTATCGCCATGGAAGCGTTTACAGATTGGATAAGAAAAAAAATCCTTGGACCCTAACTCATGGTGCGAAGCTTTTCTCCCCGCATGAGAGGAGGTAGATCACCAACATCGCCACCAGCATGCCTCATAAAGAAATTTTTAAGTGGTGGTAATTTTCCTACGGCCATGAGGCCTACATCACGAGCCCGACGAACCGGAGCTATATCATTTGAAAATAATGCATTTATGCCATGAGTCACAGTGGCCAGGATCATACAGTCTTGTCTACGCCAACGTTCATATTTCGGGCATAGAATTTGACCACTAAGAAGCATGCCTGTTTGTCGTTGTTCTTGGACAAGCTGTGCAATAGTCGCAACGTCCCGCAGACCTAGGTTTAACCCTTGTCCAGCGATAGGATGAATACCATGGGCAGCATCACCTACCAAAACAACTTTTCCTGCTCCAAATTTTCGGGCCAAATGCACCGACAGGGGATATCTCCAAACTGCTGACTTCAGTGTTACATCACCAAATGTTGAGCCAAGGATATCCATAAGTTCTTCTTGTATAACATCTGGACCTAGCTCTTCCAAATCCTGAGCTCGCTGCGCTTTACATGTCCAAACAATATTCGCGAGGTTATTTGGCAGGGGTAGAACAGCCAAAGGCCCTTCTTCAAGAAAATGTTCATGGGCAACCTTATCATGACCATTGGCCAAATGAACCGTAAACACCAATGCATGTTGGGCGTAGGAGTAGCTATCAATTTTGATACCTGACTTTCTTCTTACCCAAGATCCTCTACCATCAGCCGCGATGATAATAGGTGCTTGGAAAACTTGACCGTCCTGCATCGTAACCATGCCCTGCTGAGGCTCTAAGTCTTGTGCCGAATTAACCATAAATTGAACATTTTGTTGGGTTGCATGCTCGATCAAAACATGACGCAAATGTCTATTCTCTAACATGTAGCCTAGAGGCGTATTACCAATGTCTTGATGATCAAAATGCAAATAATGATTTGACGTTTTTCCCCGAGAATGTCCATCGGTGATCAAAATGTCTTCAATTGGTACGGCGTAGGGGTCACAATCCTTCCATACACCCAAAGCATCAAGCATGCGGGCTGTTGCAAACGCTATGGCAGAAGCACGACCATCATATTGCTGTTCTAAACGCATCGATATCGTTTTTTTGTCTACAATTGTTACCCTCAGCCCCAATTGTGACAGGGCAATGGCAAGGGTTAAACCTACCATACCACCACCCATGATGATCACATCATTATCTTTATTGATTTTGGTCATCATTTTGTATCCGGTCCAAGGCATATTGCAGATTACGAGCATCCTTATCTTTTAAATAGTTTTCATTAAAAGGATTCAAGCCTACTGCATGATGCACCTGTTCCACATGTAAACCAGGCACGGATAGTTGGGCAGACTTTTCTGCATTGCTCGTCAACAATTGGATTTGGTTGAGCCCCAACTGCTCTTGGATGAAGTGTCCAACACCCTTGTAATCCCGTAGATCTTCATCCGCGCCCACCAATCGGTTTGCTTTGTAGGTGTCATGTCCCTCATCTTGAAGCCGGTATGCACGAATTTTGTTGGTGATGCCAATGTTACGACCTTCATCACGCATATAGAAAATATAGCCGTACCCATGATCAATGATTGCATCTATGGCAGCGCGTAATTGTGGGCCACAGTCACATTTTAAGGATCCAAAAACATCCCCTGTGAGACATTCTGAATGGACCCTCACCAAAGGTGTTAAAGAAGAGGGCTGCTGGTGGGCGTGAATTTCAAGCAAAACATGACGACGCGTGCCAGGGGATTCTTGAAGAATATGAATACGACTCTCATGTGCATTGTGAAGCGGTAACTTTGCAGAATATTTACGCTGTAATAGTCGCTGCTTTTGCAATCCATCTAGATTTTTCCATAAAAAATCTTCCCTTTCTTCCGTGGTACGGATTAGCAATGAAGGCAATATATCTTCCTTCAAAAGCATTTGTAATGTTGACCTGAGCTCTTCTGGCTCTTTGAGGTCACGCTGCGATACCAATGGTTCAGACAACATTGCATGCATGTACGAAGTTGGATCGATAATTTTAAGCAAATCATGGTGGCGCTGTGGTGGTCGGTATAACCCTAAACCAACATGGTGCACTGACGCATGAAGAGCTTCAGCACGATGTTGGGTTATCACAAGTGACCATGGGCTTTGGATTAATCCATGATAATTTGTGGGATCAACAAATTCTGTGGCCAACAATTCGTAGGTTTGACCATTGCTGCTGTATAATTTGACAGCACGTCCCATACGCCATTCATGTATAATCTGATCAGAGTGATGAAACATTGTACACTTTCGTTCCGCTAGCGCATGGGCATGACGCAGATTTAGGCAGAATGTCTATAATTTCCAATAATTTTTAGGTAAAAATTTAATTAAAATTATTGTTTATAAACATTTTTATAATATTCATAACATGAATTTCCATATTTAGGTATCGAAACTCATGTAAGGATTTGCCATGAAACTTATTATTAGCATTGTTAAGCCTTTTAAACTGGCTGAGCTGAGAGAAGCCCTCACCAGCATTGGTGTGGAAGGAATGACTGTTACAGAAGTTCGCGGTTATGGGCGCCAACGTGGTCATACCGAGATTTATCGCGGTGCTGAATATGACGTCACCTTTCTGCCGAAGATAAAGCTTGAAGTCGCCGTTTCTGATGAGCGAACCGATGATGTTGTCAATGTCATCAAGGACACCGCTCACACGGGGCAAATTGGTGACGGAAAAATTTTCGTGGTGCCCCTAGAGCAAGCTGTTCGCGTGCGAACAGGCGAAAGCTCTGATGAAGCCCTGTGACCAACCAAATCTATTTGGAGAATATTATGAACAAGAGATTTCTTATACCTACTTTGGTCATGCTTGCTAGCCCAGCATTGGCCGCAGAAACAGACTCAACCGCCTATATCTTCAACTCTTTACTTTTCTTATTAGGTGGTTTCCTCGTCATGTGGATGGCAGCCGGTTTTGCCATGCTCGAAGCAGGACTCGTACGCTCAAAAAATGTGGCCATGCAATGTACAAAAAACGTCGCACTCTACTCGATCGCAGGCATTATGTATCTGCTGGTAGGATACAACTTAATGTATGCTGGGGTTGATGGTGGTTACATAGGAACAGCGATGTTTTTTACCCCCGGTGATCCTGCAACAGCTGACGGTGATTATTCATCTGCGTCAGATTGGTTCTTCCAGATGGTGTTCTGCGCAACCACTGCATCTATTGTTTCAGGTACCCTTGCTGAGCGCATCAAAATTTGGCCATTTCTTATTTTCACTGCAGTTCTCACAGGAATCATTTATCCCATCCAAGGTTCCTGGACCTGGGGTGGTGGCTATTTAAGCGAGATGGGATTTTCTGACTTTGCGGGATCAACCATCGTCCATGCAACAGGTGGTTTTGCAGCACTCGCTGGCGCCATTATTCTAGGACCAAGATTGGGCAAATATAAAGATGGCCGTGTTATGCCAATGCCAGGTTCCAGCCTCCCTTTGGCAACGTTGGGTACCTTTATCCTTTGGCTTGGTTGGTTTGGTTTTAATGGCGCATCACAACTTGCGATGGGAACAATTGAAGATGTGAATGCCATTTCCATTATTTTCGCAAATACCAACACAAGTGCAGCAGCTGGTGCGATCGCCGCACTCATTGCAAGCCAGCTAAGATTTGGTAAAATTGACTTAACCATGGTCCTTAACGGTGCGCTTGCAGGTTTGGTATCGATCACTGCAGAGCCACTTGCACCAAGCCTAGCACTCTCCATCTTCATTGGAGCTATTGGTGGCATTATTGTTGTCTTCGCCATCCCTATGCTCGATAAGCTAAAAATTGATGATGTTGTTGGAGCTATTCCTGTACACCTTATCTGTGGGATTTGGGGTACAATGGTTGTGCCACTTTCTAACGGTGATGCAAATTTTGCCACCCAATTTATTGGCATTGTAGCAATTGGTGCATTTGTTTTGGTGGCAAGCACCATCATATGGCTCGCACTAAAAGCCGTAACAGGTCTTCGTCCTACTGCTGAAGTCGAAGAACTTGGACTGGATCAAGCAGAACTTGGCCTTGAAGCTTATCCTGAATTTGGTCGTGGATCTGGTACGTTTAATTCATAACAAGTTTGTATAAAGATTATGACAAGAGGTTTATGGCCTCTTGTCTTCCCACAAGGATACAAAATGATGGGTGGGACCAATACCTCTCCCAACCTGAAGGGAGTTTGCCCCTTCAAGGGCTCTGGTAATATAGGATTTAGCCTCCAAAACACTCTGCTTTATGGTAAACCCTTTTGCTACATATGCGGCAATCGCAGAAGACAATGTGCATCCCGTACCATGGGTGTTTTTGGTCTTGACCATATGCCCTGATATCCACAGATAATCTTCCTTCGTCACCAACAAATCATCTTTTGTCTCGTTCAAGTGTCCGCCTTTTATCAAAGCAGCCTTAGCACCCAAAGACAACATCGCCTCACCTGCCTTAACCATGCTGTCTTTACACGTCACCTTTGTCCCAATGATACGAGATACCTCGGGCAAGTTAGGTGTCACCAGTTGAGCCTGAGGAATTAAATCAGAAATAAGGTTTTTAACTGCATCTGGTTGTAGAAGATCATCACCTGATTTGGCATTCATCACGGGATCTAAAATGATTGGTATATGATTGAATGGGGTTAAAAAATTAGCCACCTCTCGGACAATCTCGCTAGTGCCCAACATTCCTATTTTTATAGAATCAACCTGAATATCGTCGAAAATTGATTGAAGCTGAGCCACCACAAATTCAGGTGTTACCGAATAAATATCTTGCACGCCACAGGTGTTTTGGGCGGTCAAGCCTGTAATAACGGACATACCATAACAACCATGGGCGGAAAATGTTTTTAAGTCAGCTTGTATACCAGCACCACCACTGGGATCAGAACCAGCTATGGTAAGACAATTGGGTATGCTCTTCATCGGACAAACCTTTCTCGTGAATACCAACCTATCTGTTATCTGAAGCTATAAGAGGTCAAGAGCTCAAGTCGTCATGTTCCGTAGGTCTTGTGTTAAGCAGCTTGTATAAGGCAAAGACATGTTTCAGATCCTGCATATGGAGTGTCTTCATGTACAAAAGAGCCTTGATATCGGTAAGCAATAAGGAAGGTATCATTCCGTTTGCTGAGCAGCTCATTAAGCGCGGTTTTTCAATTGTTTCAAGTGGTGGAACTGCAAAAACGCTTTCGAGTCATGGTATAGCCGTTACAAAAGTAGCTGATGTGACAGGTGCCCCAGAAATTCTTGGTGGCCGGGTTAAGACCTTACATCCCAAAATTCATGGAGGTATTCTTGGAAGACCAGGATTGGCAGAAGATGATGCCGATATGAGCGCGGAAGGAATTGAGGCGTTTGGCTTGGTTGTTGTCAACCTTTATCCATTTGCTCAAACATTGTTAAACCAAGCAGACAGAGACACAATCATAGAAAATATAGATATCGGTGGGCCAGCTATGGTTAGGGCTGCAGCCAAAAATCATCACCATGTTGCTATTGTGGTTGACCCCAATGACTACAACAACCTTCTTGAAGCCTTTGATCAATCGCAAGGGAATATAAATCAAGCTCTCAGAACGAAATTGGCACGAAAAGCATTTGCCCATACCTCAGCTTATGACAGTATGGTTGCCCAATGGTTTGCTAAAGAACTTCAAGATGTCCATGGTGAAACCGTGAATATATCTGGCGAGTTGGTTCAAACCCTACGTTATGGTGAAAACCCACATCAAGAAGCAGCATTCTACCGGAACCCATTGTCACATTCTGGTCTTGCTCATGCAAAACAGCTTCATGGTAAAGAATTATCCTACAACAACATCAATGATGCAGACGGTGCATGGGCACTTTTGGAAGATATTCGTGATATGGCCCCTTTTGCTTGTGCCATCATCAAACATGCACAGCCTTGTGGGGCCGCACTTGGAGAGAACCCTTTAGAGGCATTTTCCATGGCACTGCGCTCTGACCCTGTGTCCGCCTTTGGC
Source organism: Alphaproteobacteria bacterium (assembly GCA_038131935.1). Lineage (GTDB taxonomy): Bacteria > Pseudomonadota > Alphaproteobacteria > UBA8317 > UBA8317 > UBA8317. The sequence goes on along the minus strand of JAYPQH010000033.1, from coordinate 13,127 downwards.
GGCATTATTGCGCTGAGTGGTCAAGTCGATGGGCCTACGGCTGAGGCGATTGGTGAGCTTTTTGCTGAAATTGTTATGGCTGATGGCTTTGACGAAAATGCATTATCCATTCTTCAGCAGAAAAAAAATCTACGCTTGCTCGTGATGCCACCATCTGATCAGAAAGTTACCATGCAATTTAAAACCGTTTCGGGCGGTTTTTTGGTACAGTCGGCTGACACGATACGCATCACAGAAAGAGATCTGACATGCAAGACGTCAAATGAAGCTGCTCAACAAGATCTCACCGACCTTGCTTTTGCGTTCCGAGTTGTCAAACATGTTACATCAAATGGTATTGTCCTGGTAAGGGATCGCGCCACTGTTGGAATTGGTGGCGGACAAACCAATCGTGTGGATGCGGTTGACTTGGCTATTCGACGTGCACAAAAAGCATCTGAGTTGGCAAATCACGAGACATCTTTCGCACAAGGTGCCTGTTTGGCGTCTGACGCATTTTTTCCATTTCCTGACAATATTGAACGTCTTGCTGAGGCTGGTGTCAAAACCGTGGTGCAGCCCGTTGGCTCCATGCGCGATCAGGAAGTGTTTGCCAGGGCAGAAGAGTTAGGTGTGACCATCTATGCTGCTCCAAGTAGACATTTCAAACATTGATTAAATGTTTAGAAGAAGATGTTCACGCTCCCAGGCACTGATTACCTGCTGATAGGCTGTATGTTCCGCACGCTTTACCTCAAGATAAAGGGTAATGAAATCGTGGCCTAAAACTTCTTTGAGGGGTGTTGACTGCCTTAATTTACCCAGGGCATCAAAATATGTCGTGGCAAACTTTGTCGCGCTGAACCATAAGCAACCTTGGTCATTTCAGGCGCAGGTTTTAGTTTTTTAACCATGCCCAAATAGCCACAAGCTAACGTTCCAGCCATAGCCAAATAAGGATTAGCATCAGCACCTGGCATACGGTTTTCAATGCGGTAATTTTCTCGTTGGGCATCAGGAACGCGTATACCAACGGTTCGATTTTCTCGACCCCAATGAGAATTCACAGGAGCCGCCAAATCTTTCACCAAACGCTTATACGAATTCACATTCGGAGCAAAAAGTGGCATCACTGGAGCCATGTAACGCTGCATACCTCCAATAAATCCTTTAAATAAGGCTGTCTCACGGTTTTTTGCTGTCAGAAAAATATTATCACCGGTTTCATCATCTTTAACAGAGACATGTATATGCATAGATGATCCTGGTTCATGATCATAGGGTCGCGCCATAAAGGTTGCATAAACATCATGCCTCAAAGCTGCCTGCCTTACGGTTCGTTTAAACATGAACGCTTGATCCGCAAGGGCTAAAGGGTCACCATGGTTGAAGTTTATCTCCACCTGTGCAGCACCTGCTTCATGGGTTAACGTATCAACATCAATATGTTGGACTTCACAATAATCATAAACATCCTCAAAAATCGGATCCAATTCATTGACCGCATCAATGCCAAATGGTTGGCGAGATGTCTCTGCGCGTCCTGAACGGCCAATAGGAGGCTGTAAAGGATAGTCAGGATCAACATTTGGTCTAACCAGATAGAATTCAATCTCTGGTGCGGCCACAGGACACCATCCTCGATCTACATATAATGATACAACTTTTCGCAGCACATTTCTTGGTGAAAAGGCGACAGCCTGGCCATTTTTATGAAACGCATCACATATAATTTGGGCTGTTGGTTCTTTATACCAAGGTACCAGCCTAATCGTGTCAAAATCAGGAACCAAAATTATATCTGGTTCCAATTCAGAAATAACTTCAGAATCAATCATATCGCCATTAACTGTTTGCAAGAAGATACTTTCCGGCACACGTAACGCATCTTCACGAAGAGAATGGCTAAATCTTTTTGACGGCAAAATTTTACCCCGTGCAACACCATTGCAATCAGGCACAATACACTCAACTTCGGATATTTGGTGGCGTTCTAACCAATCATCAAATAACTTTATTTGATGGGAAGATAAAAATTGTGACATTTCTAATTGCCTATTTCATCAGTGATGACAAACAAACGTCTGGGATAATTTCCACCCTGCTTCATATTCTCCAGTATGACAGTGGTTTTTTGTCCTTGTGCATCAGTTGTGATCCATCTTTTTAGAGCCATTGGGTTCTTCTCAAAAATCAACATCAATGACCCAGGAACTTTACCCTCAGGATCTTCCAAATGAAGCCTAACAAAATCTTTACTTTGCTCGATAAGCTTGACCGCACCAGATCCACGCAAGTCAACATCATCTTGTAACAATAAATTTAGAGGCGTGGCTGAAAGAGGAAACCTTTGAAGTTCTTTAGAAATTTTATCATAAACAACCACAAATACACCGTCGGCTGCAATTTTTAATGGAGAAGGATCCTCAAATTCAAACAAGATATTCCCTGGTCGATCGAGTATTAAGATGCCTCCCGTGACACGACCGTAAGGATCGACTTGAACAAATCGAGCCTCTGCACTTTTCAAACCCTCGAGATAAGCCTCCACATCCTCGAACACTCCAGCATGACCAAAAGTTGACCCAAAAGTCATCCATGCACAAACAAGTAGGCGCGTTAACCACATAGGTCCTCCAATAATAACAACATCCATAATTTTATGGTCAAAGAAGCAAGTTTTATTCTTCTGGGTCTCGTACCAGAATTTCACGTTTCCCAACATGGTTTGCGGGACCTACAATACCCTCATCTTCCATTTGTTCAATAATACGCGCAGCTCTATTATAACCTATGGAAAGTTTTCGTTGAATATATGACGTCGACGCCTTTCTATCTCGAGCTACGATATCAACTGCCCTGTTAAATAAGTTTGTTTCTTCGTCATCACTATCAACATTTGACCCAAAGATGGATGATGAACCTTGATCAGCATCGTCTCTCGGTTCTGTGATTGCAAGTGAATAGTCCGGCTCTGCACCTTGTTTCAAAAAATTAACAACATCGGCAACTTCTTCGTCAGATACAAATGGTCCATGAAGACGTCTCACCCGCCCACCGCTCTCACGGAAAAGCATATCACCTCTACCCAACAATTGTTCGGCTCCCACTTCATCGAGGATCGTACGGCTATCAATCCTTGTTGTTACTTGAAAACTTACTCGAGTGGGAAAATTAGCTTTAATTGTACCGGTAATGACATCAACTGAAGGCCTTTGGGTGGCCATAATGATGTGAATTCCTGCTGCACGTGCCATTTGTGCCAATCTCTGAACCGCTGCCTCAACTTCCTTACCTGCAACCATCATCAGATCCGCCATTTCATCAATAATGATAACGATGTAAGGAAGGCGTTCATATCCCAGTTGCTCCTCCTCATAGACTGGTTCTCCATTGTCTGGGTTAAAACCTGTCTGTATTGTTCTGGTGAGCACTTCTCCTTTTTGCTCAGCTTCTTTCATGCGCTCATTATATCCACCAATATTGCGCACTTGTACTTTGGACATTTTCTTATAACGTTCTTCCATTTCCTGAACGACCCAGCGTAAAGCCATAACGGCCTTTTTGGGATCTGTGACCACTGGTGCCAAGAGATGAGGAATTCCATCATATACCGACAATTCTAACATTTTGGGATCACCCATACTCAACCGGCATTCTTCTGGTTTTAGGCGATATAACAGGGATAAAATCATCACGTTTATTGCAACAGATTTCCTGACCCAGTGGTGCCAGCAATCAAGAGATGAGGCATTTTGGTTAAATCCGCAGCAACTGGATCACCACCAATTGTTTTTCCCATAACAATGTTTAATACACCCTTAGACTTGTATTCACGAGATTCTAACAACTCTCTCATATATACAGTTTTTCTATGGGCATTAGGCAATTCTATACCAATGGCATTTCGGCCTGGTATCACAGCAACACGTGCAGCAAGCGCACCCATGGACCGTGCTATGTCATCCGCAAGTCCAATAATCCTTTGGGAACGAATACCAGGAGCTGGTTCAAATTCATAAAGTGTAACAACGGGTCCAGGTTTTACGGAAATTACTTCACCTTTAACACCAAAATCTTGAAGCACTCCATCAAGCAATTCAGCATTTCGTTGAAGATTTTCATCAGGTATTTGTAAATCATCCTTTTGCTCATCAAAAGGGGTCAGTAGTGATGTTGTAGGTAAATTTCCTGGAGCATTACCAAGATCCAATGACGTCTGCTTTTTTTCTGCTGACGCCTTCGGTCTTTCAACCGAGGGCTCTACGCGTACAGTAGACTGTCCTTTTTCCTCGGTGACTTTTGTTTTCTTAATTTTTGGCGACGTAATAGATGGGGACACAAATACAGAGCCCTCTCGATGACGCTCTAATTTTTTAAATATTTTATTGTAAAGCCATATGGTAGCCTTTATCAGCGTCGTCATAACTTTGGATTGGTGATGCCAAAAGGTCTGAGATTTTTGTTCAATATATGTCACAAATCCTAACGCATCACCTATCAAACGCGGATTTGCCCAAATATTGAGAAACAACGCCGACATCAGCCAACCAAATTGAATTCCCCAAAACGCAATTTCATTCTCAACGACAAGCGACAATTCACGACTTAAAACTGCGCCAAATAAACCTGCTGCATCATAACCTTTAAAGCCCAACAGATTCGAGACTGAAAATGTTAAGCTCAACACACATGATGTTACAACAATCCAAGCAACCAGTTTTATTGATAGTCGTTGCACATAACCTTTCAATACCAACCTGGAGGCAATGATCATGAGAGGAATCAAAAATAATGTTCCACTCAATCCAACGAAGAAATAAAATGATCGCACAAAGGGATGAGAAAATACGCTATAAACTTGGCTATCTAACATATTGAAGAGGTTGAGATGTGATTGCTGAGCATGCACAAAAACAGCAACAAATAACAGCGAGACAATGGCGACAAAACCAAAGCTGAATACGCGTATAATCACGAATTTCTCCTTCAAACCCGTCAAGTTGTTTTGTTAAACATAACTGATTTGATAAAAAAAGGGAGCCATGGTGGCTCCCTTTTCTAAACCTTAGGATTGTTTCAGATCAGAAACCAACCTGAAGACCTACACCATAAAGTGCTTCGCTGTCGTTGTTGCCTAGTTCGTCTGTTGTGTAACCAGCCATCAACTTAGCACCACCACCGAGTGAGTAAGATGCACCAAGGTCATAACCCTGATAATCTTGGCCTTCGTTGTCACCCTGTGCGAATGCTGCAGACACAGTCCATGGACCTGTCTTGTACATAGCATTTACCTGAGCGAGGTCATAATCTGCAACATGCTCACCATTCTTGTAAGCAGCTTTGATTGTGAAAGCACCCATGCCAACAGTTGCACCAATAATCAAGCTAGAATCATCGTTACCAGCTGGATTTTGATCTTCCATGTTGGTGTATGCGGTACCAACAGTTACCTTAGCGTCGCCTGCAGAAAGACCGTACTGAGCACCAACAGAAACGGTGTTGATACGATCGTTTTCTACTGTAACACCGGTTTGACTGTCCCGTCACCATCATCTGTGCTGTAAATAGCACCAACGGTGAACCACTGATTTTTGGAGCTGTGTAAGCAATTGATGGGCGGTCAGAATAATGATGAAGTGATGTCTTACCATTGTCCCAGTTACGCTGGTTGTCGCCAGCTTCTAGACCACCGAAACCATAAGCAGAGCCAGCAGCGGTTGGCACGAGGCCTTGACCAGCTTTTACTTTGCCAAGGTTGAAGATACCAACTGTTACGGTACCAAATCCACCAGAAACGCCGAATGTTACGTCGTCTGTACGGATTTCGTCAGCGCCGCCATTTGCATCGACTTCAAGGTCAACGAATACGGTCATGCCGTTGTCGAGTGTTTCTTTACCTTTGAATTCGAATTCCCAGTCTTTTGCAAAACCAGTACCTTCGTTACCGTCAATGTTGTTGCCCTGAAGAGCGAAACGAGCGTAGCCGTTTGTTTCCACGTCAAGAGCAAGAGCTGAACCAGCGATTGCGCCAGTTGCAATGATTGTTGAAAATAGAAGTCCGCGCATATAAACCTCCTGTTGAGTAGTTTGCGTGTTGTGAACTATCCATAAAATCGGGCATAGATCACCAGTGTTTTGAACGAACCAGATTAATTTACGAGAGGCGTTGCTTTTCTACCACAACTTATGGTTTCCAGAATACGAGTATTTTGCGTTGGTCATCTTGAAGAGGCACTTTCCCCATGAAATATTGCAAAATTCCTTTTATTCCGTTGTGTTTGTTGCTCATTGTTGGCGGATGTGGTGCAATCGATGAACTAAAGATAGAGCCTGTTACAGATATCAAGGCAAAAAATCTTGATGGGTCTTCAAAATTGGATAACCCCAACTTTGGAAGCAATTCTCTATTTAGTTTTAGCACGGACCCCAAGCGGGAAGTATCTGCTGAACGCTTCCCCTTCAATCTTTACTTATGGCAGTCAGCTGTGCGTGTCGCTGCTGCTGCTGGTATTAGAGATATTTCACCAGAATCTGGTGTTATTGTCTCTGAGTGGTTTGGCGATGATGAGAGCTCTTTTGAAACCCAAATGACCATCACCATTTCAGGCGCTGCACTTACCTCAACAGGGGTAAGGGTAGATACTGTCCGTCGAAACAAAACGGGTAATCAGAAGAGTTTTCCAGGTTCCAATGTCGTCTCGGCGAAATTGAAAGATGCAATACTCATCGGGGCGCGGGAATTGCGTCGCAATGTAGGGTGGAAATTGAAAGAAAGTGCTAAAATGACAACCCAGCAAAAAGCTTACATCCTTGAAATGTTTCCTATCCATCCGGCAATATTCACATGGGGCATGTCCGCAATTACACCATGGGCGATGTCCTGGCCAGGTTTCGTCGTGCTCAAGGTGACGATGTTCTTCATCCTATGGGTTGGGATGCATTTGGGCTTCCAGCCGAAAATGCAGCGCGTGAACGTGGTATTCACCCCAAAGGTTGGACCTACGATAATATATCTAATATGCGTGACCAGCTGAAAGTCGATGAATTTGTCTTTAGATTGGGACAGGGAATTTGCAACATGCGATCCAGCATATCAAAAACAACAGCAAAAACTTTTTCAAATATTGTTAGAGCATGGTATCGCTGAACGCAGAAAATCCTTTGTTAACTGGGACCCAGTCGAACAGTCTGTTCTTGCCAATGAGCAAGTTATTGATGGGAAGGGCTGGCGATCTGGTGCACCCGTTGAAAGGCGGGAACTCACCCAATGGTTCTTTCGTATCACTGATTTTGCCGAAGATCTCTTAGAAGGAATTAAAACACTTGATAAGTGGCCTGATAAAGTACGGTTAATGCAAGAAAATTGGATTGGCAAATCTTCTGGGTTGCAGGCAACTTTTTCTTTACGTGAGAATGTTTATAAATTTGATACCATTGATATTTACACAACCAGGCCTGACACCCTTTATGGTGCGTCTTTCGTTGGTCTTGCGCCAAACCATCCCATTGCGCGCTCGTTGGCGGCTTCAGATTCAAAGGTAGCTGACTTTTTAAAACAGTGCGAACAGCTGGGAACATCAGAAGAAGCCATTGAAAAAGCAGAAAAAATTGGTTTTGACACTGGTCTTAAAGCTGTTCATCCTTTAGATCCTGAATGGGAACTTCCCGTGTTCATCGCAAATTTTATTCTGATGGATTATGGAACAGGTGCTATTTTTGGTTGTCCTGCACATGATCAAAGAGATCTAGATTTTGCACGCAAATACAACCTGAACGTAACGACTGTTGTCGCTGAAAATGTGAGCGAACCAATGATTGTTGATCAGGTTGCCTACACCGGGCCTGGAAAACTCATCAACTCTCGAGAACTCAATGGTTTGTCTATTCAAGACGCCAAAGATAAAGTTATTGATACCGCAGAAAGGTTGAATTGGGGTCAAAGAAAAACCCAATATAGGCTTCGTGATTGGGGGCTATCGCGTCAGCGCTATTGGGGATGTCCCATACCTGTTGTTCATTGTGACGAATGTGGTGTCATACCAGTACCAGAGGAAGAGCTTCCTGTTCTGTTGCCAGAGGATGTTAACTTTGACCATTCTGGCAACCCTTTAGATCATCATCCAACCTGGAAACATACAAAATGTCCTAGCTGCGGCAAGGCTGCATTAAGAGAAACCGATACGATGGATACGTTTGTCGATTCATCCTGGTATTTTTTACGTTTCGTATCGCCCAACTGTGATGATCCATTTGATTCTCAAGAAGTTAAAAATGGGCTCCCGTTGATCAATATATCGGCGGTGTCGAACATGCGGTGCTTCATTTGTTGTATGCGCGTTTTTTTACAAAAGCACTCAAAAAATGTGGTCTTGTTGACTTAGAAGAACCTTTTTCTGGGCTATTCACCCAAGGAATGGTATGTCACGAAACCTATCAGGACTCTTTGACAGGCAGTTGGCTTAGCCCAGATGAAATTACAAAAAATGATCAAGGTGAGTTCATATCTCGTGATCAACAAGCGGCCGTTATAGTTGGGCCATCAATCAAAATGTCCAAATCAAAGCGCAATGTCATTGATCCTAAATATATTATTGACACATATGGTGCAGATACCGCGCGATGGTTTATGCTTTCTGATACTCCACCAGAAAGAGACATGGAATGGACAGAAGCGGGTATTGATGGTGCTTGGCGCCACCTCAATCGAATCCAGCGGCTATGTGAGCAGCATTCGTCTCATCTCAAAGATCTGCCGGATAATATCATAGAGTTCTCCAACGATGGTGATGGACTTAATTTACGTAAGGTTGCACATAAAGCCGTCAAAAACATCGCTAGTGATATACATGCGTTCCATTACAATAAAGCAGTTGCAAGACTCTATGAATTGACCAATGCTGTGGCGGCTTTTAAACCCCAGAAACATTTGGATTATCATGATTTAAAGCAAGCATTATCCTTTCTACTTCGGGCTTCATTCCCAATGATACCAAATGTATCACAAAATTGTATGAATCTGATTACCCAGAAGCCAATTGAACTTCACAAAGAACCTTGGCCTGAGGTCGATGAAAATCTTTTGTATGAAGATAAAATTGTTATGCCGGTGCAAATCAATGGAAAACGGCGTGGCGAAATATCTATTTCTATTGATCTCCCCACCGATGACATAAAAACCCTTGTTATGAATGATGCTCAGTTTCAAAAATTTATAGGAGAGAATCCAGTGAAAAAAGTCATCATTGTACCAAAAAGGATTATCAACATTGTTATTTAATTGGCTTGATAAGATTTTGACGTGGACTTTTATTTTAGCTTTGGCTGGCTGCACATTTAGACCCATTTATTGGGATTTGGATAACCAGATGAGTAAAGCTTTACCTCCCATACATGTTGAGGTGAAAGGAAGTCTCAACCAAGAAATCAATGAAGCCATACAAAATATACAACGTCAAAACTTTTATGGCGATAAAATAAATAAAAACGGATTACGTTTGCTGCTGAATAGTCACTACCGTGTTGTTAACACGAATAAAGATTTAAAAGGTTTCTATGTAAATAAGGATTTATCATTAACACTACATTACGAAATTAAGGAGGAAAATGGCGTGATGCTACGTGAAGGAAGTGTTCATGAATCTGGGACTTACATAACCACATCATCGGCACTTTCAAATCGTGAAACAGAAAATGTCATCAGAAAACGACTCATCCAATCATCATTGGAGCGCATTTTTTTATACGTTGCTGTTCAAAAAAGCTGAGGCTACATGGTTGAGATAACATCGCGTCAAGTCAACGACTTTCTCTTGCATCCACCCAAAAACCTTTCCGTTGCTATTTTTTTTGGGCCTGATCATGGTTTGATATCACAACGAGCAAAAAAACTTGCTTCACAGCTTGGCAATGAACAGGAAATTGTAAGACTTCATAATGATGAATTGGTTCAAAATATAGAGCTACTGATCGATGGTGTGACCAGTTTGTCCATGTTTGCTGAACAACAGGTGTATCATTTGGTCAATATGGATAAAGCGCTTCATAGCTCTATTTCAAACCTTCTTACCCTCTCACCGGGTCACTATCCTGTCATCATAGAAGCACCGGGAAAAACAAAAACAGATAAGAGCATCAAATTAGCCTTATCAGAACCTCAATATTTTGTAATAGGATGCTATCAAGAAACAGCCCGACAAAGCCTTCAACATATTACAAGCGCATTGAAGCAAAAGGTCATAAATTTGCTCAAGGTTGCGAAGACAATTTAGCAGAATTACTCGGGGAGGATCATCTTCTTACTGTTTCGGCATTGAATAGTTTAGACCTTTATTTAGGTCCTGAACCGCAAGAAATCACACCAGACATGATCGCTGCAGCTCTAGGTCAAAGGCAATCAATTGCTAGCAATTTTATTCTCGAATCCATGACTTTGGGAAGGCGGAAACTGATACAACAAATGCATCTTGCCCAAAATCAAAATCTAACCATACCAGCTATTTTGTACCATCTGGAGCGGGATTTGGAGATTTCACAAAAGATTCAATTTTTATCGACAAAAGGTCTAAAAGGAAAATCTCTTTTTGCCCAAATGAAACCACGAATTCATTTTTCACGTGAAACATTTTTTTTAAAGGCTAGTAATATATTTGGTGGCCAACGTGGACGAGATTTACTCAAAACATTATATCTTCATGAGGAGCTTCATCGTCGCGATGATAAAGTTTCGTGGAGCCGCTTAGAACGTATCCTTCTTCGTTTTACCCCTGGCGCTTGATACCAACCTCACTCAATAAGCCACATAGTTGTTCCAAAATATCAAGATTTGCATAGCTAATGGTAATAGATCCATTACCCTCTGAACCATGCTCTATACTCACAGGTAAATTCAAAGTAGCTGACAAATCAGCTTCTAATGCTAGCGTATCACTATTTTTTTGTGATTTCGCCTGTCTATTTTTTGTTTTTTTAACTGATGCTGGTTGTTTGACACGTCGCTCTATGTCACGAGCTGACAAACCTTGTTCCACAATGATCTGTGCTAGAGTAGATGCTTGTTCGTGACCAATTAGGGGACGAGCTTGTCCAGACGTAATTTTTCCTGAACGCAATAAATCTTGAACATCTTCTGGTAACTTCAACAACCGCATCATGTTGGATATATGCGACCTACTTTTTCCAATAACTGAGGCAAGATCATCCTGACCATATGAAAACCTATTCATCATGTCTTGAAAACCATATGCCTCCTCGATTGGATTTAAGTCTTTACGTTGTAGGTTTTCAATAAGCATTGCTTCGACAACAGCACGTTCATCCATGTTGCGAATGAATACGGGTACCTCATGAATTCTGGCGCGTTGTGCTGCTCGCCAACGCCGTTCACCAGCAATAATTTCATATCCTTCGTTATCTTTTCTTGGCCGTACCAAAAGGGGTTGAAGTATACCTTGTGTTTCTATAGATCTCGCCAACTCGTCAAGCTCATTCTCATCAAACCTTTTGCGTGGTTGATTTCTATTTGGATATAATTGTTCAACAGGCAAAAATTGTGGTTTTAAATCTGATGAAACAGGACTTTTTCCAGTTGTCGGTACGCTATCCAACCCACCTTCGCCCAAAAGTGCTGACAAACCACGACCCAATCCTCTTTTTTTGTTGGTCATATCTGTATCCTCAACTTCTCAGATGTCTCCAAAATTTCCGATGCAAGTGCGATATAAGCTTCTGATCCAGCGCAATTGGGATCATAAACGATGACGGGTATTCCATATGAAGGTGCCTCTGATATCCTGACATTTCTTGGTATCACCGTTTGGAAGACTTTTTCTCCAAGAACCTGGCGAACATCTTCTGCAACTTGAGCGGATAAATTGTTCCTTTTGTCGTACATAGTAAGAACAACACCCAGAATATCCAATTGAGGGTTAGGGCCATTCGCAATTTGTTTTATGGAGCGCATAAGTTGTGACAGTCCTTCAAGGGCAAAGAATTCCGTTTGCAAAGGTATCAAGACATGCTGCGCGGCAACCAAAGCATTCACAGTTAACAAACTTAGTGATGGGGGGCAGTCAATAAAAATGATATCGAAGAGATCTTGTTTCGCCAAAATGGATTTTTTCAAAATCATGGCTCTTTGTTCGAGATCGATCAATTCTACCTCAAGTCCTGCAAGATCTTGATTTCCAGGAATAATCGAGAGGTTGTCAATTTCGGTAGCTCGTATTGATTCCTGCCAAGTAGCTTCACCGACAAAAAATTCGCGCGCGCCTGGAAATCTGTTGGACTCTTCTATTCCTAACCCAGTGGATGCGTTTCCTTGAGGGTCAATGTCTAGTACCAATACCCTCAGACCAATAACGGCAAGTGCTGTTGCTAAATTAATTGTGGTTGTGGTTTTGCCAACGCCACCTTTTTGGTTTGTAACAGCAACAATTTGGGTCACGTTCCATACTCCTGAGCCACTAAACCGCGACGTGATATACATATAATGACAGATTCATCATGTGTTTTGCTATTATAAGTATGAATCAGTTCTTCTGTTTGTTGAAGACCTTCTGGCCATTCTTCAACCCAGTTTTCACCTTTGGGAAACAATCCAACAGCATTTTCTGATCCATGCTTCATCAAACAATGACATAATGTTTCAAGTTGTGCATAGGCGCGCGCAGTCACGATATCAGCTTTTTGGGCTGATATTTGCCATATATCATCTTGGATGATTTCTAATTCTGTTAGCCCAAGTTTTCGTTTAACTGAACGCAAAAAACTGCATTTCCTCTGATCTCTTTCTACCAATATTGTTTTTTGATGTGGATATAAGATAGCCAAAATTATCCCTGGAATTCCCCCTCCTGATCCCACATCTAAAATTTTTGATGGCTGATGAACAAATTGTCTAAGTTGATAGCCGTCATATACGTGCCTGACCCATAATCGTTCTCTTTCTCTTGGTCCAAACAAATTGATAGAACGCTGCCATTGAATAATTTCTTGGACATAACATTCCAACAATAACCATGTTTCACGTGAAACATGATGCTCGATAAATTCCTTAGCCTCATTCTCAGTCCGAGGAATGATATATTCCAATGTCTGCTTAAGCTGTCTGTTGGTGTTCATATTTACGAATATGAACAAGCAACAAT
>JAYPQH010000032.1:0-243301 GCA_038131935.1 Alphaproteobacteria bacterium | reverse complement strand
CTGCGTATTGCTCCAAGAGCAACGTGATATGTATGAGCGCGAGCGCAAACCGCACTGGCGTTTTCTACTGAGTAATGAAGCCAAGGCCTTTCATGATCTCATTAGAGGTGATGTCACGTTGACTTTGGTTCTTTATCGGATCCTGTGTTGATAAGGGCTGATGGTTCGTATCTCTATACATTGTCATCTGTTGTCGATGACGTGGACTTCGGTATTACCCATATTATCCGCGGCGATGATCATGTTTCAAACTCAGCGGTGCAAATTGAGATTTTTCGAGCACTTCAAGCAGAAGCTCCATCTTTCGCGCACCATTCAATGCTCGTTGATGAACATGGAGGTCCTTTATCAAAAAGACTTGGAGGTCTTTCTATCCAAAATCTTCGTGCAGATGGTTATGAACCAGGAGCATTGCTTACCTATTTGGCCCAATTGGGGCATGGTGAACCAGTGGAGATATCTCAAGATCCAATAGGGCTGACAGAAGGTTTTTCTTTATCTCGACTTTCAAAAGCGCCGGCACGGTTATTTGTTTCGGAACTCGATGCGATCAATGGAAAAATTCTTTCGACAACACCTTTTGACTCTGTTGCCGAACGGTTGCTAATGACCCTAAGATGCAAGTTTGGCCTATCATTAGAGATAATGTGACTTTTTTAAAAGATGTTGAAGCATGGTTGTCCTATTTCTATGGAGAACGTGACACGGTCATCTTAGATGAAAATCTTCGTCAAGCTGCCATTGATTTGCTACCAGAAGGGCCTTTTGATGAACAGACTTGGGCGACATGGACAGGGCTGATAAAGAGCAAAACGGGTTTGAGTGGTAAATCCTTGTTTATGCCTTTGCGACAAGCGTTGACTGGACAAAGTCGTGGTCCCGAAATGGCAATGCTATTGCCCTTACTTGACCGGGATTTGGTTTTGAAACGTTTTGAGAAAGCCTGATGTCTATCTCCTTATACAATAGTCTTTCACGGAATATGGAAGTATTTGTTCCTGCCAATCCAGACGCCGTTAAAATGTATGCTTGTGGGCCTACGGTTTATGATTTTGCTCATATTGGCAATGCAAGACCAGCAATCACGTTCGATATTTTGTATCGTTTGTTACGTTATACATATGGTTCAGGTCATGTTGTTTATGTAAGGAACCTGACGGATGTGGATGACAAAATCATTGCCCGATCACAACGGGACAAATTGTCTATAAAAAATCTTACGGAAATGACAGCGCAGGCCTATCAAGAGGATACAAAGGGGTTGGGCTGTTTGCAGCCTACAATGCAGCCTTGCGCAACAGATTATATTGCCGAAATGATTGATATGATTTGTCGTTTGGTTACAAAAGAACATGCCTATGTAGCAGATGGACATGTTCTATTCGACGTAACATCATACCCAGAATACGGCCAATTATCAGGCCGGAACCTTGATCAAATGATGGCAGGTATCCGCATTAAGTGGCTGATTACAAAGGCACAATTTAGATTTTGTTCTATGGAAACCATCAGCCGAGAACGAACCAGGTTGGGATAGTCCATTTGGTCGGGGTCGACCAGGTTGGCATATAGAATGCTCTGCGATGATCGAGGCATGTTTGCATGGATCGATTGATATCCATGCGGGGGGTCTGGATTTGTTGTTTCCTCATCATGAAAATGAAATTGCCCAATCATGTTGTGCGCGCGGAGATACCACTTTAGCGAGCACATGGCTGCATAATGGTTTTGTAACGGTCGATGGGCAAAAAATGTCCAAATCAGCTGGGAATTTTCTGACGATACGCGCTTTGCGTGAGGCACATGCAGGGCGTGCGTTAAGGCTTCAAATGCTGATGACGCATTATCGGCAGCCTCTGGACTGGCAGCAATCACGGACGGAAGAATGTTCGTTGATTATAAAAAATGGTTCCGTGCGATTGAAGGTCATGACACGGCCATTGATTGCGAACTTGTTTCTGCATTGGAAGATGATCTTAATACCCCCGCCGCTATAACAATTTTGCATCGACGCGCTCGCTTGCAAGAATGGTCTTATCTGCGATTTGGCCTTGAATTGCTGGGCTTTATGGATGCGGATGTAGATGCATTACAGACAAATGATCGTCCTAGCAAAGAGTTGGTTGAAGACATGATCAAGCAGCGAAATACTGCCCGCAAAAACAAAGATTTTGCGGCTGCAGATTCCTTGCGTGATCAACTCACAAAGATGGGTGTTACGATCAAAGACGGCCCTGATGGCACAAACTGGGAATATAACTGATGAGAGAAAAACAACGACTTTATATTTTTGACACCACATTGCGCGATGGCGCCCAAACACATGGTGTGGATTTCTCAGTTGCAGATAAATTATGGGTAATTGAAGAGTTACAAAAACTAGGACTTGACTTTATTGAAGCTGGTTTCCCAGGGGCTAATCCAACAGATACTGAGGTTTTTAATAGTTTACCAAGCCATCATGATAATATTGTAGCGTTTGGCATGACGAGAAGAATAGGGCGTTCAGCTGATAATGATCCTGGTTTTCAAGCTGTTGTTCAATCTGCAGCGCCTACCATATGTCTTGTTGGAAAAAGCTGGGATTATCAGGTTACAGTGGCCCTCGAAGCCGACCTGTCAGAGAATATTGAGTCTATTAAAGACTCATTTTCGTACGCACGCGACGTTGGCAAACGCACCATGTTCGATGCCGAACATTTCTTTGATGGATTTCGTGCCAACCGTGATTATGCTTTGCGCTGTTTGGATGTTGCCTTAGAGTCTGGGGTAGATTGGGTTGTTCTGTGTGATACCAACGGTGGTACGCTACCAGGTGATGTGTATGAGACCGTCTATGAAGTGTGTAAACATGCTGGCGGTGAAAAGGTTGGTTTTCATGCTCATAATGATACAGAATGTGCTGTTGCCAATTCCCTCGCCGCGATTGCCGCTGGTGCGCGACAAATTCAGGGAACACTCAATGGGTTAGGAGAGCGTTGTGGTAACGCGAATCTATGTTCGATTATTCCATCATTGGTATTAAAGAAACCGTATAAAGATTCCTATGATGTGGGTGCCTTGTCAGGCAATTTGCATGGCTTGACGTCACTCGCGAGGCGTTTTGATGATTTGATTAACAGGGTACCAAATCCCCATCAGCCTTATGTTGGACGCTCAGCATTTGCACATAAAGGTGGTTTGCATGTATCTGCCGTCCAGAAGGACCCTTCAACATATGAACATGTTGACCCAGCGTCTGTAGGCAATGAGCGCATCATTCCAATGTCTGATCAAGCTGGACGGGCAAATGTTTTGGCACGTTTGTCTGCCGCCGGAATTGATAGCACTGGTCATGAACAGCGCATCACCAGGTTGTTGGAAATTGTAAAAGAGCGGGAGCATAAAGGTTTTGCCTATGACCTTGCAGACGCATCATTTGCAGTACTAGCTTTAAAAGAATTAGGTTTAATGCCCGAATATTTCCAGGTTGAAAGTTTTCGGGTGCAAGTCGAACGTCGTTATAATGCGATGGGCGTATTGGTAAGTATATCTGAAGCTACCGTTAAATTGTTGGTAGGCGATGAGCGTGTATTGTCTGTTGGGGAAGGCAATGGTC
This sequence comes from Alphaproteobacteria bacterium, assembly GCA_038131935.1. Lineage (GTDB taxonomy): Bacteria > Pseudomonadota > Alphaproteobacteria > UBA8317 > UBA8317 > UBA8317. Next base: position 239,703 of record JAYPQH010000032.1, on the reverse strand, counting down.
CCGTGCACGCATTAGATATGGCATTGCGTAAGGATCTTGGGCACTATTCTGATCTTATCAAGGATTTGGATTTGGTGGATTTTAAAGTGCGTATTTTAGATGGTGGTACCAGTGCCGTAACACGTGTTCTTATAGATTGTATTGACCAATCGGGAGAGGGCTGGACTACTGTTGGGGTTTCCGCCAATATTGTTGATGCATCATTTCAAGCATTGCTTGATGCTGTTAACTATAAATTGTATCGGGAACTGGCAAAGTCTAAAGGTTGAGGTGAATGCACGGTCGAACATTACGTGTTACTTATTTATTGTTGGTTCTTTTTTTGGCCGCTATACTTTATTATTATTATGATACAAATATAGCGCCTCCTGAAGATGCCATTTTGAAAACAGACCAGGTCCAAAATTTGGCACAGACGCGTGATGAAGTTATCACTGAGGCCAAGAAGAAAAATGTTAGAAACATAACCGTTGAGGAACCTGGAAAAGATAATCAAGATGCTCAAAATGGTAAAGGCTCCAAGCCACTGGTTGAGCAAACCTTGGAAAATCTCGACCAAAAAGGTCTTGTGGCTGGTGAACAAACCCAAGAAGATCCTAATGCAGTCAACCCAGAAAAAAACAACAACGACCGCAAATCGGTATCTAGTGACCAACCGTCTGCAAAGGTTTCCAGTGGTGCAAACAATCAAGAGATTCCACAAACAGCTGCGAATTCAAACCTGACGTCTGGCGACAAATCAGTTTCAGCAGATATTGAAAAACCGATAGTCTTATCATCTCCCCCCATACCTCGGATAGAAATAATCAACAAAGAACAGGGAAAAAATGTCGCCAATGATCCTGCCCAAGACGCACGCTCAGCAGAGCATGAAGGTGCCAAGGGTAGGTTTGTGGAAAATCAATTGCAGGCGGCACTTCCAAACGTGATTTCTCCCAGCACAAAAACAGAAGGTCATAGATAAACTGAAGAACAATTCCTCATCTGATCTGGAGGCAACCTCTTCGCTAGAAAAAAAATCATCTATAACCGTTCGCAACCTTGTTGGAGATGGCGCTGGTCCCGTGACCATAGATATTGTTCGTGTAGGAAAAGATGGAAGCTTAATCATAGCTGGTAAGTCTTGGGATTTGGCGCGAATGTTTTTGAGTATAAATGGTTCTGATCCCGAAGAGATTATTGCAAATGACGATGGGGCATTTTTGTATCAAAACCAGCTTCTGCTCAGTGATGGGCCTTTTCTCATCACCTTAGCTGATGAAACCGGCGGTAGGGCAGAGATTTTTATCAAAACAGGTATCAATGGTGATGGCGTTGAACGGGTCATTGCCAATGACCAGGATGGCACACAAACCATCAAAGGTATAAAAAATGAAGGCGAGCTTGAGGTGCATGCATTGGCTCTTTCAGATGAGGCAATTGAGCTATTAGGTAGCGGGGGCGGCGATGTGGTGATTTCACTGAATGGGAACCCGACTGAGGTTATAATCAGTCGCTCCCCAGAAGGTGATTGGCGAGCTAAGCTAAGGGCGTCTGAACTCAGCAAGGGGCAACATCAACTTGAAATTAACTGTTCCGAGCCCTGTGCAGGCATGAAAACGATAGGTTTTGAGATTGGTAACGAAGAACAAGGAACCTATTTGTTGGTGGTCCAGGCTGGTAACTCATTATGGAGATTAGCACGGCGCTTTTATGGACAAGGAATATTCTATACACTCATTTTTGATGCAAACAGGGATCGCATTAATGATCCAAATCTGATATTCCCTGGACAAAAGTTTAGTGTGCCAAATCGTTAATGTCGCGACATGCGTAGATGGTTTGGTTCATGAGGAGGACCATAGGCTGTGGGGCGTTCGCACCGTAAAGGCCGCAATTATGAGACCCAGGGGCATGCACCTCTTGTTGCGGCACTCGATTTAGGCACCAACAACTGTCGGTTGTTGGTAGCTCAGAAAAGGGGTTCGGGTTATAGAATTATTGATGCTTTTTCTCGCGTCATTCGTTTGGGTGAAGGCTTGTATAGCTGTGGTGAGATCAATCCCGCGGCTATGCAACGGGCGCGTTCTGCTATGGCAATTTGTGCGGAAAAAGTTCGTCGGCATAACGTTTCTGTGGTGCGTGCTGTCGCTACAGAGGCATGCAGGAGTGCAACAAACGGTTCACATTTTGTCGATTCGTTAGCATCAGAATTTAATGTGCCATTAAAGATTATTGATGCCAGAGAAGAAATGCTTTTGGCGGTTCGGGGCTGTGCAAACCTTATCCGAATGGATTTAGACCGTACGCTTTTGTTTGATATTGGCGGGGGTAGTACGGAACTTGTTTGGATTGATCCTGGCAGGGTAGCGAGTGATGGTTTTGATGCTGCCATAATAGACTGGGTTTCTTTGCCAATAGGCGTGGTTTCCTTAATGGACCAATTTGCACCCGATGGCACCGCAAATGAACATATGGCTCAAGAAATGCTGTCCCATTGCCGTATGCTTATGGGGCCTTTTTTAGATCGCTGTCAGTTGGATCCGCTACTGTTGCATACCAATCGTGTCCACCTGCTCGGCACATCTGGTACAGTTACAACATTAACTGGTATGCATTTGGGTTTGGAACGTTATATCCGCGCTCGTGTTGATGGCACTTGGATAGGTGCAAACATTTTACATCGTCTGACACATGAAATATTTTCCATGGATAATGAAGCGCGCAAGATGATCCCTTCTGTTGGCAGCGATAGAGCGGATTTGCTTGTGCCAGGTTGTGCCATTATCGCTGCTATTGTTGAAAGGTTTCGGGGGACACGTGTGCGTGTTGCTGATCGTGGTTTGCGTGAAGGTATGTTGCAAGAGATATTTACCACAATGGGGAATCAATGAGCCGGAAAGAGGGACAAGCCCGAAATGACCTAAAAGTGCGCGTGAAAACAGCAAGGGGGCGTAAGCTTTCATCAACCCGTTGGCTTGAGAGACAGCTTAATGATCCGTATGTCAGGGAAGCAAAAAAACTTGGTTACAAGTCAAGGGCTGCTTTCAAACTTTTGGAACTCGATGAAAAATTTCGATTCTTGAAGGAAGGTATGACGGTTATAGATTTGGGTGCAGCACCTGGTGGTTGGATGCAAGTGGCAGCGCAAAAAGTTGGAAGCGTTCATGGTGTTGGAAAAGTTTTGGGCATCGATTTGTTAGAGATTGAACATATTCCAGGCTGCGAAAGTTTGGTTATGGACTTTCTCGATGATGATGCTGAAGACGTATTAATTGCGCATTTGGGTAGTAAGGTTGACGTTGTCCTTTCAGATATGGCCGCTGCAACCACAGGACATAAGCAAACAGATCATCTGCGCACCATGCATTTGTGCGAATGTGCGTTGTCATTTGCTGAAAAAGTTTTGAAACCAAATGGGGTTTTTTTGGCAAAAGTATTTCAAGGTGGTGCATCGCAGGACTTAATGCAGCAGCTGAAAACAACTTTTGATGTTGTCCGGCATGTGAAACCAAAAGCAAGCCGCAAACAAAGTGTAGAACTCTATGTTGTTGCTTTAGGCTTTAAGGCTGGGCATAACGCGACTATTGAATAAGCTTTCAGTTCAAGGGAAATAAAATGATTCGTGAAGGACTAACTTTTGATGATGTTTTGCTGGTGCCTCAGTCATCAGATGTTATGCCGCATCAAACGAATATTAAGACAAAGCTTACTGAAAAAATTGAATTAGGGATTCCACTCATTTCATCCGCGATGGATACCGTAACAGAAGCGCAAATGGCAATCGTAATGGCCCAATCTGGTGGGATGGGCGTGCTACACAGAAACTTAGACATTGCCACGCAAGCGGAGCAAGTTCGGCAGGTGAAGAAATTTGAATCGGGCATGGTTGTAAATCCTGTGACCATAGGGCCTGACGCCCAGTTGTCGGAGGCCATTAATTTAATGGACTCCTATAATATTTCTGGGATACCGGTTGTTACACCTGAAAATGGCCGTCTTGTTGGCATTCTTACCAACAGAGATATTCGATTTGCCGATGATGATAGAGCACCTGTTCGCGCGCTCATGACGGCTGATAATCTCATTACTGTTCGCGAAAATGTCAGCATGGATGATGCAAAAAAGCTCCTCCATCAACATCGTATTGAAAAGTTGATTGTTGTGGACGAAAATCATCGCTGTGTCGGTCTTATAACGGTGAAGGATATTGAAAAAGCACGTCAATATCCAGAAGCCTGTAAAGATGACCAAGGTAGGCTAAGGGTTGCTGCAGCATCCACCACTGGTACGGCAGGTGCTGAACGTTCGCGAGCATTGGTAGATGCAGGCGTTGATCTTTTGGTTATAGACACCGCTCATGGCCATTCTGTTAAGGTTGCAGAGGCTGTTAGAGACATAAAAAATTATGCTCCTGACGTTGATGTTATGGCTGGTAATGTTGCAACAGCAGCAGCAACGCTCGCGCTTATCGAAGCAGGCGCTGATGTGGTCAAAGTGGGAATCGGCCCCGGCTCGATTTGTACAACCAGAATTGTTGCTGGTGTCGGTGTGCCCCAATTGACCGCGATCATGGATTGTGTGGAAGCTGCAGCAGGACATAAAACAACCATTGTTGCTGACGGTGGCATTAAATTTTCAGGGGATTTGGCTAAGGCACTTGCTGCTGGTGCGAATTGTGCCATGGTTGGATCTCTACTCGCAGGTACAGATGAGAGCCCTGGTGAAGTATTTTTGTTTCAAGGACGGTCTTACAAGAGGTATCGTGGCATGGGTTCAGTTGGTGCCATGGCTCGAGGATCAGCTGACCGTTACTTTCAGCAGGAAGTTGGGGATCAATTGAAGTATGTTCCAGAAGGTGTAGAAGGTAGGGTGCCTTATAAAGGATCCTCATTACAAATTTTGCATCAGCTCACAGGTGGCTTAAAGGCCGCTATGGGGTATACTGGTTCGCGCAGTTTGACCGAGTTTACTCAGCGGGCGGAGTTTGTAAGAATTTCTGCTGCTGGTCTTCGTGAAAGTCATGTTCATGATGTGACCATAACCAGGGAAAGCCCAAACTACTCGCAGTCATGACGCCTGCAGCTCATATATTGGCGGCTCATGAAATTTGGCCAAGGATAAGCCAAGGTCAACTTATCACTTCAGCGGTACGTTCATGGGCTGCGCAACACTGGGTTTGCGGGGTCACGAGATAGAAGGATAATTGGTTCACATTTGTTTGATATCGCCCGCTGGCGTTGTTCATTTGGCGCCTCTGACGACCTGGCCATGGTGATCGCTATCCATGCGCACCTAACGGACCAAAACCCTGAGGAAATTGTCAGCATGGGATGTGGTCATAGATTGCCCCATGTGGCCCAAGCTTTCCAGCAATGCGGTGAAATACCAGTATTCCAAGGTCATGTAACAAATGTTCCTGATTGGATGCTTCCCCTGTTTCCATCAGGAAAAAACCGCACAGGCGTTACAAGATCGTGCCAGCATCACCTTGCGTGAGCATCCTCATAATCCATTAAAAAATAAAAATATCATGGAGAGCTTTGGGTTTGAGCGGACTTTTTACTCACCATTTGGGTGGCAAAAAAATCATGAGGGTCAAAGCTGGAAATTCTCTGACTTGCCGTCTGAGCTTGAAGGGTTACTCGAAGTTCAAGATGAATCATCCCAGCTTGCATGCTTGTTGGCGAAACCTGATAGGTCAGGATTAAGCATATTGGATTTCTGTGCAGGGGGAGGGGGAAAGGGTCTTCTTTTGAATTCTCTTCGACCTGACTGTTCTATGAGTGCATTTGATGCAGACCCAAGCCGTATGCATGATATTGCACTGAGGTTTCGTCGTGCTGGATTGGTATTGCCTCATATTTGCAGCAGCAAACCAAAGGAAACTTATGATATCGTCTGGGTTGATGTGCCATGTTCGGGCAGTGGTACTTGGCGTCGACAACCTGAGAGACGGTGGCAGTTGTCAAAAGATGATCTGAATAATTTTGTACATAAACAGAGGGATATCATACATTCAGCCATCAAGTGTTTGGCACCTAGAGGGCAGTTGATCTACTCAACTTGCTCGTTATTCTCATCAGAAAACCAAGACCAAATCTCTTGGTTATTGAAACAATATCCTTACCTTGAACCTATTGATATCAGGTTAAAGTGGGCTGATCTTAAACTTCCGCCCATTGCCCAGGGTTATGTTGGCTCAGCTCTCCAACTAACACCTGAGGAACATAAAATGGATGGCTTTTTCTTGTCTATTCTTCAATCTAACCTCGGCTAACTCTTCACTTGCATGTGCCAATTGGTGTAGCGCAGCATAAAGCACAAGCTATTTTATGGAGAGGATAGGATATTGGGGAAAATACTTATTGTTGACTTTGGTTCCCAGGTTACCCAGCTCATAGCACGACGCTTACGAGAATATGGTGTCTATTGTGAAATCCATCCTTTTCAAAAAGCTCAGGTTGCTTATGAGGCTCTGCAGCCAAAGGGTGTTATTCTTTCAGGCGGACCAGCAAGTGTTTTAGAACCAAATTCTCCTCGACTTCCAGATTGTTTCTTCACGCGAGGGATCCCTATTTTGGGTATTTGCTACGGTCAACAGTTAATGTGTCATCAGCTGGGAGGCCTTGTGGCTCCTCACCATCATAGGGAATTTGGAAAGGCTACAATTGAAGTTGTTGAAGATGCTGATTTGACACGAGGTGTTTGGGCAAATGGTACGGAGCATATTGTTTGGATGTCACACGCGGACCGTGTTGAAAGACTTCCAGATGGCTTTGTAACCCTAGCCAAATCATCTGGAGCACCTAATGCTGTTATTGGCGATCCAAGCCGTGGCTTTTATGGGGTACAGTTCCACCCAGAAGTTATACATACCCCCGATGGCGGTAAATTATTACAGCGATTTGCAGTAGATGTTTGCGGAATAATTCCTGATTGGAACATGAAAGCTTATCGTGAGCAAATGATCGAAAAAATTCGCCAACAAGTTGGGGATGCACCAGTGATCTGTGGCTTATCGGGTGGGGTGGATTCAGCGGTTACCGCGGTGCTCATTCACGAAGCTATTGGCACACAGTTAACCTGTATATTCGTAGATACAGGTTTGATGCGCATGGGGGAGGCAGACGAAGTCGTTGAGCTTTTTAGAACCCATTACAACATTAAATTAATTGCCGTTGACGCGGGAGAACGTTTTCTTTCAGCATTAAAGGATATTGCTGACCCTGAGGTAAAACGAAAAACTATTGGTGCTCTTTTTGTAGAAATTTTTGAAGCAGAAGCTCAAAAACTGGGTGGTGCAGATTTTCTGGCGCAGGGCACATTGTACCCCGATGTGATTGAGTCGGTATCCTTTGATGGTGGTCCAAGTGTGACCATCAAGTCACATCATAATGTCGGAGGTCTGCCAGAACGCATGGGTATGAAACTCGTAGAACCTTTGCGTGAGCTGTTTAAGGATGAAGTCAGGGAGTTAGGCCGGCATCTAGGGTTACCTGATGTTTTCGTTGGGCGACATCCTTTCCCTGGACCTGGCTTGGCTATTAGAATCCCTGGTGCTGTTGATGCTGGTTCGGTGCAAATATTGCAGAAAGCAGATGCCATCTATTTAGATGAAATACGCAAGGCAGGTCTTTATGATGAAATTTGGCAAGCCTTCGCCGCATTGTTGCCGGTCCGATCTGTTGGCGTAATGGGTGATGGAAGAACCTATGAGAGAATGCTTTGCTTGCGTGCTGTTACATCAACCGATGGCATGACAGCAGATTCTTATCCGTTTCAGCATGACTTTTTATCAAAGGTGGCAACCCGCATCATTAATGAAGTGTCCGGTGTTAATCGGGTGCTTTATGATGTTACCTCGAAGCCTCCAGGCACAATAGAACTGGAGTAAGGTTAGAAAAATTTTCTTGCAGTTAAAACTTTAATATGTTGACCCCTCATCATAAGGTTTCTTTACGAGGCCATGGTCTCCATCATGACTTTGATCATCAAACTGCTTGCCATAACAACCATGATCAATTGCAACAGTTTATCAAACGTCTCTCGAGATACCTTTGAAGCACAGCGGTTTCCAATAGGCATGGAGATGAACAAAAATATTGTCCCCATTACCCCATATAGTGCCCGTTCGGTCGTTAGAATTTCTAGGCCGATCAGCATTGGAATTTGTGAAATGGTCATGGCGACAAAAAAGATGGACACCACGGCAATGAATTCTTGTCGTTGTAACTTTAAAGCATGCAAGAAAGTGATTGAAAGAGGTGCTGAAATACCCGCTGAGCCTTGCATGATTCCACTTAAAAACCCAACGACGGGCGCCATTTTTTGAGCTGTCTTATGGGTAAGTGACCATTCAGGTTTTAGCCGGATAAAGATGAGGTAAATAAATACAATCATACTTAATCCAAGAGACAAAACCGTTGAAGGTATTAAGGCGAGTCCTACAGAGCCTACCGCTGTACCTACAAGACCTGCACCGGCAAAAATATACGCAAATGTCCCTGTGTTCTGATGGTTTCGGTATTGCCAACACTGCCAAATATTTGAAAACAGGCTCGGCAATGCAAAAATAGCCACCGCTGTGGGAACATCATACAGCGCTGAAATAACAGGCACAACAATTAAAGGCACACCAGCACCGGTTGCACCCTTAATTAAACCACCCGCAAAAAAGGCTGCAAGAATATAAAATGCCGTTAATGGATCCATGGATTTGTGCCCAGTCTGATATCGTAGTAACAAAACATTATTACGTTGTCTTGAGGAACTTCACCATGCCTAATTCTCTATTGGGTTCTTCTTTGCCCATTATTCAGGCGCCTATGGCGGGCGGAATTACGACTGTAGACCTGGTTTCTGAGGTATGTGAAGCAGGTGGTGTGGGTAGTTTTGGTTTTGCCTATTCATCGCCGACACAAATTCATGCTGATCTGATGGCTGCAAAAGAAAGGACACAGGGACCTTTAAATGCTAATTTTTTTATCTTTTCAGATGTGGAGCCACCCGCTGAGGAGGAAATTACAGCAGCATGTACATCTTTATGCAAATTACCTCTTGGGAAAGATGTTATGCACAGCGTTCCTCAGGCTCCTTATTTTCAAGATTTGGAGGCCCAATTGGCTCCCGTTTGGGTGCATAAGCCGTCTGTTCTGACATTTCATTTTGGGTTGCCACCTCGGTCTGTTATCGAGCGCGCTCATAGCTTCGGTATGAAAGTAGGGTGAGTGCGACAAGCCTTAAAGAGGCTGTCTCGATACAAGATATCGGATGTGATTTCATTGTGGCGCAAGGTGCTGAAGCTGGTGGTCATCGTGGAACATTTGATCCATATCCTCACGAAGATCAAGAATGGAATGCCGTGGATTTGCTCAAAATGCTTTGTCGAGGGGTTCATTTGCCGATTGTATCTTCTGGTGGTGTGATGACAGCATTTGATATTGCTGAACGAATGGCCATTGGGGCTGCTGGGGTTCAAATGGGAACTGCCTTTTTATGCTGTCATGAGGCAGGTAGTAACGAAATTTATCGTCATTTTTTGATGCATGAACAAAAACGACCTACAGTTTTTACCAGGGCTTTTTCAGGTAGAAGAGCGCGTGGCATAGAGAATGTTTTCACGAAAAGCATGGAGGGTGAAAAGATTTTATCTTTTCCACTGCAAAACACATTAACCGCTCAGCTGCGTCGAGATGCCGTCAATGCATCCGATGGAGAATATCAAAGCCTTTGGGCAGGGAGCAAATTTCATGCGGTTCAAAGTCTCTCTGTAAGAGACCTCATGAAGCAATTGTCAGCGTTTGGGGAACATTTGAGCAACAGGAAACTTGTTGTGGGAGAAGCGGGCAAAGGGTAATCTTGCCAAAGTGCTGATATGCCCAATTTGTGAGGTGTTGTATTTGCTCATGTCGCAATAAGCTTGGATGTCTTGAGCGGGTTGGCTCTGCTCGATTGGCTTGGTGAGGATGAGCTTAGAAGATAAAATTTTGCCTTTTACGAACAATAAATTATCAGCATGATTATGAAAGGATTACATAATGGTTACCCTGATAGCAGGCGTTTTCTTGTGGTTTTTTGGACATTTGTTTGGTCGCATTCTTCCTCCATTACGGGCAAAATTGGGGATGCCAGGAAAAGGTATCATGGCCCTCGTATTAATCCTTTCCATATATCTTATGCATCAAGGCTATAGCAGCATTTCCCCTATTGTTTTTTGGGACCGTCATCCGGCCTTGGTTGGAATAAATAATCTACTTGTGCTCATTGCGGTGTATTTATTTGTAGCATCAGGGTTTAAACCATGGATTTCTGGAAAGATCAGACATCTACAATTAAGTGGTTTCAAAGCATGGGCTATTGCACATATCTTTGTTAATGGGGATAGCAGCTCATTCATCCTATTTGGGGGGCTACTTATATGGTCTGTGGTGCAGTTGATCATTATCAACAAACAAGATGGTAAACCTGCTCTCCCATCAGTTTCAATTCAGCCATTCAAGGAAATTTTGGCAGTTTTATCAACGTTTGTGGTGTATTTTCTTATCAGCACAGTTCATCAAGGTCTTGGCTATCCCGTTTTTGGGTAAAGGACATTTGCTGTAAATGGCACCATGCCAGCCCTCTGACGAGCCATATTTTTAAAGGCTCGTCATATCAATATAAGCTATGCTTGGTTTTTTCTTAGATAATATCCGCACCAACACCATTATTGGTGATGAGGCTGTCATCAATACCTTCAATGATAGCCAAAATTTCTTCAAACTGACCATTGTTGAAACTCAACACGGTGGTGCCTGTAAAACTTCCTTGTCCAGATGTAATGAGCACATTTGATGCATCGGTTCCAACAATATCAATTTTATCCACGCCATCTTCAAAGTCCTTAATACGCACCGCATCATTTATCGTATTATCTTGGCCTGTAAGCGTAATGGTAATAACATCAGTACCTGAGCCCGTTGTTATTTGGTCAGCACCCCCAAAGCCATCAATGAGATCGTTTCCTGATCCTGTTTTGATGATATCTGCCCCAGCTCCACCAGTGATATCGATATGTCCATTGGTTTCAGCGGTTGCATTAAAGGTAAAGCTATTGCCAGCTGAAATAGATCGGGCGTCTACAATCAATGTCTCACCCTGCGTGATGAGCTGGTCCAAGGTTGTCACAGAGCTGGTGGCATCACCCAACACAATTTTTTCAAAATTGGTCACTTGGTCCAAATCATTGCTGGCGCCATTATTGTCGGTAAAATGAAGAATATCACCTGTGGCCGTAGCATTTGTACCTCCATCGACGATATCATCCTTTGTTAGGTTTTGCCCCATATAAACAATATCATCACCACCTTGTGTGCGAATGGTATCCTTACCCTGACCGGCGGTAAAACGGTCATCACCTGAGCCTGTAAACAAGTCAATATGACCATCAGTCTCTGCTGATGCGTCAATTGTTATGTCTTGGGTTAGCGCAACGTCTCCCAGTATTTTCAATGTTACATTGGCTGCAATGAGGGAATCCAATGTCACGACATCAGTGGCCACATTGCCGAATTTGATCGTTTCCATATTGGTAACCTGATCAAGGTCATCTGTGGCAGAATTGGCATCAGTGAATACTAGTATGTCAGCTCCATCACCACCATCAAGTTGGTTTTGCGCATTCAAGGTTGATCCCATGGTGATGATGTCATCACCAGCACCACCTATTATACTTACCGTACCATCTGTCTCAGAAGAAGCATCAATCACGAGGTTATTAGGAGGAGGAAAGACTGCTTCCATTGATTGTCGTTGTCCCACCATTACTTACCAAATTGTTGGTGAGAACAAGGTTTGTCGCAGCATCTCCCAAGACGATGGCTTCAAAATTGGTAACTTGATCCAACAGATTGGTATTCACCCCGGTGTAGGTAAAGTGCAGGGTGTCTTCACCAGCTGCACCATCAATTTGATCGGCACTGGTAAGATTGTCATCCATATAAATGGTATCATTGAGCTGCCCCAATGTGATATCGTCAACACCTTGGCCAGCCATGACAGTAATATAGCCATCTAATTCAGCTGAAGCATCAAATGTAAGGGAGCTTGAGGCGCTCAAATTGGTTGCTACCAAGGCGATGGCCGTTCCTTGTGAAACAAAATTGTTCGTAACAATCAGGTTTTGTTGTGGCATCACCAAGGAGATATTCTCAATACCCGTGACGTTATCAAGTTCATTTGTTGCCCCATTACCGTCGGTGAAAAATAAATTATCAGTTCCAGACCCTCCATCAATGATATCAGATGCATCAAGGTACTCACCCATGAAGAATTGATCTCCACCAGCGCCACCTATGAGATGCAATGAACCAGTCTCGGCCTCTGCAATGATATTAACATAGTTTGTTGCTGAAACAGCTTCTGCGGTAATTTTAACGGTTTGTCCAAGCCCAACAAGGTTGTCAGTAAGAACCAATTTTGTCTCATTGTCCCCAAGAACAATGTTTTCAACATTGGTCACATTGTCCAGTCTATCAGTAGATGTCCAATCACCTGTAAAGCTGAGGGTATCGTTTCCTGATCCTCCATCGATAACATCAGAAACATCAAGATATGTACCCATCAAAATGGTATCATCTGATTGTCCCATCACCAAATCAACAGCGCCAACACCAGCGGTTAGGTTGATAGAACCATCACTCTCTTGTGAAGCCCTTAGGGTAAAAGAGTTCCCCGCATCGAGAGCGCTTGCATCAAGGTCTAATGCCAGTCCTGTTCCAACGAGCGCATCAACCGTAACGATGGAGGTTGCCGCATTGCCGAAGACAATATTTTCGATTTGGGTTACGTTATTTAGCTCGTCAGTTCCAAGCCCATTGTCCATAAAATAGAGCGTATCGTTGCCTGTACCACCCACAACGAGGTCTGAGGACGTTAACGTATCATCAAAATAAATGCTGTCATTATGTCCGCCTAATGTCACATCATTTGTGCCTAAGCCTGCAGTAAGAATAATGCTGCCATTGGTTTCTTGTGCGGCATTGAATGTTAGGCTGTTTGTTGTCGTGATTGTACGTGCATCTATGCTAAGTGATGCTCCGTCATTAATGAGGCTATCTTTTGTTACCAGGTTGGTTGTGGCATCCCCTAAGGTGATGGCTTCGAAGTTCAGAACATTATCGAGTTCATCTGTACCCTGACCATTGTCTGTGAAGGTAAGGGTATCTGCTCCTGCTCCCCCATCCACGAGATCCGCTGCAGTGAGGAAGGCGTTAAAATGTAGCTGGTCATCACCATTGCCAAGGGAGACTTGATCTGTGCCTTGACCCATCGTGACCTGATCATTCCCTGCACCACCAGTCAGCACAAAACTACCGTTTGTCTCTGCTGAGGCATCAAATATGAGGTTATTGGTGGCAGTAAGGGCCGCTGCATTCAAAGTAAGGGAGGCAGCGTTGGCTACAAGACTGTCTTTGGTTGTTATGTTGGTGGCAGCATCCTCTAAGATGATGGTTTCAATATTGGTAACTTGATCAAGATCATCGGCAGCATTGTTGCTGTCTGTGAAGGTGAGGGTATCACTGCCCGTACCACCATCGATGATGTCATCTTTTGTTAGATTTTGTCCCATTGCCAATTGGTCGTTACCGTCAGCCAAGATGAATTCATCATCACCTGCACCTGCAGTGATCACATCATCATCAGCACCACTTGATATTTTGTAGTTGCCATTGGTTTCAGCAGAGAGGTCTAAAGTTAAAACCTGACCAGCTGTTAAGGCTGTCGCGTTGATATGCAGACGGGCATCTGCAGCCACGGTACTGTCCACAACGGTAATCGTGGTGGCTGCGTCCTCTAAGATGATGGTTTCGATATTGGTAACTTGATCAAGATCATCGGCAGCATTGTTGCTGTCTGTGAAGGTGAGGGTATCATTGCCCGTACCACCATCAATAAGATCTTCTGAGGTCAAATTGTTACCCATCGCAATCTGATCATTGCCACCGCCACTGGTAATTGAAAGGATATCTGTCTCAGCTGTGGCATCAAGCACCAAATGATTTCCTGTTGATAGAGCCTGGGCATTGATGCTGAACGAACCGGTAGCAGCCACTATATTATCTGTGAGAACAAGATTTGTGGCAGCATCCCCTAAGGTGATGGTTTCGAAGTTCAGAACATTATCGAGTTCATCTGTACCCTGACCATTGTCTGTGAAGGTAAGGGTATCTGCTCCTGCTCCCCATCAACGATATCTGCTGCAGTGAGGAAGGCGTTAAAATGTAGCTGGTCATCACCATTGCCAAGGGAGACTAGATCTGTGCCTTGCCCCATCGTGACCTGATCATTCCCTGCACCACCAGTCAGCACAAAGTTACCGTCAATTCTGCTGAGGCATCAAATATGAGGCTATTGGTGGCAGTAAGAGCCCCTGCATTCAAAGTAAGGGATGCAGCGTTGGCTACAAGACTGTCTTTGGTTGTTATGTTGGTGGCAGCATCCTCTAAGATGATGGTTTCCATATTGGTAACTTGATCAAGATCATCGGCAGCATTGTTGTTGTCTGTGAAGGTGAGGGTATCAGTTCCTACGCCACCATCAATGATGTCATCTTTTGTTAGATTTTGTCCCATTGCCAATTGGTCGTCACCGTCAGCCAAGATGAATTCATCATCACCTGCACCTGCAGTGATCACATCATCATCAGCACCACTTGATATTTTGTAGTTGCCATTGGTTTCAGCAGAGAGGTCTAAAGTTAAAACCTGACCAGCTGTTAAGGCTGTCGCGTTGATATGCAGACGGGCATCTGCAGCCACGGTACTGTCCACAACGGTAATCGTGGTGGCTGCGTCCTCTAAGATGATGGTTTCGATATTGGTAACTTGATCAAGATCATCGGCAGCATTGTTGCTGTCTGTGAAGGTGAGGGTATCATTGCCCGTACCACCATCAATAAGATCTTCTGAGGTCAAATTGTTACCCATCGCAATCTGATCATTGCCACCGCCACTGGTAATTGAAAGGATATCTGTCTCAGCTGTGGCATCAAGCACCAAATGATTTCCTGTTGATAGAGCCTGGGCATTGATGCTGAACGAACCGGTAGCAGCCACAAGATTATCTGTGAGAACAAGATTTGTGGCAGCATCCCCTAAGGTGATGGCTTCGAAGTTCAGAACATTATCGAGTTCATCTGTACCCTGACCATTGTCTGTGAAGGTAAGGGTATCTGCTCCTGCTCCCCCATCAACGATATCTGCTGCAGTGAGGAAGGCGTTAAAATGTAGCTGGTCATCACCATTGCCAAGGGAGACTTGATCTGTGCCTTGCCCCATCGTGACCTGATCATTCCCTGCACCACCAGTCAGCACAAAGTTACCGTCCAATTCTGCTGAGGCATCAAATATGAGGCTATTGGTGGCAGTAAGAGCCCCTGCATTCAAAGTAAGGGATGCAGCGTTGGCTACAAGACTGTCTTTGGTTGTTATGTTGGTGGCAGCATCCTCTAAGATGATGGTTTCAATATTGGTAACTTGATCAAGATCATCGGCAGCATTGTTGCTGTCTGTGAAGGTGAGGGTATCACTGCCCGTACCACCATCGATGATGTCATCTTTTGTTAGATTTTGTCCCATTGCCAATTGGTCGTTACCGTCAGCCAAGATGAATTCATCATCACCTGCACCTGCAGTGATCACATCATCATCAGCACCACTTGATATTTTGTAGTTGCCATTGGTTTCAGCAGAGAGGTCTAAAGTTAAAACCTGACCAGCTGTTAAGGCTGTCGCGTTGATATGCAGACGGGCATCTGCAGCCACGGTACTGTCCACAACGGTAATCGTGGTGGCTGCGTCCTCTAAGATGATGGTTTCGATATTGGTAACTTGATCAAGATCATCGGCAGCATTGTTGCTGTCTGTGAAGGTGAGGGTATCATTGCCCGTACCACCATCAATAAGATCTTCTGAGGTCAAATTGTTACCCATCGCAATCTGATCATTGCCACCGCCAGTTTCAAAACTGTCATTTCCACCACCAGCAGAAATAATGTCGTTGCCCAAGCCAGATGTGAGGGAAATATGACCGTCAGTTTCCCTGTGGCATCCAAGGTTATCAATTGCCCAAATTCGAATGAGCTGGCGTCAATGCTCAGGTTGGCGCCTGTTTGCACAACAGTGTCTTTTAAAACCAGTGTTGTGGAAGATGCCAAGAGAGTGATGACTTCAACATTGGTGACTTGATCTAACGCTGAAGTGGAATTCAGATTACCTTGGAATATGAGGGTATCTGTTCCCGTGCCACCATCTACACGGTCATCTAGGGTAAGATCTGTTCCAAAATTTATACTGTCATCACCTGAACCTGCGGTAACAACATCAATCCCTGTTCCTGTGTGGATGAGATCATCCCCATCATTACCATTAATATTATCGTTACCACCTCCGGTTTTGAGAATGTCATCCCCCGTACTGCCCTCAATAATGTAATTTCCTGCAATTTCGGCTGTTGCATCAAAGTCAAGAAAATTAGGCTGAGTGATGAGTGAGCCATCAATTGTCAACGTTGAGGTGTCATCCAATAATCTGTCTGGTGCAATAATTTTTGTTGTAAAATCATTTGGACGGATAATTTCGATGTTGGAGATATTGTTTAGTTCTGTGAGATCGTCCACATCCAAATCAGAGTAGCTCAACGTATCTATGCCATCTCCACCATCAACATGGTCATCGGAAGACAAACGAGCATCCATAATAAATTCGTCATCGCCTTGACCACCTGTAATGTCAAAATAACCATCTGTTTCACTGGCAAGGTTCATGCTCAAACTATGGGTTTGGTCCAAGGCAGATGCGTCTATCCGAATGGTTTTGCCTGCCACCACAAGTTCATTATTGGTCAAGACTATATCGGTGTTGGCATTTTCTAGAATGATTGTTTCAAAATGGCGCACATTTGCCAATTCATCTGTCCCCTCACCATTGTCGGCAAAGGTGAGTATGTCCACACCATCTTGACCACCATCGATATAATCATCGGCTGTAAGATGGTTTGACATATGAATTTCATCATTACCAGAGGACAGCAATGCTTGATAATTTCCTTTGCCGGCTATGATGATATCGGAAGAAGAGCTACCTCCAAATATTATATTCCCGTTGGTCTCTGCAGAGGCGTCTAGCCTGAAACCAGATGTAATCGATCTTGCATCCAAGTTAAGCCAAGCATCATCTGCAATAAGGCTATCTTTGATCACCAAGTCTGTTGCGGCATTTCCAAAGATAATGTTTGCAATGTTGGTGACTTGGTCCAATTCGTCAGTTCCCCCGCCATTATCCGTAAAGGTAAGGGTGTTTTGTCCCGCACCACCATCGATTTGATCATCGCGTGTTAGATGAGTAGACATGCTGATGACATCATCCCCGCCGCCCAAGATCAGGCTGTCATCTCCCGCTCCCGTGCTCACAAAGTAATCACCGTCAGTTTCAGCAGATGCATCAAAGTTTAAACCATGAGCTGCAGAGAGATTGCGCGCATCAAGTGTTATATTGCCCTCAGAAATGATTAATTCATCCGTGGCAACAATAGATGTATTGGCGTCACCTAAAGTAATGAACTCAAAATTTCGGACGTTATCGAGTTCATCTGTGCCTAACCCATTATCGGTAAAGGTAAGGGTATCGCTTCCTGCGCCACCATCAATAATGTCTGTTGTTGTGAGGTAGGCACCAAAATGTACATAGTCATCACCGATACCAAGAGATACTCGGTCTGTGCCTTGACCCATTGTTACTTGGTCATTACCTGCACCACCGGTCAGCACAAAGTTACCATCTAATTCAGCTGAGGCATCAAATGTGAGGGTGTTGGTGGAAGTAAGGTTGCTCGCATCTAAAGTGAGGGATGCACCGTTGGCTACAAGACTATCTTTGATTGTTAGATTGGTAGTGGCATCGCCCAAGGTGATGGTTTCAATATTGGTCACCTGATCAAGATCATCGGCAGCATTGTTGCTGTCTGTGAAGGTAAGTGTATCTGTTCCCGTTCCACCATCGATGATATCTGATTTGGTGAGATGCGTTGACATGTTAATGATGTCATCTCCCGCACCCATCACAAGTCTATCATTTCCTGACCCTGTTGATACAATATAATGACCATCAGCTTCAGCCGTTGCAACAAGTGTAAGGTTGCTCTGGAAGACAGTGCACGTGCATCAATGGTCAACGTTTCATTCGCCAGAATGAGTTCATCTATCGTTTCGATGTCTGTGATGGCATCTTCTAGAATGATCTTTTCGAAGCCTTTGACGTTGTTTAATTCGTCGCTGGCCTCATTACTATCACGATAAATAAGTTGATCCTCACCAAGGCCACCGCTCACTTCATCTAGGCTATTCAATCCTTGCCCAAAGTTAACAATGTCATTCCCTGTTCCCAATTGAATGATGTCATTACCGAGGCCTGCATGAACTTGGTAATGTCCATCACTTTCTTCGGATGCATTAAGGTTGAGGTTATTTTCTGAGGTGAGTTTTGATGCATCAAAAAAGATTTGTGCATTTTCTGCAACGAGTGCATCAATTGTTGCAATGGTCGTGGCGCTATTTTCTAATTCAATGATTTCAATGTTTCTCACACTGTCCAAATAATCATTATTTTCGTCATTATCCTTTAAAACAAGACGGTCTTCGCCTGCGCCGCCATCGATTTCGTCTGCTTGTGTGAGGTGAGATGACATTTTGATGATGTCATCTCCAGCACCCAACACAAGCCGATCATTGCCTAACCCCGCTGTTACCAAATAATGACCATCCGTCTCAGCAGATGCATCATAATTCAAACCATGTGCTATGGTGAGGGCACTTGCATCGAGCTCCAATTGTCCTCCCGATGACAGCAAATCATCTGTGGCTACAATGGAGGTGACGGCATCGCCCAAAATAATTTTTTCAATATTTTTGACATTGTTGAGGTCATCATCAGCGCCATTTCCATCAGTAAATTGAATACTGTCTGTTCCGTCTCCACCGTCTATGCTGTCTGCACTGTCTAAAATGGATTCCAGAATGAATTCATCATCACCCCTACCAGTTGAAACATCTAAACTGCTTTCACCTAAAGTGAATATGTAGGCACCATCAGTTTCTGCCCGGCCATCAAATGTAAGGCTATTCGTCACATCAATAGAGGTTGCGTCAATCTTTACGGTTGCCCCTTCAGAAATAAGGCTATCACGAGCAACCACTTCCAGTTGTTGCGTTGCCGAGTGTAATATTTTCCACATTTCGGACATTATCTAGGTCTGATGTGGCCTCACCTGAATCCGTAAAGGCCAAACTATCTGTTCCTGTTTGACCATCTATGAGATCGAGACTGGTAAGATAAATGTCCATAATAAACGCATCATCACCTTGTCCACCTGTAAGTTGGTCATTTCCTTGGCTTGCTGTAATATGAAATTGTCCATCAAGTTCCGCACCACCATCGAACACCAAAAACTGGTCCGCCAAGATGTTGGTTGCATCAATATGCAATGTTTCGTTGGCAGCAACAACCTCATCAGACGACGTAATCCTGGTGGTGGCGTTTCCTAGCACAACATATTCTACATTTTTTACACCATTAAGATCGTCAATGGCATTGTTGTTGTCAGTGAATAAAAGCCTATCAACGCCTGCTTGTCCATCAATAGTATCTGCGGCGCTGAGGGATTCTCCCATATCAATGATATCGTCACGTTGACCGGTTGTAATGACATCATCGCCGGTTCCTGCGCGTACTGTAACAAAGCCATTTGTTTCAGCACGGGTGTCCAGGTTCAATGCATTAGGTGCAAGAATGTTGGTCGCATCAAATACAATGCTCCCGCCATCTGGTACCAATACATCCCTTGTCACAAGAACAGTATTGGCATTGCCAAAAACAACTCTCTCTATACCTGTAACGTTGTCTAACTCGTTCACATCGTTATTGGTATCAGTATACCTCAGCTCATCAAGACCTGTACCACCAGTGACCACATCTGTAACATCTAAGGTATCGCGCAACTCAAAAAGGTCATCCTGTGGTGAGCCATCTAAAGCGTGAGGCGTGGTTTTTGATGCTGTGAAATATCCTTTACCAGCAAAGGTATTGATCTCTATGGTTGGGTTGCGCAGCGTGAGGCTTTCATTAATTTCTGCGTTATATTCAGGAAGAATGCTCGTTATAACGTCAATGAAGGTCGTTTCATCTGCTGCATCTGCAATTTTGCTGTTTAATTGCGCTACGGCAACGGCCCCCATTTCAAGCGAGAGGTTTAGCAAATCATCTGCGACGTTAGATTGTTGTATTTGAGGGATAGATTGAACCTCTAGAATCAACTGATTCAGCGTGTCGACGTCTGAAAGGTCGACAACTTCCTGCTCATTTTGCAGTATCGCCTGTCCAAGAAGATTTAAGAATGATGTTTCACTTTTCTCAGGTAACAACTCAGCCGCATCACCATAATCTTGCAACAGCGATATAATATTAAAAATTTGATAAGATAACTTTTCAAATGCCAAACCATGCTCTGGGTCAAGAACGGCTTCCGCAGTCATATCGCTATAAGGATGATAATTTGTGAGGTTGATATCAGGAGACAGACCCAGCTTTTGCAAAAGGAGGTTTGACTCATCCATATCATTGAGCAAGGTGGTCAGGGGCGATATCACATTAGCCCCAACTGGCGCCGTCAAAACCAAGCCGGATATGTCAATGTTGGTGATTAGATCTTCTGATATATTGCTTGCACGCATAACAAGCACACCATTGTCTAGATTTTTGATGCGCAAGGTGAAATTACCATCAGCATCAGCGACGCCCAAGTCGGAGTCTATGCCAGGGGTATGGCTAAGATCTCCATTGGTGTCAAAAAAGACCTGGACATCACTAGGAATGCCTTTGGCCACACCTACTGAATAAGTTGATGTACCTGAAAAGTTTACAGCAACATTCTGGCTATCAGTTGCCCCCGCGCTGTCGGTAACGGACACGCGAAAGTTAAAGCCTATTTCTTCATCCCCCAATTCTGCACTGTTGATGGAGACAGCACCAGTCTTTGTGTCAATATTCAGGGGTGCTCCTGGATTTGCGGTGAGGGCAAATGTGTGGCTGTCATTGGAATCAGCGTCATAGATACCGGCACGGTAAATGACTTGGCCTAAGCTAGGCGAACCAAGGATATTGTAAGTTGACTCACTTGCAAATTCTGGCTGATCGTTTTGGTTGATGTCATTTCCATCAATAACTTCTGTGAGCATGCTATGACCCACCGGCTCAGCGATGATGCCATCTGTGACCTCAACCACATATTCGTAGAGTCGTTTTGTTTCAAAATTCGCTGCTTCTTTGTCTTTAAGGTAGACAAAACCAGTATTTATATCGATTTCTAAGAATGCGGCATCTTTTCCTGAAATGCTGTAGGATAATGAAGCTTCAGAATCTGGATCATGAACATCAGGTTTAAACAAAACAATGTTGCTAATCCCTTCTGCAATAAAAGTTTTATTATCAGATAGAAACTGGTGTGTTGTTAGTCACATCGCCAACAGATGTGTTTTACAACAATGGCGACATCCTGACTTGCACTTAATCCCCCAGAATCTATCACCGTAACTTTGATCACATGCTCGATTTTGTCTCATAATCGAGGGCGACGAGGTTGGTGATGTTTCCATGAGCATCAATTGCAAATGAGTCCTCTGCGGGGCCTGAGATTTGATAAAAAAAGCTCTCATTTTCATCAACGTCATTTACTGTCGCCTCAAATATTAAGGTGCCAATTTCGTTGGTTTCCTCAATGATTTGAATATTTTCAAAAGTGACTTGAGGCGCCTCATTGCCGGCTTCGTCAAGATCGTTGATATTTACGAGAACTTTTGATTGTGGACTCTGTTCAGGTTATCTGTAGCCAACACAAAAGTTGGTATTGTTGTTGGCTTTAATAATCAGGAGCGTTTTTAAAGGTAACATTGCCCGTTGTTTTGTTGATGATGAATTGTGAGGCATCTTTTCCCGTGATAGCGTAAGAAATCGTCGCGCCTGTGTTCCCATCTTCGGCTTGTATTTGGAATGCTGACGTTCCCGCACTGACATTTTCGTTCACTTGTATCTGAATTGGTAAACTTCCTAAGTCTATGATTTCGGTAACCACTTCGCCATTTTCAGAAACAATGGATGTAAAATTTGGTGTTAAAGGTTCATCAGCGTTGCCAGCTTGGTCACTGGATGAAGATCCTCCTCCCATTCCACCAAGTGCTGCGCCACCCAATCCAAGACCTGCAACACCTGCAAGTATACCCATCCAGCCTCCATCAGATGACGCCTGATCAGAAGATGTCACTGTGGGTTGAGGTGGCGGTGGAAGCGTATTATCGTAACCCACGCTATTCAACCATTCTTGGTCGACGGTTAATGTACCTCCAGCAGTGCTAATAACATCAAGTGGTGCCCATAGTTGCTTACCGTTTTTGGTAAAAAATTCTGCACCTTGACCCGGTACCAAAACGGCATCTTCAAGATTTTCAACCACGACAAATTCTGTTTGGGGTGAGGGTGGTGGTAATTGATCAACCGCGCAGGCAATGATGGACCCTAGGCTTCCCTCAGCTTTATCAAGAGACAAGCTTACAACATCAGGTGCAATATTTTTCAACCAAGATCCTGATACATAAACCGTACCGTTGATCATGGCATTTTGTTGTGGGTTGATGGTCAAATAACCACCATCAAATTGTTCAAGCCGCGCAAGACCGTTTTCTAAAAATTCCCCCCCCTTGATTCCTTCGAGGTTGGCGTAAAAATCTATGTCTGATCGCTTTTGACCAAAATCATTGATGCCACTTTTCCATGAACGTTCACTGCCCTGCCAACAGGATACAAGCGCTAAGAAATCACCTTTAGCCGTCTGTTTAGGTGTCATGAATTCAGGGGCATTCTCTTGAAGCCAGGCTTCGCCTACAAAGATTTCATGTTCACGCATGACAAAATATTGAGGTGGAACCAGAAGGGTTTCACCATCAAATAGTTTGATTTCAAGGCCGCGACCTGTCTGTTGAACCCATGCAATCTTATCAAATTGAGGCAACCAGTAAGAGCCACTTTCACCAATGATATTTGTTGAGGAAGACTGAGCCTCAACAGAAGAATTCATGGCTGCAAAAGCTATTATCGACGTGGAAGACAAAAACCAAAAATTGGATTTCCAGCTTTTTTGTTTTTTATATTTCTGTAATTCTGCCATGTTGTAATCCATGTGATGTTCCATTTTTGCTGTCTTAACGGCGACGTATCTTTGCCTACTTTCCAACCTATGAGATGACATTGTGGTGAAGCAATGTGGGCCGGTACCTGGCCAGCTATCCTGTTGTCCTTGCAAAGAGCAATTCATTTTCAAAACTTTGTACTCATTCACATATGCAGCGGGCTTCAAGATCGCATACCTCTCGGTTCGGTAAATTTTACACAAGATTTGTGCACATACCATGCCAGATAGCAGAAGTATTTTATGGTTTTGCATTCTGACATTTTGCTAAGAATATGATTGTATTTCTGTGAGTTATTAAGATTGGCTTTCTTCATTATTTCCCGTGGAGGGCATGTCATATTTGAAGTCACAATGACTGGCGCCTTGCATGATGGTTTGGGTTCTTTGAAAGACAATGTCCCTGTTGTATCCTTCACAAAAACGCCCATCCCGCTCACAACTTAGCAATGGTCCCAAATCTTGAAGACCTAAATCCTTGTACAATTCAGCATAACGACAGCGCGTAACATTGAAATGCAGTTTGGTGGCGCTTGATTCGAGAACTTCAATTTCAAGGGCGTTTCCTGCAGTCCAGCGAGGAAGAATATTCATGAAATCTTCCAAATTAGGTATCTTCCCATTCTCTTGTGCAAGATGTTGTCCATGCTCTATTGCCGCTTGCGCACATGTCTCAGCGATCAATTCTTTCGCGGCTTGTTCGCCCCAACGTTGAGAGGCAATAACAAAGACGTTTTTGAGGATATGCGCTTCGATTTCCCTCTGTTGCAATATGGAATATTCTGTTTGTGGGGGCGTTTTGAGTTTTGTATCATCTTCCTGCATACATTGTCCCTTCCGTGCCTGAGCAAAACCCAACTTACGCGTTACGCTCCGTTTCAAAGCCTGCAATGAGGTCTCGATAATGAGCATCAAGAGTGTCCTGACCTGTCTCGGCTGTCAAATCAGCGTTGTATGTATTCGTCTGAGAATCCCAGACCAGCATGGACTCTGTTGCGTAATATTTTGCGATCCGCAGGTACTCATGAGCGGTGCTTGCGCGTGAAGAAACCGCACAAAAGGGCCATAAAAACCAACGTAAAACATCAAAAATTTTGGGTGATATAGAGCGTGTTTTTATAGATCTTTGTAATATGCTTTCAAGCAATTTAACTTGATCTCTTGGTGTTATTGCAGGTCCCGGGCCACCAATATTATGAATTTGATAGTGCCTCGTTTGGTCGTTGAGACATCCAATCATAAAAGCGGACAAATCACTTGGTGATATTGGTTTGCATGCTGTAAGGTGCCCATTGCCAAAAAGGTAAAAAACCTTTCCGTCGTAACAACGGCGCACTTGTGTTGAGAGGGATTGAAAAAAGGCTGTTGGTCTGACGATCACGAATGGTAAATCAGCTTCTCTTAGGCATTTTTCAAATTTTAATTTTTCTCCCTGAAAGGCTAATTTGGGTTTTTGTACGCAAATGGCAGAGAGCAACATGAAGCCCTTTAGCTTATGCTTCTGGGCGAAGGTAAGAAGTTCGATATTAAGTCCAAAATCAACTTTCTTCGCATCCAATGGTGCACCTGTTCGTGAAGCAACGCAAGAAATAACCCAATCTATGGGGCTATGAGGTAAAAACTTGTCTTCAAAAAGTTTTTCATAATGAATCCAGGTAACATGCTTATATTGGCAAGCTGTATGAGACGGAACTTTTCTTGTAGCGGCAGTGACTTGGTGCCCTGCCACTAGCAATTGTGCAAGCAGGGCTGATCCAATCTGGCCGGTTGGCCCTGCCAACAAAATATGCATCTATGTAACGTTTGCTAAGATTGTGGGTGCCATATTCAAAAAAGCCTTCGGTCTACCTCATGAATTGGATGTTCGAATATAATCACAGATAGCATCAGTGACTTCTTGGGTGGTCGCATTTCCACCGATATCAGGTGTGGAAATACCCTGGGCACATACATGATCTATAGCA
Organism: Alphaproteobacteria bacterium; assembly: GCA_038131935.1. Taxonomy (GTDB): domain Bacteria; phylum Pseudomonadota; class Alphaproteobacteria; order UBA8317; family UBA8317; genus UBA8317. The sequence goes on along the minus strand of JAYPQH010000032.1, from coordinate 214,486 downwards.
GACATTAAGCGCATAGCTGCGTTAGATTCGCCCAAGTGATCAAGCATTTGGGACGCAGTCCAAAATGTTGCAATGGGATTAGCAATGCCTTTTCCTACAATGTCAAAGGCAGAACCATGGATAGGCTCAAACATTGAGGGGTAGCGTCTTTCAGGATCAATGTTGGCGGTTGGCGCAACACCTAAGCTTCCTGCAAGCGCACCTGCAAGGTCGGAGAGAATGTCAGCATGAAGGTTTGTCGCAACAATCGTATCTAAAGATTTTGGATCTTTGACCATGCGCATGGTCATGGCGTCGACCATCATCTTGTCCCATGTCACATCTGGAAATTCTAGAGCAAATTCAGCTGCGATTTCATCCCACATGACCATCCCAAAGCGCTGCGCATTTGATTTTGTAACCACCGTCAGCAGTTTGCGAGGTCGCGACTGCGCCAAGGTGAACGCATAACGCATAATGCGGGAAACGCCCGCGCGCGTAAATATAGCGGTTTCCGTCGCAACTTCTTCAGGAAATCCACGATGTGCACGGCCACCATGGCCTGCATATTCGCCCTCTGAATTTTCTCGAACAATCACCCAGTCAAGATCTCCAGGTCCGACATCGGCAAGTGGTGTTTTTATACCAGGTAAGATTTTTGTCGGGCGAACATTCGCGTACTGGTCAAACCCTTGGCAAATAGGAAGCCTGAGGCCCCACAAACTTATGTGATCAGGGACATCTGGCGCACCAACAGCGCCAAAGAAAATGGCGTCAAACCGTTGCAGTTCGTCTCGTCCATTATCTGGCATGAATTTCCCGGTTTTTTTATATCTCTCAGATCCCCAATCAAAATGGGTAACGTCCAATTGGAAGCCACCATCACGCTCAGCCAAACTCTCGAGGACTTGCAAGCCTGCATCAATGACTTCAATTCCGATACCGTCTGCCGGGATAGCGGCAATTTTATATACGCTCATCTGGTTACCTATTTGCTGATTGCTTGCATATGCACTATGTGGACATAAGGCTTATGAGATTTTTCCAGAGGAGTAAATGAATACAATAAGGAAACAACTCAAGATCCCCAGGTCGCGATTTCATGAGCAGCAGAGGCTAAAAGAGATGCTTCGTGTTGATCATGCGGGTGAATTGGGCGCTGTGCGTATTTATGAGGGACAGCTTGCTGGCCTTGCCGTGCATCGAAATGCCAAAGCCACATTGGGGCAGGTGCAACATATGCATCATCAGGAAGTTGCACACCTCAAGCATTTTGAGAAAACGTTGCCAAAGCATGATGTTGCTCCCACAATGTTACAGCCAATATGGAAAGTTGCAGGTACCGTTTTGGGCTTAGGAACAGCCCTATGGGGACCTAAAATGGCGCATGCTTGTACCGCCGCGGTGGAGACTGTCATTGATCACCATTATGAAGAGCAAATCGTTACTGTGAGGCAAGAAGGTGATGAAGAGTTGGCAGAAAAGCTTACGCAATTCCAATCAGAGGAAGTAGAACACCGTGATTTGGCCCTTGCCCATGGTGCCCAGGATGTTCCGATGTTTGGCGTGGTTCGTGGGCTTATTGAGGCTGGATGTAGATTTGCCATAAAGGTCTCTGAAAAAATTTGATGGCCATGAATAATTTTTCTCCTGAATTTATTCCACATATTGATCGAAGCTACCAACGCAATGGCTTGCGTGATTGGTGGGACCTGGTGATGACAGATCATGGGTTTCTCAGAGGTTGGTTCTGGACAAATTTTGCCAAAATTGACGACAAAATGTGGCGTGGAAATCAACCTGGACCCCGAAGAATACGTTGGCTAGCTGAAAAAGGAGTTCGTACCATCATCAACCTAAGAGGACCGCGGGATGATGGGACTTGGCAATTGGAAGCAGAGGCTTGTCATCGGCTTGGGTTAACATTGGTAGATTTTCGTTTGAGGTCACGTGATGTGCCGCAAGTTGGTGATGTGCAGAAATTTTCTGGGCTTCTTCAGGAGATTACTTTCCCGCTTTTATGCATTGTAAATCTGGTGCCGATCGTGCTGGTCTCGGCGCAGCATTGTATTTATTGACGCAAAAATCCTCAAAACCAGAAGAGGCCGCTGCACAACTATCATTGCGGTTTGGTCATTTTCGGCAGGCTAAGACTGGTTTATTGGATGCTTTCGTCGCAGATTACGCTAAGTTTGCACGCCAAGGGGTTAGCTTCGAAACCTGGTTGGAGGAGCATTATGATCCTGATGCGTTGAAAAAAAAGTTTCTTGCACAACGCTGGGCAAACCATATTGTTGATCATGTCTTGCGTCGAGAATGATGGATTGAAACTGACATTTCATCTTCACCTATGCTAATGTCAAAAAATAAATTGTTTTTAGCTTTTTTCTAAAATTTATTCAGTGAGCATGGGGGCTTTGTGATGGAATCGCGTCTTACATGGTATGCCGGTTTTGCTGTTGTATTAACATTTGTTTTCTTTTGGTTGTTGATACAACAAGCACATATCTTTTGGTTTTTTGCTCTTGTATTTGTGCTTTTGGGCATTGCTTTGCATGACCTATTTCAAACCAAACACACGCTGTTGAGGACATTTCCTGTCCTAGGACATATTCGCTACATTCTGGAGTTTTTCCGCCCTGAAATAAGACAATACTTTCTGGAAGATGATAAGAGTGAACGGCCGTTTGACCGGGAAACAAGGTCATTGATTTACCGCCGTGCAAAAGGGGTAAATGATACGATAGCATTTGGTACAGATCGTGATATGTACATGTCTGGTTATGAATGGGTATCGCATTCACTCGCACCAAAAATTGTTGATCTTAATGAGGCTTGCGTGAAAATCGGAGGGGCTGATTGTCAGCACCCCTACACGGCCTCACGTCTAAATATTTCAGCTATGTCTTATGGAGCGCTATCTCCTGCGGCTTTGAAAGCTTTAAACCTTGCTGCGAAAAAAGGTGCGTTTTTTCACAACACAGGTGAGGGGGGCTAAGTGACTATCATTTGATGGGTGGGGATGTTTGTTTGCAAATTGGGACAGCATATTTTGGCGTCCGTAACCCTGATACAGGCTTATTTTGTCCGAAGAGATTTGCTGAAAAGGCGCTTATGCCACAAATCGTGATGATAGAAGTCAAACTATCGCAAGGCGCAAAGCCTGCCCATGGTGGTTTGCTACCAGCAGGTAAAATTACACCGGAAATAGCACGATTGCGTGGGGTGAAAATGGGAGAAGATGTTCATTCACCCGCACATCACCAGATGTTTGATGATCCCAAGGGGTTATGTCACTTCATAAGGCAATTGCGAGAGCTATCAGGGGGAAAGCCAGTTGGGTTTAAGCTTTGTATAGGCATGAGAAGTCAATTCTTGGCACTGTGTAAGGCCATGGTTGCTGAGCAGATTTTTCCTGATTTTATTACGGTTGATGGAGGTGAGGGCGGAACAGGTGCTGCTCCCGCGGCATTTGCCAATCATATAGGTATGCCTTTAGATGATGCACTCGCATTCGTGCATCACAGTTTGGTTGGATTTGGTATCCGTGAGCAAATTCGTATTATCGCGAGCGGCCAAATTGCCACAGGTTTTGATATGGTAAGAAAGCTCGCACTGGGGGCGGATCTTTGTAACAGTGCGCGTGCGATGATGATGGCTGTAGGATGTATTCAATCAAAACAGTGCAATAAAAATACCTGTCCCGTTGGTGTCGCAACAACAAACCCTAGGCTTTACAAATGGTTGGATGTATCTGAAAAAGCTGAGCGTGCATACAATTTTCATTCTGAAACACTTAACAATTTTCTGTCTATTGTAGGTGCTATGGGACTGGATAGTCCAAGTGATATCAGCCCGCGTTTGATACATCGACGTCTTGCTCCGCAGCATATTGCCACCTACGAAGATATATATCCATCAATTCCTGAGGGATGTTTATTGCAAGAGGATACAGTGCCGGTTGAATGGAGCCTTTTTTGGAAGCGCGCCTCGGCAGAAACGTTTTCTATGATATCTTAACCCAATACCCCTTTGATTGGTGAGGGTATGTTCATCAAAATGTGATAAAAGTTGGAGATTAATTTGGCGGAGAACCCAGAAAAAGAAATGGTTCACGAGCGAGATTTGGGAATGTTGTTGCCTAGATTCGAAGGTATCCATGTTTATGGTAAAGCAAAGGGACATGATATTATCGATAAAGCAATCATTGCGTTGATAGAGAACGCCCCCATCGATTTACAGGACGTTTATGAAGAGCCAAACGCAACTGTCGAAAAATGGTGCCTAGTTTTTGTCCGATCAGGGGATGATGCCCATGGTTTTATGCCAATGATTGTACAAGATAAAGTTTGTCTCGCATTGGATGAGGCAAGCATGTTAGACTTGCGCTCATCTGCCGCAACTCTACCTCGCATATCTGCTCTTCTAGGGGCTGTCGTTACCTCCATTTGGTCTTTTTCCCAAGGAAGTGTTATTAAGCGCGGAATGCGTGGTGATTATGTTGTTTTCACCGCGCATGCGCGCCGTGTTCATTGATTTTTTGTAAAAAATTTTTTGAAAAATTCAATTTAAATACGTGGTTAAGACTGATCTTGCATACTTTAGGATAATTGGCATAAGCGCTGAAATTGTTCACTACTCATGCTTGAATTCTGCACGGGGGAACCTGTTTTGTCATCAACTCGTTTGCGCGTAATCGCTGTTATTATCGCACTATGCATCCCATTTTGGTTTCTGATGGCATAATTATGTTGCTTTTCATAGCTTTAGGTTAAAATTTGCAATTCCTTTCTTGGCATGTTTAGATAAGCGCGCGTCCCTGGTGGGATGTTACTTCGAGGTTTGTGTTGGGATCTGTTTGTGGTGGTGCAGCAGTTTTTCACCTTAACTGTTCTGTCGAGCAGATTTTTTCGAACCTTGTGAAATCAGAGTGTGAACAAAAGGAGACACATATGAAACGGGTAACCGGAACCGCCATTTTGTGCGCGGCTGCCGTAACCGTGAGCCTATCTACGGCTGACATTGCGCGCGCAGACTGTGGTGATATCACAATTGCGGAAATGAACTGGGCCTCAGCACAGCTGATGGCCAATGTTGATCAATTTATTCTTCAAGAAGGTTATGGGTGTAACGCAAGCGTTATTCCTGGGGATACGATGCCAACATTCACATCCATGAATGAAAAGGCAAAGCCAGACGTTGCACCAGAGATGTGGGTTAATGCATACCGAGGACCTCTGGAGAAAGCGATCAATGAGGGTCGTTTACAAGGAATTAATGGAGCACCTATCACAGGTCTTGGCGAAGGTTGGTGGGTGACCGCGAAATTCCGTAAGGATCATCCTGAGTTAGATACAGTGGAAAAAGTACTCGCGCGTCCGGATCTGTTCCCTTATGCTGAAGACAATAGCAAAGGCGCGTTCATGGGATGCCCAGCTGGTTGGGGTTGCCAACTTGCCAATGCTAACCTCTATCGCGCGTTCGATATGGAAGCCAAAGGATGGGTTTTGGTTGACCCAGGTTCAGCTGCGGGCCTTGATGGTTCTATTGCTAAGGCGGCGAACAGAGGTGAATATTGGTTTGGTTATTATTGGAACCCAACTGCGGTTGTGGGCAAGTATAATCTTCAAATGTTGCCTTTTGAAGCAAAGTGGGCTGGCGCAGAAAACTGGGATGGTTGTATTGTTAAACCAGAACAAGAATGTGCAAATCCAAAGCCTTCAAGTTGGACAAAATCAGAGGTGCGTTCGATCATTACAACGGATTTTGCAAACCGTGGCGGAGACGCAGCGGCTTACCTTGCAAAGAGGACGTATCCTGGTGATGTCATGAACAGCATGTTGGTCTTCATGACAGACAATCAAGCGAATGGTGCTGATGCAGCCATAGAGTTTTTGGTGAAGCATGAAGACATCTGGACAACTTGGGTGAGTGAAGACGCAGCAAAGAAAATCAAAGCTGCTCTGTAATTTACCAAGTCAAACCAGACAGAGGGGGTGGCCGTGTAAGCCACCCCTTAACTCAAAATTTAGAGGATTTTATGAGTTTTTTTGACGATTTCCCAGCTATGGGGCGACGTGATCTTATGGAACTGCGTCGTGATATCGACGGGGCTTCAGAGAATTTTCCAGGGCCTATGGTGAGGCACTAGAGGATTTCTTTGATCCACTTTTGCAATTTTTGATTTGGCTAGAAAAGCTTTTATTGGCGGCACCTTGGCCTGTTGTCATAGTCGGTGTGGCTTTGTTGGCATGGTTAGGCTCACGAAGTAAGTTCGTGACATTGGGGTCCGTTGTCTGCTTTCTCGCCATTGGTTATTTAGGTATGTGGAAAGACACTTTATCCACATTGGCCATGATTTCAGTGGCCACCATGATCTGTATTGGGGTGGGCATACCTATCGGCATTTTAATGTCGCGCTCAGATCGCTTGCAGGGTATCATCACACCTATATTGGATGTTATGCAAACCATACCCTCATTTGTATATTTGATACCCGTGGTGATGTTGTTGGGGATTGGGAAGGTCCCTGGTCTTTTGGCTGTGTGTATTTATGCGCTTCCACCTATTGTTCGCTTAACCAACTTAGGTATTCGGCTTGTTGACAAACAAGTGCTTGAAGCTGCTGATGCATTTGGTGCGAGTGTTTATCAGAGACTTGTAGGCGTCCAAATTCCATTGGCGCTTCCAAACATTTTTGCAGGTGTAAACCAAACCATTATGATGGCTTTGTCCATGGTTGTGATTGCATCGATGATTGGTGTGAAAGGACTTGGCATTCCTGTTTTACAGGCAATTTCTAACCAGTATTTAGCCCTTGGGCTGATGAATGGTTTGGCCATTGTTGCGCTCGCGATTATTTTTGACCGTGTTACGCAAAGACTTGGAAAAAGATTGCAGAAGCATCAGGAAATGGGTCATTGAGCATGGATAGTATCATTACCATTAAAAACTTATACAAAATTTTTGGTCCGAATCCTCAAAAAGCACTTGAGCTTGTACAAGATGGTGTTGGAAAGGATGAATTGCTGGAAAAGACCGGTCATGTATTGGGATTAAGTGACATCAACTTGGAGATGCCTCGTAATCAAATACAAGTTATCATGGGACTATCTGGTTCTGGGAAGTCCACCCTTATCCGTCATATTAACAGGTTGATTGAACCCACCAGCGGGGAAATTATCATTGATAACATCAATGTCCTAGGCATGAACAAAAATGAGTTGCGTGATTTAAGGCGTCATAAAATCTCAATGGTTTTTCAAAAATTTGCGCTTTTCCCTCATAGGACAGTCATCGAAAATGTTTCCTTCGGTTTGAATATTCAAGGTCTCAAAGGAGATGATGTCCGTACGCGTGCGGAACGTTGGATTTCGCGTGTTGGCCTATCTGGGTATGAAGATTACTATCCTGCCCAATTATCAGGTGGTATGCAGCAACGGGTGGGTTTGGCACGTGCGTTAACAACAGATGCCGATATTTTGTTGATGGATGAAGCCTTTTCTGCTTTAGACCCACTCATCAGGACTGAGATGCAAGATATCTTGCTTGATTTGCAGGAAGAGCTTCATAAATCCATCGTCTTCATCACGCATGACTTAGATGAAGCGCTGAGAATAGGCGATAACATCGCCATCTTGCGCGATGGGATGATTATTCAAACTGATGATCCACAAAATATTTTGATGAAACCAGCCGATGCGTATGTGGCTGACTTTATGAAAGACATTAACAGGGCTCGTGTTTTGCGTGTCCGTGCCATTATGCATGCAGACGACCCCAGTGTAGAAGGGCCCTCAATGAGCGGTGCCACGACTTTAGAACAAGCGTTGCAATTTTTTGCAGAGAATAATGTTGAACATGCTGTGATACATAACCGGAGCAATCAACGGGTTGGGGTATTGTCTATCGCAGATCTTATACGCGGCATGAAACGTCCGACAATTGAAGAAATTCAAGCTGAGCATGCTTAGTATGAAGGTATTTGTCCTGGATTAAAGTCTATGGCGCAATGTTTCTCCCAGATTTTCCTGGGCTTTCCACGGCCTTCGCTATCAAATTAGCGAAGGCTTTTTATGTGGCTCACTCAAGAACAATTGTTGTGTGACCATTTATTAAGACCCGCCCTTCCACATGTAATTTGACAGCACGTGACAATACCCTCGCCTCAATATCTCTGCCATGGGCAAGCAAATCTTCAGCGGTATGTGAATGTTTAACCCTTATGGTTTCTTGTTCTATAATCGGACCTTCATCAAGGTCAGTGGTCACATAATGAGCGGTGGCTCCTATAATCTTTACACCCCGCGCATGAGCTTGGTGATAGGGCTTTGCCCCTTTGAAGCTAGGTAAAAATGAATGGTGGATATTGATAACTTTCCCATAGAGGCGATTGCAAAGGTCATGCGATAAGATTTGCATATAGCGCGCAAGTACAACGACGTCGGTTCTCAATTCATATAACAGATTAAGGAATTGGGCTTCTTGTTCAGCCTTATTCTGTTTGTTGATGGGCATATGGTAAAATGGAATGTCGGCATTTTCTGCTATAGCTTGCGCATCTTCGTGATTGGATACAATAGCGACAATTTCAGCATTTAGCCAACCTACTTGAACTTGATACAGCAAATGACGAAGGGCATGATCAAATTTGGAGACCATGATCACAATACGTTGTTTTTCGGAGAGATCATGGATTTTGATGCTCATTCCAAATCGATTGACAACCGGCGTTAATATTCGCTCCACATCTATTCTCTCAACATTATCTTTTGCAGCAAAGGCGATGCGCATAAAAAATTGGTTGCTGGTTTGCTCCCAAAATTGTGCACTGTCTGTAATGTTCCAACGTTGAGCTGATATTTCTGTTGTGAGGCCAGCAACGATACCTACCTGATCGTCACATGAAATGGTGATCACAAATTCTTTCATGACATGCTCATCCTTATGTCGCTTTTTTTCTTATGATACTTAAGACAACGCTATACGGTCTAAGTACTTGTCCTGTCATCATCTTCCCCTCAGGCAAAATATTTTCCCCGTAGCCAAAACAACCAAAGCATATTACATCAAGCCCATGGAACAGAGAAAAATTTTTGATATGGCTGTTATTGGAGCGGGGCCGGTTGGGTTATTCTCCGTCTTCGCCGCTGGACAACTTGGGCTCAACTGCGTGGTCGTTGATGGTTTGGATGAAATAGGAGGGCAATGTGCAGCATTGTACCCGACCAAGCCGATTTATGATATTCCAGCTTTTGCTTCCGTAACCGGAGGCGAATTGATTGAGCGCTTGCACCGTCAGGCACAAGTTTTTGAACCGCATTTCTTGTTGCGCCGACGGGTAAAAAAAATACACAAAATACCTGAACTTTTTGAAATAAGTTTAGACGACGGGACTTATGTCCATGCCAAAACAATTATAGTGGCTGCAGGTGCAGGTGCATTTGGTCCAAACAGGCCACCTCTTGTAGGGTTAACGCAATATGAGCCGGAACATGTTCGATATTCAGTAACCCAACCACAAATATTCAAGAATAAAAAAGTTGTCATCGCTGGCGGTGGGGATAGCGCTGTAGATTGGGCAGTGCTTCTGAGTGAATACGCTGAAAAACTTCACGTTGTTCATCGTCGCGATCGTTTCCGTGCTGCTCCATCTATGGTTCAAAAGATGAAGCAATTAGCTGCTGATGATGTGATTAGCATGCATGTTCCTGCACAACTATCTTCTGTTCATGGAGAGAGTGGAATCTTGACGCATGTCGGCATCAAACAAGCAGATGAGGAAAAACTTCTTGAAGCTGATATTCTTCTGCCTTTTTATGGCTTGAAACATGATATGTCAGACCTTGAAGGGATGGGCTTTGAGATCATCGATGGTGGATTGGTTGTTGATTCAGAAACAATGACCACAAACATCCCAGGCATATATGCTGTAGGAGATGTCGCTCGATACCCTCATAAACTTAAGCTGATCCTTACAGGTTTTGCTGAAGCAACCCAAGCTTGTCATCAAGCTTTTCATCATATCTATCCAGATGTTGCGCTTCATCATGAACATTCAACCACACGTGGCAAGCCAGGATTACGCTGATTTAACCTTGGATTAAACCACCCTCGGCCAATTCTTTTAGATCCTCTGGTGTGATACCAAGTTTGTCGCGCAAAACATCAAAGGTAGCGTTTCCTAGTTGTGGGGGTGCACTACGATGGGCAGCGGGAGTTTCTGACAGTTTTACCGGAAAAGATGCGACTGTGACATCTGTTCCATCGGGTCTTGTCAATGTTTGCTGCATAGATCTGGCTTGTATATGCGGGTCCGCAAAAACATCTGGTAGATCATTGATGGGACCACCAGGTACCTGATGCTGTTCAAGTTTTGATAAAGCTTCATCTTTGGTGAACTTTCTCGTAGCATTCTCGATTAACGGGTCCAGTTCATCCCGGTTGATGATACGTAGTGCATTGGTCAAAAAACGTGCATCCCCGTGAAGTTCTGGTATGTTTAATGCATCACATAATCTTTGAAATTGTCCATCATTTCCACAAGCGATAATGATATAGCCATCTGAGACCTGATAAACACGATAGGGAACAACATTTGGATGATTGTTACCAAATCTACCAGGTACCATTCCTCCAACCAGATAGTTGGCCGCCTGATTGGCCATCAAGGCAACTTGGCAGTCCAGTAGTGCACAGTCGATATGTTGTCCTTTGCCTGTTTTATGTCGGTACTGTACCGCAGCCAAGATGCTTGTTGTTGCGTAAAGTCCTGTAAACAAATCAGAAATTGCAACACCTGCTTTGACAGGACCCCCACCTTCTAAATGGTCTGGGGCACCCGTAACGCTCATCATGCCACTCATGCCTTGAACCAAAAAATCATAGCCAGCACGATGCGCGTAAGGACCAGTCTGACCAAATCCAGTAATGGAACAATAAATCAGTGCCGGGTTCTCTTTTGCTAGGCTAGCATAATCCAACCCATATTTTTTAAGCCCACCCAACTTATAATTTTCAACCAAGATATCCGCATTTTTTGCAAGTTTTCGAACCAGCTCGCTACCTTCCTTTGTTGAAAAATCAATGGCCACTGAGTGCTTGTTCCTGTTGCAACAAGTGAAATAAGCAGCATCTGTGGTTCCATCCAAAAAGGGTGGACCCCATCCCCGCGTGTCATCTCCTTGTCCCGGTTTTTCAACTTTGATGACTTCCGCGCCCAAGTCAGCAAGTGTCTGTGTACACCAAGGGCCAGCAAGTACGCGACTGAGATCAAGAACTGTAAGACCTTCAAGGGCCATTTCATGGGTCATATTTTACCTTACTTAGGGCTGGAAATCATGAGAAAATTCTGCGACGTAAGTAGTATTAAGCAAACTCATAATCAATACAACCGTAACTTGGAGCATGATACCTATGGATTTTCAGTTAAGCGATGATCAATTGGCCTTGCGCGAAACCGCCCAACGATTTGCACGTGAAAAACTGGTTGAGGAGGCCAAACAGATTGAAGAAACCGGAAATCCCGTTTCAGAGGAAATGACCAAACAGTTCGCACAATTGGGTTTCTTGGGTATCAATCTCGATCCACAATATGGTGGGCTTGGTCTCTCATTTAGATGCTGTTATTGTTCTTGAAGAATTAGCAAAAGTATCCATAGCAAGTGCGTGGCCTGTCTTTGAAGCCTCCTTTGGACCATCTTTAGCGATTGCACATCTGGGTAATGAGACATTGAAAAGGGAAGTTCTTCCCAAGGTTTGTTCAGGTGATATGATGGTGGCTATTTCCATGTCTGAACCTCAAGCTGGAACCGCACTGACTGACTTGAAAACCACTGCCAAAATCGAAGGAAATGAGGTGGTGATTAATGGTCAGAAACGCTGGAGTTCTGGTGCTGGTCACGCTCATGGTTATGTTGTGTATGCTAGGATGTCTGATGATCCTGGTGCAAAGGGAATCGGTGCGGTATTTGTGCCAAAGGACTGTCCTGGGTTTACTTTTGGCAAGGCGGAGCGCCATATGGGTTTCACTGGCGTACCATCATGCGATATGTATTTTGATAATGTACGGGTGCCAAAACATTACATGCTGGTGCCTGCAGGCGGGTTCAAGCACTTGATGGATGCTTTTGATCTAGAGCGCTGTGGAAACACGACCATGAGCTTAGCCATTGCACAATCTGCTTTGGATTATGTGTTGGACTATACCCAAGAACGTGAACAATTTGGTAAGCCCTTGGTTGATTTCCAAGCAGTTCAGATTCATCTTGCTGAGATGAAAATGAAAGTTGATGCTGCTCGCCTGTTACTGTACCGCGCTGTCACCAACGCGCAAGCAGGACTGCCATCCATGGGTGATGCGTCAATTGCCAAATGCTTTGCCAACGAGATTGTGCGAGACGTTACGGGAAAGGCCATGCAACTTATGGGTGGATACGGTTATTCGCGTGAATATCCGATCGAACAAAAAATGCGTGATGCTTGGGGATGGGGTATCGCGGGTGGAAGTATCGATATCCAAAAGAGCAATCTCGCGTCGTCGTTGGTTGGTCGTCGTTTTAATCAAAGAGCAAAATAATGGCACAACTTCCTTTAAAAGATTTGATGGTTCTTGACTTAACCGCTGTTGTCTATGGACCATACACCACACAAATTTTGGGAGATTTAGGGGCTGATGTTATCAAGATAGAACCTTTGCGTGGGGATGATGTCCGTCATATTACCCCCACAAAGGAAGGTGGTCTTGTCCGCATTATTCATGGGGTTAAATCGTAACAAAAGGTCTATTTGCTTAGATTTGAAATCTGAAACTGGGAAGGACGCTTTGCGCCATCTTTGCCGTCGGGCTGATTTTTTTGTGCACAATATGCGTGCGGCAAAAATCAAGGCGCTAGGATTTGGTTATGAATATGTGAAAACGCTAAATCCGGGCATCATATATGGTGAACTTGTAGGTTATGGCCAGAACGGACCATGGGCAGATATGCCTGCCTATGACGATGTCATCCAAGGTCAGTCAGGTCTTGCGGGAAGCTTTACCGCACGAGATGGTACACCCTCATTGATACCCTCCATTATTGCAGACAAAACATCAGCATTGATGGCCGTATCTGCACTTCAATCTGCTTTGATTCAAAAATTACGTACCGGTGTTGGTGGACATGTAGAGGTGCCGATGTATGAAACCATGGTTGCTTTTACCATGGTGGAACAATTGGCTGGTCATCGTTTCCAGCCACCAGAGGGACGTATGGGCTATGAACGCGCAGTATCGAGATTCCGTAGAGCATTCCCTACCAAAGATGGCCATTTGTGCATGTTGGCTTACCATGATCGTCAATGGGCCCGTTTCTTTCAAATTATCGATCGACCTGAACTCATTAATGATCCTAAATTTGCAACGATGTTGGCCCGATCGGAAAACATTAATGATGTATATGCTTTGGTTGAAGAGGTTATGCCAACACGAACTACTCAAGAATGGTTAGCATTGTTACAGTCAGCGGAAATTGCCTGTGGTGCAGTGAACACTCTTGAAGATCTATTGGATGATCAACATCTGCGTGAGGTAAATTTTTTCCAAAAGCATATTCATCCTCATGCTGGTGAGGTGATGTACGCATCACCTCCTGGTCGCTGGGATGGAAAAAATTTGCCCATGCGTTTGCAGCCTCCTTGTCTTGGTGAGCATACAAAAGAGGTTTTGGAGCAATTTGAAGTTCCAACAAACATATTGCAAGAAGTTCTTGATCAGCAGAAATCATTCGGAAATTGAATGTTAAATGATAGGTAAAGCAGAGGGCTATTTTTCATGCAAAATACAATGAGAGCTGCATTTTATGATCAAACCGGTGCTGCGAAGGATGTCTTGCAAGTCGGTAGCTTGGAAATACCTCAACCAGCTCATAACGAAGTACTCATCAAAGTAGAGGCGCATGGGGTGAATCCGACAGACTGTAAAAGGCGCTCTGGCTTTCGTGGTGCTCTTAACTATCCAAGGGTGATCCCAGGTTTTGATGCTGCCGGTGTGATTGTGGATGTTGGTATTGATGTTCCATCCCATCATATAGGTAAAAGAGTTTGGGCTTGGGAATGTGCCCACAAGCGTTGGGATGGTGCTGCAAGTGAGTATACCGTTGTCCCCTTAACCAGGGCTATGCCCCTTGCTGATAAAGATGATTTTGCTCATGGTGCAAGTTTAGGGGTCCCGGCCATGACGGCTGCGCGTGCGGTACGTTTGGGAGAAATTTCACCAGATGACCTAGTTATCGTGACAGGTGGTGCAGGTGCTGTTGGTAATGCAGCAATCGTCCTTGCCAAAATGTTGGGTGCGCAGGTACTGGCTACAGCCCGCGATGATCGGCGGGCAGAGGATGCAAAAAAGGCCGGCGCAAATTGGGTCATTTCCCCCGATGTTCAACAGATCAAAACAACGGTTCATGATCTCACGAATGGAGCCGGGGCACGTTTGATGGTGGACGTAGATTTGGGTGCGCATTTGTCAGATGCATGGTCATTTATAGCCCAGAACGGGAAAATTGCGAGTTATGGATCAGCGAGCAATCCCGAGCCTCAACTGCCTTGGGCGCCTTACATGTACCGTAATATTTCTCTTCATGGTGTTGCCATATTTGAAATCACTGAAGAAGAGAAACTCGCTTGTGCAAGCCTCGTTGCAAAGGCTTTAGAACAAGGTCTTTTTCCTCGACGCATCGATAGCGAATTTACCTTGGAGCAAATAGCTAGTGCTCATCTTAGGCAAGAAGAGGGCCGTCCGATCGGAACAATTATTGTTAGACCCTAACCCCCAATATCAGTTCTTTAATAACTACGAGGTAGTCCCAAAGCACGTTCTGCGATGAAGTTGAGAACCATTTGTTGAGAGACGGGAGCAATACGGTTTATCCAGACCTCCCTCATCAATCGCTCGACATGGTATTCTTTCGCATACCCCATACCGCCATGGGTTAAAATGGCGCGTTCACAGGCTTTAAAGCTTGCTTCGCCAGCTAGATATTTAGCACTGTTGGCCTCTATCCCGCATGATAACCCTTGATCATATAAGTCTGCTGCCTTCTGCGTCATCAGCCATGCCGCTTCAAGTTCAGCGTAACTCTCTGCAAGGGGATGTTGAATAGATTGGTTTGTGCCAATAGGACGACCAAAGACTTCTCGCTCACGGGCATACATGCAAGCCCTTTTTAGAGCCTGTCGTCCAATCCCAATAGCTTCAGCAGCCACAAGGCATCTTTCTGGGTTCAAGCTATCAATCAGGATACGAAAACCTTGTCCTTCCTCACCAATAAGACAGGACGCTGGGACAGGTAATTCATCATAGAACACCATGTTAGAATTCACCGCATGGCGCCCCATTTTGGGAATTTCTTGAATCGTAACGTAACGCCGGTCAAGGGGCGCAAAAAATAGACTCAGGCCATCTGTAGATTTTTTGCAGTCTTCCTTGGGCGTTGTACGTGCAAGGAGAATAACACGGTCAGCTTGTTGGGCTGTTGAGGTCCAAATTTTTCTTCCCCGTATAATATAGTGATCACCATCACGATGGGCACTGGTTGTAATGGATCCTGTATCAAGACCAGCATCAGGCTCTGTCACACCAAAGCATGTTCGTAATGTACCTGAAATAATTTGAGGTAACCATTCTTGTTTTTGCGTTTCTGACCCATGATGAACAATACTTTTGGGGCCAAAGATATCCATATGGATGCTTGAGGCTGCAGACATAGCACCTGGTGAATTTGCCACAGCTTCCATCATAACAATACCTTCACGAAGGCCAAGGCCTGATCCACCATACGCTTCAGGTACTGCAATACCCAACCAACCCGATTTTACGATGGCTTCACGAAATTCTTCAGGAAATCGACTGTCGCGATCGCATGCCATCCAATATTCTTCCCCGAAGCCTTCCATCAGTTTATGAATGGCATCTTTAATATCTTGAAAGTTATCCATATCTTTCTCCCTCAACTGTGAGGCCAACGTCCATATTTTAAGGTATATAGAATCCAATAAGGTGCAAGACCTATCAGGCATGCGATTATTGAAGCAGCAAACACCACATCATAACCACCACTTACGTCATGTAGAAAGCCTGAAAGCATACCGCCCGTGGCGGCACCAAGTCCAAATGCGATGGTAATCATACCGTAAACTGCCCCAACCATTTGAGGATACAATTTTGCCACCAATGCGGATATAACAGGCCCTCTTGACCCCATGGTAGATCCAAACATCATGACAGAGATAAACATCATACTTATCGTTGGTGTGAATTGCAGAAGCCAAATGCAAATAATGCCTAAAACGGTCATCAAAAAACTAATGGTGATCACCCAATGTCGCTGATATCGGTCTGCAAGGTAGCCAACCAACAGCATCCCGACCATACTCATGGCACCCATGGTCCCAAAACCAGTAGCTGCTAAGATTGGTGAAAAGCCAATTTCAACGAGGTAAGCGGCGATTTGCAGAACACTGTTCCAGATGGCAACAGCAGTCGCATAAAAGCTAATAAACAAACCCCAAAAAGTAGGTTGTTTCAAAACATAAGCAGGGATAAGAAATCTTTTAGAAGTCATAGGCTTTTGATTTTTATAACCAAAAGTAATCCGTTTCCAAGGCAGCAAAATAAGCAAGGGCGCTAGGATCAGCGGTGGTAGACTCAGGTAAAAATATGCGTCACGCCATCCAAAAGTTTCAATTAATTCTTGTGATAATGGCGCCACAGCAATCATGCCAACGGACATGCCAGCATAGGTAATTGATGTTGCAATGGTGAGGTTTTTATCAAACCATCGGCTTATAACTCCAGTTGCCACGGCCATACCCATACCCGACACGGCCAAACCTATTAAAATCCCTAACCCAAGTTGTGCATGCCAAAGATGTTGCATATGTGAGGCAATTTGATACCCAAGTCCGAGGCAAATGATGGCTGGAATATAAATCCATTTGGGCCCGAAACGATCAAACATAGCACCAATAAAGGGCGCTGTAATACCATGGGTTGCCATAAATATTGCATAAATGGAGCTGAATTCGGTCCTAGACCAGCCCATGTCTTGGGTTACAGGAAGTAGAAAAACCGCTATTGTCTCAGACAAACCGCGTGCAAGCATGTGCATGAAAAAGCAAAAAGCTACAATGGCCATGCTCGCCCGCGTGATATCACGCGGTGCGTAATTTGTAAGAGGCTGCAAGGAAATTATCCTCTAGTTAAACATTTGATCCGGTAAGTATGTGATAATAGCTGGAAAGAATATCAGCCCAATAATTGTTAACACATCAGCCACGAAAAACAAAGCAATGCCTTTAAATACATCGGTAAGAGGTATGTCTGGCCTCACACCGTTCACCACAAAACAATTGAGTCCAATGGGGGGGGTGATCAAACAAACTTCCGCCATTTTAACAACAATTATCCCGAACCAGATACTTGCTTGGGCGCCTGTCATGCCAAATGCACTGTCTTCCGCGGTAACATACTCACCGCCATTGAGGGCCATAACAGCAGGGTAAACAACAGGCAGTGTGAGCAAAAGTAGGCCAATGGCATCCATGAACATTCCCAAGATCACATATCCCATAAGTATCGCAAATAAGATGACGTAAGGATCATGGTCTAACGATAGAATCCAATTGGCAAAGGCCTCTGGCACAGCTGAAAATCCTAAGAAACGACCAAATATCAGAACGCCCCAAATCAAACAAAAAATCATAACAACGAGCTTAGATGTTTCCATCAGAGCTGCTTTTAATGCAGGCCACCTCATGCCATTCAAAAAGGCTGTGATAAGTACAATAAATGCACCTAAGGCGCCTGCTTCTGTTGGTGTTGCCCAACCATCATAAACAGCCGTGATAATGATGATAGCAACCGCCATAATGGGAAGTAAGCCCGGTAAAGCACGTATTCGATCTCCCCAGGTAAAGCCTGTTATAGCAGGACCTGCATCTGGGTTTAATTTGGCCCAGATGATAATAATTAGTCCATAAATAATGGCGGAGAAGACACCGGGTAAAAAACCTGCGATCAGGAGGGCCCCCACGGACTCCTCAACAATGATGGCATAGATGACCAAAATAGCAGATGGGGGAATAAGGGTTGCAAGAGTGCCGCCTGCTGCGACAACACCCGCTGCTAAAGTCTTTTTGTATCCTGCTTCCAACATCTCTGGGATGGCCACGCGCGCAAAAACGGCTGCCGTGGCGACTGATGCACCAGAAACAGCTGCAAAACCAGCAGCAGCAAAGACAGTTGCGACGGCCATACCTCCTGGCACCCAACCCAACCATACTTTAGAGGCATGGAAAAGTTGCCGCGTCATACCAGCGTGAAACGCGAGGTATCCAATGAGAATGAACATGGGCAAGAGCCCCAATACAAACGATACCGATTTGGAGTAGGGAATCGAGCCAACGGTCGCTGCAGCTCCACTCCAGCCAATCAATTCTACCAAGCCAACGAGACCTGTAATTCCTGCTGCGAATACAACGCGCACGCCCATTGCGACGAGGATGAGGAGTAAGATCATACAGTACATCCCCACCGTCGCGGTGTCTGCATATCCAATACCAAAAATGGCCTCTGGTTGGCCTGCGATCAATGCACTGATATCCAACATGGTGATCCTTCTAATGGGTGGTTGGTGTGACGCCTATTGGTTACGAGAACCATCGGTTGATGTGGAAGATTGTTCAATCTCTAGTCGGGCTTCTTCCTCAGGTGACAATGTGAGGGGAACGTTTCTAGGACGATTGTTTGGAGAAATGATGAGCTCAAAATAACCAAAAATTTCTACCAAGATGCGCAAGGCCCAAACGCTGAATGCGAAGGGTACCAAAAGCTTCGCTGGCCAAGTCGGGATCTCATAGTCATATGTACTGTCACCTATATGATAGGCGTTTAAGAAAAAGTCCCAAGAATAACGTATCAAGACCAAGACCAGCAACAAGCTGACAACACTTCCAAGCAATTCAATGAACCAGCGGAGTGAACCTGGTGCATTTTTCACGATCATATCGAGCCGAATATGCGTACCTAGTCTTTGTGCATAGGCTACACCAAGAAAAGCAAAAATGGCGATCGCTAGTTCGGAGATCTCCAAATAAGCTGGGATGGGGGCGCCAAGAATACGTGAAACTATACCGGCGGTGGTGAGTAGCATGACCGCAAAGATTGTCACGGCTGCAACTATATTAAGCATATCTTCTAGTTTCGCTAGAATGGTAGGGAAAAAACCAACCGGAGTGTTCACTTCCGTATGCTCTGATGTGCCGGCCATATTCGATCTCCTCTTGGAAACAGCCCTGTAACATTTGATTTTTTTGCCAGCTATTCAATCAAATTTTTTGGCAAATTTTTTGGGGTCCAATAGACCATCAGACCCCAATCTTATTTTAACAACCAAAGGGAGCGTTTATTCGCCCTTAGCAAGTTTGAGTGTTAGGTCAAGGATCGCTTGAGCATCAAACTTATCCTTGTTGTCTGCAACCCACTTGTCCCAAACAGGACGACCACCCAGTTCCTGGAAACGAGCAAGCTCTGCATCTGAGTAGGTGATTTCTTTTAATTTAGCACGGAACATTGGCAGATATTTTTCATCCGCTGCTTTGTATGCGTTACGATAAACTTCCATCACTTCATCACGCATACCCATCATGAGGTCTTGATACTGTTTTGGAAGATTATCAAAAGCTGTTTTGTTTACAACGATGGGGCAATCTGAGGTGCCAGGAGACAGATTAGACGTGAACCAGTCGCCAATTTCAAAAGTTTTGTATGCACCATGAGCATAAGAGAAGGGGAATGATGCGGCGTCAACGGTACCACGCTGCATTGCGGTATAGACTTCAGGTGCTGGCATGGACTGGCGTGTCGCGCCCAAAACTTCCATGGCGACACCAACGCCACCACCGGCACGAACGCGCATACCCTTGAAACCCTCAAGTGTCATAGGGGCATCACCTTTACCAACAAATTCATATTGTGGAAGATGACTTGACTCGTAATACATCGCATTCCATTTCGCCATTTCTTCTTTGACGATGGGATGCTCATAAAGTCCACGGCGCACACGTGCAGCTGAATCAAAATCTTTCACAGGTAAAAATGGCATGGTCATAACCATCAAAGCCGGGTTTTTGCCGGGGTGATAAAAGTTACAAAATGTTGCCATTTCGAAGGCATTTGCCTTCAAACCGTCAAGGTTTTCCTTGTTCTTTGACAGCTGTCCACCGTAAAAAATCTTTAAGGTAAAGTTGCCGCCTGTTTTTTTGGCCAACTGCTCGGATAGGTGTTCAATACCTTTGGTAAATGCACGTGGGTTTCCCCATGTTGAAAGTTTCCAAAAAACTTTTGGTCCTTCGACTGTGGCGCCATGGCCGCCAGCCAAAGCCGTGCCCATGCTGAGTGAACTTGCCACCCCAACAATAACGAGGGCTTTGGTAACTGTTCTGATCATTATACTCTCCCTTTTTAGATGATTCATTGGGGGTTATCCCAATAAACAGCTCCATCACATAGACCAAAGTCTATGACATGTGAACCTTGAACTCATGAAGCACCTTAAATTTTGGCAAATTTCTTTAAGGCCTCAGTAAAGCTTAGGCCATTTGCCAATTCTTCCAAAGCCTTTTCATCATCGCGTGCATACCCTTCCGCTAAGGTGATGATGTGCTCAGCATGATCTCGAGGTAGAACCGCAACACCACTACCATCAGCGAGTATTGCGTCACCTGGATTAACCGTTACCCCACAAGCTACAATCGTTTCATTGATTTGCTCAACTTTCAAACGCGTTTTTCCAGGAGTAGGGGTGACATGGACAGAAAAAACATCAAAACCAAACTCGATAATTTCTTCACGGTCTCTTACACCCCCATCGACAACCAGTCCCTCAATACCGCGATGTTTTGCAGCATAGGCTGCCATGCCCCCAAATGTGGACACCTCCGCACCACCATTGGCGACCACAATAATATCACCAGGACCTGCTGCATCGATCATATGACCAACCCGAAAGTCCTCAACTTTGAAACTTCCTAATGGCCCTGTCACTTGACGAACGGTTACGGCGCGTCCCGCACATTTAAAACCTGCGCCTACAGCGTGAATACCTTTCATGATACCGCCTTGGCCAATTTCATCAATTGCGTTCGCAATGGTTGGGGTGGCAAGCTTCTTCAGCCGTTCAATGATCTCATCTGGCAATTTTGTCATGATTATTGTTCCCAAATATTTGTGTCCAAAGTAAGTTTTCTTCTTTGTCATGCCAACTTTTCCACCCAACAGCGGGTGATGCAGCTTCGGGCCGACCAATACGATGAAAGGTTTGTTGGAATATAGATTCCAACTTTCTATCGAGATATGTAAAAGCCCCTAGGTTGGCGGGTTCTTCTTCAACAAAGAATAATTTCTTAGTTGAAAGAAGCTCTTTTAATTTCAATAAATTATTTCTGTCCAAGGGATAAAGTTGTTCGAGTGAAACGATACCCCAATCATGACAATCACGCTTGTTGCACTCCTCAAGCATGCGAACGGCCATTTTACCATGACAAAATGCAATCTGTTGTGCATTTTCAATATTCCAAGTCTTGAAAGTTTCAAAATGACCTTTGGTGAAGTGATCAACATCTGAGAGGCACAGAGGATGTCTTAGGAGAAGCTTAGGGGAAAAAACAACCAATGGTTTGGCCAGATGGTCATGCATTTGACGACGAAGAAGGTGAAAATAATTGGCTGGTGTGGTTGGATTGGCAACACGAACATTACCTCGCGCTGCTCTTGATAACACCCTTTCAATATGCCCGGTTGAATGGTCTGGGCCACCTCCGTCAAAACCATAAGGAAGAAGCATAACAAGCCGAGATTGTTGCAACCAACGATCTTCACCGCCTGTTACAAATTGATCAAACATGGCTTGGCAAACATTCAGAAAATCACCGAATTGTGCCTCCCAAATGACCAATTTGTTAGGGGCCGACACACTAAGACCATATTCAAACCCAAGCACAGCATTCTCAATCAAAGGTGAATTAAATATTTCTGCGTCACCAAGCTGGGACAAAGGTTCGAAAGAGGTTCCGACATTCTGATCATAGATATGCAAATGACGCTGGGAAAAGGCACCACGTACAGTATCTTGGCCGGAAAGCCTTACGGAATAGCCTTCATCAAGCAAACCACCCAAAGCCAATGTTTCGGCAAACCCCCAATCTATTTTGCCATGTGAACGCAACGCTTCAGCTCGTTTGGTGAGCAATTGAGCCACCCGTGGGTGAATGGTGAATTCATGAGGCCAAGTCGTTAGTTGTTCCCCAATTTGAATGAGTTTGTCTAACATGATGCCAGTTTTAACTGGTTTGCATAATACCGCTTCAACATCATTTACCAGGCCAGGGGCATCTGGAATTTGGTTATCTGTTGAAAGATTATCCAAATTGAATGCATCATTAATCCGCTGGTTAAAATCAGAAATGTCGGGTTGTGTCAGTTGATATTTTCGCTGGGTGATGGTTGTGATGGGAGGGCGTGCATCAATTTGCTGTTGCATAATAGGCGCTGTATAGCTTGGGTCATCAATCTCGTTATGACCGCGCCGCCTTGTGCACAGTACTTCAATGACAACATCCGTGGCAAATTGTCGTCTGTATTCTACCGCAATAAAACCGGCTTTTATGAGACTTACAATATCATCCCCATGAACATGTAATATAGGTATGTCGAGCATACGAGCTATGTCACTGCTATTTCTTGCTGTTCGAGCTTGTTCTTCTAATGTTGTAAAGCCAATTTGATTATTTAAAATCAAATGGATACTTCCACCAACGTGATAACCGTCTAGGCCTGATAATTGGAGCAACTCCATGTTAACTCCTTGGCCTGCAAACGCAGCATCTGTATGCAACATAATGCTTAAGCATTGTTCTTCTTGGCCGCGCGCATAACCCATAGCAACAGGTGCAACAACGGACAAATGCGAAGGGTGGGGGGAAAGCCAAATAACCTTGTCATCGGAGCGCTTGCCAGCAACCCCCAAATGATAAGGCACATCTGAGGAGGCTCCAAGGTCAAAAGGCAGGTCTGGTTTGCCTTGAATTTGGCCAATCATATCTTCTGGGCTGGCCCCAAATAATAATGCATTTTGGGTCATTCTGCCGCGATGCATACCCCCAAGAACAATATTGATTTCTTGGGCATGCTTAATCACCGATTCAACGGCAACGAGAAATCCTTCGCCTCCTTCCATAGAGAAGGTCTTGATGGTTGGTAACCTTTTTTTCGTAATCGCCTCAAATGCTTCTGCTTTACACAAAAGTTCAAATGCTTCGGCTACAGTAAATACAGATGACTGCTTTTGTGTTTTGGCAGCGTCAAGCAGCCAATGGCGTTTCTCTTCATTTAAAATATGGCCTACTTCCCATCCAATTGTACCACAAAAATGCTCTATATGTCCCTTCGCATCGGGATCAGATGAAACAAATTCTGGCAACGGTTTAGGTTTTTGAGTGGATTGATATCCGCATATAGCCAGCTGAATTGTGCGAACCATATATCCCAATCTTTTTGAGATGTATTGCCATTGAGATGTTGAAGCAGAAAATCCAGCGCTCCAGGGTCACCAGCACCCAAAAAGTCAAGGTTTTTGTTCATAATATGTCTCATTATCGTTCATTTAAGGAACCATTTTTTGCAAAAAGGGCGTCATGACATTTGCTTAGGGTGTTTGATCCTTAACCATTTTGAGGGACGAAAGATTTCTTGCGAAGCTGCCATGCGGCAAAAACAATCATCAAGATACCAACAATCATACGTGTATAAGAGTCCATTACGAATAATGGTAAAGCAAGAACAACCAAGCTCAAGGGTACAAAAAATCGTTTCAAAAGGCTTTCGTCACGTGCTTGCTGGAAAAATGGAAAAATAACCGACACGATGGCAAGCAGGAAGAAAAATAATGACCAAGGGCGAGAAACAAATAGCATGATATCATCAGAAATCGCCAAGGCTCTTGAGAGATTGATCTCAGCGAGTTTCCCCAACACAACACCCAAAATCATCGGGGCTAGAGGGAAACCAAGCTTTTTCATGATATAACCAACGATGCCGAACCCAAAGAGCACCCAGAGGTCAAAGCCAATATTGTGCAAGGCAAAAACACCAAAGGCACAATAAGCCAATATGACAGCAACAAGAATATTTAGCCGAACCCTCGCTACCTTCAAAAATACACGCAATGCCCCAGACATCATGAAGACCATAACAAAGTTAGCAAAGAAAAAAGCTATAAAAACACCATAAGCCAACACAGGCTTGTCTTGAATAAAGGTTGGACCCGGGACAATGTCATGTATCATCAAAGCGCCGATCATGACCGCGGTCACGATATCACCTGGGATACCTAGGGCCATCATCATCATAAGTGCCCCACCCGCGGTGGCATTGTTGGCGGCTTCAGGTGCTATAACGCCGTCTGATACGCCTTTTCCAAATTGTTCAGGGACTTTTGATGCTTTCTGTGCCTGATCATAGGCCAAAATATTGGAAATAGAACCTCCAGCCGCTGGTAGAATTCCAACAAACACGCCTATCAGGCTAGACCTAACAAGATTAATCCAACGAGAAAATATTTCTCGAATAGCGCGGAGATGCTCGATACGTACAGATTCCCCTTCAGCATTCATCATGGATGATTTTGCCTTGGTTCTATCCTCTACATCAGACAGCAATTGAGAGAAGGCAAACAGGCCAATCAGCACCGGTAAAAAAGCAAATCCTTGCCTGAGTGCCTCGGTGTCAAAAGAAAACCGTGCAACACCATTGATTTCATCTTCTCCAACTGTTGCGGCGATCAATCCCAAGATTCCTGCTGTGAGGCCTTTGAGCATATTTTGACTTGATAAACTTACAGCAATAGTGAGGGCGAAGACGATGAGCATAAAATAGTCCCAAGGCCCAAATTCCAAACCAAGAAAAGCAAGCTGAGGGGCTAGGGTCACCAACAAAATAGCAGAGATGATTCCTCCGAAAAAAGATGACCATAGGCCCAAGGCAAGAGCAAAACCTGCTCGTCCTGAACGGACCATTGGAAAACCATCAAACGTCGTGGCAACTGAAGAAGGTGTGCCAGGAATTCCAATCAGCATGCCGGACAACAAACCTCCGGAAAGCCCTCCTACGAAAACGCCAATCATGGTGGCAACGCCTTGGATTGGGCTTAGCCCAAAGGTAAATGGAAGTACGAGGATAACACCCATTGCGATCGTAAAACCGGGAATCGATCCTGCTATCAGTCCGCTAAAAGTCCCTAAAGCAATCAGCCCTAACGTGACGGGATCAAGAAAAATACTTTGTGCAGCCAAGATAATTGCATCAGTCATCATTATTCCTCACCAAACAGTGAAAAGTACGCCCTCTGGCAACATAACGCGTAAGCCAAAGGTGAAAATTGCCCACATCCCTGAGATGCTAATCACTGAAATTACAAAATAGATAGGTACAGTCCGCCATGATATTTGCCCCAATAATGTCATCGTAATGAACGTAAAAAAGATACCTCCGATGAGCATGCCAAGGTAATCTAAGGTGATGAGGAATAGAAAGAATAGAACAAAAACTATCATTGGGTTGATCAACCAAGTCCAACCAGTGACGGAATCTGTTTGTTCAGCATTCTCATTGTCTTGAGTGGAGCTTTGCGTTGCCTGTCGGTATTCCATTAGGGATTTCACAAGCATAGATATTGATAAAACAACCAGCAGCATGACCAAGAAGGTTGGCCAGACATCAGCTTTCATACTCCCATAATCAACATCTTCAATGAACGTACTTTCCCGATACAGTACGAATGATAAAAATATCAAAAACAAACTTGTCCAAAAATCACGATTCATGGATCACGCATCCCACGTCAAGTTAAAAAGAGAACTGAAAAATCAGGGGCTAAAAAGCCCCTGATCTATCATAAAATTTATGTCACCTCTGTTCCAAGGTAATTTTTTATAGTCTTGTTTAGTTTTTCACCTTTAGCAAACCCATGCCATCGAAAATGGTGGTCCACTTTTTGGTGGTTTCATCCAACTTTGCAGTATATTCTGAGGGTCCTACATATTCGAGGAATGTCCCTTTGAGAGCATGCTTGCAATTAACTTTTCGTCAGAAGCGGCTTTTTGAAATGCTGCAGCATAATGCTTAACGATTGCCTCAGATGTTCCCTTGGGCGCAACGATACCGCGTTCCACACCAAAAACAACATCAAGCCCTTGCTCCTTAGCCGTTGGGATATCGTCTAGCCCAGATAAACGCTTGTTTGACATGACGCCCAACGCTTTGAGTTTACCTGTTTCAATATATTTCTTTGCAGCTGCAAGATTGATTTCCCCAACTTGAATGTTGCCTGCCAGAAGAGCAGTCATACGTTGTTTGGTTCCGTCGTACGACACATACTTGAATTTTCCGCCTGTAGCGTCCTCTGTAAGAAGAAAAACAACTTGCGACGTAGAGCCCAAGGTTGCACCAGCAGTTACTGTTCCTGGGTTTTTCTTGATCTCTGCAATCAACTCATTGAGATTGCTGTATGATGTATTTCCTGCAGCCCCAAAGATTGATGGAGTATTTGTCATCAATGCAATAGGTTCAAACCCATCCCAAGTGAAATTCACACGTCCTGTTAGGTAACTTGTGATGGCGCTTTGGTGCATCGCGAACAAGGTGCAACCATCAGGTTTTGCTGCGACGGCTTGCTTGGCACCCTTGTTACCACCTTGCCCTCCAACATTAACCACCTGAAGTTGCGGTTTCATCCCTTGATTATTCGCAACATCGACAATTTGACGGAAAATTACATCCGTTCCGCCACCTGCACCCCAAGGCACGATTAACTTCGCTGTGGAACATGGAATGTCCGCACTATGGCCCCCAGCGTAGGATATACCAGCCACACCCATAGACAAAGCTGCAGCAAGACCTAAAATATTTCGTTTCTTCATCATTTGATTCCCCAAACTTCGATTTCGCGTTATATTAGTCGAAAGACTTAAGCAATTGGTTGTCAAGCCTGCAAGAAGCGTTCATGATGCGAAGCATGATGTCAACAGATCACATCGACCCGCCCTACTTTTATTGTCTGTCAGCGCGATTTTGACCGTGGATCAGGAAGCGTTGTCACGAGGAGTGTATTTGGATGAAAATCGCTATTGCAGGTATTGGTACAATTGGTCGTAAAGTTGTGTCTTCTTTTGTCGAGGGTCATCTCAAGGACTTTGAACTTGTTGCTGTGAGCTCAGGTCAGAAGGAGAAAGCACAAGAGTTTTTGTTAAAGCATGGTCTCGATGTTCCATGCGTTGATAACAACCAGATAGCTGATCATGCGGATGTTGTGGTAGATTGTGCACCCACTGCTGCATTCCCCTCCATCGCAATTCCTACCCTAGAGAATGGCAAGAAATTGGTGACTGTGAGTGGAGCTGGTATTCTTGCACACCCTGAAATAGTTGCCATGGCTCATGAATCAGCGGGGCAAATTATTCTGGCAACCGGCGCGTTGCTTGGTTTTGATGCTGTTCGTGCGGCGGCAGAAGGAAAGATTTATGAGGTAACGATGATTACCCGTAAGCCACCAATGTCTCTACGCAAAGCCCCTTACCTTCGTGAAATAGGGATAGATGTTGATATGCTGGAGGAGGCGACGTGCGTTTTCAAAGGGACCGCACGAGAAGGAGCCGCGGCGTTTCCAGCGAACGTGAATGTGGCTGCAGCATTAGGATTGGCTGGTATTGGGCCGGATCTCACAAAGCTAGAGATTTGGGCTGATCCTGCTCTGACGCGCAACACCCACCATATCGTTGTTGATTCAGATTCTGCCAAGTTGCAAATGAGTATTGAAAATATACCTACAGAAGAAAACCCAGGGACTGGCAAGATTACTTCGTTAAGTCTTATTGCCTGCTTGCGTGGTTTGACAAATCCTCTGCGGGTTGGAAGTTAAAGTAATCCATTTGAAGTTACGATTTTTGATCATTACAAGGAGATGGTTTTGGCAAAAATTTATGAAAGTCCGGCATCAGCGATAGAGGATGTTGTTTTTGATGGAATGAGTATGGCTGTTGGTGGATTTGGTCTGGTTGGCACACCAGAATATCTGCTCGTTGCGATACATGAGAAGGGCACCAAAGATATTACGGTTGTGGCGAACAATGCCGGTGCTGTTGGAAAAGCTTTAGGGTTAATTCTTGAAGCAGGCCATATCAAAAAGCAATTGCCTCTTATCCCGGTAATCATCCTGAGTTCGTACGGCAGTATTTTGCGGGCGAGATTGCTTGTGATTTTACCCCACAAGGAACATTAGCTGAAAAAATGCGTGCTGGCGGTGCAGGAATTCCCGCATTTTATACCCCCACAGGGGTAGGTACCAAGGTCGCTGAAGGTAAGGAAACAAGAGTTTTTGATGGCCGTGAATATATTTTGGAAGAGGCGATAACTGTTGATGTTTCTGTTATTCGGGCATCAATTGCAGATACCGCGGGGAACCTTATTTTTCGAAAGACATCAAGGAATTTTAACCCAGATGTTGCGTCATGTGGTCGTGTATGTATTGCTGAGGTCGAAAAAATTGTTCCTGCTGGAAGTCTTGATCCTGACCATATTCATTTACCAGGAATTTATGTGGACCGATTGGTAGAAATACCCAATATGGTGAAGCATATTGAAATTCGAACAACAAGAGAGAGCCACGGAACATGAGTATAAACTACCCTTATTACCCAGTGACCATGACAAGGCGAACGCCCGTATTTGGGCGTGCAGCGGTGGCAACGTCACAATACCTCGCAACGCAGGCAGGATTGCGTATCCTTGAAAAGG
Source organism: Alphaproteobacteria bacterium (assembly GCA_038131935.1). GTDB lineage: Bacteria > Pseudomonadota > Alphaproteobacteria > UBA8317 > UBA8317 > UBA8317. Next base: position 185,625 of record JAYPQH010000032.1, on the reverse strand, counting down.
GTGGGTCTGCAGCTGACGCGGCCATAGCCACGGCCGCTATGTTAACACTGGTTGAGCCTACGGGCTGTGGTCTTGGTTCGGATGCTTTTGCGATTGTACATGATGGTGAGAAGGTCCATGGTTTGAATTCCTCTGGCCGAGCACCCGCCGCGTGGACAAGGGAGTTTTTTGATGCCAAAGGTGGTATTCCAAAGCGAGGTTGGGACGCGGTCACAGTACCAGGTGTTGTACGTGGATGGTCAGCATTGTGGCAAAAATTTGGAAAGCTACCGTTTGAGTCATTGTTTGAAGATGCTATTTCGCAAGCGGAGCGGGGGTTCATTGTGACACCTGTTGTGCAAAAACTATGGTCTCGTGATCATGAAATCCTCCGTGATCAACCAGGTTTCATTGAAATGTTCACAGACAACGGACATGTACCAAATGTGGGACAGCGTTTTATAAACCGCGGTATGGCAGACAGCTTCAGGGCCATCGCAAAGACGCAAGGAGAGGATTTCTACACAGGTGAATTGGCTGCCAAAATCATTGCGTTTGCGAAAGAAACCGGTGGGAGTATGACGGCTGCGGATCTAGAGGCGCATCAGGCAGATTGGGTTGATCTATTGCAGATGGATTTTGGTGAGACCACACTTTATGAAATACCGCCCAATGGACAGGGTATTGCTGCGCTCATCGCGCTAAACATTCTAAAGCATACCTCGTTTGACAAATGGGACGGTGAAGATTGGCGCGGAACGCATCTTCAAATAGAGGCCATGAAGTTAGCATTCTCTGATTTGCTTGCACATGTAGCAGACCCTGATTACATGGCGTTCGACCCAGCGCGGCTTCTTGATCCTTCGTATGGAGCAGAACGCGCAGCTTTGATTGATCCAAATCGTGCTCAAGTGTTTGGGGCTGGTAAGCCTGGTGGCGGTGGTACTGTGTATCTCTGTGCTGCTGACGAAGATGGTATGATGGTGTCTTTTATTCAATCAAATTATATGGGAATGGGATCGGGTGTATCTGTTCCTGGAACGGGGATACATTTCCAAAATCGCGGTGCGAATTTTACCATGGAAAAAGGACATCCAAACGAAGTTGCCCCCATGAAAAGGCCGTTCCATACGATTATTCCGGGGTTTATTACAGGAGCAAACGGACTCAGAATGGCCACAGGTGTGATGGGTGCTTTTATGCAAGCACAAGGACATCTGCAAATGTTGGTGCGAACACAAATCCTTGGGCAGGATGTTCAGACAGCAATTGATGCGCCTCGATGGAGATTTATGGAGGGAAATCAGGTAGAAGTTGAGGAGGCATTCCCGCAAAGCCTCGTTCAATCTTTGCGTGATGCAGGTCATGATATCAAAATAATTCCATGGTCAGAGGGGCTTGGATTCGGTGGAGCTCAGCTTATCCAAACCTTACCTGGAGGCGGCTATGTGGCTGGGTCTGATCCGCGCAAAGATGGCATGGCCTTGGTTTTGGGTTAAATCTAATAGTGAGGGGGAGGCCCCTCACAAATTTTGACTGTTATGACTATGTCAATGCGCTTGGCGTGAGGGCTTTTACAACATCTACCAATCTTGGTCCCAATTCTTCGCATAGTCGCTCTTGATTTATCATGAATGAAGGTCCTCCTACATTGATGGCGTAAATCTCGTTGCGGTCTGCTGAAAATAGTGGTGAAGCTACAGCATTCACATCTTTAATCCATTCTCCAATGGATGTGCAAAATCCGTATTTTTCAATGTCTTCGCGAGCCATTTCCAAAGATTTTTCTATTGCTCTTATATCTTCTGGAAATTTTTCTGCGAGGGCTTTCAAGAGATATTGATACTCTGTTGCAGGTAATGCAGCAATAAGGGCTTTCCCATCGCGGTATTATGTATGGGAAGCCTAGAGCCAACATTTCTGCTAATTGTGATGATTTGGCTACCTTTGGAAACCTCGATATATACAGCGCTAAGTTTATCTCGTGTTCCCAAGGCAACAGTAACATGATCACGACGCGCAATGTCATCCATAAATGGCTTCGCGCGCTCTCTCAAGTCGACCGAGGCGAGCATTGTGTAGCCTAATGATAGAACCAGAGGGCCCAACCTGAACTTTCCAGTTCTTGGTGCTGTAACAAGATAACCAAGCTCAGTGAGTGTGTAGGTGAAACGTGATACTGTGGGTTTTGGTAACCCTGTCTTTTCTGAAAGCTCAAGATTACTCAATTCAGCTTCATCGGGGCTAAAGGCCTTTAAAATATCAAGCCCACGAGCCAGCGCGTACACAAATTTACGGTCTTTTTCCATCCTTTCAGCTTCATTCATTCTTGAGCCAACATTGCGTTACGCCGTTTCAGAGATAGAAATAAGACTGGTGCTGAAAGAACAAGTCCAATTCCAGAGAGTTCCCAATGGCCTAAACCAATAAATTCACTGGCCGGCATTGCAAAAAAGAGTCCAGCAATGAACAAGGTGGTGCGATTGATGATGGAAACAACACCTTTACCTAATGCACCAAAAATCCCAGTATGGCCCTGTAGTGCCATACTTAAAAGTGCGACCCCAATAACAGCCGTTACAAAAACAAACAGAACTTCCAAAGCTGGTGCTTCAGCTACAAGAGCGGGGTTTAACACAAAGAAAAATGGAACAATATAAATGGTCCCTCCTAGACGCATAGCTTCAAAACCAGTAGCCAATGGCTTGGCTCCCGCAAGGGTTGCGGCTGCGAATGCGCCCAATGCAACCGGTGGGGTGATGTAACTCACCATGCCCCAATAAAGAATGAACAAGTGCACAGCCAACGTGTTCAGACCTGCTAGCTCGAGTGCTGGTGCGAGAACAATTGCAAGAAAAATGTAACAAGCGGTAACCGTCATACCCATGCCAAAAATAAATGCTGTTAAAGCACCCATAAACAATAACGCCATGACAGAGTCACCCGCGATAAACACAATGTCATTCACCAATGTTCCTGCTAGGCCGGTTACTGAAAATGCTCCAACAATAAGGCCAACGCCAAGCAAAATGGCCGTAAGTTCTGAGAGTCCCTCACCAACAGAGACAACAAGTTGTGCAAAGCTTTTTCGGGTAAATCTATATTTTTTGATGACTTGGTTGATAACAAGAAGCAAAACAACTGCATAAAATGGTGCAAGAGCCTCTTGTCGCATGACCATCATGAGGAATATTAAAACCCCGAATACAGTTAGATAAAGCCAGCCTTCTTTCAACACCCTTCCCATTTTGGGGACATCTTCAGCTGGCAAACCTTTGAGTCCATGTTTTGCAGCATAAGCATCGATTTGAACAAAAAGTCCAAAATAATACAGAATAGAAGGCAATGCAGCTGCAAGTGCGATTTCGTAATAGGGACGCGCAAGAAATGATGCCATGATAAATGCCGTGGCGCCCATGATAGGTGGCATCAGAACGCCACCGGTGGAGGCACAAGCTTCTGTTGCTGCTGCAAATCTCTTTGTAAAACCTGTGCGCTGCATGGCTGGTATAGAAAATGCTCCAGTTGTGAGAACGTTCGAGATGACGGAGCCAGACATTGATCCCATAAGACCAGAGGCAAAAATTGCAACCTTAGCAGCACCACCGCGGAAGCGACCAACTAAAGAGAGTGCTAGGTCATTGAAAAATGCGCCCCCTCCTGTTTTTTGCAGCAAAGCTCCAAAGAGAATGAAGCCAATGACAAGATTTCCAAAAGCACGCATAGGGATGCCGAATGAACTTTCAGAAGAGATAAGATGGTAAGGAACAACGTCCAAAAATGGAGAGGGAATCCTTCAATAGGGCCAGGCATCATATCAGCAAAAGTGGGGTAAAGTGAGAAGAGAAGTACAAAGCAAAAAATTGTATTACCACCAGCCCGACGTGTGCCCTCTAGGATCAGGAAGTAACCTAAGACTGAAGCCACGACAGCATTAAAAGGCGCTGCATATTCCCACCCACTATCAAGGCTTATTTCCGCCGTGATTGCAAAATATCCCATGACCGCAATTGCCATGGCTGCCAATGTCCAGTCATACCAAGGAACCGGAGCTGTCTTTTCCCCGTTGATACGAAAGCAAACAAAAGTAAGGGATAAAAATATCGCCCCTAAAAGATATAGATAACGTCCTTCGATGAGGACAATATTAAACATTTGTAGGTTAAATAATTGATGAACAGCCAATAACACGCCGGAAATGGTCAACATAATAATGAAAAGCTGTGATATCCCAGAGTGGGCCTGTTGTTGCTTGTTTTCGGTGTTAGATTGAGCGTCCATCACAAACCTCGTGAAGCAGTGAGACCCCATCTCTCAAAAAGAGATGGGGTTTTGTAAAAAACAAAAAGTTAAGGAAATCAGAAAACAACCTCAAAGCCACCAGATTGAAGTGCGTCGCGGCGTGTTTTCTGCCACGCTGCTTCCCAATCGCTTGGATTGGTTGCTGCTAGATCTGACCAAGCTTTTTGGAGTGTTTTTTGGCGGTCAATAAGTTTGTTATTATGTGCATCATGCTCATCATTCCAAACGCCCATTTCTTTCCAAAACTTTACGGCGCCCTTGTGATAAGGAACAACCCACTTGTAGTTTTGTTTTTCTTGTGCCCAGCCTGAGATCCCAGGGGCTTTGCCGTCATATTTATCGAACAAGGTTACCATGGCCTTGGTCATGTTGTAGACAAGGTTTTCGTCTTGACCTTCCATTGCGGTAAGCACCGGATAGGCATAGCCAGCGGTCGGACGTGGCTGCTTTCCGTCAATAGTTGCGCCAACCTTGGCCATCATAGGCGAGAAGAAAGGTGCGATGGCAGCCATTCTTGCCAGTCCTTCTTTATTGTTGGCATCGATAGGTGGCAGGAAAACACCACGAGGACCTGTTTCAGCTTCATACACGCGGCCAGAATTCGTTGATGCAAAAACAGCATCCACGTCGCCATTGATGAGTCCTTTCCAGCTGGCTCCAAATCCACCAAACTCAACTTTTTGGACGTCATTCCAGGTCAAACCACCATATGCAAGATAGGCTTCGTTATTTACATTGAGGGCTGGTGCACCTTTAACCCATGCTACACGCATGCCCTTCAAGTCAGAATATTCGAATCCATCACAGCCAGCTTTTCCAACTTTTTCACAGATGTCGGCAGCAATCCACGTAGACAGACCTACTGTCCTCCCGTTGTTTGCCATCAATACCCGAACATTCTGTGGGCCCCAATTTTTTGCGCCAAACTGAAAGACGCCTTCTTGAGCCATGAACGACCCACCCACACCGGTCGCTGAGAATTGCACTTTACCCTGTCTCAAAGGCTCTGTGCGGGCGATATCATTCTTACCAGGTAATACCCTAAGGCTTACACCAGCTGCATCTTTTAGTGCTGCGCCAATAGCAACGGATTGGTTGTATCCTGCTGATCCTGTGCCATATGCCGTCCAAGCAAGTTGTTTTGGTAGATCTACGCCATGACCACCAGCAAAAGCCGTGGTGGCTAACAGCATTGAACCCGTTACCAAAGCAGAAAAAGTTTTTATCATTATACTGTTCTCCCTATGAATGTTTTTCGTGTTTTTTTGGTTAAAACATCGAAAAGCTGAATTTCAGCTTGCGAAACAGCATCTCGCGTATCATGCTTGGCGTCAATTACTGTTTTTTGTCGCGCCCAGTATTTTTCTGGCATTTACCACCAAAAGGAGACACCGCCCATGCGTGCAGCAGACTTAATGGCCAAATCATTATCACAACAAGGTGCTGATAGAATCTTTTGTGTTCCAGGTGAGAGCTATCTGTCATTGTTAGATGCCTTACATGATACAGAAATTTCAGTTGTTGCTTGTCGCCATGAAGGCGGTGCTGGCTTCATGGCCGTAGCTGACGCAAAATTGACGGGGAAACCTGGTGTTGTCGCGGTTAGTAGGGGTCCTGGTGCTACGAACGCATCCATAGGGGTTCATTTGGCGCAACAAGATGCTGTCCCGCTTGTGCTGATCATTGGACAAGTCTCAAGAGAAGAAAGAGGGCGAGGCGCTTTCCAAGAAGTAGATTATGAGCAATTTTTCGGTGGTATGGCCAAAAAAGTTTGGGAGGTTGAGCGTTCAGAGCAGCTGTCTGAAGTGGTTGCACGCGCGTTTCATGATAGCCAATCAGGCACCCCAGGCCCTGTGGTGATTGTCCTGCAAGAGGATATGCTCGCTGATGATTTGCCTGAAGAAATCTGGCCAAAGATGCCAGTTGCTCGGCCCGGTGTTGACCCTGAGGCTGTGGAACAGGCAGCAGCTTTATTGGCGAAGGCAAAGCGTCCACTCATTATGGCCGGTGGAGGCTTGGATAGTGATGCTGGACGTGCCGCGTTAGAAGCGCTTGCAAAAAAGCATAATATTCCGGTTGCCCTTACCTTCAGGCATCAAGAAATTTTTGACAATTCTCTCCCACACTTTGCAGGTCATTTGGGCTTCAAGATTCCAAAGCCACATGTTGAATTGCTCAAAAAGCACGATCTTTTGTTGGCGATCGGTACGAGGTTATCTGACACACCAACCCAAGGGTACCAATTGCCCACAGCCCCTGAGCCACAGGCTCCGTTGATCCACGTTTATCAAGATGCATCGCCAATAGGGCGTGTTTTCCGCACGGAATTGCCAGTCGTGTCAGATCCGTCTGCATTTTGTTATGCTCTTGCTGCACGTGATGCCGTTTCAAGTGCTGATAGGATGGCTTGGATGGAAGAAATTGCAGAATTCATGTCCACAGTAAAAAATTATGCTGTACGAAATTTTGATGATGGCTTGGATTTTGGTGCCGTGATGCTGGAAATTGGTGAAGCGCGCTCCAGCGGATTCTATCATTAGTGAAGATGCAGGTAATTTTTCTTCATGGGTTCACCGCATTTGGTCTTTTTCTGGAAAGCAGAAGACTCTTGGTGCCGTTGGAGGAGCTATGGGACTTGGGGTTCCTGGGGCTGTTGCAGCTGGGTTGCGATATCCTGGTAAAACGATATTGGCGTTCGCTGGGGATGGTGGCTTAATGATGACCGGAAATGAACTGGCTACAGCCATGGCCTGTCAACTGGATATCAAAATAATCGTCTCCAACAATGGCAGTTATGGTACAATTAGATTGCACCAAGAGCGTGATCATCCACATCGGATAACAGCTACACAACTTGTGAATCCTGACTTTGCCGCTTGGGCAGAATCGTTTGGTGCTAAGGGATTCTGTGTGGGTTTAGGTGACGATATCGCGAACATAGTCTCAGCGTTTCTGGCCCATGATGGTCCAGCGCTGCTGGATGTGAGGTCATCAGTTGAAGCAATCAGTGCCTTTACTACCGTAGAAGCACTGCGCGGTGGGCGTTGATTACTTTCCTGAAAAGCTTGGCTTTCTCTTCTCAATGAAAGCTTCCATGCCCTCTTTGCGGTCTTCAGTCGCAAAGAGGACTTGGAAGGATTTGCGCTCCAACAATAACCCTGTTTCAAGAGAGGCGCTCTCTCCAAAAACAACAGCTTCCTTAATGGCCTGGGCAGCGAGAGGTGGCATATGTGATATGCTCTTAGCCATTTTCAATGCTGTGTCCAAAACGTCTTCATCAGCGCAAACTTCACATGCAAGCCCCATATTAAATGCATCTCGACCTGAAAATGGCTTGCCTAGAAGATTGATTTTCATGGCGTTGAATTTTCCTACCGCCCTGGTCAGTCTTTGAGTTCCCCCAGCTCCAGGCATGATCCCCACCTTGATTTCTGGTTGTCCCAACTGTGCATTTTCACCAACCACGATGAGATCACATGCCATGGCGAGCTCCAAGCCACCTCCCATGGCATACCCACGTATAGCGGCAATGACAGGTTGAGGTGTTGATGCAACGGCTTGCCAATACCGTTCTGCTCTTCTTTTGATCATATCAACAGCAGAAGCATCTACAAATTCCTTTAGGTCGGCTCCTGCGGCAAATGCCCGCTCGTCACCTGTTAAAACAATTGCGCGCACGTCGCTGCGCTCTTGTAACGCTAAAAATGTTTCTGCGAGGTCCTTGCGTAAAGCCATGTTTAGAGCGTTTAATGCTTCAGGACGGTTGATGCGCACGAGTGCCGTGGCATTTTCTAAAAATTCGCATGTGACAATGTCAGACATTTTTTTCTCTCTCTTTTATTTCACCACTTGGCAGATTGGTTTTGCTCTGCGAAAGTCTCTTTCATAAACAGAGAAAAATGGCTAGATCAAATTCTTGTAGGTTGACGTTGTCATTGTTCACATTTCTTAAGGGAAAAAGGAGACGATTATGTTTGCACAATACTCATCAGAGCAATTGATAGTGGGTGTGGTAGGCGCCGGAGCAATGGGTCAGGGAATTGTTCAAGTATCTGTGCAAGGTGGAATGAAAACGCTTGTATTTGATGCGAAGGAAGGTGGAGCAGCTGCTGCTGTTGAGAAAATTACAGCACGTTTGGAGCGGTTGGTAGAAAAAGGTCGTTTGTCAGTCGAGGAATGTGAAAAAGCGGTTGGTTTGATGGTCGTTTGCAAAGATCTTTCTGATCTCTCTGCATGTCATCTCGTTGTCGAAGCAATTTTTGAAAACTTAGAGGTTAAGCGTCAGCTTTTCCAGGATGTAGAGGCTGTTGTGTCTGAGGCCTGTATTATAGCCTCTAATACCTCCTCCATTCCAATTGCTTCAATTGCATCCGCTTGTAAAAAACGAGACCGGATTGCGGGATTTCATTTCTTTAACCCTGTTCCATTAATGAAGTTGGTTGAAGTGATTGTTGCAGCGGATACGTCATCTGAAACCGCAGACAGTCTTACACATATCGGCAAACTTATGACCAGAACCCCTGTTCGGGTTAAAGATTCGCCGGGATTCTTGGTTAATATGGGTGGAAGTGCGTTCACAACTGAGGGTTTTATGGTTCACCATGATGGCGTGGCGTCACCAGCTCAAATTGATTCAGTTATGAGAGACTGTCATGGATTTCGAATGGGGCCCTTTGAATTAGGAGATTTAACAGGAATTGATGTGAACTATCCTGTGCGACAAATCATTTACAATGGCTATAACCAGGACCCTAGAATCAAAACCACCCCAGAGCATAAAGCAATGTTTGATGCGGGTAGATATGGTCGCAAAACATCGGGTGGTTGGTATGATTACGCAACCTCAGACATGCAGGGGTATAAACCAGGTGATATGTTAGGGCGGGATGCTGGAGACTATCATCCGCAAGCTGTTTCAGGCTCGGTGGCCATAATCTCTTCTGATGAGCGCGCTTTGGCGCTTTGTGCTGAGTTAGGTCTGCAGGTTATCGAAGACGATGGATCCTGCCCAATCATTGCAGCGCCAGTGGGTATGGATGCTACGGACACCGCACTGCATCATGCTGTTGATTATAAACGTCTTGTTTGTCTTGATCCTATGGGGCGCCATGATGTTCGTGTTACCATGATGATGGCCCCCGGTGCGAGCGAAGAGGTGGGTGAAATTGTAGCATCTTCTTTGGTTCAAACAGGCCGAAAAGTAACGTGGATTAAGGATTCATGCGGGTTTATTGGCCAGAGAATTGTGGCAATGGTCGCCAATTTAGGTTGTTACATGGCGGAAGTTGGCCTAGCTTCAGATACCGATATAGATTTGGCTATGAGGTTGGGTCTAAACTATCCACATGGCCCATTAGAGTTTATTGAAGCTTATGGAGCACAAGATATTCTTGCTGTTCTGGAAGGTGCGCAAAGGACAACTGGATCTGATAGATATCGTCCAACGCCATGGTTACGACGTCGTGCCCGTTTGGGTATTTCGATAAGGGCTAAATAATGACAATATTAAGCGATCTCACTGCCCCTAAGAGGCTAGCTATCGTTGGCGCCTCAGACAATCCAACACGGATTGGTGGGCGACCCATGTCCTATATGCTTAAACCAGAATTCAAAGGAATATGTTACCCGGTTAATCCCAACCGGGAGACAATACAGGGTGTAACCTCCTATCCCTCACTCAAGGCTCTTCCCGATGACATTGATTTTGCAATCATTGCTGTACCAGCCGCTCAAGTGGCTGGACAAGTGCGTGATGCAGCAGAAAAAGGGGCAAAAGCCGCTTTGATTTTCTCTTCAGGTTTTGCGGAAATGGGTGAGGAGGGTGCAGCGCTTCAGGAAGAGCTTTACCTCGTCGGTAAAAACAAAAATATCCGAATTATCGGACCAAACTGCTTGGGTCTATTCAATGCTTCAGAGCATTTTTATGCCACGTTTACCTCCAGTATTGATCGCGCCACGCCGCGACCAGGAGGGCTGGCAATTGCCTCACAATCCGGTGCGTATGGCAGCCATATTTACATGTCCTGTCATGAGCGAGGGTTGGGAATTGGTCAGTGGGTAACAACAGGTAATGAAGTAGATATTGAGGTCGCAGAGGTGATAAAAATGTATGCAGCAGAGGAGTCTGTTCATACAATCCTTGCATATGTCGAATCGATCAAAAATGGGCCGCTGATGATTGAAGCTTTGGAAGCTGCTCGGGCCAACAAAAAGCCTGTGGTGATTACAAAAGTTGGTCGTTCTGAAGTAGGTGCGGCTGCAGCCTCAAGTCATACAGCTTCTCTTGCAGGCGAAGATGCTGTCTATGACGCTATTTTCAAACAGTATGGTGCCTACCGTGTTCAATCAACTGAGGAGATGATTGATGTTGCGGTAGCTGCACGTCCGCGCATTTATCCAGTTGGAAAAAAGGTTGGACTTGTTACGATTTCAGGGGGTGCAGGCATTCTTATGGCGGATGCTGCCTCCGATTTGTCATTGGATGTGGCCCCTATGCCAATCGATGCACAAGAAGAAATGAAAAAAGTTCTTCCTTTCGCTGCACCTCGAAATCCTGTCGATGTAACGGCACAATTTTTTAATGATTTGTCCCTCATTCCCAAATTTACCAAGGCCATGTTAGACCGCGGTGGCTATGATGGGTTGGTGGGATTTTGGACGTCCGTAGCAGGTTCCCCACTGTTGGGGAAACCTTTGCTTGAATATCTAAAACATACCATGAAGGACTATCCTGATCGACTGTTTTTGCATGTGATGTTGGCACCACAAGAAATGTGTGAAGCCTACGAAAAGAAGGTTTTCCAACATTTACAGATCCCACACGCGCACTGGCAGCGTTGAAGGCTATGATGCATTTTGGAATGTCTTTTGCTGATAAAACTGAAGGCAATAAAATAGCGTTGCCAACATCTGTGACGTTGCCAAATGCGTCTACCGAACAACAAGCGAAAGCTATTCTCCAGCAGTTTGGGCTATCTATGGTACAGGATGAGTTGGCGTCTACAGCTGATGCTGTCATGAAGGTTGTGGAAAAACATTCATCTGAAATGGTCATGAAAATTTCATCACCCGATATCTTGCATAAATCTGATGTGGGAGGGGTGGTTCTTCATCTCAAAACGGCTCAAGAGGCCGCAACAGCCTTTGAGGATATGATGGCGTCGGTGAAGAAATTGGAGCCGAATGCACAAATAGATGGGGTTTTGTTAACACCTATGGTTGAAGAGGGTGTGGACATGATTTTGGGTGCGCGTATTGACCCTATTTTTGGTCCCTTGGTGATGATCGGTATGGGAGGTGTCCATGCTGAAATTTTCAAAGATGTGGCTTTTATGAGGGCACCTGTAAGCGCAGCTCAAGCGAGAAGTATGGTTGATAGTCTAAAACTACGTGCTTTGCTTGATGGTCCTCGAGGAGCAGCTGTGTCCGATGTTAATGCATTGGTAGATGCAATCGTGAAAATGAGTGTGTTTGCAGCATCTCATGAACAGCAACTTGATTCAGCTGAAATCAATCCATTGCGTGTACTGCCGAACGGGTGCGTGGGACTTGATGCACTTATTCAGATTAGGGAGGTTGTTTGATGTCGCTTCCTCCTATTTTGAGTGGCTTGAGAATACCTTTGGTGGCATCACCATTATTTCTGATTTCAAATCCAGAAATGGTGGTGGCACAATGTAAAGCTGGTGTTGTTGGTTCTTTTCCTGCACTCAATGCGCGTGAAAGTGACGGCGAGCCGCCAATGCTTGAAACATGGCTACGTCATATAACTGAGGAACTTGATCGATACAATCAAAGCCATCCGGATAATCCTGCCGCACCTTATGCTGTTAACCAAATCGTGCATCGGTCAAACATCAGGCTCGAGCGTGATATTGAAATATGTCATCGCTGGAATGTTCCTATTTGGATCACCTCTTTAGGCGCTAGGGCAGAGGTCAATGTCGCGGCACATGATTGTGGCGGGATCACGTTGCATGATGTTATCAATAACCGTTTTGCACTCAAAGCAATCGATAAAGTGGCTGATGGCTTGGTGGCTGTAGCTGCGGGTGCAGGTGGTCATGCGGGCACATTATCGCCATTTGCTTTGATTGAAGAAATACGGTCCTGGTTTGACGGTCCGTTGTTGTTGTCAGGGTCGCTCGCAACTGGGCGGGCTATTTTTGCAGCGCAAGTTATGGGCGCAGATCTCGGATATATGGGCTCAGCTTTTATCGCGACCAACGAAGCAAATGCCTCCGAAGATTACAAAAACATGATTGTCGCAGGAGGCGCGGAAGATATTGTGTACACAAATTACTTTACTGGTGTGCATGGAAATTACTTGAAAGCCTCCGTTACAGCACAAGGGCTTGATCCCAATAACCTGCCACAAAGTGATGCGTCTGCAATGAATTTTGAAAAAGGTTCATCCAAGCCAAAGTCTTGGAAGGATATTTGGGGCTCTGGTCAAGGAATAGGTTCCGTAAAGACACGTGGTTCTGTCTCCGATCTCATCGATCGTCTTGAGGCAGAGTACAACCATGCACGAAGCGAAATTAAGCTATCAATTTGTTGAACAACAGAGGAGAGAAAAATGTCAGATAATTTTTCAGGAACGGGACCAGAAGGCCGTTTCCATGAATTTCTAGAAGAAGGCCGCTTTATGATACAGCGCTCTACCACCGATGGCGCTTATGTCTTTACCCACGCGTCGTTAATCCATTCACAGGAGCTGATGACCTCGAATGGGTTGAAGCTTCCGGCAGAGGAACTGTTTATGCCACAACCTCAACCAGTCGTCGTCCAGAGCAAGGTGGTGATTACAATGTTGCATTGGTTGACCTTGAGGAAGGCCCCCGAATGATGGCTCGGGTTGTCGATATTCCACCAGCTGATGTCACAATTGGGATGTCAGTTTGTGCTGCCATAGAAGAAATTAATGGGAAAAAAGTTATCGTGTTTAAACCTGTTGGAGGCCAGTCATGAGCAAAACATTAAGAGGTAAAGCTGCTTGCATTGGTGTGGCCACAGCTGGGGTTGGTGAAGCACCAGGACGCAATTCTATGGAGCTCATGGTACAAGCATGCTATGGTGCAGTACAGGATGCTGGTATTAAAATGCAGGATATAGATGCAGTTTTTGCTGCCACTGCTGTTCACGCAATGCCAGCCATGTCACTTGCAGAACATCTTGGTATTCACCCAAAATTTTCTGATGGGAATAATATTGGCGGATCGTCATTTATGGCACATGCTTTAACCGCAGCCATGGCAATCGAGGCAGGCATCATTGATACGGCGTTGATTGCCTATGGATCAAACCAACGAACCGCTGGTGGTTTTAAGTCTGTGTCAGAACCTATGCCGTACGAAGCAGATTATCAGCCTCGGATGCCTTTGACAGCTTATGCCTTGGCAGCAAGTCGCTATATGCATGACTTTGGTGGTAGCCGCGAAGATCTTGCTGAGGTTGCTGTAGCAGCGCGAGCCTGGGCCAATTTAAATCCAGAGGCATTTATGCAAGGACCACTCACAGTTGAGGATGTATTAGGTGCAAGAATGATTTCGACACCTCTTACAAAACTAGATTGTTGTTTGGTTACAGACGGGGCTGCGGCGATCATTATGACCAGACCAGATCGGGCCAAAGATGCACCCAAAACACCTGTTTATTTGCTTGGAGCTGCCATGCAGCATTACCATCGTATGATCTCTGCGATGCCAGATCTAACCCGCACCGCTGCTGCAGATTCTGGTCCTCGAGCATTTGAAATGGCAGGTTACGCTCCATCAGATATGGACACGCTCCAGCTTTATGATGCGTTCACCATCAACACCATATTGTTCCTTGAAGATCTAGGCTATTGTGCCAAGGGCGAAGGTAAGGACTTTATCAAGAATGGTCATATTGCTCCTGGTGGTGGTTTAGCCGTTAATACCAATGGGGGGGGTTTGTCCTGTGTACATCCAGGTATGTATGGCCTGTTTGTTACCATTGAAGCTATCAGACAAATTCGTGCAGCTGCAGGTGATGATGAGGGACAGCGTCTCGATGGCGGTTGGATTCCAAATGCGCGGCTAAGCGTTGCCCACGGCAACGGAGGTGTTCTTTCAAGCCAAGTAACAAGTATTTGGGGCCATCCAGACACACTTTAAGGAGCTAAATATGGACTTACATTATACCGAAGAAGAGGTAGCCTTCCGCGATGAAGTTCGCGGCTGGCTATCAGAAAACTTGCCCCAAGAACTTGCCAATAAAGTTCGACATCATAAGCGGTTAAAAAAAGAAGATTATGACTTTTGGCATGAGAAATTGCGCAGTAGGGGGTGGTTATGCTGGCATTGGCCCGTGGAACATGGTGGTGCGGGTTGGACGCCTATTCAAAAGCATATTTTTGAGGAAGAAATGATCGCAGTGGGGGCGCCAAGAATTGTCCCCTTTGGTCCAAATATGTTGGGACCAGTGTTAATTAAATTTGGGTCTGAGGAACATAAAAAGAAATATCTTCCAAGGATTGTGTCATGCGAAGATTGGTGGTCCCAAGGTTATTCAGAGCCTGGTTCAGGTTCTGACTTGGCATCGCTGAAAACAAAAGCAGTTCGTGATGGCGACCATTACATTGTGAATGGGCAGAAGACTTGGACAACGCTTGGTCATCATGCGAATATGATGTTTGTGTTGGTGCGTACCAATCCAGATGCTGCGAAACCACAGCAAGGTATTTCATTCCTTCTTGTTGATTTGAGTACTCCTGGAATCGAAATTAGACCCATTATCACTTTGGATGGGGAGCATGAAGTGAATGAGGTATGGTTCACAGATGTTCGTGTTCCTGTAGAAAATCTTGTTGGTGTTGAAAATGAAGGTTGGACCTACGCAAAATACCTACTAACTTATGAGCGAACAGGTATTGCTGGTGTTGGTTATTCAAAGCAGATGCTCGGTCACTTAAAAACCATTGCCAAACGTGAAAAGAAAAACGGCAAGCCGTTGCTTTCAGACCCTCGGTTCGCATCGAAGGTGGCAGAAGTAGAAATAGACTTAATGGCTATGGATATATTCAACCTCAGGATCGTTTCCGCTGCGGGAGCAGGACAGGCACCAGGTGCTGAATCATCTCTTCTCAAAATCAAAGGAACCGAAGTGCGGCAGGAAATCTCAAATCTTATGAGGCAAGCTATTGGCCCATATGCGAGCCCATTTGTACCAGAGTTTTTTGATGATGGTTATAATGAAGAGCCCATTGGCCCAGAAGACGCGATGCCATTGGCTCGTCAATATTTTAACCTGCGCAAACTCTCTATCTATGGTGGTTCCAATGAAATTCAAAAAAATATTGTCTCCAAGGCAATGTTAGGTTTGTGAGGTTACAAAATGGATTTTGCGCTATCTGAAGAACGTCGTATGCTTCAAGAAACCATAGATCGATTCATATCTGATCGATACAATGTTACAAAACGTCTGCAAATGGTTGAAACAGATAAAGGTTTTGATCAAGACTTGTGGTCAGAATTTGCTGATTTGGGTGTGATTGGAGCACTCTTGCCCCCAGAAGCTGGAGGCTTTGGAGGGCTAGGTGAAGACTTAACCGTTGTTTTTGAGTCACTGGGTCGAGGCCTTGTTGTCAGCCATTTCTGGCAACCGCAGTTTGGGGAGCAGGCTGTTTGCATCTGGTAGGTGGACAGGAAGCTCTTCTGGAGAAGGTCATCTCTGGAGAAGTGCAATTGGCTTTTGCACATGCGGAACCATCATCTCGCTATGATCAGACGCAAGTTGAAACCACTGTCTCATCTTCACACCAGCTAACAGGTCGGAAGGCTGTTGTGATGAACGCCCCAGCTGCCGATTATTTGATTGTTTCCGCACGTCATGAGGGAGATGCAAGCGATAGCCATGGCATAGGCCTTTATCTTGTTAAAGCAGATGCTGAGGGGCTTGATATTCGTGGTTATGGCACCATAGATGCAGGACGTGCAGGAGAGGTAACGCTCCATAACACACCTGCAATTTGTTTGATGGAAAACGCCTTCAGTATCATCGAAGAAGTCATGGCCAAGGCAACTTTATGTCTCTGCGCTGAAGCCATGGGCGCGATGGAATTTGCGAAAGATAGCACGCTAGAATACCTGAAAACCCGAAAGCAATTTGGCCGAAACTTAGGCAGTTTTCAAGCATTGCAGCACCGAATGGTGGAGTTGGTGATTGAGTGTGAACAATCGCGCTCTGCCATGATGTTGGCATCCGCACATTTAGAGCAGGACAGGATTGAGCGCGAGAAGCTTATATCTGCTGCGAAGTATTTGGTTGGTCGGACAGCAAAATTATGTTCTGAGGAAACAATACAAATGCATGGCGGAATAGCAATGTGTTGGGAATATGACGTCGCTCATTATGCCAAACGTCTTGTGATGATTGATCATCAACTTGGTGATGCTGATCATCATTTGGATAGATTTATTGCCTTCTCAGGAGACGCTTGATGAGTGGAAAAATGCATGTCGAAGAGCATGACGGTGTAGTCCATGTGATCAATGATCATCCAGGTACACGGAATTCTCTCTCCTATGAATTTATCACGGGCTTTCGTGATTTGTTGGAAAGCTATCAGGACGGAAATGTTCCTGGCGCTGTTGTTTTGTCTGGTGCAGATGGGTTCTTTTGTTCAGGTGGGAATTTGTCTGGCCTTAAAGAACGTAGTGAAGGTGATTATGAAAAACGGCGTTCAAATGTAGACCGTTTGCATGCCATGGTTCGTGCGATACGTGCATGCCCATGTCCTGTCATAGCTGCTGTGGAAGGCGGAGCCGCAGGCGCTGGTGCGGCTTTAGCATTGAGCTGTGACTTGGTTTATGGAGCCGAGGACGCTTATTTTTCTGTGGCTTATGTCCGTATTGGTATTACCCCAGATGGCGGAACAACTCATTTTATGAATGAGGCTATCCCACGTTGGCTTTTGGCAGAACTTGCTTTTACAGGTGATAAAATACCATTGTCTCGTCTTTACCAGCTTGGCGCTGTTAATGCTATTACCCCGAAGGGTGACGCTGTTTCTACAGCCTTGCAAATGGCAAAGAGATTGGCGGAAGGCCCAAGAGGAGCAATTGCGCAAACAAAGAAGCTTATTTCCTCTGGGCGCCAAGCGAGCTTGGATGAGCAACTTGATGACGAAGCTCACCAAGTCGCTGAGGCGTTGGGATCGCCAGATGGTAAAGAGGGTATTTTAGCTTTTTTAGAAAAACGCAAAGCGATATTCAATCAAGGCTAATAGCTTGGTAGTGCAAAGCTCTCTGCAATTTGTGTTTTGGGATTGTACAAAACACCGTCGCCTGATCTGACATATTTGTTGGTGATGGCACTGATGGTCACTTGATGAGTGACCATAATCACAAGAGCGCCATCAGAGGGAAGTTGGGCCAGCTTCCTTTTTAACTCTCTAAGATATTCTTCTTCGAATTCAGGTAGAGTATAAAATGAATTCAAACCGGGAAATGCCTCAACAGCGCCCATATCCATTAATTTGGCGGTTTCTAAACAACGACACCATTGTGAGGAATAGATTGGTGTTTGAAATTGTAAGATTTGCTCTTTTAAGAGGCGTCCAATAGCTCTAGCTTGCTCACGGCCCCTATCGTCGAGGTTTCTTTGGGTGGCACAGTTATCGATACGAAAATTAGCTGGGTCACCAGTCCCTGGCGCTAATGCGTGTCGAATAAAAAGAACTTTTCCCGTTGTGTTTTGAATGGGTTGGGCTATTGAAAAAAATGGCATGAGGGTAAGAAGCGCGATCACCAATCGTTTCATTTTTAAACTCCTTTTTCCTGCTTAGTAATATGGTGGTTGGTTACATAATTTCCATTGTAATATTGTAAAAATGCATTAGTACGCTGCTTGCCCAGAACGCGCGTGCCCATCGTCCTCACTTTTGATGAAGTCGGCAAGCAACGACGTAGAGGGCTTTTTGGAACTGCCAGTTTGTCTGGCTCTGGAAGGCAACTACATCATTGCATCAGGTTGGGCGGTGTTTCCGTTTCACGCTGGCAATGTTTCCTTATCGAAGGGAAATATCATGACGAAACGTATTGAAGAAGCTTTAAAGAATAAAAACGTGCCTACACCATGCTTGATTATTGACCTGGAGCGTGTTCGAGATAACTACCGAACATTTTCAGAGGAAATGGATGGTATGGCTGTTTATTATGCCGTAAAAGCAAACCCTCATGAAGAAATTTTGAATGTTCTTGCACAGGAGGGCTGTAATTTTGACTGCGCATCCCTTGCTGAAATTGATATGGTCTTAAAAGCAGGGGCAGCACCTGACAGGATATCTTTTGGTAGCACAATTAAAAAAGCATCGGATATTGCCCATGCATTTGAACGTGGGGTCAGGTTATTTGCGTTTGATGCAGAAGAGGAGTTGCAGAAACTCTCTGTTCATGCCCCTGGATCATCAGTATTTTGTCGCATTTTGACAAATTTGGATGGTGCCGGTGCGGCTTGGCCATTATCAAGAAAATTCGGATGTGATGACCATATGGCTATTAGCCTTTTACTGCTTGCAGCTGAATTGGGGCTTCTGCCAAGGGGTGTCTCTTTTCATGTGGGGTCACAGCAAACTGATATGGCACCGTGGCAAACAGCTATTTGGCAGGCTGCATGGATATTTGCAGAAGTAGAAAAACATGGAATACACATGGACCTTCTGAATTTAGGGGGTGGTTTTCCAACAGATTTCGGTGATGATTTAAGCCCCACTGTTGATAAATATGCGGATTCTTTGTTGCAATTCATGGAAAATAGCTTTCCTAAGCGTAGCATGAATTTGATCGTCGAGCCCGGGCGTGCGTTGGTGGGAGACGCAGGTATTATTGTCAGTGAAGTTGTTTTGGTTGCCCGTAAAAGTGAAGTAGACTCGCATCGCTGGGTTTATCTAGACGTTGGAAAGTTTCATGGTCTGGCAGAAACAGAAGATGAAGCCATTCGCTATCCAATTGTTTCTGTGGATGTAACGGGGGAGATGTCGCCTGTAATTCTCGCAGGTCCTACTTGTGACTCTGTTGATACGATGTATGAAAAGAATCTCGTGCCTTTACCGGATAATTTGGCGGCGGGTCATAAATTATGGATTTATGCAACAGGGGCTTACACGAGCACATATTCGTCAGTTGGGTTTAATGGTTTCCCCCCTCTTAGTGTGCGGTTGCTTGAAGATCTTTGACATGGTGCCATCCCCCAGCACATGCGCCAATGGCCCCAATATTGTTCATCTCACGGCGAATTTGTTTTGCACGCTGTGAAGCAATATCAAGCGGTAATTTGGAGGGGCTAGGGAGTACGGCTGCCAACGCGGCCGACTCCATCATGGTAAGTTCAAATGCTGTTTTATGAAAAATTTGTTGAGCAGCCATTTCTATACCGATAATGCCTGGACCAAACGGGATGATGTTGAGATAAATTTCCATGATCCTGCTTTTTCGTTGTGTGAGTTCAAGAACCGGGGTTAATACAAATTCAACAAATTTTCTGTTCCAAGATCTCTCAGGAAGAAAAAAAAGATTTTTAATCACTTGTGAACTTATGCTGCTTGCACCACGAAGCTCTTCACCATTCCACCAATCATTAAAGGCTGCTGCAATTTGGGCAAAATCAAAACCGCTATGCTCGCAAAAACGATTGTCTTCTGCGGCTATTAAAGCTTGTACCACATTAGGAGATACATTCTGTATCGAAACCCATTCATGAACTTTTGTACCGGCATGTTCTCGTTCTGTCGCAAGTAAAATTGTCTTCTCAGGGTTCCAAAATCTCAGCCCAGCAATTGAGAACGCGCAAATGAACCATGGCAAGGCTGTCACCATGACAATGGCTAAAATAACACAACCTTTTTTGCTTATTTTCAAAACAATCCCTTTACCTTTTTGGTTGAAGACATAAACTGAGGAGGTGGCCTTATAGGAGTCTATTATGACGAATTTATCTGCACAATTGGTAGAGCTTGAGATATCCGACAGTGGTATTGCTCATTTGCGCTTAAACAATGGTGCTAAGCGGAATCCTTTGTCCATGAGGGTGTTAGCGCTTCTGTTGGAGAAACTGGATGAAATTGCGGATAATGAAACAATAGGTGCAGTGCTTCTTTCAGCAGAAGGGCCAGCATTTTGTGCAGGGCATGACCTCAAAGAATTGCAAGCGCATCGACAAGATGAACAGTTTATACAAGATTTGTTTTCGTTATGCTCAATAGTCATGACGCGCATTGTTAAACTACCAAAACCGGTAATCGCCTTGGTGGATGGCATGGCTACAGCAGCTGGTTGCCAGTTGGTGGCGTCAGCGGATTTGGCCTACGCAACACCATTATCTGAGTTTGGAACCCCTGGTGTAAAAATTGGTTTGTTTTGCTCAACACCCATGGTGGCCCTATCCCGCAAGGTGGGTCGTAACACGGCTATGGAAATGTTGCTGACAGGAAAGACCCTGAGTGCTGAGAGGGCACAGCGCTGTGGTTTGATCAATGATGTTGTTTCACCTGAAGATCTTATGCGCACAGGCTATGAAGTTGCTGAAAACATTGCGTCTTTTTCGCATCGAACACTCGCTATTGGCAAAGAAGCATTTTATCATCAAGCAGAACTTGAGCTTGACGAGGCTTATGCTTTTACGAGCAAGGTAATGGCTAAAAATATGGCTTTGCCAGATGCCCATGAGGGCATTTCGGCATTCCTAGAAAAACGTACCCCACAGTGGAGAAAAAAACATGGATAATGCATACAATAGAAATGATCTTGAGGCATTTTGGATGCCTTTTACCGCCAACAGGGATTTTAACGATAACCCACGTATGTTGGTATCGGCGGACCGTCTTTACTATACCAATTCTGAGGGCGGAAAGGTGCTAGACGCTACCGCTGGTCTATGGTGTGTGAATGCAGGTCATAATCATCCTCGTATTATAGAGGCCGTGCGCCAGCAAGTTGGGGAACTTGATTATTGTCCTAATTTTCAATTTGGGCATCCTTTGGCTTTCGAACTGGCAAATGTTCTGCGGGATTTATTTCCTGGTGATTTGGATCATGCCTTCTATACCAACTCTGGCTCAGAATCTGTTGATACAGCACTTAAGATTGCATTGGCCTATCAAAGAGCTCGTGGCCAAGGGAGTCGCACCCGTTTGATTGGCAGAGAGCGTGGTTATCACGGAACTGGTTTTGGTGGAACATCCGTTGGAGGTATGGTGAAGAACCGTATGTATTTCGGAAGTCTCCTTACAGGTGTTGATCATTTGCGAGACACATATCAACCAGATAATGAGAGGTTCGTTGTGGGCCAGCCACAAACAGGGGCTGACAGAGCTGATGACCTTGAGCGGATTATTGCGCTTCATGATGCGTCAACAATTGCCGCTGTTATTGTCGAGCCTATGGCGGGGTCAACAGGTGTATTGGTCCCACCAGTGGGGTATCTTGAGCGCTTAAGAGAAATTTGTGATCAACATGGGATTGTGCTTATTTTTGACGAAGTCATTACAGGTTACGGGCGTCTGGGTGCATCCTCAGCAGCAGAGCGCTTGGGGGTAATTCCAGACATCATGTGCACCGCAAAGGGTTTAACCAACGCTGTTATCCCCATGGGAGCGGTGATGACACGTAAACATATCTACGACACAATGATGGAAAATGCTGATGCACCTGTTGAGTTGTTTCATGGATACACATACTCAGGCCATCCTGTGGCCTGCGCAGCAGCCTTGGCTACGATTTCTGTGTATCGTGATGAAAGAATGTTTGAGCATGCTGCAGCCATGGAGCCTGTTTGGGCAAAACATATACATGGATTAAGGGATGCCAAGAATGTTATTGATATTCGCACCTGGGGCTTGACCGCTGCCGTTGAAGTTGAAACCCGTGATGGAAAAGTTGGGGCACGCGGCATGGAAATTATGAAGCGCTGCTTTGCAAAAGGGTTAATGGTCAGATTTATGGGAGATAGTATTGCTATGTCCCCGCCTTTGATGTTTGGTGAGGAAGAGATGCTATTCACAACACAAACGCTGAGAGATGTATTCAGCGAAGTGGATTAATCAGATCGCGTCCCTAGTTATTGCTCTTGCTGGTGAAGTATGCAGAGATTTGTGAGGAAACCAAAGAGATGGGGGCTTTATAGCGAAGCTCCTGTTGCTTCACCCTCAAACACATCTCTTATACTCATAATTGCATGATTCCATACGGCCTTTGGTATGGTTTGAGGTGCAGTTTCGAGTTTGATAAAATCTGGTGTTTCAGCTTCTTTTAACATGCCAGCAATGAGCTCTAATAACTCCTGTGATATCCGAGAAACATCCAGCCGGATTTCTTGCGTGAGATCACGTATGTCTTTGAATGTATGAATATTCTTTTCTTCCCATTCTTGGATCAGGTTCATTTGCCAATGTTTTGCCGCGTCCATTTGGCCTTGAAGTAAGATGATGGCTGTTTTTTGTTGGATACCTAGTTTCATGGCATCACGCACCAGTTTGTCACGCAACTGCTGTTCGCGTACGTCATCTAACACGGGTATTTTTTGATTCCATTTGAACATTGCGACTTCTGGCATGAGTTCTAACCGCGTTTGAAGGATATTACGTAGGCGAACAGAATTGTCAGACATTTTAAAACCTCATCATGCGTACTTCCTTACGAAGCTATTCCATGGCATGACTTTAATTATCATTCAATTGATCTGTAGGTTTTTTACTGATGACAATGGCTTCACCATTTTATTTTGTTGGCACAGCCATGCTTCTTTTGGTTTTTTTATCACAAGCAGCAGATTTTTTGATACCAATTGCCATAGCATTTTTGGTCTGGTTTATGATTAACGCCTTTGCAGACGCATTGGTGCGGCACCTGCCTTTTATAGGTCGTATTTCATGGTTACCTGTTTTTGTTGCAAGTCTCCTGATCATGTTGATGGTAGGGCTGGCGGGATCCGCCATATTCTCGACATTTGCGCAATTGAGTACCGATCTTGCGCGTGCAACCCTTAAGATCGAAACGTTTATCAATGAACTACTCATGACGTTTGATATATCGACAAAATTTTCAGTTCCTGAGCGTATAGAAGCGTCATTAAGTGAAATTTTGAAAAAAATTATTGACTCTGTTCAGCTGATTGCGAGTGACGGGAGCACAATCATTATTTATGTTCTTTTTCTTTTTGCGGACCAACCTTTCTTTTCACGAAAATTGAAAGCCATCATTCCAAATGAAACGCGACGTACCCATGTCGAAGCGGTGCTTAAAAGAATTTCGGATGATGTTCGTACATATATGTATCTTATGACACTTATGTCATTGCTTACTGGTTTTGCTACCTATTGCATCTGTCTATGGTTTGATGTTCCAGCTGCAATTTTTTGGGCATTTTTGGCCTTTATTCTTAATTATATTCCTACAGTGGGAACCATCTTAGGGGTTGGTTTTCCTACAGTATTTGCGTTGGCAACATTTTCTAACCCAGATTCAGTTGTTGCATTAGGGGTCACTTTATTTGTCATGCAATTTCTGATTGGAAATATTCTTTTACCTAAGTTGATGGGCAGCCAGCTCGATATCTCACAATTTGTTGTGATTCTCTCATTATTTGGTTGGGCAGCTGTTTGGGGAATTACAGGTATGTTGTTATCTGTCCCACTTACCGTGATTATTATGATTGTTCTCTACCAATTTCCATCCACGAGACAAATTGGTTTAGCCTTGTCAAAGACAGGAAAGCCAATTGTGTTGCATGATTAATCTCTCAAAACTTGTTTTCCATTGTTATCGATAAGTATTGTCATGTTTTTGGTTCGCACAGATCTTGTTGTATCTCGTCTATGTAAAATGGTGAATGATCAAGCTTGTTTTGCCTTTGTGGTTCATCGTGGGGATCCTATAGGTGGTATTTTTGCTTTTGGATGTTCAGGACCAACAGGGGCGATATATTTTGCAACCTCAGAGAGATCTTCACACCCATAAAGTATCATGGTTGCCCGTTCGTTGTGACGAAAAAGATGTAGGACTGTTTTATGATGGCTGGATTGAGCGTTATATAAGTTTTGACTCAGATGCGTGGGTTGTTGGTTTAGAGGGGCAAGACCTCTCGGACGCCATCAACTTTATGCATGACATGGTTCGTGGTGGCATTTGATCAAGCGGATCACAATGATGCGCTTGATCCTCTGTCTAACAAAGAGGTGAAGCCGTGAGATTGTACAAAATTTGGCAACGCAAAGCTTGCAAAAAAGACATCTTCGTTAAGAACTTTGAGCTGTTTAACATCACGTAATTGATGTAATTTCTGTTTAATACTCTCACGTGATGGCAGCAAAAATTCTTTATCTTTACAGCCAAATCCTAATGCCATTTGTCCACCAGTATAGGTAGGAACGGTAATCATAACTGGGGTCATGGTTGCAAAGCAGTCTGCAAGTCTTCCTCCGGCTAGTTTCAACTCTTCTGGTTGTACAAATGGGTTGCCACATTGTGTCATCACCACAGCATCTTGTGACATAATTTTGGCCAAATTTTTATAGAAAGGAATTTCAAACAAAGGTGCGGCAGGGCCAAAAGGATCTGTCGAATCTACAACGACAGCATCATATGGATCACCGCTATGCTTGGCTACAAATTCGGCAGCATCAGCAATGGTGACATGGACACGGGGGTCATCGAACGCACCTGCGGACACAGAAGGTAGGTACTGCTGAGAAAACCTAACCACAGTTTCGTCAATTTCTACCAAGTCGATATGTTGAAGGGTGTTGTGTCTAACTGCTTCTCGCAACACACCACCATCGCCAGCCCCAATGACCAACATGCGTTGAGGCGAGGGATGACAAAACAACGGGATATGGGTGATCAATTCATGATAAAAAGGTTCATCCCTTGTGGTAAGTTGTGTGACGCCGTCAAGCATGAGCATTCTACCGAAAAACTCGTTTTCGAAGAGAAACAGCTCTTGTTCGTCAGTTTGGTCATGGACCAAAATATTTTCGACCCGATACGCTGTTCTATAATGACGATGTAAAGTCTCAATGGCGTGATTATCACTTATGATCACGTTGCCCAAAGCGTTTTCGGCGGCTTCCATGGATTTGTCAGCCATCGATATCTTTACCTCTATAGAATTCTTTTACATCCATGCGCTTTGCATTGAAGCCTTGTTTCAAAATTTTAATGCAACTGTGAGGATCCGCATCCCCGCACATGAAAATATCCAAAGCAGCATAATGTGCTTCTGGCCAAGTATGAATAGAAATATGACTTTCTGCGAGCACAGCCACACCAGACACACCAGTAGGCGTAAAATGATGAAGATGAAAATGCAGCAAAGTTGCCTTTGCTGTTTCAATGCATTGACGAAGTATTTGTTCGATATGCTCGATATCATCCAAATGAGAAGCATCATACAAGTCTACAATAATATGTGTACCTGCATAGACATGTCCGTCGCGTTCAATAAAGTGATCCTTATTCGGCTCAACCTTTTGGGTGGTGCTCTCCTGCGGCTCTATTGCTGCCTTCGAGTCCATCCCCAATTGGAAGAGGCTATCGGCATAATTCATTTCGCCTACTCCAACCAGCAGATGTTCGTTCTTCCGCACCATGCGAAAAACAGTGTCAGTACATTCATTAGCGACTAGGATCAACAAAAAAAATTTTCTATATGCAGATTTTTATCTTTCACGTAGGGTTCAACCACTCTAAATTCGGATGGTTCAATAACAAGGGCTGCCAAAGTGACAGAAAAAATAGAAAATATTCACCGAGAAAATGCCATCCGCTGGCAACATATTTGCGCAAGATTACCTGAATTCGATCGACCTTTTACAAAATATATTGAGCGGATTTTCGCCTCCTCCAAAAGTTTGAGCGAAAGTCTGGCACGTATCATTAGTCATAGAATTTGCGTCTCTAAAGATGAGTGCCGCATCATGGCTTATGAATTTGGTGAGCAAATGGCTTTATTGGAGGATGTTATTTGGGCTGATCTTGACGCAGTCAGTTACCGAGATCCAGCTTGTCGTTTTCCACTTGAGGCAGTCGCCTTTTATAAAGGTTTTCATGCGATCGCTGCCTATCGGGTTGCCCATGCTTGGTGGAGCAATGAACGAACCATCGAAGCTCGATATGTGCAATCGCGTGTTGCAGAAGTCTTTAATGTTGATATCCATCCTGCTTGTGTTCTTGGCAAAGGTCTCATGATTGACCATGCTCATAACATTGTTATTGGTGAGACCGCGCGTGTTGGTAATGATTGTTCGATTTTGCATGGCGTCACGCTTGGAGGCACCGGGAAAATTCGAGGAGATAGGCATCCCAAGATAGGTAATGGTGTGATGATTGGAGCAGGTGCTAAGATTTTGGGTAATGTTGAAATAGGAAATTGTGTGCGTATTGCTGCTGGTTCTGTTGTCACGAAAGATGTAGTTTCAAATGTAACTGTTGCGGGTGTGCCCGCAAAATTATCGGTGATGCAGGATGTGATGAACCCTCCACCCAAATGATACAGAGGTTCTGATGAGTAAACTTAAACCTAAAGCTTTATTTTTTGATGTTTTCGGAACATTGGTAGATTGGAGAACATCCATTGCAGGGCATTTGCAACAAGCTTTGACCCCGTTAGGTGTTGAGGAAGATTGGCTGGAAATGGCCTCTCAATG
Source organism: Alphaproteobacteria bacterium (assembly GCA_038131935.1). GTDB lineage: Bacteria > Pseudomonadota > Alphaproteobacteria > UBA8317 > UBA8317 > UBA8317. The sequence continues at coordinate 158,681 of JAYPQH010000032.1, read as the reverse complement.
GAGGGCTGAATACCAACCCTCGATGGAACCCATTCGGCGTGGGGAGCGCGGCTTTGTGCGCCTGGACGACCTGCATCTTGAGAATTTAAATGCCGTTTTAGACCGCTATAATCTTGCACATGTATCTCAGGAAACACGTAGTCAGTTGGCTTTGGAGTGGCGCCGATTGAAGACATGGCCTGAGGTAGATGAAGCAATGTTGTTGTTGGCAAAGGATTTTCTACTAGCGCCCGTTTCAAACGGGAATACTGCATTGATGGTCAATCTTGCACGTTATTGCGCTTTTCCTTGGGACGCTATTTTAGGCTCTGAACCAGCCCAGAATTACAAACCCAATCCTATTGTTTATCAAACGGCTGCAGACTGGTTAGGACTGCATCCAGAGGATTGTATGATGGTAGCAGCGCATAACTATGATTTAACTGCGGCAAAGCAAGCGGGGTTACAAACTGGCTTTTTCCCAAGGCCAACTGAATATGGGCCTGCACAAACAAAAGATTGCGCGGCAACGGAACAGTGGGACATTGTTGCTGAGAATTTGTTAGATCTCGCACACCAGCTCGCAAGAAGGGCATGACATGGCAGCTGGGCCGTTACGAGGGTTTCGGTTTTATTGAATTTGCCGGCATTGGGCCGGGACCATTTTGTGCTATGTTATTGGCAGATCTTGGGGCTGATATCATCCGCGTTGATAGAAAAGATCTCGTAGGAACCGAAGCAGATGCTGGTGATGTTTTGGCCCGAGGACGTAGGTCTATTGCCCTCGATTTAAAGGATGAAAAAGATAAATCCGTTGCGCTATCATTGGTTGCTTCAGCACATGGTCTTATTGAAGGGTTTCGGCCTGGGGTAATGGAGCGTTTAGGTCTCGCACCAGAAGATTGTTGGAAGGTAAACCCAAAACTTATTTATGGTCGTATGACAGGATGGGGGCAAAATGGCCCTTTGGCCGCGTCTGCAGGACATGATTTGAATTATATCGCACTGTCTGGGGCATTACATTCTATTGGTGTTAAGGAAAAACCTAGTATTCCTCTAAACCTCATTGGTGACTTCGGAGGAGGCGCTTTATATCTTGCCTTTGGGTTATGTGCAGCCCTTCTAGAAGCTCAGCATTCCCAAAAGGGGCAAGTTGTGGATATGGCGATGTGTGATGGTGCTGTATCATTAATGAGCATGTTTTTTGGTTGGCATGCTGCTGGAAAATGGACTGAACTTCGAGGTAGTAACCTTTTGGATGGAGGTGCACCTTTTTATAATGTTTATGAGACATCAGATGGACTATTTGTAACTATAGCTGCCATAGAGCCCAAATTTTACAATGTTTTACGTTCGTTGCTACAGCTTGATGACCCATTGTTTGATGACCAATTTGATCAACAAAAATGGCCTGAACAAAAGCTTAAGTTGGCCGAACTGTTTCAGCAAAGAACAAGGCAAGAATGGTGTGACTTGCTAGAAGCGACAGACGCTTGTTTTGCTCCCGTACTCTCCATGCAAGAGGCGCAGAACCACCCCCATTATCGTCACAATCAAACATTTTTTAATGGTCATAGCTTTACACAACCCGGCGTTGTCCCCTCTTTCTCCCGAACACCAGGTGCCGTGCAGGGGCCTCCTGTTGCTCCTGGTTCACACAATCGGGAAATCCTAGACGAAATGGCCTCATCTGAGAGCCATTCCATCAAAGATTGAGTAAAACGGTTAAGCAACACGTTGGGCGTTGACGTAAACTGAGACAACTTGTGGTATGTTGTCGATAATACGAAAACGAACCAAGTCAGCTTTTCGTCCCTCTTCGAGGGCACCACGATCGTTGAGTCCTAGAGCACTGGCTGGATTGAAAGTCACTGTTCGCATAGCCTTAGGGATATCTCCTAACTGCTGGGAAAGCTTCCAAGCGCTCATTAACAAAGAGGCTGGGACATAATCAGAGCTAAGAATATCCAACATGTCTAAGTCAGCCAAGTCATGGGCCGCAACATTTCCTGAATGTGATCCTCCTCGTATAAGGTTCGGTGCTCCCATTATTATGGATTGATTGGCTTCTCGGCATAATGATGCAGCTTCAATTGTTGTTGGAAATTCCGCCAATGTAGCCCCTGCGGTTATGCTGGCGATAACATCATCCTTTGTGGCGTCGTCATGGCTTGCTAGAGGAACATTATATGTTTTTGCATGCTCGGCGATGGCACGAGCATGTGGCTCTCCAACCTTTACTTTGAAGATCATATAATCCTTGAAAATGGGCATCAACCTCTGCTGGTGACATCCCATGTTTGCCTTGTAGATATTCTCTAAATTTATCTAAATTGCGAAATTGCCTCTGTCCTGGTGTGTGATCCATCATGGATATCATGCGAACATCATCATTCTCATCGAATGAGCCAATCTCGTCTATCAAGGTTTCTGAGCAAATTTCAGCGCGTAAATGGAGGTGATGTCTTGCTTTGAGCACCCCAAGTTTGGACATACTTTGTATTTCTGTGGCGACCTCCCGAGCATAGGGGATATAATCTCCATCTTTGCGTGAAACAATGGATCCAACCCGTAATGCGTCGAGCACGGTTGTTATACCTACGCCCACCAATTCCGCATCATGGGCAAGAATAGCTGCCCTTCTTGGCCAGTGCACCCCTGGCCGAGGTTGGAGATGGCCTTCGAGATTATCCGTGTGCAATTCAATCAATCCAGGTGCTAAGAAGTCACCTTGGCAATCAATGCTTTGTTTATGTTCTGCTGAATTTGAGGTGATGTTCGCAATGAGGTTGTCTTTGCAACATAATTGACCTTCCAGAATATGATTGGGCGTTATAATACGGGCGTTGGAAAAGGAAATATCTGTAGACATAAAAATACCTTGTCATAACTGTGATTTTTAAAAAGGGCGTTAAGTATGTTTTCTCGTTTTGCTGTATATATCGTTCCTGATGCGCATGACCCACTTTATTTATTAGCTAGTCAGTGGTTGGGGTGGGACAGTGTATATCAGCAACATATGGAAGCGCCGAGTGATTTTTCTCATGATATTTGGCAATCTGCCACAACCCAGCCAAGAAAATATGGTTTCATGCAACGATGAAAGCGCCATTTGTCCTGCAAAAAGATAAAACCATAGAGCAATTGGAGCTTGATGTTGGTAAGATTGCCCAATCTATCAACCGCTTCACTATCACTGTAGGACTTGAGTCTTTGAGGGGTTCATAGCGCTTACCTTGCAGCAAGCATCCAGTAATTTGGTAGCTCTTGAAAAAAAGTTGGTAACAGAACTTGACCAGTATCGGACAGCAGCAAGTGCGGATGAATTGGCAAGACGGCGTCAAGCAGGCTTGACGCCCAGGCAAGAACGGCTGTTGTGTGATTACGGTTACCCATATGTTCTTGATGAATTTAAGTTTCATATGACCCTCACTGGTCGGTTAACACTTCCGCAAGAACATCAAATTTATTCTTATTTAGAGGGAAAATTTCCATCTTTTCCTTACACAATACAGATTCCTCACATTGCCTTGAGGGGCGAACAGAATGGTCGGTTTGTTCTTATCAAGAGATTCCCGTTATCTTTTTAATGATAGATGAAAACATATTGAACGATTGATTTATGTCCTGGTTGTTATCGACCACATGATAGTTTTCTTTGGGGATCTTTGAGCTATCGAGTGGCGCGCTGTTGAGGCGCTGATTAATCGCATGCATATTTTCTCTTTCTCGTGATGCTAGTCTCAAACGTCGCGTTTCCAAAGAGGCTTGGATTTCAATAACATGACCTTTTGGTGAAGCTTCAAGCCATTGATTTACGGCGCGTCGAGCCCCGTTGATCAAACCCCAATGTTGGCTATGCGGACCAAGGATTAGGTTAAGTTTCTGCTTATCAATTCCATAATGAATATTATGGGCATACCAACTAAGATAATATTCCCCAGCATTTTGTTTTTTCAAAAATAAGTGCTGATCAATGGCATGATCGTGAGGTTCCCCAGGTCTTATGATCGAGACTTCTCTGGGCACGATGCTGAGCCAGTCAAACTCTTCTGCTGCCAAGTCCATGAGCGTGTTTTTTCCTGAGCCTGAGGAACCCACAACAAAAATGATATTCACGTTACTTCACCCGCCATATGGCACAATTCACGTATATCGATCATGCGGTCACATACAGCTTTGCGGGCTTCATCGTCATGAAAGATACCAAGAATGGCTGCTCCTGCGTCTTTAGCGCCATTGATAAGGCTCAGAACGGTTTTTTTATTTTTTTTATCTAGGCTTGCTGTGGGTTCATCTAACAACAAAACAGGGTAGGGATGACACAATCCGCGCGCAATATTAATTCGTTGCTGTTCACCACCAGAAAATGTTGAAGGCGATAGTTGCCATAGGTTTTCTGGAATATTTAAGCATTCAAGTAAATAACTTGCTTTTTGATGAGCTTCCTCAGCATCATGTCCAACTCTACGCATTGGCTCTGATACAACATCAATCGCAGGTACCCTCGGTACGACACGGAGGAATTGACTTACAAATCCCATGGTTGTTCTTCGCAAACCTAGAATAGTTTGAGGGTCGCAACCTACGATTTCCGTATTGTTCACGAGTATTGATCCCTCATCTGTCCGATAATTTCCGTAAATCATTCTTAGGATAGTAGATTTACCCATCCCACTTGGCCCCACCAGTCCAACGCATTCACCAGCATTTACTTCCAGTGATAAGTTTGAAAACACATTGAGGACGACACCACTTTGTTGGTGGAGCGTAAAAGATTTGCTGATATTTGTTGCTTTGATCATATTCATGTCTGCAGAACCGATGAAACCAGAAGTTGCGTGTAAGGATGTTGCGGGTCGTCTAGCACTTGGTCTGATAAACCTGTCTCAACAACATGGCCTGACTTCATGACAATCATGCGATCTGCCAAAAGGCGTACAACTGCAAGATCATGGGTAACAACAATAGCTGCAAGACCAAGCTCTTTTACCAACATCCGTAATGTATCTAATAACCGCGCCTGCACAGAGACATCCAAGCCTCCTGTTGGCTCATCCATGAAAATTAATTTTGGTTTTGTTACCAGATTGCGTGCTATTTGTAGTCTCTGCTGCATGCCACCAGAAAAAGTTTTGGGTTTGTCATCAAGTCGGGCTGTGTCTATTTCGACACGTTCAATCCACTCTTCAGCTTGTTTCCTGATCTGCCCATAATGACGTGCGCCGGTGGCCATAAGCCGTTCACCAATATTACCCCGGCACTCACATTCATTCTTAATCCATCACGTGGATTTTGGTGCACAAAAGCCCACTCCGTCCTGGCAAGATAGCGTTGCCTGGAGGCGGGCGCTGAATGCATAGGTTCATTTTGATACAATAATTCGCCCTCATCAATGGGGGTATGACAGGCTACACAGTTTAATAACGTGGATTTCCCTGAGCCAGATTCTCCAACTATTCCAAGTACCTCACCTGGATAAAGTTCAAAGCTAACATCTTTGCAACCCAGTTGGTTTCCGTAATATTTGGTGATATTTTGAGCTTGTAAAATAAATGGTTTGGTCATGATTTTTCTGACTTAGGTTGGTGGCAGAAGTCTGTATCTGAACATACGAACATACGTTGGCCTTGGTCATCCATGATAACCTCATCCAAGAATGTATCACGTGCCCCACATAGGCTGCACGACTTATCAATTTTCATTTGCTCGAAGGGATAATCCTCAAAATCTAGGCTGACCACGTCTGTGTAGGGTGGAATGGCGTAAATGCGCTGTTCACGACCCGCACCAAACAATTGAATAGCATGAGATTGATGCATTTTAGGATTATCAAATTTTGGTATAGGCGATGGGTCCATAATATAATGCTGATTTACCCGTACCGGGTAAGCATATGTTGTCGAAATTTGACCATGTTCTGCAATGTTTTCGTATAGTTTAACATGCATAAGCCCATATTCTTGCAACGCATGCATATGTCTGGTTTCGGTTTCGCGAGGCTCCAGAAAACGCAAAGGTTCTGGAATGGGAACTTGATACACCAATATCTGTTCTTTTTGGAGTGGACGTTCAGGAATTCGATGCCTTGTCTGAATGATGGTGGCATCTGCAGTGCTTTCGGTGGTTTTAACAGCCGCTGTGCGTGCAAAAAATTTTCGAATAGATACTGCATTCGTGGTGTCGTCTGCACCTTGGTCAATGACTTTTAAGATGTCATTTGGTTGTAAGCAGGCTGCCGTGACCTGGATTCCACCAGTACCCCATCCATAAGGCATGGGCATTTCACGTGACGCAAATGGGACTTGATAGCCGGGGATAGCAAGTGCCTTAAGCAAAGCTCGTCGTATCATACGTTTTGTTTGCTCATCTAAGTAAGCGAAATTATACTCCTCATGCATCAGTTTCTTGTCCCATGCTAAATTGTGCGTCTCTTCTCATCCTGCGCACAAGCTCAAGTTCTGCTTGAAAATCAACATAATGAGGTAATTTGATATGTTCTACGAACCCTGTAGCTTGGATATTATCGCAATGAGCCAAAACAAACTCTTGATCCTGTGCAGGGGCTCCCTCAAAAGGCTCTCCCAACTCTTCCCATCTCAAGGCGCGATCAACAAGTGCCATGGCGATAGACTTTCGCTCGGACTGTCCCATGACTAAGCCGTAACCGCGTGTGAATTGAGGGGGGATATGCTTAGAACCCGTGAATTGATTCACGGTTTCACATTCCGTTACTTCCATCTTACCAATACAAATGGCAAAACCTAACTCTGGAATGTTCATGGTTACCTCTACATAACCAATACGTAATTCCCCAACAAAGGCGTGTGTCCTACCGTATCCACGCTGTGTGGAATAGCCCAGTCCTAAAAGAAAACCTTCATCTGCACGTGCAAGGACTTGCAATCTGAGAGGTCGATCCGCTGGTAATTCCAGAGGTGTACGTGTGATATCTGAAGGGGCTCGGTCAGGGATATCATTTTTTTCTATGAGATCATCTTTATCCAGTAAATTCAGGATGTGAGGGATATTGCACTGTACCTGTTTTTCTTGTTGGGCTGGCAAAGGATCTTCACCCTCAGCGAGGAGAGCAAAGTCTATCAATCTGTGGGTATAGTCGAATGTTGGACCAAGAATTTGACCTCCTGGGATATCCTTAAATGTTGCCGAAACCCTTCGCTTCACAACCATACTTGATGTCTCAATTGGCTCGCTAACACCCAGTCTAGGGAGCGTTGTTCGGTAAGCACGTATCAGAAAAATGGCCTCGATAAGATCTCCACGTGCTTGCTTGATCGCCAATGCTGACAAATCTGGATCATACAAAGATCCCTCCGCCATAACACGTGCTACAGATAAGGATAATTGCTCTTTAATTTGCTGAATGGATAGAGCTAGAACGTCGTCTCTATCGCCCCGGCGTTCATCAGCTAGCCATTGATGGGCCCGTTCTATGGCCTTTTCTCCACCTTTTACTGAGACATACATTGAGCTTCACTTTCAATATTGATTGACCTGGGAAGGCAGAAAACAGAATCGTTGGATACAAATATGAAGTCACAACCAAGAGGGTATCGTAGGTGATTTTCTTGTAATATTTGGGGGTTTGGCAGAGCTTTTTGTCTCTTACCATCAATGCCTGGACCCGAAATCTCGCATATATCGTCCCAAGGCTCGTTACAAACCAACAAGGTTGCGGATTGATCTGGGTAGCGTGGGTTTCCTTGTGGAAATTGTTCAAGAGGCACTAGTTCGTGAAATGGTCCAGCAGCAAAACTTGCCTCCGCTGGTTCGACAATAGGGCAACCAAGATAAAAGTTTACCCAATCGATAATGGATGCTGTTTGTAATGTTGGTGAAAGATATAAGGGCGTGTCTTTGTCACAAAGACATAACAAGACAACAAAAAGGTTGGTATATTCGCATTGAGGTGCATCAATCTCCGCTGACAATTGATATGACTCGCCGGGATGGGACATTGCAAACATGATTTGTCGAAAAATAAGAGCTGATTCTTGTGCGTTTAAGGTCATTAATCTTCCCCTCTTGCCATTGTGAAAAACTCCACTTTGGTCGCAGCTGCTTTTTCTTGGACGCCTTTTTCAAAGTTCTTTTGATGCTCAACGAGGGGATAAATAACTTTTTGAAGAATTTCTTGTTGCCGCTCCGTTTGTAACAGGGCATCCAACAACGCGATGGTATGAGAGGCTTTTTTATCTCTTCCTTGTATATATCCATGGCCCGTAATCTGATCGTCGAGCGCCACAGAGCACCTTGTGATGGTCATCTCGCCAAAGTGAAATCCTGCACCGTCGCCACCAACACGACCTTGGACCATGACGGTACCTAATTCTGGGGCTCTGATCACTTTTGCTGTGTTGGGTAGCTCTACATCTGAGAGTAACTCATATAACAATTCACAATTTGCACAAGCGAGTGTAGAAAGCCACCATTGCCGCATATTGTCGTTATGTTGTGTCATGTGCGAACCTTATACTATACAACTATACTTATTACTAATGATGTGTTTTTCATTTTTCAACAGATTTTGGCAAAAGAAATTTTAGCTATGCAAAAAATTTTTCGATGGATGGCCATTGCAGAAGAATTACGTAACGATGTGGTAGGGGGGCGCTACCAGCCCGGACAACGACTTGATTCGGAGGAGTTGTTAGCGCGTAGATTTGGGGTCAATAGACATACCGTTCGTCGTGCATTGGCGGTTTTGCGTGATGAAGGCTTAATTTCGTCTCGTCGTGGCAGCGGTATTTTTGTGAATATGCCTGTGACGCCGTACCATATAAGTAATCGAACGAGGTTCTCAGAAAATGTTTCAATCGCAGGCCATCAACCTAGTGCCCGTGTTATCAGGCTTGAAAGACTAAAATCCGGGCCTGAAGCAGAATTCCTTAAGATCAATGTTGGTGATCCAGTTATTCTTCTTGAAGGGGTGGGGTATGCAGACAATGTTCCTATACTGTTTCGGCGGTCATTTTTACCTTTAGAGCGTACAGGTGACGTTCGCGATGTTTTAGAGGTAACAGGGTCTGTAACAGAAGCCATGAAAAGCTGTGGTTTTGGTGATTATTCACGTTTCTCAACCAAAATTACTGCGGAACCAGCAAGTGTTATTTTGGCAGGCCTGCTTCAATGCTCCGTGGGGATGCGTTGTTATGTTCTACAGCTTTAAATGTGATACAAGACGATGTCCCAATCGAGTATGGACAAAGTTGGTTCGTTGGTACTCGGGTAAACCTCGTTTTTGATACCCCCAAATAATATAAATTATACAAAATATTTTCATTGTTTTATAAAACTGTCACAATTCTCGCGTAATGGGCCCTGTATAGAAGATGTAGGATCCATATATGCTCAAGATTTCAAATCTATCCAAAAATTTTGGTAAAGTTACCGCTCTTGCAAACGTAACACTTGATTTTGATGAACCTGCAATGGTTGGAATCATCGGCCGCTCTGGTGCGGGTAAGTCAACATTACTTCGAACGATTAATCGTTTGTCCGACGCAAGCAGTGGTGAGATACTTTTCAACGGTCAGAATGTTCTCTCATTTCGTGGTAAACAAAAACGTGACTGGCACAAAGATTGTGCGATGATTTTTCAGCAATTCAATCTCGTGCCGCGGTTGGATGTGTTAACAAATGTTATCCTCGGTAACTTAAACCATCAATCTGAGCTTCGTTCGTTATTGAAGTTCTTCACGAAAGAAGAAAGATTACGAGCTCTAGAATTGCTTGAGCGCTTCGGAATGGACCAAACGGCTTTACAGAGATCTGAAACCCTCTCTGGTGGCCAACAACAGCGTGTCGCAATATGCAGGGCGATGATGCAGGAACCAAAGTTATTGCTCGCTGATGAACCCATTGCCTCTCTTGATCCTCTTAACGCCAAACTTGTGATGGAATCTCTTTATTCAATCCAACGCAACGATGGCTTAATGGTTATGTGTAACTTGCACACCTTGGACACAGCACGAACCTACTGCGATCGCATTATTGGGATGCGGTTAGGGCAGGTCGTGTTTGACGGAATCCCGAGCGACTTATCTGATGATTTGGCTCGGGAGATTTATGGTGTGGAGGCTGATGATGCCTTTACGCCAACAGTTACTTCAACTGCGCTTGAAAAGTTAACGCCTGAATTAACGATAGCTTCGTAGTTGTTGATGCAATTTTATGCCTCACTTGGAGATTTCATAATGAATAAATTTTTACCTGTTCTTGCTACACTCGCTGTTGCTGGTGTTGCTGTTGCTGGCGGTCATTCTTCAAAAGAATATACCGGAAAGAAAATGGACTTAAGCACTGTTCAGCCAGAATTCCGTATGGGTTTTTTGGGTGACGAAGCTGCCGCGGACATCATTGCTAACAACTCTTGCATGATTCCTTATGTTGAAGCTGCGTACAACGTCCCTGTAAAGTTTTTTACGTTCAAAGACTATGCTGGTACCATGGAAGCATTCGTGGGTGGTAACCTTGATTACACTTGGTTTGGTTCATCTGGTTATGCAGGTGTTTATCTTGCAAACCCAGAAGCTGGTGAGCCTGTTTTGACCCGTATGCAGCCAACTGGTGACATGGGTTATTACTCTGTCATGGTTGCACGCAAGGATTCAGGCATCAAAACATTGGAAGATATGAAGGGTAAGAGCTTGGGGTTTGCTGATCCAAACTCAACATCTGGCTTCCTAGTCCCATCAATTGAGCTTGCTGAAAAATTTGGTCAGTTGGATTCTTATTTTGCAAAGACCCAGTTCATGGGTGGTCATGAAAATGGTGTTCTTGGCGTTCTCAACAAAGATGTTGACGCGGCTGTAACATGGGTATCTGGTGTTGGTGAGTGGACCGAGGGATATACCTCTGGCAACCTTCGTCGCATGGTGGATAAGGGTATCTTGAACATGGATGATCTCGTTCAGATTTGGTCGTCAAAGTTGATTCCTAACGGTCCAATCGTGCTTCGCAAAGCTCTTCCACAAGAAGCAAAGGACGTTATGGTCTCTCTCAAGCAGTGGATTCATAAAAACGATCCTGCATGTGGTGAAAAAGTAGCCAATGGTATTGTTAAGGCGTGGGTGCCTGTTGACCATTCCTTCTATGAAGGCATTGTGAAGGCTCGCAAGGCAAAGATTGAAGCCAAGAAAAAAGGCTAACAATTCTAAGCATATGGGGGCGATAAAACATGTCCCCATATGCTTTTTAATTTTCTCTTCATTTTAGAAAGCACCATAGTGATGGAAGTGACGAACGAGAAGTTTACGCTTATCGAAAAGCGTCTCGATGAATTGGCGCGTGCTCGTTTTTTCTACACCATTGGATTCCTTATTTTTATCATTGGAATGATGGTAATTGGGTTTGTGATGGCTGAGCAGAACAATGCCGGAAGCTTCGCCCGTGGGATTGATAATTTCTTTGATTATCCAGCTGATTTGTTCGTCCAAGCATGGGCTGCGGGATGGGGTTGGCCAGAAACAGTCGTATCCTATATCCCTCTTTTGTTACAGACCATTAACATGGCCGTGTTTTCAACGGGTCTGGGTTTTTTCTTTGCAGTTATTTTGGGTGTTCTGGGCAGTCGTAACATTAATGACAATGCTTATATTGTGCTCATTGTGCGCAGATTTATGGATATTTGCCGCTCGTTTCCCGAATTGGTTATTGCGATGATCCTGCTGTTTCTCATGGGAAGGTCGCTTCTGCCAGCGGTCATTGCCATCACAATACATACCGCTGGAGCGTTAGGCAAATTATTCTCAGAGGCCATAGAAAATATAGATGACAAACCCATTGAGGGTTTAACTTCTGTTGGTGGATCATGGCTGCAAAAGGTTCGTTACGCGGTTATTCCACAGGTGTTACCTTTGTTTTTTTCTTATGGGCTATTGCGCACTGAAATTAATGTTCGCGCCTCTACAATTCTTGGATTTGTTGGGGCTGGGGGTATTGGTGAGGCCCTGTCTACAGTTATTCAATGGCGCTATGGTGATGATGTTTTTGCCATCATGTTCCTTCTTGTGGCGACCATTACCTCATTGGATTATCTTTCGCGATATGTGCGCGGACATTTGATTGGAGATCAGTGATGGAACAGGTCTCTAAAACTTCTCATCTTGAAAAATACGCTGATATTTTTGCACATGTTCGTCGCGGAAGGATGATAGCCGGTGGGACTGTCGCGATCATCTTGATCTATATCGGCTTTGCCCTCTCATTATTTGATCTGCCAGGTGTTATGCGTCGATGGGATCCCAACAGAGCGGCGCTGTTTGCGGTAGATTTGATCGCCTATAAAAATCATGTGAATTATAGTTGGGAAGACCCAAATTTTGTTCAAGTGCGATTCGAAGGAAGCTCTTTTTACACCTATGATGAACCTCCCGGTTGGGTGGGACAAGGTAGAGATAACTCTTCCTCGAGGGTGACATTTACTGATGGATCCTTTGTGGAGAAGCAGTTAGATCGTGTAATTATTCAAGGCTTTGGTGAAGGTCTAAATCAATTTGAAGTCGCTATTAATGACAAAAAGAAACCTTATGTTGTTGGGTATCAAGACCGCTTAGACGAGTTACCAGATTGGATACGTGTCACAGAATCGAAAGTTGAAATTAGACCATCTGTGTTCAAACGCGTCCAAGTGTATGGCCGTAAAATCGAAATTCATCGATATGAATTTGGTTGGGCTTATTTCTGGTTTGATTTTCATAGCCCACTGGTTGGTATGAATCCATTAACGGCAATCAATCTGCTTTTTTCAGACACGAGAGTGGTTACAGATCGTAGCAATGCGGATCTGGTTTGGGATGAATTTGTGAATAATGAAATGTGGTTGCATGGCAAAGTGTTTTTTGCGTTGCTTGAAACGTTGATGATGGCAATTTTGGGCACAGCATTCGCATCCTTTCTAGGGTTGCCACTTGCCTTTCTAGCCGCGAAAAATGTTGCACCTTTTGCGTGGCTTCGTTTTGTCTCCCGCCGGACCTTCGATCTTTTCAGGGGGATCGATATGCTGATTTGGTCCTTGATATTCCTACGTGCATTTGGCCCTGGCTTATTTACAGGAATTTTCGCAATTGGTCTGACAGATACAGGCACCTTGGGCAAATTGATGTCGGAAGCAATTGAAAATGCAAACAAAAAAGATGTTGAGGGTGTGCGTGCAACAGGTGCATCTCGATTGCAACAGCATCGTTTTGGTATCATTCCACAAATCCTCCCAGTCTTTATATCGCAATCGTTGTATTATTTTGAGTCTAATACCCGTTCCGCCGTCATTATCGGTGCTATGGGTGCTGGGGGAATTGGAACATTGTTTTTGAGTGCACTGCAGACAGGAAGTGACTTCGAAAATGTTGCTTATTTATCTTTGCTTGTTTTGATCCTGGTTATCATCATCGATGCCATTTCAGGATATTTGCGCCGTGCACTCATAAAGTATGATCATTAATAGAAGGGATGTTTTTCATGTTTAAGGCAATTGTGTTGTGTTTTTTGGGGCTTATTTTCGCAACAACCACAGTTTATGCTCAATCATCGAATGTTGGCTCCGCCAATCAAGAGATGCAAGCTGGAAACGAGGCCAGTACAAATGCTCAAGAATCATTTCAAAAGTTGATCGATCAATGTGACGATATTGGATTGATTACATTGCGCGCTCGGGTTCGCGTTGAATTGGCGCGAACGACGGATGATGCACAGAAACAAGCCGTGCAAATGGTTGATGAGGGCTTTGCTTTATGCGGACAAGGTAAAATGGAAGAAGCCACAGCGAAGCTTGAGGCTGCTTATGCTTTTGCGCGTGATGGTGTAACCGAAAAATTTGGCCAAGATGCCAGCTTGTCAGTGCAGAAAAACAATGCAGATGAAAGTTCGTCTTCTGCTCAGGGTGATCAGCAAGACTCAATTGAAGATCAGGATTCCATGGGAATGATGATTGTTGGTGCTGCCGTTTTGCTTCTTGTTCTTCTTGTTGTTTGGTTTATGCGTCGTGGCCGATCAAAAGCTGAGTGAAACGCCCTTTATACATCCAACAGCCAAATTGTCTGATTGCACGCTTGGAGCTTGGACAGAGGTAGGGGCTTACACAACTATGTCTCGAACAACGATGGGAGATTATTCCTACATCGTTGAATATGGTGATGTGGTTGACAGTAAAATTGGAAAGTTATGTTCCATCGCCAGAAATGTACGGATTAACCCGGGCAATCACCCTACATGGCGCGTGACGCAACATCATTTATCTTATCGGTCAGAAAATTATGATTTGGGTGAGGATGATATTGCGTTTTTTGCATGGCGAAAACGGCAGAATGTTTCTATTGGCCATGATGTGTGGATAGGGCATGGGGTGGTCGTGCTTCCTGGTGTGACCATAGGACATGGCAGTGTTGTTGCGGCAGGGGCCGTGGTGAGTAAAGATGTTCCAAACTACACAATTGTTGGTGGTGTACCAGCTGCACCCATTCGTAGACGCTTTACACAAAAGCAAGAGGATGATTTGCTTCAGTTAGCAATTTGGAATTGGGATCATATGAAACTAAGGTCTGCGCTTGTGGATATACGTAAAATGAATATCGAAGCCTTTATAGACAAATACTTGGAACGCTCAGAATGAGCCGTGGTGACGGTGCCCAAGGCTTAACTGAAGATAGAAATATTGTTCCTGTTCATACATTGGGTATTTCGCAAATTTGCGCTTATGGTTTGTTGTTTTACGCTTTTGCACAGCTAAAAATCCCACTTGCAGAAAAACACGCTGTTTCATCATCTGACATCTTAGCTGCTATCAGTGTTGCGATGGTTCTTCAGGCTCTTTTGGCTCCCGTTATTGGTCGATGGGTAGATAGATTTGGTGCCTTGAATGTCATGCGGTGGGGATTTTTTTTAGGATCAGCAGGAATGTTGATCGTAGGATTGTCTGAGCATTTTTTTGTTTTATGTTCTGGTCTCATGATTGTTGGATTTGGTTATGCCATGTGCACCTATGAAATCGCATTTGGTGCAGCTGTACAACTGGATGAAGCGGGATCTCGAAAACATATTTCTGTCATTACTTTTTATGGCGGCGTGGCAAGTTCTATAACCTGGATGGCTATTGGTCCTTTGATGTTAGCTGTTGGTCTGACAGGGACTTTTTGGGTTATTTCGGTTATTTTACTTTGCTGTGGTATTGTTGTTGGATCTCACGCAAGAGGGTTCCAACCTTCTCAAGGAAAGAATGAAAAGCAATCACTTCCATTTTCTTGGCGAGGTCTTACAAGACAAGAAAAACAGGCTTTGGTAGCGCTAGCATCCACAGGATGCTTTGAATATTTGCTGTTCGCTTCAACCACCTTGATGTGGATTACTTGGTTCGAGGGGCAATATCACGATCCCATGTTGGCAATCTACCTTGCGTCCATTTATGGCCCATTTCAGGTGGTTGGCAGGGTAATTGAAATGAAATTTGGTCATCGTTTTGATGCTCGTGTTACAGCTGTTGTTGCATCATGTTTGATACCCGTTGCACTTATGTTGGTACAAATACCATCATTGGTATTTGCTATTCTGGCCATGATGATTTTTGGAATGGGGCATGGTATTTTGACGGTATCATTTGGGTTTATTACAAATTTGTATTTCCGTGCGGAAGTTTATGGACGAGCCAAAGGTATTATTACAGCACCAAAAGCCATTGGTGCTGCCTTAGGTCCAAGTCTGGGAGGCTTCTTGTATGCGATGGGCGGCCATGTTTTGATGCTGGTGATGGTTGCCTTGGCTGTCATGAGTGCGGCTGCGCTCGTATATCTTCTTTGGCTTCGTCCCACGAATGAAATACATATGCGCAGCAGTCATTGAAGGTTTCTTGTTCACCACGCGATAGGCATGCCTTTATGGTCAATAAAAGTTCCATGGTCTGTTGTTTTCAGATTTGTGATGACCTTCATAATATCGTTGGCAGCTTTAGATGGTTGGCGAACATCTAATCCAGTTTTTGAAAACGGTTGAGATAATTTTGTAGCAACGGTTCCAGGATGCATGGCGACCAAAATGGCGTTTGGATGGGTTCTGCGAATTTCAATGCTCGCTGTTTTTAATAATTGATTATGGGCCGCCTTAGAAGTCCTGTAAGAATACCATCCTCCTAATTCGTTATCAGATATACTTCCCACACGAGCAGACAATGTTACAAATGTCCAAGCATGTTGGCGTGGCATCACGCGAGCAACATGTTTCATGAGGAGTCCTGGGCCAACTGCGTTGATCAAAAAGGCATGGATTAATGCGTCCTTTTCAAGCTGCCGGAGCGATTTTTCTGGTTGAAATTCATCATTATGCAGAAAGCCTGTTGCATTGATAATCAGGCTTGCTGGGTGTGGTGGCCCAATGTGCTTAGCCATTTGTGAAACGGTATGATCTGAAGTGATATCAAAACCAGTTTTACGCGAAAAAAGTGAGAGCTTTTGGTCGTTTGATCCACGTTCTTTGTGCCATGTCGCCAAAGCTGACCCTATACCACCACCTGCACCCAATATCACCACGTGATCAAAAAGGTTTGTGAGCATTGAATTCCCTCTGTTTTGTTTATCACGTCAGATCACGGCAAGGGCCTGTTCGAGATCATAAATAAGGTCATCAGCATGTTCCAACCCTATGGAAAGGCGAAGCATATTCTCCTCTATACCTGCAGCTTGACGCTGTTGCTCTGTCAATTGACGGTGCGTGGTTGAGGCTGGATGTAAGATAAGCGAACGGGTATCCCCGATATTTGCAAGGTGACTGAATAGATTACAATGAGCCACCAATTTTGCGCCGTCCTCGTAATGACCCTTGATGCAAAAGGTGAAAACCGAACCTGGGCCTTCTGGCATGTATTTCTCGGCATTTTTAAACCAAGGACTTGTCGTAAGTTTTGCATAGGTGACAGTTTCAACCTTGGGATGATTATCTAGAAATAAAGCAATCTTGTAAGCGTTGGCCACATGAGCGGGCATGCGCAAGGCAAGTGTTTCTAAACCCGTTAGCGTTAAAAAGGCGTTCATGGGTGCCATGGTTGGACCTAGATCACGTAATCCTACGGCGTGGGCATAATTTGTGAAGCTAAGAGGGCCAAATGTCTCAAAAAAACTGATGCCATGATATGCTGGCTCCGGCTCTGTTAATGCTGGAAAACCACGTCCAGATGACCAATCAAATCGGCCACTATCAATAACCACACCGCCCATGGCTTGACCATGGCCGGATAAGAATTTTGTGGTTGAATGCACGACAATGTCTGCCCCGTAGTCTATTGGGCGACATAAAATTGGTGTGGCCATTGTTGAATCAATAATCAGAGGTACACCAAATTCTTTAGCGCATTTTGAAAGAGCCTCAATATCTGTGACGATACCACCGGGGTTGGCCAAACTCTCGGCAAAAAGTACCCTTGCGTCTTCGTGAGCCAATGCAACTCTTACGGCATCAATATCGTCTGTGTCGACGAAATCAACATGCCACCCAAAACGTTGGAATGTTTTCGAAAACTGCGTGACCGTTCCCCCATATAACCGGGTAGAAGCGATGATACGATGACCGGGTTGCATGAGAGGAAACAGAGCGAGAAGTTGTGCAGCATGGCCTGATGCACAACAGGTTGCTCCCAATCCACCTTCAAGTGCGGCTAGCTTCTGTTCTAAGGCTGCCGTGGTTGGATTGGATAAACGGCCATAGATATTTCCAGGTGTTTGCAGGTTAAATAAACCAGCTGCATGTTCTGCATCATCAAACACAAATGCGGTTGTTTGATAAATGGGTGTAATGCGTGCGCCAGTAGCTGGATCTGGCGCTGTTCCTGCATGAATTGCAAGTGTTTGCAGCTGCTGACTTTTGAACAACCCGCCATCACGCGGTGCTGGTTTGCTCGTAGGAGCTGAGCGACGACGCGCCGTCATCACACCTGAATGAAAACCATGGATACCAAGAAGACCATTGAGACGAGAATGCTCGATTTTGGGGCAGCGGTCCATGATGACCCGTAAGCCAGCGTCCGTAGCAATCATATCTGCTTCATTAGAAATAATTTTTTGTTGTAACCACAAAATTTTAGCGCCTATCGCAACAGCATCTCGTGCAATCTGTGGACATTCCTCAACGCGGCGAAAGACATCAACCATATCCACAGGAAAAGGTATATCATGCAATGAACCATAAACTGTTTGACCAAGAATATCCTGACCTTGTAGCGTTGGGTTCACAGGAATGACCTGATATCCTTGCTCTAAAAGATATTTCATCACAAAATAACTGGGTCTTTTCCAATTTGACGAAGCCCCAACCATTGCGATGGTATGGGTATGTGAGAGAATATCGGCAAGTATAAAATCCATATTGTCATTCATGATGGTGACTCCTGAAAGATGGGATGCTTTTTCATGATGCGTTGAAACCGAGTACTCTCCAGCCAGAATGTTAGCCATTTCTGCAGTGCAGGCAGTTCAAGTTGATGAAAATAGGTTGGGTCTGCAATAGAAAATTGGCGAATGAATGGAAAGGTGGCAACATCGGCAATGTTGGGTTGCGTACCAGCCAAAAAGCCATGTTTTTGAATTTGTTGATCAAACAAATGTAATATTTTTTCGGCATGTTCCCGATGATAGAGTGAATCTTCCTGTGCATAACGGGAAGCATATTTATATCGATCTAAGTGATGTTTGAATGGACCGTCACATAATGCTATAAATTCTAACGTTGCTTGGTTGCTTTGGCGCCAATTTTCTGGGTCATGATAATCTAAAGCCCACCGCATGATGTCTAATGACTCATCAATAACTTCACCATTATTGAGTACCAACACAGGGACGGTTCCCTTTGGACTTGCTTCAATCATCTGCCGAGGTTTGTTGCGAAGAAGTATTTCACGATGCTCAAAGGAGACAGCTGCTGCATCAAGGGCCATCCGGCTACGCATGGCAAAAGGACATCTTCGAAATGAGTACAATACCGAGGCCGTCATGGTGTCTTTTTCGTATGTGACGGTCCAATATGTTGTTCCTGGCGTTTCTGAGCCAGTTGCACCTGTTTTTGGCGCTGTGCAAAGCGCTCCTTTTGTGAAGTGGAGTTGTTGTTGATGCAATATTTGCAAGAAATACCCTCTTGATAGCTATCTAGTTGCAAATCTTCAGAGGCTAATGGCATCCTGCATGCATGACACATGTCAAAGCTACCTGGCTCTAAGCCATGTTGTACAGAAACTCTTTGATCAAACACAAAACATTCACCTTCCCAAAGGCTCTCTTCTTGAGGAATTGTTTCTAGATATTTCAGAATACCACCTTCTAGATGAAATACGTCGTTAAATCCTAGGCTTTTCATGTATGATGTTGCCTTTTCACAGCGGATACCACCTGTGCAGAACATCGCGAGTTTCTTAGGGCGTTTATGCTCTGGCTGACTGGCGAGTTGTTGTCCCCATGCTGGAAACTCACGAAATGTTTTTGTTTCAGGACTTACAGCATGAGCAAAGGTACCAATCGCAATCTCATAATCATTTCGTGTATCTACCACCAATACATCAGGATCTGTAATCAAGGCATTCCAATCCTCAGGTTTAACATATGACCCAACAATTTTTTGAGGGTCTGTGTCCGGGATGCCCATGGTGACAATTTCCTTTTTCAATTTGACCTTCCAGCGGTAAAAGGTTTTTTGAGGGGCGAAGGAATATTTGATTACGGTGTCGTGAAATGAAGAATGCTGGCGTATGTATGACACCAATTGTTGTACCCCATCGGTACTACCACAAACCGTTCCATTGATACCTTCTTTAGCTACCAGCAATGTTCCCAGCAGATTGGCGCGCGAACCGCATTCAAAAAGTTTGCTTTGTTCCAATGATGGATCTGCTATTTGCGCAAATTTATATAGTGCAGCTACCACAAATTCATTGGTCTGAGGCACTTCTGAACTACCTCTAGACGATGAAGAAGATCGCATATGGTTTTGAGCTGTCATGATCTAAAGCCTGTAGCAAATAACTGTTCCTGGCACATGAATTTCATATATGACTGCCCATGCCAAGGTATGATCAACAAAATTGATGGCGGAGGTTTCGATGATAAGAAGTAGTGGAAGCATATTTCGTCACTTCCTCTTATTAGGCTTGACGTCCTTTGGGGGGCCTGTTGCGCATATAGGATATCTTCGAAATGCCTTCGTTTCTCGAAACAAATGGTTGAGCGATACTGAATTTTCAAATTATTTGGCGTTGTGTCAGTTTTTACCAGGGCCCGCATCTTCACAACTTGGGATGTCTATTGGCTATCATGTAGGTGGACTAAAGGGACTTTTTGCAGCCTTTCTTGGGTTCACATTGCCATCTTTTGTACTGATGTGGCTTGCTGGCGTGCTCATTGGTCATATAGATTTATCTGTTTATTCTGGTGCGATCTCAGGGCTAAAATTGGTTGCGGTGGCGGTGGTCATTCAAGCACTTGTCGGTATGTTCAACAGCTTATGTCCAGATGATTTGCGAAAATGGATAGCTATTATTGCGGCCATGGTCATGATGGTTGCAGGAGAGGTATGGCTTCAGATCTTGGTTATATTTCTTGCCTTTGTTTTTGGGTATTTGATGGGCAAAGCGCCTGTCAAATCCACTGACTTAGCAATGCCTAAAAAAATGCAAAAGTATATCTCTATGGGTAGTTTGGCTGGTTTCTTTTTGCTTTTCATAGGGTTGCCTTTGCTCACCTTGTTTATCGATCATAAATTACTGACCATAGCGCATATCATGGTTCAGGCTGGATCACTTGTTTTTGGCGGTGGTCATGTGGTTCTACCCCTATTGGAAGAGGGTGTTGTGGGCGCGGGTATCCTATCTCAGGATATTTTCCTTGCAGGTTATGGGTTGGCACAGGCTATGCCAGGACCTTTGTTCACTTTTGGAAGCTTTGTAGGTGCAGCAAGTATTCCCAACCAATTTGGTTTTACAGCTGCATTGTTGGCATGCATGATGATTTTTCTACCTGGTATGCTACTTTTGCTGGCATGCTTACCAATTTGGTCAAGCATGTCTAGAAATCCTGGCATGCAGTCAGCTTTGATGATGGTAAATGCTGCTGTTGTCGGGCTCTTATTTTCTGCCTTCTATGACCCTGTTCTTGTGGCATCTGTGACAAGTCCTGCTCATGCGGCAATGGCACTTGCTGCTTTTGCTTCTCTTGTGCTGCTGAAACTACCCCCTTGGTTGGTTGTGCTGCTTGGTGGTTTCGCAGGCCAAGTCATTTGGGGTGGTGTACATTAAATCCTGTAAAGAATTCTATTCAAATTCCATTTCCTCAAAAACACGACCTGCGTTTTTAGCCGACAACTCCTTGTACGTGTGCAGATGTTCATACTGAGATTGATCGATCAAAAAAGCATCACTTAAGCCTTTGCCTTCATCTAGCAGGGTTGCAACTTTAGATCTTAAAAATATGAGATATCCGCGCGTATACTGATCTACAACATCCATTTGTGTTGGCCGGCCATGGCCGGGCACAACAATCATAGATTTGCCATATTCAGCGAAATGTTCAAAGCTTTCCAGCCAGTCCCCTGTATGTGTATCTGAAAATATGGGGAGCATACGTTCATGAAATGCCATATCACCAGCAATGATGACTTGAGCATCAGGAACGATCACTGAAATATCTCCTGGTGAGTGAGCAGGGCCAAAATCCTTTAGGATAATCTCGCGGCCGCCAAGATCTAGGATCATCTCATCAGAAAACTCTATATCGATATCTACGATTTCTGTGCCCTTAGATTTTTCCTTCGCGTAATTTTGCATCCTCTGAAGTATTCCAAAAGCATCATCGTTAAAGGCTTCGATGGCATCCTCATGTGCAATAATTGTAGCTTTTTTTGTGCGCCAATAATTGTTACCAAGCATCGCGTGGCCTTGCCCATTTTCATTGACGACATACGTCACTGGCTTACCAATGTTTTTGTCAATCCATTGATGAAGAGCCTCTGCAAGTTTGAAAGATGCACCAGCATTGACCACGAGAACCTGATTGCTTCCCTCGATTATGGTGAGGTTGTTGTTATGCCCACTATTTTCGTAGGTTGGAGGTTGGGTTGCACCAATTGCTGACCATATTCCAGGTGCAACATATCGCGGCCAGTCATAGAGAATTGACTCTGGTGCTTTGTCTAGGGGACCATACTCCGAGTCATTTTGCTTGTTTATTTGCGCATTTGTTATGGTGCCGATCATGCTGCCAATCCAAAACGATATAAGAAAGAGAAAGAAGCGTGACATCATACCAACATCCAAAAAAATTTTAATTTGTTTTGATAGTTTTGCGAGATAATTCACATCGTCAAGAGAAATTAAGACATTTTAGGCTTGCTAATCCCTCTCAACCAACATATGCCGCAAGGATCGCCGGATGTGACCTTTTGCTTAGCCGAAGAAGCCTGCAGGACTAAACGTTTGGATGATGTCCCAACTTTTTGGGATTAATATTAATTGAAGTAAGCCAGACGAAGGAGACTAAGATGGCCTCGGGTAAGGTAAAGTGGTTTAATGCAACCAAGGGTTTTGGTTTTATTGAGCCGGACGATGGTGGTAAGGATGTATTTGTGCATGTGACAGCTGTGAAAGAAGCTGGCATTGCAGAACTTCCAGACAACCAGCGTGTAGAATTTGAACTCATCAATGATGAGCGCAGAGGTCGCGTTTTTGCAGGTAATATCAAAATTATCTAATTCAGACGCTTAAAATGAAAAGAAGGGGGCTAGCGCTTAAGCGCTAGCCTCCTTTTTCTTTTCTGCACGACGTCTGTGTAATACAGGCTCTGTGTAACCAGAAGGTTGTGAAATTCCTTGGAAAACCAAATCATGAGCAGCCAAAAAAGCAATTGATTTTAAGGGCTCTTTCGCCATCGGCTCGTAAAGTGAATCCCCCGCATTTTGTCGGTCAACGACTTCAGCCATGGCACGCATGCGCTGTTCAACCATGTCACGGGTTACCACACCATGATGCAGCCAATTGGCCAAATGTTGAGATGATATCCGCAATGTAGCTCTATCCTCCATGAGGCCAACATCGTGGATATCTGGTACTTTTGAGCAGCCAACACCTTGATCAACCCAACGAACCACATACCCCAATATGCCTTGGAGATTGTTGTCAACTTCTTCCTGTAGTTCTTGCTCAGACCAGTTGGTTCCCTGAGCTAGTGGAATGGTCAGGATATCATCCAAAGAGGCAGGATCTCTCTGGAGAAGATTTTGTTGGACCTCTGACACATTCACCATGTGGTAATGCAGCGCGTGTAAGGTTGCTGCTGTGGGAGAGGGGACCCAGGCAGTATTGGCGCCTGATTGAGGATGACCAATCTTTTGTGCCAGCATACCCGCCATAAGATCTGGCATTGCCCACATGCCTTTGCCGATCTGAGCGCGACCAGACAATCCACTTGATAAGCCGACATCTACGTTATGTTGCTCATACGCATGAATCCACGGGGTGGACTTCATATCCGCTTTACGGACCATAGGTCCTGCTTGCATAGATGTATGAATTTCATCCCCTGTTCTATCTAAGAAGCCAGTATTGATGAATACCACACGATTTTTTGCCGCATGAATACAGGCGGCAAGGTTAACGGTTGTTCGACGCTCTTCATCCATGATCCCCATTTTGAGGGTATATTTTTTAAGGCCAAGGATGTCTTCTACACTTCCTAAGATATCATTGGTGAAGGCTACTTCCTCAGGGCCATGCATCTTGGGCTTTACGATGTAGACTGATCCCGTTTTTGAATTTTTGGTTTGGCTAGGCTCTTTTTGGAGGTCATGCATACCAATCAGTGATGTCATTAATGCGTCCAATAGACCTTCATGTAACTCTTCACCATCAGCACCCAAAACGGCGGGGTTTGTCATCAGATGACCCACATTACGCACCAACATTAGGCTGCGCCCGCGCAAGACAAGATCCTCTCCATTAGGTGTTTTATAGACAAGGTCCTGCACCATTCTTCGCTCAACAGTCTTGCCACCTTTTTCGAAAGACGCCACGAGGTCACCTTTCATGAGCCCAAGCCAATTTCGGTAAGCGAGCGTCTTATCCTCGCCGTCAACAGTGGCCACCGAATCTTCACAATCCATAATGGTGGTGAGTGCAGATTCTATAACGACATCGCTCACCCCCGCTTTATCGGATTTTCCTATAGGTGAGTCTGGATTGATAACAATGTTAATGTGCAGTCCATTATGTTGAAGGATAATATTTTGAAGTTTGTCTTGCCCCTTATACGCCACAAACTGCTCTTTGTTTTGTAGAGAACTTTGGACATTCAAACATGTAAATATGCATTGCTCATCAACGATTTTAATTTCCGATACGTCTTTCCACGATCCAGTGGATAAAGGGAAAGTTTCATCAAGAAATTGCCGAACGCGAGCAATAACACGCTCTCCCCGTCCTTGGTGGAAGCCTGATGAAGTCTTCTCATCTCCTTCATAGGGTAGAGCATCAGTCCCATAAAAAGCATCATATAAGCTTCCCCAGCGTGCGTTCGCGGCATTAAGTGCGTATCGTGCATTCGTTACAGGTACCACAAGTTGCGGCCCTGCCAATGTTGCAATTTCTTGGTCCACGTTTTGGGTTTCGATGGAAAATGATTCAGGTGCATCAACCAGATAACCAATGTCACGTAAAAATCTCTGATAATCATGACGATCAAAGCTTTGCCCCCGGCGTTCTTGATGATATTGATCTATCAATGTTTGCAACTGAGCGCGTTTTTGCAGCAAATCACGGTTTTTTGCGCTGTAGGTTTTGTCAAGCAGAGATAAGCCATTCCAAACGTCTTCGGCACTGATGTTTAATCCAGGTAAGACCTCGTTCTCAACAAAATTGGCGAGGACCTTATCAACCTGTATGGATCCCTTTTTTACATATTCTGTCATTCTTTTCCTCCGAAGCGTAATTGTTTGATAATATCCGTTGCCACCGCGTGACCTGATACATATGCACCCTCTACGCCATGTCCAGCAAAGCAGTCTCCAGCCAACCACAAGTCAAGTGAGCTATGCTTGAGCATGAGTGCATCATAACCCTTGGTAACTTGTGCAT
Organism: Alphaproteobacteria bacterium; assembly: GCA_038131935.1. GTDB lineage: Bacteria > Pseudomonadota > Alphaproteobacteria > UBA8317 > UBA8317 > UBA8317. Next base: position 133,597 of record JAYPQH010000032.1, on the reverse strand, counting down.
AACGCCAGCGATGAACCTGCAAATCAAGGGGCATATGATCCAAATCGCTTATCTGTGCAAGCAAGTTCTGTTTAATATCGTCAAGTTCCATGGAAAACATTGGGTCAATTGGGGTCAAAGCTATGTGTATGACCAACCTTTTTATATGATCTTTCCCATTATTTTCAGAGAGTTGTTCTTGAATTGTAACATCTGTTGTTGGGTGGTTTTTTGAAAGTATTTCAACCAGATCTTGGTGTGCCCCAATGGTACAGGTGAGCATGATGGTGAGTTGTGATGTGTAATGAATATCACCAACATTGGGCCATTCAGTATCCCAACAATCACCCAAAAGAGCAGTAGCCTGCGGAAGTGGTGCTGTCACAACCAGAATATCTGCTGTTCTCGTCTCACCAGTTTTTGAAATGATAACAAATTTATTGTTTTGACGTTGGATATGTTGCGCTTCCCACTTCGTGTGGATAGGGGGTAGGGTTTGAGCCATTGCCTTCGCAATACTGTTGGCATGGGGGTAGGCTTGAAAAATGTTGTCTTGCGCATCAACGCGCTGTACTTGGCCATCAAATGCCTCAAGAAAATTTACAAATTCAGGGTGCTGAGCGTAGAATTGGGATACGCCATGATCATAGCCTCCAAAGGATTGTCGACGATGAGCCATTCGTCCACCTGGACCTCTGGATTTCTCAACAATGGTGACAGGAAAGTTGTGGGCACAAAGAACGCGAGACGCTATAAGACCTGAAAAACCAGCACCTATTATTACTATTTCTTTTGGGTTTAAAATCTGTCATCTCCCTAATATGGCGGTGAAAACATTTTTTTTTAAATAGAGTTATGCCGTGTCGATGTATGATGTTATGCCATCTACAAGTTGTTGAGAGGTAAGTCGTTTTTTCATAACTGCAACAAAAAAATGCTTATAGAAATGGAGCTGCTTTATGATGCAAGCTAAAAATTTTGATATATTCCTTGAGCGTTATAAAGCCTACCGTGATAGCCTCGGTCAGGATGTAAAGGATTTGTACCAATATATGGCACAACATGGTCAATCCGTTGGAACAATGGTTATTACATGCGCAGACTCTCGTTTAGATCCTAATGCGATCTTTGGAGCGAAACCCGGAGATTTATTTGTTTTACGATCAGTTGCAAACCTTATTCCTCCGCATACAGAACAGCGTGGTCGCTTTGGAACCGCTGCTGCCATCCAATTTGCTATAACCGTTCTTGAAGTATCTCATGTGTTGATCATGGGTCATTCACAATGTGGAGGCGTTGCCGCATGTATGAGTGATCATGGTCAATGCCATGATGGCGAACTTGATTATATACAAAACTGGGTAACTCTTGGCGCTCCAGCACGTGATCGTATTTTGTCTTCCTATCAATCTGGTCAGGTCGATGATTTGGAAAAAACTGCAGAGCAAGAATTTGTGCGGCTTGGCATGGAGCGCATAAAAGACTTTCCTTTCGTTTTAGAGGCCATACGAAAAAAGAAACTTCAAGTCCACGGCGGATGGTTTGATATCAAAGCGGCGGAACTTCATATGCTTGATCCAACAGATAACAAGTTTAAGGCTGTCTGATGCAGTTATGTTCTGGCCGTGAGCTGTACCTAAAAAAATAAAAGTCGATCAACTGGTGAGTAATCGTCGGTAAGTGTAAGTGGTACAAAAACTTCTGATTTTGCCTCTAAATAACCATGAGGCAAGCGAATAAAGCGGTTCCCTGAAACCACATAACCATTCTGTGGTGTGAAGGTCTCAGAGGCTGCGACAACAAATGTTGTCCGGTCCCAGCTTTTGAGGTCATCTTCTTTCATGAAAATGGCCACATTCTGGAATTGTTGACGCAATGTTTGCCATACGGACAGCATAAGTTTTGGTTGCTGAACATGATCAATAACATTGAGGAGATACAAGCCATCGGTTTGTAGGTTTTTGCGCACCAATTGGCCGAATTCATAGGTGGTCAAATGTTGTGGTACGGAGAGGTCATGAAAAGCATCCCCAACAATAACATCAAATGGTTTTTCGTTTTGTCGCAGCACAGAGCGTGCATCACCATGGTGAATTTCTGTGAGCGGTGTTGGACGATACCATAATTCTTGTTGGGCTATTTCTGTAACAACTGGATCAATTTCTGCGATGATCATTTCCATATTGGGTGCGCGCGCTGACCATGCTCTGGGAAGTGTGAAGGCTCCGCCGCCAATGAAAAAAGCTCGTTTTTCTTCTTTTATTTTTGTGCGTGCCAAATAATCCATAAGTCCGACGTAAGGAGCGTTAAAATATTGTGGGTTTGTTTGATGATTAAACCCATGAACCAAATGATCTAATACCATTATGCGCACGTTGTCAGAATATTGTTCCACCCGAATGCAGTAGTAGGCACTTTCACGTTGGCATGGATTTGCAACGCCATACAAAGGCCATAGGCTGAAGATGACGGCCATGATAGATGCAAGTGCAATAACAATTAAACGTTGGGTCTTTTGCACGGCCATACATAAGCACATGCCGCCCAAAACCATATTCACACAGGCGATGATAGCTAAGGTTGCATGACTTCCCAAATAGGCAAGAAAAAGAAAGCCAGATAGTAAGGTGCCAAGAATAGAGCCGATGGCGCCAAGCGCAAAGAAAAAACCAAGTATTTTACCCTTGTCGGGTGATTGCTCTTGGGCCATGGCAGTTGCTACCGGTGATACGGCACCCAAACAAAGACTGGGCGGCATAAACACCAACAAACATAACGTCAACATAGATAATATGGGACGGGTATCGCTGGTCAATGCAGGAGCAATTTTCTGTAGTAACCATGGGGCGGCCGCTGTGCTTAAAGCTGCAATAGTAAGCATTAAGGCCATAAAACGACTATTATGTTTTGTATCTTGGGTGGTAAAAGCAAACCCACCGATGAAATTTCCTAAGCTTAGTCCAGCCAAAACGGTGGCTATAACGGCTGTCCAGCTATATAATGACATTCCAACATAAGGTGCCAACATCCGACCAGCTACTATTTCAACAACCAAGGAGGCAGCGGAGCTCACACCAACAATCAAACCATTGATTACAAGGAAAGTAAGCCTACCTCTAATCGGGTCTTCAAGATGCATAATATCTGCTTTCATAGTTCTTGCATAAAGAGCATGAAAGGTCTTATCCGATGGCAAGTTTTGAAATGAAGGATATGAATTCATGCCTATAAAACTTAGCGTTAATATTGATCATGTGGCAACCTTGCGAAATGCTCGTGGCGGTTTGTTTCCAGACCCACATGCGGCGGCACTTATGGTTACCAGGGCTGGTGCCTGGTCAATCACCATGCATTTGCGTGAAGACCGTCGACATGTTCGAGATGAAGATGTGCAAAGGGTGGCAGATGATCCTTCTCTCAAGTTAAACTTTGAAATGGCTGCCACGGATGAAATGATTGGCAAAATAGCGGTTTTGAAACCTTATTCTATATGTTTGGTCCCAGAGCAAAGACATGAGCGTACAACCGAGCGGGGGCTTTATGCTGATGGGGATGGTGCACTTCGCGAGGCGGTTGAAGAGGGTCAAAAACACGGTGCATTGATGTCCCTTTTTGTGGATGCTGACCCTAACTCTATTGCTTTGGCTGCGGCATTAGGGGCTGATATTGTGGAATTACATACGGGGCCTTTTGTGATGCTGTGGTGCAAGGGCGTTTTCAAGATGCGCAACAGCATTTTGTTCGTTTGAGGGATATGGCTAAGAGAGCCAATGATACGGGTCTTCGGGTGCATGCGGGTCATGGTCTTGATTATACAACAGCTCAACATCTAGGTTCAATTGAGTTTATTGAAGAAATGTCAATTGGTTTTGCATTGATGTCTGATGGCCTATTTTTTGGACTCGAGCATGTGGTGACCAGGATGTTGATGGCTATGGAAACAGGACGGTCCATGAGACCGTTACAACCTGGAGGTAACGGTGAGTAAGTCAGAAGGGCTATGGGGGCATATCCGTACAATTTTTTGGGGTGTTCTGATTGCGTTGGTGATCAGATCTTTTCTTCTTCAGCCATTTACGATTCCTTCTGGTTCGATGATCCCAACATTGTTGGTAGGAGATTATGTCATCGTCAGTAAGTTTTCATACGGTTTCAGTCGTTATTCACTGCCGTTTTCCCCAGATATAATGCCTGAAGATAGGCTTTTAGGCGCAATGCCCTCTCATGGGGATATTGTGGTGTTTCGATTGCCGTCTAACACGAACATCGACTATATCAAGCGTGTGATTGGCCTTCCTGGAGACAGGGTCCAGATGCGTGATGGAACCCTATTTGTGAACGGGGTTGCTGTGCAAAAAGCGTTTGATTCCTGCTATGAGCCCGGTATCGCAGAAAATCTTTGTAGGTCGCCTATTTTTAAAGAAGAATTGCGAGGGTCATCACATTTGATGATGGATACCCATAGATCTCGAGCGGACAACACAAGAGAATTTTTGGTTCCAAGCAATCACTTGTTTTTTATGGGCGATAACCGTGACAATTCTGAAGATTCTCGGCTGTCGGTCGGCTTTGTTCCTATTGAAAATTTGGTTGGACGTGCAGAACTTGTTTTGTTCTCTATAGATGAACGATTTTCCTTATTTGATCCCTCTTCATACGTGTATCTTTTCCGATGGGGACGTTTCTTTGAGCGTGTTGAGTAGATATGGGCATGCGTAGGGATGCTCAGCTTAAAGAGCTGGAACATCGTATTTTCTATCATTTTAAAGATCAGAGGCTTCTTGATAGAGCATGTACTCATGCCTCAGCTCAGCAAACTTTTTCCAATGAACGGTTGGAATTTTTAGGTGATAGAGTTTTGGGGCTGGTGATAGCAGAATTCCTTCACAATCTACCCCAGCATCATACAGAGGGAAATATGGCCACCCGTCTCAACCATGTGGTAAGGGGAGAAGTATGCGCAAGCATTGCTGCGCGATTGGGGGTTGGAAAATATCTTCTTGGTCGGGCATTAGATCAAGATGGGCATATTGCAAAGTCTATTTTGGCAGATGCCATGGAAGCCATCATTGCCGCAGTTTATCTTGATGGAGGCATAAAAGAGGCACGTGAATTTATCATGAAACATTGGTCAGACATTTTGTCTGAAAACCAGGATGATTTTCGGGACCCAAAGTCGCGATTGCAAGAACATTCACAGGCCCACGGTTTAGGTTTGCCAGTTTATCAAGTTATCCATACGACTGGACCAGATCATGCCCCAATTTTTACTGTTGAAGTTTCTTTGATGGGTAAACAAACAGCTGTTGCTGAGGGAGGAAGCAAAAGAGAAGCTGAGCGGCTGGCTGCCTCACGGCTTTTAGAAAAATTGGAGAAGAATGATGCAACATAAACGCTTTGGCACCATAGCGTTGTTGGGACCCACAAATGCTGGGAAATCTACATTAATGAATGCTATGCTAGGTGAGAAGCTAGCCATTACGTCTAGGAAGGTTCAAACCACAAGGTTTCGTATTCGTGGCGTTATGGTTCATGATATGTCGCAAATTGTCCTTGTTGATACCCCAGGCTTTTTTGACCCACGCCGTCCTTTTGATGAAGGCATGATCAAGGAGGCTGAAGACGCGACGCGTGATATGGATTTATTGATCCTTGTGGTCGATGCTCAGCGTGGCAAATGCACTCTTGTGGAAAAGGTTTTGGCAAAATTACGTGTGGCCCAAACGCCGGTCATCTTGGTGTTGAACAAGGTGGATTTACTCGAAGATAAAATGTCGTTGTTGCCACTCAGTGAGCAATTTATGGATGCATATCCTTTTGAAGAAATTCATTATGTATCATCAACGACACATCAAGGAATGGATGATTTGATATCAGCAATCGCCAAGAAGATGCCCACAGAAATCTGGCATTATGATGAAGACACCTTGACTGATATGCCCATGCGGGTTCTTGCTGCAGAAACAGTTCGTGAGCACTTGTATGATGTGCTTCATCAAGAACTTCCCTATGATGCGCTTGTTGAAACAGAGCGTTTCCTTGAGAGGGCAGATGGCTCAGCGGCTATTCACATTTTGATTACTGTAAAACGGGATGGTCAGAAGGCGTTGGTCTTGGGGCGGCAAGGTAAAACGGTAAAACATATCGGCAAAACAGCTCGGGAAGCACTTGCCCGGGCATGGGGGCGTCCTATTCATTTATTTATTCAAGTTCGCGTACGTGCAGATTGGGATAAACATTACGATCCCAAAAAAATGTTTGGTTTATCTTAACCCAAATGCAGTGGGTCGATGATGCATTTGTACTTTCTTTAGAGCGATATGGTGAACGTAGTTTTATTATGACCACGTTGACCCATCAACATGGCCTAAGACGAGGATTGGTGCGTCAAGCTGTGCGTTATGGAAAACCTTATGGGATAACCGAGCGGGTACGTGTGTTATGGCGGGCACGCCATGAAGATCGGCTAGGAACATTTCAAGTGGAAAGCCTTCGCAACCCACCTCTAGCTATTTTTACCCATGACATGGCGCCCATCTTGTTGCGTGGTGTGATTGACCTGATTCGGGGGTTTTGTTCAGAATCTGAATCCTTCCCTCAATTGTTCGAAGGGGTTGATGGGTTGCTTTTGGCGATGGACCAGGAGTTGTTATGGAGGTCTACGTATCTACGTTTTGAACTCTTACTTCTTGGGCAAATTGGCTATGCTCTTGATCTAGAAAAGTGTTCAGTTACAAATAGTAAGAGTGAATTGTTATACATTAGCCCAAGAACAGGCCATGCTGTTTCTCGATCAGTTGCCAAGGGCTACGAGTCACGTTTGTTACCTCTTTTGCCAACCTTGTTAGACCCATCAATGGTGAAAACAAATGATGACTTGCATAAAGCTTTAATGGTGACTGGTCATTTTTTGCGTAAAGTAGCACAAAGTATGGATATCTCAGCATATCTGCAAAGCAGGCAACTATTTGTGCAGAAATTATCTGGGAACAACGAGGGCAATACATGATGGGCATGAGGCCTGTGCTGATTTTACGAATAGGGGAACAAGATGGCTGAGACCTCAGAGGAAAAAAACGTTCAAACGGAGCCATTTGCGGAGCTGCTTGGTGAACGTTATTTGGCCTATGCTCTGTCCACCATTACCCAGCGTGCACTGCCTGACGTTCGCGATGGTATGAAGCCTGTTCATCGACGTATTTTGTATGCCATGCGGGCGTTAAAATTGGATCCATCAAGTCACTTCAAACGGTCATCTCGCGTTGTTGGTGATGTCATTGGTAAATTTCATCCTCACGGCGAAAGTGCGGTCTATGAGGCGTTGGTGCGTCTCGCGCAAGACTTTTCCTCTCGTTATCCTCTGGTAGAGGGACAAGGAAATTTTGGAAACGTTGATGGAGATTCTGCGGCGGCACCACGTTACACGGAGGCAAGACTTTCTGATGTCGCGCTCGCGCTTCTGCAAGATATCGAACTGGAAACAGTTGATTTTCGTGATAACTATGATGGAACTGAAACCGAACCAATGGTTCTGCCATCAGCATTCCCTAATCTATTGGCCAATGGTTCAAATGGAATTGCGGTAGGGATGGCTACATCTATTCCTCCTCACAATGTCGAAGAACTTGGGCTTGCATTGATAGCTCTTATTCAAGATCCACATACCCCTGATGAAAAAATTTGTCAGTTTATCCCTGGACCTGATTTTCCAACTGGAGGTATTTTGGTCGAGCCTAAACAACAGGTTATGCAAGCATATCTCACAGGGCGAGGTGGTTTTCGTGTTCGTTCAAGGTGGGAACGTGAAACACTTGCCCGAGGTTCGTATCAAATTGTTGTGACAGAAATTCCCTACCAAGTGCAAAAATCACGCTTAATCGAGCAGTTGGCTGATATTGTTTTGGATAAGAAAAATATGTTTCTTGCTGACGTCCGTGATGAATCAGCTGAAGACTTGCGTGTTGTATTGGAGCCTAAGAATAAGGCTGTAGATGCAGATGCAATGATGGAAGTTTTGTTCAATCAAACAGATCTTGAGAGTAAAATATCCTTAAATTTAAATGTTCTTGATGGTTCTGGCCAACCACATGTTCATAGCTTGAAGGATGCACTTCTAGGATTCCTCGAGCACAGACGGGTGGTGGTGTTACGGCGCTCTCAATTTCGGTTGAAAAAAATCGCTGATCGGCTGGAAATTTTAGAGGGTTTACGTCTAATCTATCTCGATCTTGATGAGGTTATTCGCATCATTCGTGAGGAAGACGAACCCCGCGCTGAGTTGATGCGTGTATTCCATTTAACAGAACGTCAAGCTGATGCCATTCTTGATACAAGATTGCGTGCCTTGAGAAAGTTAGAAGAGGAAAAGCTTACCTCTGAAATATCAGCGTTAAATGTTGAGGCTGATAATTTGCGCAGTATTGTAGAGGATAAAAAACATCTGGATCGAGTCTTGGTTCAAGAGACAAAGGATTTGATTAAGCGTTTTGGTAAGAAAACGGCTTTGGGTCGGCGGCGTACAAGTTTTCAAGATGCGCCAGTTGTTGATATTGAAACAGCGCTTAAGCAAAATCGCCTTCAGGAGCCTGTCACGCTGGTATTATCAAAACAAGGATGGGTGCGTCTGTTTAAAGGCCATTTAGCTCAAGACGTTGAGCTGAAGTTTAAAGAGGGCGATGACCTGCAAATCTTGCAACATATGACAAGTGATCAGCAAATTATGGTCTTCACAAAATTTGGACGCGTATTTTTATTGGAACCAGAACAGTTACCCGCTGGCCGCGGATTAGGTGAACCTTTGAGGCTTTTGGTCACCATGGCAGCTGATGATGATGTCGCAGGTATTTTTGTGTATCAGCAAGGTGCAAAGTTTCTTCTTGCAAGTAGCGATGGTCGGGCCTTTGTTGTGGAATCCGATGCATGCATGTCCAAAAATAGAGGTGGCAAACAAGTCATGACATTGCAGCCTTCTATCACGCTGAAAAAAATTAGATTGGTTGCTGGTGACCATGTTGCGACCCTAGGCGAAAACCGCAAAATGTTGGCTTTTCCGATAGATGATCTTCCTATTATGGAAAAAGGTCGCGGTGTTATGGTCCAAAAATTCAAAGATGGTGGCCTTGCTGATATCATCACGTTTTTTGCCGAAGAGGGTTTAAGTTGGACTGATGCAGCTGGGCGCCGGCAACAAGTCAATCAATGGGAACAATATATTGCAAAACGAGGAAATGCCGGGCGTATGGTCCCCCGGGGCTTTAATAGAAATGGTCGTTTTGATCATGAAGCATCTTGACGATAAGGCAGTTGCTGTCTCATTTACATAGAAACATAAGAGGGGTAATCCATCATGACAAAGATATTTTCTGGTCAAACAAGTTTGGTTGAGCATATTTGGCCAGCGCAGCTTCCTGGCGAACGCTTTCTTCGTCTTTTTGTGATGGCTGTGTTAGGTTCGGTAGCACTTGCTGTATCAGCTAAGATGCAGGTTCCATTTTACCCAGTACCCATGACATTGCAACTTCTGGTCTTGCTATTAATTGCCGCGAGCTTTGGGAAGGTTCACGCATTGGCGACCATTTTACTTTACATGGCGGAGGGTGCTCTTGGCTTGCCCGTGTTCGCTGGTACACCAGAAAGAGGTATTGGAATTGCCTATATGGTAGGCCCGACGGGTGGGTATCTGTTAGGATTTGTCTTGTTAACAATATTTGTTGGATCCATGGCGCAAAGTCGGCACGCTTCACGCTTGTCCTTCATGATACCAGTGATGCTTTCTGGCGTCATCATTATGTATATCCCTGGTCTTCTGTATCTTGGATCTTTGGTTGGCTTTGATGAGCGTGTGTGGGCTTGGGGCTTTACACCTTTTATCTTGGCCGACTGCGTTAAGGCCGTGATGGCTGGATTGGCATTTCCTTACCTACAGCGTATTGTTTCGAAAATATAAACGCATGTTTCATGATCATTGGGGGCACTAATTAGTGTCCCCAAATATCGCTGTCGCTTGAGATATTTAACTCAGGTTTGTCTTTCCACTGACCGTTACACAAATATTGCAATGGCTGAAAACCCGCTTTGTAGGCCATTTTGTTGGACTGATCCACCCAGTATCCCAAATAAATATAGTCAAGATTGTGATCACGTGAGATTTTCACATGGTCCATGATCATGAATTTTCCTAAAGAGCGCTTTTTGAGTGCTGGATCAAACACAGAATAAACCATTGATAGCCCGTCGTTCATAATATCTGTTAAGCAGAAAGCCACAAGCTTGTTGTCTTCTTCTGTCCGATATTCAATGACCTGGGTGTCGACGGGGCTGTCTTCAATCATTCTCACAAAATCATCCTCGTCCATGTCTGCCATACCTCCTTCATCATGGCGCGCGGCAATATATTTTTGAAAAAGAATATATTGCTCCTCGGTGGCCATTGGTGGAAGTAATTTACGGCTCAAATCTGAATTTTGTGCAATTATCCTGCGATGACTTTTTGATACTTTATACTTTTGTGAGACCAATCGCACGGAAATGCAGGATTGGCATCCCAGACATGACGGCCTGTACGCAATGGATTGAGAACGTCGAAAGCCATGATGGGACAACAACTCATTCAGTTGTACACCCATGCGGCTATCAAGCCTTGTAAAGACTTTCCTCTCTTCACGTCCTGGCAAGTACGGGCATGGCCCCGGACCAGTCATGAAAAAACGGATCAATTTCAACCTAGGATCAACAGACATAAAACCCCAACTTCGTCATCTCAATTTATCTATACAGGAAAGTCGCCATGATAGAAAAGGTGATCCAAAGAATGATAATCAAAGGAAGTCCACCTCGCATGAAGTCTTGGAAGCGATACTGTCCTGGTGTCATCACCAATAGGTTGGTTTGGTATGCCATGGGTGTCGCAAAACAACAATTTGCAGCAAAGATGGTGGCATGCAAAAACAATTCAGCTGATCCGCCCGTGCTGGTTGCTAGGCCAAGTGCGATGGGCGTGAAAATAATGGCAGTAGCATTGTTGGAAAGCAAATTGGTCAATAAGGCAATGCAAAGAAACATGGCTGAAGCGAGGTGTAGTGATGACAAATGCACTGCAGATTGCACAAATTGCTTGGTTAGCATTTCTGCAGCTCCGGTATGTTGTAGCATTTGACCTAATGCATATGAACTAGCAACAATAAAAATAATACGTGCATCAATTGCGCGTAAGGCCTGCGAAAGTTGAATGCATCCACTTGCCAACATCGCAAAGGCGCCCAAGCATGATGTGATAAGAATGGGAATGCCAGCTAGGGCAGAAGTTAGAATTGTCGCAAGAAAAATACACATCGCTAGGGGGGCTTTTTTCCTCGGTGGTATTTCACCCATGCTGTTGGCGAGAACGAGAACATCTGTTTCCTGTTGTAGGTCTTGTATGGACTCTGAACTCCCAGATAGCAGCAATACGTCTCCTGGCTGTACATACATTGCATCCAGATTGGTATGGATCATTTTGGCGCGACGTTGAAGTCCTAGAACCGAGCATTTGGTGCGTTCGGAAAAACCTGTGGCAGACAGAGCGCGTCCCTCCAAACGTGACCCAGGAGCAACAACCACCTCAGTTAACACAATATCTCTATCGTCTTCTTCTGGGGTGGGTGTGCGTGCCAACACTTCCGTCAGCCGTTCTCTCGTTGATGTTGCAACCACTTCATCTCCGGGCATCAAGGTAATATCATCATAAGGAGGGAAAAACTTTTGATGGTCACGTGTAACCAGTTTTATTGTAATGCGACTCAGTTCAGGAAATAGTCCTGATACGGCACGAGCTCCCACAAAAGGATGGCCTTCATGAAGAGAGAGTTGGACGACATATTGTTTTCCCTGTTGCCGTGAAAACTGATTGTCTTCGCTTCTATTTGGCAACAGTCGTGGAAGAATAAAAAGGCAGTACACACTTCCCACAAGAGCCAAAATTGATCCCATGGCAAAGAAGTCAAAAAAACCTATTGCTGGACCACCAAGACTTTCAGATGTGCTGGCTACAAGTAAATTTGTTGATGATCCAACAAGCGTTGTCATGCCTCCTAAAACTGTCAAAAAACTCAATGACATCATGTATTTGGAAAGCGGCAAATAGCCTTGCATCAGGGCAGAAATAATCGGGATGAAAATGATTGTAATGGGTGTGTTGTTCATAAACGCAGATGTAACTGTCGCGATGAGCAGTGCGATTAAAATCAAGTTTTGACGGCTCCATTTAGGGCTTGGTTTTAAAAGCTTTTCAAACAAAAAGCTCAATGCCCCCGTCCTGAACAATGACTGTCCGATGACGAGCAAAGCCAGAATTGTGATCAACGCAGGAGATGCAAATCCTTCAAGCAACATATCAGAACTTGGCGCCTGATATCCCGCTTCTGTCAGAAGGGTTGCGATGACAAGCGCCGCAATAATGATACCCAGTCCGACAAGCTCCATGGCAAATCTATCAAGTGCAAAAATAACGATTGCCGAAATCGTCAGAAACATACTTGCCCAGATACTTACCATTGCTTCTACCATGTTTTTGGTGTCTCAAGGACCAAGTCACAACCTGTATTGTAAGAGTCTTTTGATGTCGAGAGCCCCTTGGTTAAATCAATCTACTTCGCTCTATGCTCAGAATGCTAGGGAGTTTCCAAATTCTTTTTATTCTGCTCCTCCTATGTCGGAGATAGATCATCTGGTTGTTGGTGCAGGTTTGACAGGCCTTAATGTGGCGCGCACGTTGAGCGATAGAGGCTGCCAGGTTACTGTTGTTGATGCAGAAACGCTGGGTGCTGGCGCTTCTGGGGTAAACGGGGGACAGGTCTTACAAGGCTTTAACACAACGCCAACAAAATTAGAGCAGATGGTTGGCCTAGATCGAGCTAAACGATTATGGAAAAATTCTATATCAGCGGTACAAACTGTACGCGAGGACTGTGTATCATTTGACCTCCGGTGGCATAATGGTGGTGGTGAATTGGCTGCAAAGCCATCACATATGAACTCCTTGCATCAACGTGCAAGGGAGATAAATGAACGTTTTGGTGGTCATTTTGTGTTGTTTGATAAAGATGAGGCACAAGCTCGATCGGGATCAAAACGTTTTTTTGGCGGCTATGTTGATTACGGTGCAGGGCATATTGATCCGCTAGCTTATGTGCATGCCCTGGCACAGCAGCTTAAAAGTCGCTCCGTTAATTTTTGTGCAGCATCATAGGGTTGTTGCCATTGAATATAAGCCAGATGAGGGCCTTTTTCACGTTGTGAGCAAATGTCGAGGGAGCCAACATATCATCAAAACGCGCCATGTTTATGTTTGTATAAATGCTTGGATTGCGCGGCTACTTCCCCAGCTTGCTTCTTTTGTCATGCCTGTGGCCAATTTTATGTTGGCCACCTATCCACTTGGGAGAGATCTGTCTTCTGTTTTGGATGATGGTGCATGTTATTGTGATAGCAATTTTGTATTAAATTATTTTCGTAAAAATGAATTTGGACAAATGATATTCGGTGGGCAAGTGGCCTATGATACAAGTAGAAAAGGCCCTGGTGTACATATACTTCAACGAGATATGTTGCGCGTTTTTCCACAATTAAGGGATATTGGGATTTCTCATTATTGGCCTGGTTTGCTTGCAATATCATACCACCGACTCCCTCTTGTGGGGGAGTTCGCCCCCAACGGTTTTTATGCTTGTGCGTATTCTGGACATGGTCTTGCGCTTACCTCACATGTAGGAGATAGCCTCGCTCTTGCTGCCTTGGGGGAGCGAGAAAATCTTGATGACTTGGCCGCTCTTCCTAGAAGAAAATTTCCAGGAGGGTCCATGTTGCGTCTTCCCTTGTTGTTGGCAGCAAATGAGTTATCAGAGAATGCGTGATATTTGGCGCTAAAAGCAAATGAGACTGGGTGACGTGGATCTCATAAATGGTTATGCAGTTCATCGCATGATAAGTTGTTGTGAATAATAAGGAGGAAATTGACATGAAACTTGCGTTTTTAGGGCTTGGGGTGATGGGATATCCCATGGCCGGCCATCTTCAAAAAGCTGGTCATGATGTGTGTGTATTCAATAGAACCACTGCCAAAGCAGAAAAATGGGCTGACGAATTTGGGGGTAGCTTTGCTTCAACTCCCTCAGAAGCTGTGCTCAATGCAGATATTATTTTGATGTGTTTGGGGGATGACCCTGATGTAGAGCATGTTGTGTGTGGTGAAGATGGCGTATTGCGCGGTGTGCGTGAGGGGGCTTTCTTGGTCGATCATACAACAGGTTCAGCAGGATTGGCCAAAAAGCTCCATGCATTATGTGCTGAAAAACAGGTTGGCTTTGTCGATGCACCTGTCTCTGGGGGGCAAGCCGGTGCTGAAAATGGTCAGCTAGGTATCATGTGTGGTGCATTGAGTGAAGATTTTGACCGTGTAAAAGATGTCTTGGATATTTATGCCAAATCCTGTGTTCGTATTGGTGATCCTGGTGATGGACAATTGTGCAAAATGGTCAATCAAATTTGTATTGCAGGGGTGGTTCAAGGTTTGGCAGAAGCTCTAAATTTTGCTGAAAAATCTGGTATTGATGGAGATCGCGTCTTAAGTGTGATTTCTAAGGGAGCCGCGCAGTCTTGGCAGATGGAAAATCGTGGTCATACCATGCTTGAGGATCAATTTGAGTTTGGTTTTGCTGTGGATTGGATGCGCAAGGATTTAAGAATTTGTCTCCAAGAAGCACGTGCTCGTGGCATTTCATTGCCCATGACCGCTATGGTGGATCAGTTTTATGCTGATGTCCAAAATATGGGTGGAAACCGTTGGGATACATCATCATTAATTGCACGTTTATCCGGAAAGCATTGATGCTTTTGCACAAGACAAAGCTTATCCAGACCATTTGGGCAAAGGATATACGATCAAACGTGGAAAGCTGAGGGGTAGGATCAGTTGCGTTGCAACTGATCTGCTGCGTCAAGCGCGTAGTAGGTAAGAATGCCATCTACGCCAGCCCTTTTGAAGCAACCTAATGCTTCCATGTGCGCTTTGTCTCTGTCTAATGCGCCAGAGGCAGCCGCCCATTCGATCATGGCGTACTCACCAGAAACTTGATAGGCAAACAACGGTGTTTCAAATTTTGCCGCCGCTTTGGAGATGATATCCAAATAAGGCATGCCGGGTTTGACCATCACCATATCAGCGCCTTCCGAAATATCTCTCGCGATTTCAAGCAGCGCCTCGTCGGCATTGCCACTATCCATTTGATAGGTTTTTTTATCACCTATCAATTGAGAGGAAGCACCCACGGCATCACGAAAAGGACCGTAAAAACAGCTGGCGTATTTTGCGGCATAAGACATGATCATTTTGTCTTCATATCCATGCGTATCTAGTGCAGACCGAATGGCGGCAACTCTGCCATCCATCATATCTGAAGGAGCAATGATATCGCATCCAGCACGTACTTGGTTTAAACTTTGTGCGACCAAAGCGTCGATTGATGCATCATTGATGATGTTCCCGTTTTCAATGAGGCCATCATGTCCGTGGCTGGTGTAAGGATCTAAAGCAACATCACAAATTACCAACATGTCAGGGACATGCTCTTTGATCATTCGTGATGCTTGACACACCAGGTTGTCTGGATTTGTTGCTTCAGTTCCTTTTTCATCGCGGAGATGAGCGGGCGTATTAGGAAAAAGAGCCATTGCCGGAATACCTAGCTCATGAGCCTTACGTGCCACCTCAACCAATCGATCTACGCTATGTCTTTGTACATGCGGCATTGAAGGTACAGCTTCCTGTTGGTCGTGGCCTGGTATGACAAAAACAGGGAGGATGAGGTCGCTTACATGAAGATTTGTCTCGCGAACCATAGCTCGGATTTGTGGGTTCTGCCGAAGTCTTCTTGGCCTAGAGATTGGGAAAGGGGGGAAAGGGGTCGTCATATGTAGCTCCTCGTATGCCAGCAAGCCGTGTAAACATAAATGGACATTGCCACACTCTATATGTGCAGACAATGTTGTGAATCATTTTTAAATATTAACGTATCGTAAAAGATGCTGGCCATTTGCGAAATGCGATAATGGGTACTATTGTCTATTGATCGTAAAGATTGGCTGAAATGAATATTTCCTTTTCAGTCCAATTGAACTTATGAATGTGTAATGACCACTCATTGGTATCAATGCTGTGGATGCACTTGCCAGACCATGTCAACTATGATCAATCCCTCTCATGAAATTTAATTTTGGTGGAAACATTCTGACATTAAACCCCGATGAGACATCTCAAGCTTTCTAGAGCAAGAGATCGGAAGGCTGATCTGCTTGTCTCGTCATTTTTGAAGATTGATCTGCTAAAGGTATGTTGGTGACAGAATGACAAACAAATGGAGTAGTGACCATGAGTGATTTCTTTGATGCAGGGTTGGCAAAAATCGACCCGGATTTGTTCGCTGTAATGCAAGATGAGTTCGCACGCCAGCAAAACCAAATTGAACTTATCGCCTCCGAGAATATAACATCACAAGCAGTGCGCGAAGCTCAAGGCTCCGTTCTTACCAATAAGTATGCTGAAGGATATCCTGGTAAACGCTATTATGCCGGTTGTGAGGTTGTTGATCGGGCGGAAAATTTGGCAATTGAACGGGCTTGTGCCCTCTATCAATGTGCTTATGCTAATGTGCAGCCGCATTCAGGATCACAGGCAAATCAAGCTGTCTACCTTGCCCTTTTGAAACCGCATGATACCATTTTGGGCATGGATCTTGCGGCTGGTGGTCACCTGACTCATGGAGCCAAACCCAACCAATCCGGTAAATGGTTTTCCGCGGTGCATTATGGTGTTGACCCAACCACCCATTTGATTGACTTTGATCAAGTGAGGGACTTGGCCAAAACGCATAGTCCTAAAATGATCATTGCCGGTGCCTCTGCCTATCCAAGGGCCATTGATTTTAAAACATTTCGAGAAATTGCTGATGAAGTTGGAGCTTATTTGCTCGCTGATATGGCACATTATTCAGGTCTTATTGCTTCTGGTCTGTATCCAAGCCCTCTGCCACATGCCCATGTGGTTACAACAACCACGCACAAAACACTTAGGGGGCCTCGTGGGGGCATGATTCTCTCAAATGATGTGGAACTGGGTAAAAAATTCAACTCGGGCATTTTTCCTGGTCTTCAAGGCGGTCCCCTGATGCATGTCATTGCCGCTAAAGCTGTTGCTTTTGGTGAGGCATTGCGTCCTGATTATAAACAATATTGCCAACAAGTTATTGATAATGCACGTGCACTTGCTGAGCGTCTGGTAGAACATGGTTTTGCAATTGTATCAGGTGGAACAGATTGTCATATGTGCTTGGTAGACTTGAGACCAAGAGGCCTTAAGGGCAATGAAGCCGATGAAGCGTTGGAACGTGCTGGGATGACATGCAATAAAAATGCGGTTCCTCAAGATCCTGAAAAGCCAATGGTTACCTCTGGTATTCGTCTCGGCACCCCCGCCGGCACCACAAGAGGTTTTGGTGTTGATGAGTTTGTCAAAGTGGCAGACTGGATTAACGTTGTGCTCACAGGACTTGCTGAACATGGTGCAGATGGGAACCAGGATATTGAACAACGCGTTAAGCAAGAAATTAAAGAATTCTGCCTTCAGTTTCCAATTTATAAGAGCTAAAGATGCGTTGCCCATTTTGTGGAAATGATGAAACACAAGTAAAAGACTCCCGTCCCACAGAGGACAATGCTGCGATTAGGCGAAGGCGTAATTGTTCCGGTTGTGGTGCCCGTTTCACAACATTTGAGCGGGTGCAGTTGCGTGAATTGATTGTGTTAAAGAAAACTGGAAAGAAAGTTCCATTTGAACGCGATAAATTGTATCGGTCGGTATCGATTGCCTTGCGCAAAAGGGAGGTATCTCCAGAGCGCATGGAACGACTTGTATCAGGGATAGTTCGCCAACTAGAGTCAATGGGTGAAACAGAAGTTCCCTCACAGCTTATCGGTGAAATGGTTATGGAAGCTTTGGCGACCGTCGATGACGTGGCTTATGTTCGGTATGCGTCTGTGTACAAAAATTTCCGAGAGGCGCGTGATTTTGAGGAATTCGTAGGTGGTTTGCCGGAAAAGCATGACCAAGAATAATGCCGACGCCATAAGATGGATGCGACCTGCGCTTCGTGCATCAGCACAAGCGCGTGGTCAAACCGGGTCCAACCCAAATGTTGGGGTGGCTCATTGGCGCGACAATAGTTTGCGGCAGGTTTGCGCGACTGCGCAAGGTGGACGCCCGCATGCTGAAGCTCAACTCGTCGACGTGCAAGCTGGTGACGTTATTGCGGTGACGCTTGAACCCTGTGCTCATGAGGGGGTTACGGGATCTTGTGCTCAATTCTTAATCCAAAGAAAACCAAGCCTCGTTGTTGTAGGGCTGATTGATCCAGATTCACGTACAGCGGGGAAGGGTATTGCGGCACTAGAACACGCAGGAATAACTGTTGTGACTGGAGTTGAGGAAAAAGATGCTAGATACCATATGGCTGGATTTCTTACACGAATTCAAGCGCAGCGTCCGTATGTAAGGCTTAAGGTTGCCATGTCGAAAGATGGGCGAACGGCATTGCCCAACGGCCATTCTCAATGGATAACGGGGGAAGAGGCGAGGGTCCATAGCCATATTTTGCGTTATGAAGCAGACGCAATCATGGTTGGTGCAATAACAGCAGATAGAGACAAGCCATCACTAACATGTAGGCTTGGTGGTCACATGCTTCAACCAAAGATTTTTGTTCTTCAAGGACGTCATTCACATGGTTACATGCCTGATAATGCAATGAGTATTGGAGCGGGGTCTGATGCGGATATAACGGTTCCATCTGATGAGGAAGGATATCCTAACCTGAAATCTTCTCTGAACATGTTGGCCAAAAGGGGCATCAACAACTTGCTTGTTGAATCAGGGGGGGCATTGGCTGCATCATTGTTACGCCATCAACTTGTTGATGAGTTGTTTATCTATCAATCACCATTGATTTTAGGGTCAGAATGTCAGCCTGGTATAGGGCCGTTAGGATTAAGGCAACTACAGATGCTTGATGGTATGTCGTTGGTTGAACAAAGAGAAGTTGGACGCGATATGTTATGCCGATATATTTTTGATCACAACGCAGATGCTACGTCACTCTCGAGGGGATAATTTATGTTTACAGGTTTGATCAAAGGTCTTGGGCGTCTGATTGATGTAAAAGGCGATGATGAAAAACGCATGCGTTTTGAAACGCCATATTTTGAATGGGACGCGAAAGAAGGTGCATCTATGGCCTGTAATGGATGTTGCTTAACAGTGCTTAACATACAGAAAACAGATAGCCATTGGCAGTTTTCTGCGGATCTCTCCCAAGAAACTTTGAGGGTCACAGGCGCATCTTCATGGAGGCTTGGTGAGGAAATCAATTTGGAGCCCTCACTTAGGTTGGGCGAAGAATTGGGGGGGCATATTGTTAGTGGCCATGTTGATGGTCAAGCAAAGCTTGTGTCGTGTGAAAGGCTGGGCGACAATCATGTTTTGATTTTTGAAGTCCCTGATAATTGGAAAGGGTTTGTGGCTGCAAAGGGTTCAATAGCATTAAATGGGGTGTCTTTGACCATTAATGATGTAGATGACACAAGGTTTTCTGTTAACATCATTCCACATACTTGGGCTGTCACCAATTTGAAAAGCCTTGAGGTTGGGCATATGGTGAACTTTGAGGTGGACATGTTGGCTCGTTATCTTGCACGAATGCTCCAAGTACAAGGAAAACTCTCATGAGCAAAATATCCGAAACAGCCGAACTAATCGAAGAGCTTCGAAATGGTCGGATGGTTATTCTCATGGATGCGGAAGATCGCGAAAATGAGGGTGATTTGGTGTGTGCAGCACAGATGGCTACGCCTAATATGATCAATTTTATGGCAAAATATGGCCGAGGGTTGATATGTTTGACATTACCAAAGCAGCGAGCAGAACAGCTTCAGCTCCCCCTGATGAGCCACCGAAACCAGTCCCGCCATCAAACAAACTTCACTGTATCTATCGAAGCGCGCGAGGGGATTTCTACCGGTATATCTGCGCATGATCGTGCCCATACAATTGCGACAGCCATCAATCTCAATAAAACGGCTTCAGATATTGTGTCGCCTGGTCACGTCTTTCCCCTCGTTGCGAGGGAAGGTGGTGTACTTGTTCGCTCTGGGCATACCGAGGCTGCTTGTGACATGGCTCGTTTGGCGGGTTTATACCCAGCTGGTGTTATCTGTGAGATCATGAATGATGATGGAACGATGGCAAGAATGCCTGAATTGTTGAAGTTTTCAGAAGAGCATTCCATTAAAATTGGCACCATTGCTGATTTGATTGCATACCGACGCCGACATGATGATCTCCTTGAAGTTATTTCAGATACCACATTGGATAGTTTACATGCAGGCGTTGTGCGCTTGATTTTATTTCGGGATCGTATTGATGGCCGAGAGCATGCAGCCATTGTTAAGGGGAATGTAGATCCAACCAAAACTGTTCCTGTACGTGTCCACGCAGTTAATCTTCTGCATGATTTAATTGGGATGCTCCATGCTGAGAACCGGCATTATGCTTTGCGCGATGCCATGAAGCGTCTTCATCAATGGGATGAGGGCATCATTGTACTTCTCCATGATCCTGAGCGGAGCCAAATTACACAAGGCTTCGACGAGAATACCTCTGCTGGACAGATGTTGCGAGAGTATGGAATAGGAGCACGCATTCTTTATGAGCTTGGAGCCAGAAATATAGAATTGATTTCCAACTCGCCTCAACCCTCACTTGTAGCTTTGGAAGGTTACGGACTTAAAATTTGTGGAACCCGACCCTTGCGCTAAAATGCTGAAAATAAGGAACGAAAATATGACGATGCGTATTTGTATTGTTGAAGCACGGTATTATGATCATATCGCTGATATGCTCCTAGAAGGAGCAAAAACCCGTTGTGCTGACCGTGGGGCCTCTTATGATGTTGTGACGGTTCCAGGGGCACTTGAAATTCCTGGTGCGATCGCGCGACTAGCTCATAAATATGATGCTTTTGTTGCATTAGGTTGTGTAATTCGTGGTGAGACTATTCACTTTGACATTGTAGCTTCTGAGAGCGCACGGGGCATCTTGGATCTTACAACAAACAACAAATTGGCTATCGGCAATGGTATCCTTACAACTGAGGATGAGGCGCAGGCACTAGAACGCGCTGATATACGTCAGGGCAACAAAGCAGCTCATGCCGTGGATGCTGCCATCATACTTGCGGATCTATCGTGATTAATACGTCACTGTCTCGGAGGACGGGATCATATCCCGTGGCGTATCATCATGAATGAACCACAATATCTGGGCCGATCGCTGGCACGTTTTATGGCTGTACAAGCTTTGTATGCTATGGATGTTGGGCAGTTATCCTTTTCTACCATTAAAGAAATGCTTGCTTTTGGCCATTTTGGTGATGGGGAAGATGTCAACAATTTGGTGGATGAGGATCAAGGATATTTTGAGAAGTTGGTATCTGGTGTGGCACAGGAACAAAAGAAGATTGACGCGGCCCTCAAAGTCATGCTGCCTAAAGATTGGCCATTAAATAGGATTGATGCGACTTTGCGTGCATTGTTGAGGGTTGCAACTTTTTGAGCTTTTGTTGGTGAGTGATGTGCCAGTTAAGGTTGTTTTGGACGAATATATTGAAATTGCCAAAGATTTTTTTGATGGTGAGGAGCAACCAAAGTTTGTAAATGGTGTATTAGATGGTTTGGTCCGTCACCATGGTTTGGGGGCATAGATATTATTCCATACCTGGGCTGAAGCGACCAATGTTGCCAAAAAGCTCACTGAGGATACTTTCTGATCGACCGTAGGTTTTGGTGATGTTTTCATTTGGTTTGATACGCACATAATCATCAATATTTAGCCTGTTCACACCCTGTACCACGCCATTTGAATCAAATAAAATCTCGATGACTTTCATGTCTTCTGGTTTGGGGTAGGTGAAGCTTTTTGTGCGCATTTTTTGTGCCACATATAACCAGCGGTTCTGATCTAATGGTGCTAAATTTGTTGGGCTTCCAAGCTTTGCATTAACTGTAGCCTTGTTATCAGAACCAACACGTATAGCTGCAAGATTTTCTTCAATCATGATGGCTGCGCCATGATAGCTCTCTTTCACTGTACATCCTGTAACGGGTATAAGCATCAAGATGAGAAAAAGAGAGGCAATATATCTACGATGCAATTTTTTTTCCTTAACCATAAATAAAAGCGTTTGGCTCATGACATTATTACATATCAGTACATATAACGTCGTGAATGATTTGCACAATAATAGGCTTACAGCAAAGGTGAAATTGACAATGGTATTGGGTTGGTTCTCAAAAGAAAGGCCTCATGAGGATGTGTATTTTGCTGCAGTTGAGCGCGCACGTGATCCCTGGTTCTACACGCACGCCGGCGTACCGGACGAAATCGCAGGCCGTTTTGAGCTTGTGGCCTTGCATGTTTCGTTAATTTTGGTGGCCTTAGAAAGGCACAATCTTGAATCCCTCGGTCATGATATTGTTGAGGTTATGTATAAAGACTTTGATCGCTCATTACGAGAGTTTGGGGTAGGTGATCTTGTCGTTGGCAAAAAAGTTAGGGGCATGGCTGAAGCATTTTGGGGACGCGCTCGCTCTTACAAACAAGCTGCGGAGCTTGGTGAAGACGATCCTTGGAAAGAAGCATTGCAGAAAAATCTTTTCCGTGAACAGGAGGGGTTACCGGATCAATCGCTACATAATATGATAATCTATGCGAAAGGAATTTCAGTAAAATTACAGCAATTGCCTAAAGATCTTTTGATGTGGGATTTGTCTTTCCTGGTGATACGCGTGAATTTCCGGAAGTTGTGTAACCTATCTAGATGGGAGATGGGGATTGCGATGAATTTGAATGAACCTTTGATCAAACCAGAAGATTTGAAAGGCGAGACACCATTTAGCTTATCAATTGATCAACAAATATGTGAGCAATGGTGTCGTGATCTTAATGTTCTTGATCTAAAAAATGTGGCATTGGATGTAATCTTAACGCCCGTAAAAATGATGATGGGACTTCATCTTAAGGGACGGTTAACCGCGCAGGTGGAATTGGAATGTGGAATAACGTTAGAGCCATTCACTTTTGTTGTTGATGAAGTGTTAGATGCAGAATTTTTGCCAGAATCACTCATGCCATCTCTGCCAGAACATGATGGTGATATTATTCTAGATCAGTATAAAGGTGATCTTCCAGAATTGCTAACGGAAGAAGGACTAGACTTGTTGGTATTCGTACACGAGATACTCGCTGTGGCAATTCCTGCATTTCCTAAGAAGCCTCAGGCGAGTTTTAAGGCCGTTATTTCCGAGGAGATAGACAAAAAGCCATCGCCATTTGCATCGTTGAAAGAAAAATTATTTCCAGATGATTAGAAATGTTTGTTTGGGCTTGCTAAATTGACACAAATCGTTATTGTCCGGCGCTTGTTGTGTAATAGACCAGGCATGAACTTAAGAGCCTGTGGAGTTTGATTATGGCTGTACCTAGAAAGAAAGTGACCCGCGCAAAACGAAACAACCGTCGTGCTCATGATGGTATTGTTGCGGCTAATCCAAATGAATGTCCTAATTGTGGCGAATTGAAGTTACCGCACCATATTTGTAATTCTTGCGGCTTTTATCGTGAGCGTGAAACTGTTAACGTTGAACCGTCCGTATAGCAATTAATGAGGTCATCATGAGCATCGTGATTGCGGTTGATGGCCTGGGCGGAGACCTTGCGCCAGATGCGGTTGTTGAGGGAATGCGTCTTAGTAAACAACGTAACCGCGATATAAGGTTCATTCTCGTTGGGCCGGTTGACCAAATGCAAGATGCTTTGGGCTCCGATGCAGAGTTGGTTAGCGTTGTATCTTTTGTTGATGCTCCAGACAAAGTTGGTATGGAAGACAAGCCTTCTCACGCTTTGAGACATGGCAAACAGACCTCCCTATGGCGCGCCATCGAAGAAGTAAAAGAGGGGAGGGCCATGGGTGTTGTCTCTGGTGGAAACACTGGTGCGATGATGGCTATGGCGAAACTACAATTGAGAATGATTGATGGCTTTGATAGGCCAGCGATTGCGGCTATTTGGCCAACCTTGCGTGCTGAAAGCGTTGTGCTGGATGTTGGTGCAAACATTGACGCAACCGCATCTCAGCTTACCCAATTCACACTCATGGGTGTAGAGTTTGCTCGCTTGGGGCTTGGTATCATGAAACCAACGGTAGGTTTGTTGAATATCGGGTCAGAAGATCTCAAAGGGCGTGACGAATTACGTGATGCACAATCCTTACTTATTGATTGTGCAGGAGATAACTTCCACTATCATGGTTTCGTTGAAGGTAATGATATCGGTAAAGGAATTGTTGACGTAGTCGTCACAGATGGATTTACTGGCAACATTGCATTGAAATCTGCGGAGGGAACAGCGCAACAGGTTGGCGCATATTTGCGCGCAGCGTTGTCCAGTTCATGGGGTGGAAAATTGGGCTATTTTTTTGCGCGAGGGTCCTTGCGTGCTTTTCGGAACAGGGTCGACCCTCGTCGGGTTAACGGTGGTCCTTTATTGGGGCTTAATGGGTTGGTGGTGAAGAGCCATGGTGGCAGTGATGCACTCGGATTCGCATCGGCCCTTGATCTTGCTATTGACCTATCTAGAGGTGACATCGTGAACAAATTGGCCAAACAAGTTATTGGGCTGTCTCAGCAAGCTGCAAACACTCAAGAACGGTTGAAAACATAATGGTTCGCTCTGTATTATGTGGCACGGGCTCATATTTGCCTAAAAGAATTGTGACAAATGAAGAATTGGCATCAATCGTTGAGACAACTGATGCTTGGATTCAAGAGAGAACGGGTATCAAACAGCGTCATAGGGTTGCGGATGGCGAATTTACTTCTGACCTCGCATGTGCTGCGGCTTTTGACGCTGTTAAAGACGCAAACATTGATCCAACAAGCATAGATTTGGTTATCGTTGCGACCGCAACACCCGATTTTACCTTTCCTGCTGTTGCTGCAAAGGTACAAGCTGCATTGGGCTGCCATGGCGTGCCAGCATTTGACATTCAGGCCGTTTGCTCTGGGTTTATTTATGCATTATCGGTGGCAGATAGCATGATACGTTCAGGGTCAGCGCGAAGAGCTATGGTGATTGGTGCTGAGACATTTTCAAAAATTCTTGATTTTGAGGATCGCACAACCTGCGTTCTTTTTGGTGATGGTGCTGGTGCCGTTATACTTGATGCGTCAACCGATGAAGATTGTGGAATTCTTGCCACTGCATTGCACGCGGATGGGCGACATCATGACCTTTTGTATGTTGATGGAGGCCCGTCACGTACCAAAACCGTTGGGCATTTGCGTATGGTGGGACAAGAAGTTTACAAGCATGCTGTTACCGAGCTTTCAAATGTTCTTCAAGAAGTGATGGAAAAAGCAGGCTTGGTTGCTTCCGATATCGATTGGATTGTTCCCCATCAGGCGAACAAGCGAATTCTTTTGTCTACTGCACGGAAGCTGCAAATTGACTTTGATAAAGTTATTGTGACCATAGGAGAGCATGGGAATACATCAGCCGCTTCAGTACCCTTGGCGTTAGATAAAGCGCGGAAAGATGGCCGCATTCTTCCTAATCAAACGTTACTATTAGAGGCAATGGGTGGAGGATTAACCTGGGGTGCCGCCATTTTGCGCACATAGCATCCAAAGTACTATTTGCAAATTTTGTCTGTACGTGGGACAATTTTTTTTGTGATACACAACAGATAATCCGAGGACCACATGACTGCGCTTACCCGTGCCGACATATCAAATGCTATACATCTAGAACTTGGACTTTCTCGTGATGAATGTGCCCAGTTTGTGGATTTGATCATTGATGAAATTTTGAACGCCATGGAAAATGGTGAGACAGTAAAAATAGCAAAATTTGGAAGTTTCTATTTGCGTGATAAGAATGAGCGTATCGGACGAAACCCTAAGACAGGCGATGAGGTTCCCATCACGCCAAGGAGGGTGATAACGTTTAGAGCTTCGCAGCATTTAAAAAAATTGGTTGAACAGAAAACTGGCGGATAGGTTTTTTCGTGGAAAAAAGTGCAGGTGGATTTCAGACGATTTCCCAAGTAGCAGAAGAAGTTGGTGTCACCCAGCATACTTTACGCTTTTGGGAAACAAAATTTGGCCAATTACGGCCGATGAAGCGTGCTGGAGGACGTCGCTATTATCGTTCAGAAGATTTGGAAATTATTAGGACAATACAATTTTTATTAGATGAACGTGGCTTCACACTGAAAATGGCGCAAAAGGTTTTGCGGGAGCATGGTGTTCAGAAAGCAAAAACTATTCAGATAGCTCCCAATCTTTCTCAGACGCAAAAACAGGAAGAAAATGATGACGCCTTATCGGCTGATAACACTCCCATGAGCAAGACATTGGACCTTGTCTCGCTTAAAGAGAGCCTTGTTATTCTTCGAGACTTAAGAGCAAAGTTTTAATGATTGTGAGTCTTGCCGTGTGCTGTGATTATGAGTTAGGAGATGAGTTTGGCGGAGTGTAGCGCAGCCTGGTAGCGCACCACACTGGGGGTGTGGGGGTCGTCGGTTCAAATCCGGCCACTCCGACCATGTCTCATGCGACATCTAATTCAGGCACTATCTTATTCAGGCGATATTTAATGATGAGCGTCTAAGATAGTTTATGCGGATAGCTAAAGCGCGTCATTCAGGTAAGTGGGAGCATGACATGCTTTTGAAATGATGGTCTCTTTGTTAGCTCTTGATACCAGCGTTTTAAATGTGGAAGGTCGTCACGTGTAATCTCCAAATTGTGCCAACGATAGGCTGCACAACCTAGGGGAATATCCCCGAAGGTGAATGTGTTACCGACCATATATTCTGATTGTGATAGATGTTTGTCCACTATCTTCCAGGCGAGATTAGCTATGTTTATTGCTTTTTCTAGGGCTATGTTGTCCCTATCTGCAGGTGCTGTACGTATCAATGTCCAAAAAATTGTTGTCATTGCTGGGTGTAATTCTGCAATATAAAAATCCATCCACTGATGACATAAATAGCGTTCATTCAATGCATTAGGGAAGAAAGGCGCGGACGCATAATTTTCCGCAAGGTAGCGCACAATGGCTTGCGATTCCCATAGTACGAAGTCACCATCAATCATTGTTGGTACCTTACCGTTGGGATTCATGGATAGATAGTCCTCTGTTCGGTTTCCTCCAAAAGCACCGCCGTAATCCTCGCGTGTTGCTGCGATATTCAACTCATCGAGGCACCACATGACCTTCTGAACATTTACAGAGTTCTTACGACCAAGAATCTTTAAGTCTGGCATACCATTTTCCTTTTAACATGTGATGAATAGTAAATTTTGTTGGTTACGAAGATGCGGGCTGACCAAAAATGTAGTGATTCTTGGCAACAGGCACACACCTAAAGGCATCATTTCTTATCTGAGCTAAATTATCTTGTTCTGAACGGACCTTTTTGCATTGCTCAATGGTTTCGTAGCGAAGTCCGGTATCTAGAGGTACTGTTGACTGAGGGGAAACATACAAAAGCATAATCAATGCGAATTCCATGGTAACGCGTCTCTTTCGTGGGTAAAATATTTTCTAATGAAGCTTAAGTTTTGGCCTAATAACCTGATTGGCGTGACCAATGGCAATCAATATGAGTCCTTTTATCCATCCGTGCACTGTAATCAGGTGTAAGCGGTATAAAGACATGTAGGCGAAACGTGCTAAGCGACCATCAATGGCCATACTTCCACCAACAAGGTTTCCCATAAGACTACCTATGGTTGAAAAACGGCTTAAAGAAACCAATGATCCTTTATCTCTATAGACAAATGATTTAAGCGGTTTTCCAGAAATCATTGATGAAATGTTATGAAAAACAGTGGATGCCATCTGATTGGCGCTCTGCGCACGTGGGGGAACGAGCCTACCATCTTGCTGGGGGCATGCACAGCAATCTCCCATTGCAAAAATATGGTTGTCATCGACGCTTTGGAGCGTATTCCGAACTTCAATCTGATTGTTTCTGTTCAAAGACAGCCCATCTAAACCATCTTCGATTGTCCTGCCTTTTACACCGGCCGCCCACAATTTTAACTCGGCGGTGATGCTCATTCCGTCTTGGGTATGCACCTGTTTTGCGTCAACTGAACTGACTGTTGTGTTGACGCGGACATCAACCCCCAAAAGCTCTAATTCTTTATGTGCCGCCAAAGCCAAGTGCTCTGGAAGTGCGGGTAGTATTCTAGGGCCAGCTTCTAGTAAGCTTACACGCAATCTGCTCTCATCAAATACTTCAAGGCCATAATATCGAAGTCCTTGAGCAGCATTGTAAAGTTCCGCGGCCAATTCAACGCCTGTTGCCCCCCCACCGATGATACATATATCGACAAAAGCATCTTCGCCTTGGCTCACCAAGTGAGATACACGGAGGCATTCGTTTAGCAATTTTTGACGGAAAATCTCGGCTTGGCTTCTATCTTCTAGAAACATGCAATGCTCTCGAACACCAGTTATGCCGAAATCGTTTGACACGCCACCATAAGCGAGCACCAAATAGTCATACCTTATTTGATGTTCAGAAATGATTTCCTTACCACTCTCATCAATATAGGCAGCTGTGATTACGCGTTTGTTCTCGCGGTCAATTGTTTTTAAAGAGCCATAAAAGAAACGATATCCCCAACGAACACCATGACCCCCATAACCAATTTCATCTAAGTTCGCGTCGAGTGATCCAGCTGCCACCTCGTGCAGGAGTGGTTTCCAAATATGGCTACGAGACTTATCAATCAGGATAATATCATATTCGTCCTGATTGTAATGTGCCCCAAGTTTCCTGACTAAAGGCAAGCCACCTGCGCCACCACCAACAACAACAATTTGTGTTTTCTTTTGTTTCGACATGGTAAAATCACCTCAAAGAAGCTCTAATATAAAAGAAAAACCACAGATTAGACCAGTAAATTTTGGTCCATTGTTTGTGCTTACCTTTGAATGGATGTGGTTATGGGACGCATCATCACCGCAAATGTCTTTGTGTCATAGTTATTATGAACGTCAAATGTGGCGGTTATGGTAATTGTGGGAGGTTTTTATGGATAGTCGACTTATCATTGTTTGTGTCATTGGTGTATGTTTGGTTGGCATATTGGTATTCGCGCTGACATTAGGGGAGCCTAATGATAACTTTGAAAAGGGTGCGCGCATATTAGCTAAGTAAGAAGGCTCAAAATGAACATTACCGCAATTGAAACGATTAGATGTGAAGAATTTCCTAATTTATTATGGGTACAGCTTCGTACCAGTGATGGCACAGTTGGGTTGGGTGAGACATTCATGGGTGCTGCGGCCGCCGAAGCACATATTCATGACGTGATTGCACCTGCCTTATTGGGGAAGTCGCCACATAAAGTGGGTTTTTTTCAGGATAAGATGCTTGGTTATCTTGGTTTTAATGGGGCAAGTGCGGAGATGCGTGGCCGTTCTGCTGTTGACATTGCTTTGTGGGATTTATGGGGTCAACAGACAAATCAGTCTGTTGCTCAACTGCTGGGTGGCCCGATACGTGATGAATTGCCAGTTTATAACACCTGTGCTGGCAGTGGATATGTAAGGCAATCATCGAAACAGCAAACACAAAACTTTGGCTTGGGTCATGGTCAGGTTTATGAGGACCTGCAGGCTTTCATGAATACCCCTGATGAATTGGCATATTCTTTATTGGAGATGGGTATTACGGCCATGAAGATTTGGCCGTTTGACTATGCTGCTGAGTTATCAGGTGGATATGCCATAACACCAGCTCAAATGGAAAAGGCGCTAGAGCCCTTCATCAAGATTAGGAAGGCGCTTGGAGACAAAATGGAGATTATGGCCGAACTTCATTCTTTGTGGAGTGTTCCTATGGCTCTTAAAATTTGCCATGCCTTGGAGCAGTTTTCGCCACATTGGGTTGAAGACCCTGTGTTCCAAGACAACCTTCAGAGTATGCCACTGGTTGCAGAACAAACCCGATGTCCCATTGCAGCTGGTGAGCGTCTTGGTGGTTTAGGAGAATTTGCGTCCGTCATAACACCACAGCGTTTGTCTGTGGCAATTCTTGATATAACATGGTGTGGAGGATTGTCCGTCGCACAAAAGGTTGCCGCATTGGCCGAGGCCCATCATACACCGGTTGCAGCCCATGATTGCACGGGCCCTGTTGCATTGACGGCTGCAGTGCATTTTGCGTGCGGTACATCAAATGTATATATTCAAGAAATCGTTCGTGCCTTTTATTATGGCTGGTACGCGGATGTTTTAGACAGTTTGCCGCCACTGCATCAAGGACGTATTTCATTGCCTGATGGGGTAGGGTTGGGGGGTTCTCTTCAAAAAGATTTTCTAGATCGGCAAGATTGTCACATTCGCATAGCTAACGCGTAAAAAACTTTTTCTTTATGAACTAGAGCTATTTTAAACCATCATTTCTTGCAAAGTTTGCGTGCAGAATTATTCATTTCAATTGAATGGTTTATAGCCAAATTTACGATATATTTAACATACCAAGTTCATCAGCGAAGCGTTTTGTGATCTCAAACCCGAACTCGGTAGGAGGTTTTATCTTGCCTCGGGTGCCTCCGGGGCTGATATTCATCCGCAATGATGCCAATAATTTTCCATAAGTGAGAAAATGGGGTATGCCTTGCATCATAAAACTGATCATGGGCAAGATAGAGCGATATGTGGTCTCCGCTTCTTCATGTTGACCATTCTGATAGAACGAGAATGTCCTCGTGGTGCGATCAATAAGCTCTATGCTTGGGATAATACCTGACGCGCCGCCACGAAGATTGTCTGTGAGCTCTAGCCCACAACGACCATTGAACAACTGTGTGCTGTCATCCAGGTTTTGGGCTATAGAGGCAAGCTCTACAGCGGTTGATTCCAGTTTGGTAAGAACAAAATGGGGATAGGTCTGTGCAAGATGGATGATTTGTTTGCCTGTTAATCCATGACCTAAAAACTCAGGTGCATGTTGTATGCCTATTGGTGACGTTAGTT
The DNA here is from genome assembly GCA_038131935.1 of Alphaproteobacteria bacterium. Taxonomy (GTDB): domain Bacteria; phylum Pseudomonadota; class Alphaproteobacteria; order UBA8317; family UBA8317; genus UBA8317. The sequence continues at coordinate 102,420 of JAYPQH010000032.1, read as the reverse complement.
GAGAAATAGTGTAGGAAATTTGTTCAAATAAATGCTCAGCATTATCTATCATGGTTGGGGGTTGCAGGATGAGTGCATGTGCACCAAGGTCCATAAATTTTTTTCCATAATATATTTGCTCATCAGCATTTTCCCCGGTGACGGTAACCAGAAGCGGGCATCGATCTGCAATTCGGTTTACGGCATTTTTGACAAGACTGATTTGTTCATCCTTCGTTAGCATATTAACCTCAGTCGCCAACCCAAGAATGGCAATGCCTGTAGCTTGATGCTCCAGTGCTATATCGATCTGGAGATCCAACATTGGGTATCTTAATTTGCCATTATCTTCAAAAAAGCTATACATCATAGGGTATATGCCAGATGGAATTTGGGTGTTAGGCGTGCAGATTGGCGGCATGGCTTGTCCTTTTATTGGCCTATTATGATGGGGTGGGTTGTTGGATTTGATCATTATACATCTTTTACGTATCGATGGTTGTGAAGGAAGCGTATGAGCATACAAAAATTAGGTTTATGCGTACTTATCGTGGCTTTGATCCTAAAAATTTGGGTTGTTGTGACCTCTTAAATTTTTTCAACCATGACATGGTACAATGGCGTTTATGTTCATGGAAAATGGTGACAGATGTACGTCCCACCCTTTGGGGGTGAGACTTTGAGTTCATTCAGATAAATTATGCTTCTTCGTCACTACTTTTAAGACGAGGGGCTGCATGGCCAGCGAGTGATGAATGTGCATCAAGCATAGCTGAAAAATCTGCCTTTCCGTAGCCTCGTGCGCGAGCAGAGCTAAAGGCTTCAAAGCTGCAGCGCCCATAGGTAGAGTACACGCACATCATGAGCCGCATTCATGACCAGTGAAAGATCTTTATGCGCGAGGTCAATGGTAAATCCAGGTGAAATATCTCCCGCCAAAACTTTATCAGGCCACGCGATCTTTAATTGCCCGTTAAATGCAGTGGTACCATAAATTACGTCGAGTGTTTTTTCCAAATTCAATCCCAATGATTGAGCAAGACTGAGTGCCTCAGCGTTAAATTGGCAGGATGCAACAGCTAGGAAGTTGTTGACAAGTTTTGTACGCACGCCACTTCCTACCGGACCACAATGATATATTGTACTGCCCATCGCTTCCATCATGGGTTTAAGGATTGAGAATTGATCGTCTGTGGCTCCCACCATAAACAATGACTCACCTCTATCGGCATGACTTGCAAGTCTGCCCACGGGTGCATCCACAAACCCATGGCCTAACATGTGAGCTTTTTCAGCCAGCATATCTGTTGTCTTTGGGTCAATTGTACTCATGTCCATGATAAGTCGTGGTGAAGGGCTGTGGGTAAAGACACCTTCAGTTCCTCCAATCACCTCATTCACTACATTTGAGTCTGGCAGCATTGTAATAATAGTGGCGCAATTCTGAGCGATTTCAGCAACATCCTTTGCCATCCTTGCTTGGTATGTTGCCAATTCTTGCATCGGTTCTTCATTGATGTCGTAAACCATTAATGAAAAGCCTTTTGGTGAGGTTTTTGCCATTGGTAGGCCCATACGTCCTAAGCCAATGAATCCAATCAAGTTATCCATGCTTTATTCCTTACGTTGTCGAACGCGACCGGCGATAAAATAATAGTAATGAAGCCTATTCTTAGGAGCGAATGCGTGACAAGGGAAATAATGATCTATACATCTTCTCTTCATCAATCTGGCTTGCGACACTTGCGTGGTTGGAGTGAATTGGATTGTTTTTAAAAATAAGGGGTGGAACTTATGTATAAAAATTACAGCCAAGACGAACTTGATGCGCAATACAATAACCGCAAACGGGTCCCCGAACATGAAGTCATTATGGGCGAATTGTTTCAAAAAGGTAAAGACTTTTCATTTGCCCGAGCGCCCCATCTGGATCTGCCATTTGGAAAACATGAAGATGAGCTTTTAGATATTTATTTGCCAGCGGAAAACAGCACCAACGCACCCGTCATGGTTTACATACATGGAGGTTTTTGGACATCTCGTCACAAAGATGACTTTAGGTTTTTGGCGGCTTCTTGGACCCAAAAAGGTTATGTCGTTGTTGTTGTAAATTATAGTTTGATCCCTCATATCACGCTGGAAGGCATTGTTGATCAATGTGTGAAATCAATAATTTGGGTGCGGGAAAACATTCTTGATTTTGGGGGAGACCCTGAAAAAATTCGGTTGGTTGGGCACTCTGCTGGGGGGCATCTCGCTGCTATGTTATTGTGCGAGCCACGCTTGGGGGACAATGCTGTCGAAGCAGCATTGTTGATTTCAGGGCTATATGATTTGAAGCCTATCAAATTAAGTTACATGAACGAGATTCTTCAACTGAACGAGGAAGATTTATCTAAGCGAAGCCCAGAATATCTTGTTCCAAAGTCCGTCAAAAAATTAATGATTGTGGTTGGTGGTGCTGAGTCAGATGAATTTATTGACCAGAGTCAATCTTTGGCAAAGTCATGGGATGTATCATCAAAAGGTTGGAAGTATTTGGTTTTAAAAGACCTGAACCATTTCACTATTTTGGAATCATTAGAGAACCATCAGGGATCATTGCATCAAGAATGGCAATCCTATTTAGACGCGTAAATTGTGTATCCACAGCAATCAAAAAAGGTTTTGTTTGCTGTGGCGATGGATGCCAATGAGTTCTGCGGTGATCAGAATAGAATTTTGACCAGGAATAAGCGTGCCTGTGCATCGTTCTTTTTGGGACTTGCCAACCGAAATGACCTCTATTTCGCTATGCTCGTTTTGTACAATTGCCTTTGTGATCAAAAATTCTACGGCATGATCTTCTATATTGCCATCATTTTCGGTGTAGGTCCCCTGCAAGCTGCCAACCCCATGAAAACTAGCCTTTTCCCACCCAAGTTCTTTTGTAATATTCACAAGTGCGTGAGATATATCTTGGTTTGGTGCTAACTTCAGAAGAATGGCTTCTTCATGAGCAGATACCTGCTTGGCTTGATGATCTTCAGGAAACAAAAGTGTGAAATTGGTTTCCTCGTCGAAACGTCGACAAAAATTCCCATCTAAAAATCCAATAGCATGACATGTGATGGGAGCATTTAAGAAAGTTTTTTCAGGTATGATGTGCCCCATAAAAGAATTTCCTGCAGCGTCACTCCACGCCCCATGTCCATGAAAATATGGTCCTTGCTCTCCCAAGCCAGCCATCATACCTAAGGTATCGATTTGACCTTGTTCAAATTGATACTCATCAGAAAACCATGCGACATGCTGAAGATCTGGTGCGTCTGCAGGCATGAAGTAACTTAGATGACGAACTGGGGCTTGTTGTAGAAAGAAACAACCGCCTTTCCAATTTTTAGATGCCACAACATTCATGATTTCTTGTTTGAGGTCTTGTTGGCTACCAATGGTAACAGTAACTTCTTCGTATGTCGTGGGTGATGCAAAATAGCGCTTAGGATTTACAGGGCCGGGATGTTTGATATGCCGCATGGTTTAATTCTCATCTTTTCTACGAAGCAATTCATCTCTAATCAAACGTTTCGCCAACTTACCATAGCCTGACTTGGGTATTTCATCCCAAAAGTAAAATTCCCTTGGAATTTTATAACCAGCTATGTCTTGTCGTATGAACGCTTCTAAAGCTTCAGCGGATACAGTTTTGCCTTTTTCATATTTGCACACAGCAACCCCTATTTCTCCCCATTTGGCATCGGGAATGCCAAAAACAGCAACTTCATTAATAGCTTCATGCTCGAGGATTTTTTCTTCGATCTCTCGGGGATGGATATTAGATCCACCTGAAATATACATATCTGATGCACGACCAGTTATGTAGAGATATCCATTCTTATCGAGATGGCCAATGTCGCCTGTTCTGAACCATCCATCATGAAAACTTTTCTGGTTGGCTTCTGGATTATCCCAGTATCCCGCAAAGACAGATGGACCCAGTACACAAATTTCTCCTGTTTCCATATCAGCGCATAACTGACCTTGTTCATCCCTAATGCTAATTTGCACACCTGTTCGTGGGTAGCCGCAACTTCCTTCTCGCAATTGATCTTCAGCATGGCCTTCCGGAGGTAGTACAGTGATGGCACCAGTAACCTCACCGAGGCCATAATATTGCACAAGAACAGGACCTAAAAGTTCTATAGCTTTGCGTTGATCTTCGCGAAACATGGGTGCTCCGGCATAAATAATGTAGCGTAGTGAGTCTTTTGTACTTGCTTGAGCTTCCGACGCCTCAACAATCAGCTTTAAGATGGTTGGGACGGTAAACATATTTGTGATCTTCCACTTTTCGATCAGAGACCAAATTTCGGCTGTGTCAAATTTTTTGTTAGACGTAAGAACAGTAGGTGCAGCTTTGGCTGATATCATGAGTTGATGTATGCCAGCCCCGTGAGAAAGAGGTGCCACAACGAGGCTCGCATCACGATGGTTTTATGCCTGGGGTCAGGTCACACAAATGGTTGTTGATGATAAAGTGAAGTTGGCCGTGGGTTAGGGTGCCTGCTTTGGGTTTTCCACTGGTTCCAGATGTAAAAAACAGCCATGCGGGATCATCTCTATCAACAGGCTCCAGATTATTATCTGGTGCAGTTACTCCTTCATGAGGGTTTCGATATTTGGTCCAAAAGAACTGCCTCCAATAGCCAAAACGGACTGCAGCCATGGTGTTTTTATGGCAGCATGCTCAGGAAATTCTTCATGGCAGATAAGAAGCTTTGCCTTGGAAAGCTCCGCCATCCAGGCAAGGTCTTTTGGCATGCCACGAAAATTGGCTGGTACCCAAACCGCACCTATGGCGAAACTTGCAAACATAGCTTCAAACATTTGATTGCAATTCGTGGACTGGATCAAAATCCTGTCACCTTTCTCAATTCCATTGTTTTTGAGGATTGCTGCAATGCGTCCCACGCGTTCCCAAAACAAAGACCAAGACCAGGATTCATCTCCCCATATCATCGCGTGATGATCAGGTAATCGCGCGGCGTTCGCACAGATGTAATGGGCCAAATTGCTTGTACGTGTGGTGAAAGGATATATTGGTTCTTCCATCATGTTGGGCATCACTCACTTTTTTGAAAGAGTAAGTCTTACTCAAACGCAAAAAGCAAAAATCTTCAAGTATTCTCAACTCATGGTTGCAGAGAACGAAACTTTGGTGCTCAATGATATTGATAAAATAGGTAAGGGGATACTGATGATTACCCATGAAAATTTCGTCACCAACGCAGGCCAAAATATTCATGTTGCCTTGAGTGGGGAAGGTGTGCCGGTAATTTTGATACATGGTTGGCCAGAATTTTGATGACATGGAAGCCCATGGCAGATCGTCTTCAGAACCAAGGGTTTCGTTTAATCATGCCTGATCTGTATGGTTTTGGAGATAGCGATAAACCTAATGGCCCACATACCGATCATGGTGCAGAATTCCATGCCAAAATATTGCTTGAGGTGATCGCTCATTATGCAGAAAGACCACCTATTGTGGTGGGCCATGATGTGGGAGCTTATGTTATGCAAGCACTTGCTCGCTTGGCTCCTGCCCAACTGAAAGGTTTGTTGTTTTTTAATTGTCCAACCCCAGCTGTTGGATCGCGCTGGGTAGAAGGAAATCATGTCAATGAAATCTGGTACCAAACATTTCATCAATTAGACCTCGCGGAACAACTTGTGGGATATTCTGAGGATACATGTCGGATGTATTTCACTTATATGATTCGCCATTGGTGCTATCGAAAAAATGCCTTTGATTCCATGATGGATGATTGGGTTGAAAATTTTCGTAAGCCTGGCGCTTTGGTTGGGGGGTTTAATTGGTACAGAAGTCAAAATAAAGCTCGGTTGAAGGCGATCAACAACAATGCTGATGACCACCCGCGTATAAAAATCCCCACACATGTTTACTGGGGGCGGCATGATCCTATTTTAATATCTGACTGGTCATCTTTTCTTGGTGAAGTGTTTGACGATGTTACATGTGAATTTTCAGAAGAATCGGGGCATTTTGTGCATGTAGAAAACCCAGATGAAGCCAGTGCGAAGTTAAAGGAATTTGCAAAAAAATTGGACATGATATGATATGTACCAACAATTGTGTTGGGTATGTCAAAAGCGCAATGTTTTTTTAAAAAGGAGTCTTAAATGTCTGAATTTATGAATATAAATGGTGTTAATATTCACTATCGTATTACGGGTCCTGAAGATGGAATAAAGGTCATGTTCAGCAACTCATTGGCAACCAATTTCTCGATGTGGGACCCACAAGTTGAAGCCATGGCAAAAGATTTTCGGATATTATGTTATGATAAGCGTGGGCATGGCCAAAGTGAAACATTTGATCAAGAGATAACGATCAAGGATTTGGCAGATGATGCCGTCGCTTTGGCTCAGGCAACCGGTTTTGAGAGGGCACATTTTTGTGGTTTGTCTATTGGTGGTATGACTGGCCAGGCTATTGGTATTTTTCACCCACAAATGTTTTCGTCGTTGGCTCTTTGTGCAACATCGAGTGCGGTACCTGAAGCAGCACTCCCCATGTGGGAAGAGCGTATTGCCAAGGCAACTGCCGAGGGTATGGAGGGCATGGTCGAACCAACGCTAGCGCGATGGTTGACAGAAGATACACGCCAGAACAATCCAGATCTGGTGGAAAGGGTGTCGCAGATGATTGGTGGCACAAGCCTTAAAGGTTATGTTGGTTGTTCACGCGCCATCATGAAATTGAATTACACTGCACAATTGGCACAAATCACAACGCCTTCAATCGTTATCCCCGGAGAGCATGATCCAGCTCTTCCCGTTGCCATGTCTGAGGTTATCGCTGCAAATCTGCCAGGTTCTATCATGAAGGTTGTTTCTGGTGCTGCGCATTTGTGTAATATTGAAAATCCTCAAATGTTCAATCAAATTCTTCTTGATTGGATCCACTCACAGGAAGCTTAATGGCCAAAAAAATTCGCATATCTATCAGTATTTTTGGCGGTATGCTTTTCCTTCTATCGGTGATTTTTTTCCCCAACGGTGTGTTACAAACGCCGTTGGGGCCGTTGGCTTGGAGTATGGTTGGGCTCATTCTTGGCCTTGGAGGTTTGCTCATGGACAACCTCTTAAGTCGAGAAAAGCCTCGTGATCATTAACGGTACCACGATCCGCTCGAAACATCAGCGATGAATGTTTCTAACAAATGATTGAAAAGGTCCGGTTCTTCCAAGTTGATGGTATGCCCAGTTCGCGAAACGGTGACCATGCCCGAAGCGGGGATATGTTCTTTCATGAATAAGCCCGGAAGTAATGCAGGGGTGTCTTCGTCACCGTTTACAATGAGTGTAGGAACATTCATATTCTTCATGCCTTCCGCGAAGTCATAAAGTGATGGCCTTTTGGCTTGATAATTGGCCATGGTTAATGATGATCCCATAGCAGAATGTTCGCAAAGTCGTGTGAGGAATTCCTCAAAACCTCTTGGGTCTTTTCGCTTGAACGGTAGACGGGTTGGGCCGGCTCCGTATGTGCGCCCAAAATATTCCATGCCATGTTCTGCAATTGTCGCAGCAGCTTTCTCCGCTTCTTGTTTGAAGGGTAAGTAATCTTTTGGATCAGACCCATAACCACATCCCGCTACCAGAAGTGAAAGTGCCCTTTCAGGGTAAGCAAGACCAAAATGTACTGTAGCAAAAGCACCCATGGATAACCCAACAATATGTGCGCGATCGATCTTGAGGGCATCCATAACCGCAAGGATATCATCCCGAGCTTTTTCTTGTGAATAAAATGCTGCATCTTCAGGGATATCAGACGGTGAGTATCCTCTTGCAGAGTATGTAATGCAACGATGGCGTCGGGAAAAATGACGAATCTGTGGTTCCCAGGATCTCCAATCTCCTGCAAATTCATGGACAAAGACAATTGGCGTTCCAGATCCTGCTTCTTCAACATATAGTTTAATGCCATCAGGCGTTGTTATGGTTGCCATCGTGGCCTCCTTTTGAGTTTAGGTTGCGACTTTTTACAGCTTAATGAACCAATTCTGTCTGACAAGACTCGACAGATAGTGCGAGTCTTTCTAACGTAACGCCCGTATGTCATAAAGGGAGTGTTTGAAAACATGGAACGTAAAAATAAATATTCGATCGCTGTCATTGCAGGTGATGGTATTGGTAAAGAAGTAATGCCAGAGGGTTTGCGCGCATTAGAAGCAGTTGGGAAGCGCTTTGGCATCAATTTGGAATTCACCGAATATGATTTTTCTAGCGTTGATTATTACAAAAAACATGGTCAAATGCTGCCTGACGACTGGAAGCCAACGCTCACAGCCCATGACGCCATCTATTTTGGCGCTGTAGGTTGGCCTGCGGAGATCCCTGACCACATATCTTTGTGGGGCTCTTTGTTGATGTTCCGTCGCGAATTCGAGCAATATGTTAACCTTCGACCTGTTCGATTGATGCCTGGTGTTCCTTCCCCTCTCGCTGGCCGCAATCCAGGTGACATAGACTTCTGGATTGTTAGAGAAAATACAGAGGGTGAGTATAGTTCCATTGGCGGCAGAATGTTCGAGGGAACGGATAGGGAATTTGTCGTACAGGAAACTGTTATGACCCGTACTGGTGTTGATCGCATTCTTAAATATGCTTTCGATTTGGCGCAGAGACGGGAGCGTAAGCATCTGACATCGGCTACAAAGTCAAATGGGATATCCATATCTATGCCATACTGGGATGAGCGCGTTGCTGCCATGCAAGCTCAATATCCCGATGTGCAGGTAGACAAATATCATATCGATATTCTCTGTGCCCACTTCGTTTTAAGACCTCAAATTTTTGATGTTGTTGTGGGATCCAACTTGTTTGGTGATATTCTCTCGGATCTTGGCCCTGCATGTACTGGTACAATTGGTATCGCACCTTCTGGTAATATCAACCCCGAGGGTGACTTCCCATCATTGTTCGAACCCGTACATGGCTCAGCACCCGATATAGCGGGTCAGGGCATTGCAAATCCCATTGGGCAAATTTGGGCTGGAGCGATGATGTTGGAGCATTTAGGCCATAAGGATGCTGCTGATGCTATGGTTACAGCAATTTCTGATACCTTGGCTGAGGAAGCTCTGCGTACTGGAGATCTCGGAGGTTCAGCGACCACTGTGGCTTGTGGGCAAGCGGTCGCTGATCGTTTAAGCTAACGTGCGATTACGAAATACTGAGGGCTCGGAGTTCTTGAGCCCTCGCACTTGCGCCTGACATAAGAAAGCTAAGATCGCTTCCTGACAGAATAAACCTAGCACCCAATCCAATATATTTTTCCATGAGAACTGGATTATAGACCCCACCCATACCGAGGGTTTTTTTGTGCTTTTTGCACGCCTCTCCCACGCGAGCATAGGCATCTGCTACTTTATCATGATCAAATTGTCCTGGAATGCCCATTTCCATGCATAAGTCGTTCGTCCCAATCAATACAATATCTACGCCCTCTGTGGCGGCAAGCGCATCGGCGTTTGCAACGGCCTCAGGGCTTTCAACCATGACCACAACCAATGTAGAATCATTTATGACCTGTACCGTCTCATTTAACGGGGTTGGGACAAAGTCCAACTGGGGTAGGCCACCAGTCATAGATCTTTTCCCATGAGGGGGGTAGCGGCAGGCCGAAACGATGCGTGCTGCTGTCTCTGCATCATCTACGTGAGGGGCTACAATACCCTGTGCACCACAATCTAAGGCGCGGCTCGCGTGATGATGTTCAAAACCAGGAACGCGAACCAATGGTGTGATGCCTGCGTCTTGGCCAGCTACGGCGATTTGCGTTGCGGTATCAATCGTCATCGCATTATGTTCCATGTCTATGAACAGCCAGTCAAAGCCTGCTGTCTTGAGGATTTTGCCAATATCCACCGTACGAGCTTGTCTCAATCCAACCCCTAGGGCCAGTTTTCCTTCCGCGAGTGTTTGTTTGGTGTGGTTGTAAACAATTGCCATTTTATCCTCCAAGGCCATGAACCATGAATCAATATTTTCTATTTGAGTGACATTGTCCACAGACATTTGTAGGGCTTGAATGCTGCCTAAAAAGGCATCTAAGTAATGCTCATGATCATCACCACAAAAAGGAGAGGCCAATGTCTGATGCATATCTTGTGGGCCTTGGTAAAAATAGCGCCAATTACCAACCCTTAAATCCAGTAAGCTTTTTGTACAGAACCGCTCGTGCGTTTCCAAATCGGCAAGCCGTGGCCTATAAAAGTCAACGATATGATTATGCATTCGCCTTAAATAGATGTGAGAGGCTGGCAAGGGCATTGATTGATGCTGGGGTGACAAAAAACCAAACAGTATCCGTATTCGCCCCAAATATTCCGCAGATGTTTGAAGCTCATTTTGGTGTGCCCATGGCGGGTGGCGTCTTAAACACGATCAACACCAGACTTGATGCGAAAACTGTGGGCTTCATTTTGGAACATGGTGAGGCACAGGTGCTTTTATTCGACAGTGCTTTGACGGATGTGGTTAAGGCTGCATTGGATCATGTGAGCCATCCTGTAAAACTCATACAAATTGTTGATGAGATTGCTGGTCAAGAAGCCACAGGTGATTACCAGACATATGAGGAGTTTCTTGAAGCGGCTCCAGACCACGTCGAATATCCCACCATTGATGATGAATGGGATGCTATAGCTTTGAACTACACCTCTGGCACAACAGGAAATCCCAAGGGGGTCGTGTATCATTATCGAGGTGCATATATGAATGCCCTTGGAAATATCCTGACATGGGATATGCCAAAGCATGCGCGTTACCTTTGGACGTTGCCCATGTTTCATTGCAATGGTTGGTGCTTTCCTTGGACAGTGACTGAGCGTGCAGGTGTTCATGTCTGCTTGCGAGATATCTCAGGTGCCGACATCATGGATGCTATTGCTCGTGAGCATGTAACGCATATGTGCGGAGCGCCTATAATTATGCAAATGATGCTGGCTGAAGTTGCAGAGGGTAGGGTGCATCACGAGCATGAGGTGGCCATGATGACAGCTGCAGCACCACCACCAGCAGCCGTTTTAGGAGATATGAAAAAAGCTGGTTTTGCAATCACTCATGTATATGGCTTGACGGAAATATATGGTCCAGCTGTTGTTTGTGAATGGCAAGAATCTTGGAATGAACTGTCATTAGAAGAGCAAGCCACACTTATGGCAAGGCAAGGGCTAAACTATTCTGTACAAGAAGACATCTGCGTCATGGACCCTGAACATATGAAAATGCTGCCCCAGGACGGTGAAAGTATGGGGGAGGTTATGATCCGTGGGAATGTGACCATGAAAGGATATTTGAAAAATCCTCAAGCAACTGATGAGGCTTTCCGTGGTGGATGGTTCCATACCGGTGACTTGGGTGTTTGGTATCCTGATGGTTATGTTCAATTGAGAGATCGATCAAAAGATATCATTATTTCAGGTGGTGAAAATATTTCATCTATTGAAGTTGAAGACGTTTTGTACAAACATCCAGCGGTTGCCGCAGTGGCTGTTGTTGCCAAGCCAGATGAAAAATGGGGTGAAACACCTTATGCGTTCATCGAGCTTCGTCCTGGAAAAACCTCTGATGGAGCAGAACTGTTAGCGTTTTGTCAGGAAAATTTGGCCCGCTACAAATGTCCCAAACACTTTGAATTCACAGAAATACCCAAAACATCAACAGGCAAGATACAAAAATTTTTGTTGCGTGATCGTGTTAAGACCTCTGGTTAAACTCATTTGACTTAACGGGCTCACCTCAGGATACCCAGCGCAGAACGGGCTTAAGTGGGAAAACCCAAGCAATGCCTGCTATTGTAAAAAAAGCCAATTCCAGGAGAAGGGGAAGGCGTCCTATCCATGCGTAAATATTCATGAATAGAAGTGCATAGAGGATTAAATAAAATACGATCAGAAATGCGAAAACCAATTTTCTGTAGTTTTTGGTCAAAACGTCACCTCGTTTTATTGCATGTTTGAATATATGTAGGCGCACTTGAAAGAATGACCATTCATATCGAAAGAGACGTGATGATGCATAAAAATCAATTTGTCACCTACTGGCTATTCATGATGTCATTTCTCATTGTTATGATGGTCGTTGTGGGCGGTTTGACAAGGCTTACAGACTCGGGTTTGTCGATCACGGAGTGGGCACCGATTGCTGGAGCGATACCGCCGTTAAATCTTGAAGATTGGATGATAGCATTTGAGCAGTACAAACAGATAGCTGAGTATCAATACCAAAATGCTGGAATGAGTCTTGAAGAGTTTAAATTCATTTATTGGTGGGAGTGGGGGCATCGTCAATTAGGACGTGTGATAGGTATAGCCTTTTTTATTCCTCTGGTTGTGTTTGCGGCACTGGGTTACATCAGAGGAAGGTGGCTCTTATATCTTGTGTGCCTTCTTTTCTTAGGTGGGTTTCAAGGCTTTTTGGGCTGGTTCATGGTTGAAAGTGGTGTGGTGGAAACGCGCTTAGATGTGAGCGCTTATCGTCTGGCGCTGCATCTGGGTATGGCGGTCATCCTCTTGGGCCTTGTTTATCATGCAGCACGTTCAAGAATTGTAAAAAATCCAGTCCGAGGTGTTAAAGCTAAGTCATTACTATTCCTCGTTCTCCTTTATCTACAGATTATATCAGGGGCTTTTGTCGCGGGTACCGATGCTGGGATGACCTATAATACTTGGCCCCTAATGGATGGTTCCATCATACCTGAGGGAGTCTATCAGGATCCAAGCTATTTGCGCTCTCATTTTGAGGACCTCATGACGGTCCAATTCAATCATCGTTGGTTGGCATATATCGTCTTGTTGTTCGGTTTTTGGTTGTTTTGGAATATGAAAAAAGTTCTTCCATTGCAGGCGAAGGTTTTTCTAACAATTCTTTGTCTTCAAATTGTTCTTGGTATTATTACGTTGATAACTGTTGCTGCATACCAGCATATTTGGCTTGCCGCTTTGCATCAATTGGTAGGCATCGCGTTATTTTTGGTGACCGTTGATACCGTGGCACGCAGTCATCCTTTGTTTTTTCGCACAGCAAGATGAGGTAAAATAATACCGTAATTTTTACTTATTGTTTTTAAACAAAAAAATGATAATTTTGCACTTTAAGAACACTTGACGTGTGAGGCGAAACTGTCTATTGCGCTCCAAATTAGTGATTACATATCTTGTTCTGGGGGATTTAAAGAATGAAGACCTACTCCGCAAAACCGTCGGAGATCGAAAAAAAATGGATTATGATCGACGCGGAGGGGTTGGTCGTCGGCCGACTCGCTGCGCTCATTGCCATTCGACTTCGCGGTAAGCATAAGCCAAGCTACACGCCTCATATGGATTGCGGCGATAATGTCATTGTGGTGAATGCTGACAAAGTAAGGTTTACAGGTAACAAGCGTGACCAAAAGACATATTATTGGCACACTGGATTTCCAGGTGGAATCAAGTCACGTACAGCTGATAAATTGCTAGATGGTAAATTTCCTGAGCGTGTTTTGATGAAGGCTGTACAGCGTATGATGCCAGGGGGGACCATTGACCCGTCGTCAATTGTCAAACCTCAAGGTCTATGCAGGTCAGGAGCACCCACATGAAGCGCAGAAGCCTGAATTGCTTGATGTTGCTTCTTTGAACAAGAAAAATACGAGGATTGGTTGATGTCCAGCGAAACAAAGAGTTTTGAAGATTTGGCTAACTTAGATGGGGTAGAAGCTCCTGAGGAATCTTTGCCTATCGTGCGTGAGCGTGTGGTAGATGAGTTGGGCCGTTCTTATGCCACAGGTAAAAGAAAAGATGCGATTGCAAGAGTTTGGATCAAAGCTGGTTCAGGCCGGATAACAGTTAATGGTCGTGATCAAGACACATACTTTGCACGGCCTGTGTTGCGTATGATCATTAATCAACCCTTTAAATTGACCGATAGACTTGGTCAGTTTGATGTCATGTGTACGGTCACTGGTGGCGGTCTGTCTGGTCAGGCAGGAGCTGTACGTCATGGTATTTCCAAAGCTCTTACTTTGTTTGAGCCTGATCTTCGTCCAGTTTTAAAGAAAGAAGGGTTCTTGACCCGTGACGCTCGTACAGTGGAACGGAAGAAGTATGGTCGGGCTAAGGCCAGAAGAAGCTTCCAGTTCTCAAAGCGTTAATTCTGTATTTGCAGAAAATATTACAAAAACAATGGTTTGCAAGAAATTGCGAGCCATTTTTTATGTTGTCTTTTTACAATTTTTATTTTTAAAAAGCATGCTTGCTGCGTTTGTAGATTCCAACCTAATGCTTTGGTGGGTATTTATCAGGTCCTCTTGCGCCTAAACTTGCGACAAGAAACCCTTTGATAGGGGCTTTCATAAACAATTTGCTAATAGTTAATATAGGCATGATGGGGGATTTTTGATGTATGTACCTGATGCTTTTTCCGAGACAGATTTTTTAAAGATAACACAGCTCATAGATGAATTTCCTTTAGCTATGTTTGTTGCATGCAAGAATGATGATATAATCGTCCATCATATTCCCATGATTATGGATGGAAAGAGTGCATTGGTTGCACATATTGCCAAAGCAAATGATTTACACAAAAAATTGCATGATAACGATCTGGTCAAAATCATATTTAGAGGTGCAGATGGATATGTATCACCTAATTGGTATCCATCTAAGATGGATACACACCGTGCTGTCCCGACCTGGAATTATCAAGCGGTTCATGTGTCAGGTCATGTGCAATTTATTCATTCGGAACGAGAAAAACGTGCTATCGTGGGGCGTATGACACAAAAATTTGAACGTATGCTAACAGATCATGACCCTTGGAGAATGGCTGACGCCCCTAAAGATTACATGGATAATATGATTAATGCTGTTGTTGGTATGCGTATAGTGATCAGTGATATCATCGCAAAATCTAAACTGAGCCAAAATCGTGCCCATGCAGATGTTATGGGTGCGGTAAAGCAGTTTCAACAACGTGGCCTTACAAAATTGGCATCAAAAATGGTAGAGCACCAAAAGAAGAAACCCTGATAATACATATTGCCAATCCATAATCAGCTGCGCCACACTTTTATGAACAAGGGAGAGGTGGCAAATGTTGAGCATTGGTATATTGGGGACTGGTCGGATGGGAAATGCCATTGGACTGCGACTTTTAGATGAAGGTTTCGACCTGTCGGTTTGGAATCGAACGGCATCAAAAACTTTAGCGCTTGAGCAAGCTGGTGCGCGTGTTGTTCAAGATCCTGAGAGCCTTGTTAAGGCTGTTGATGTTGTGATCAGCATTGTGACCAATCATGATGCAATTCGTGATATTTACTGGGGATCTCGTGGGGTTTTATCCGCTGATCTTGATGGAAAGATCATTATGGAGATGAGCACGGTTCTTCCGGAGGAAACACGTACTTTGGGTACAGCTATCCGGGAACAGAAAGGAATTATGATTGAATGTCCCGTTGGAGGAACAGTCACCCCAGCAAGAACAGGAAAATTGTTGGGTCTTTTGGGTGGAACCACGGAAGATATAAAAAAAATTGAACCAATTTTATCGTCTCTTTGCAGGCGTTATGAACATGTAGGTCCTATTGGGTCAGGTGCGGCCATGAAGCTTTGTGTCAATTTACCATTGATGGTCTTTTGGCAAAGTTTTGGGGAGGCCTTAGGCCTTGTAAAAGAATTGCAGCTTGAGCCTGAACAACTCATTAATCTTATGATGGATACATCTGGTGCGCCAAATGTATTGAAGACCAGAGGCCCCAATATAGCGAAACGATTGTCTGGTGGTGAGCAAATTCCACCAGCATTTGATATTCATTCAATTGTTAAAGATTTTCGATCGATGCTTCACGAAGGGAATCGCCTTGGAATGGAGATGCCCACAACCAGTGGAGCTATCGAAGGCTTTAGTCAATCTATTGCAGCCGGTTATGGGAATTATGACGGCACAGAGCAGCCTGTTTTGTGGTCAAAAGGCATTGTTGGCAGCAAAGGCCACGGTGAAGAGTCATGATCATAACCAAAATTCATGTTTATGTTTTACGTTCGCCCTTAGAAACACCCTTTGCATTTTCTCAAGGTTGGGTAAAACAGAGATGTGCCACATTGGTGGAAATTGAAACATCAGAGGGCATCACGGGATGGGGAGAAGCTTTTTCTCAAGGTTTGGAACCTCCTGAAATATCTGCTGCCGTGATCACACACGCCTTGGCCCCTCTCATTGTAGGAAAAAATCCGCTGGATTGCGAAGTTCTTTGGCATGAAATGTATCACAGGACGCGTGATTATGGTCGTAAAGGAAGTGTAATGGCCGCCATAAGTGCTATAGATATGGCATTGTGGGATATCATGGGCACATATTTTCATGTGCCTTGCTGTCAGCTGATGGGAGGTAGTTTCAGGTCCTCAGTAGAGCCTTATGCAACTGGGTTTTATCGAATACATGGTCAAGGTGAAGCCACGCGACTTGCAGATGAAGCAATACGCCATCACAGCAATGGCTATCGCTTCATGAAGGTAAAACTTGGATTTGGTCTGGATGATGATATAGCTGTGATGGATGCCATCAGGCAGGCACTTGATGGCAAAGATGTAACCATGATGGTGGATACCAATCATGGCTATGGTTACAGAGAAGCTCGTAAATTGGGTGAGTATCTAAGCGAATGTAATCTTCGGTGGTACGAAGAACCATTAGCACCAGAAGATTATAAGGGGTATGCACGGTTGCGGAGTGAATTGAATGTTGCAATCGCCGGTGGTGAAAACGAACATGGTTTATACGGGTTTCAACAGCTGTTTATGCATAATGCGGTTGACATAGCGCAACCTGATCTTGGGTCGTGTGGTGGATTAACAGCTTTGCGCCATATCATAACGCTCGCTCAGGCACATGGTGTTTGTGTTAATCCGCATGTATGGGGCTCAGCGGTTGCGCAAGCTGCATCCCTGCAAGCGATTGCATCTGTACCCCATGCTCATTATCAATTGTTTCCACTTGAGCCTATATTCGAATTTGACCAATCTGATCACCCATTCCGGCAAGATTTGGTTGACCACGCCTTAGAACGTAATGAGAATGGATGGCTAGATATTCCAATTCGTCCTGGACTTGGACTCGTAATCAATAGAGATTGTTTAAAACATTTCACAACAGCATCACATACAATTGGGGGGTAATCATGCGAGGTGTCGTTTTCACAGGAAACAAAACAGTTGAGCTTATCGAATTTCCAGATCCTACACCTGGGCATGGAGAAGTTGTTTTGGCAATTAAAGCTTCAGGCATGTGTGGAAGTGACCTGAAGTTTTATCGTCCACCTGCTGGTGAGGCTATTAAGGCTCTGGGACTCGGGGCGGATATTCAGGTAATCGCCGGGCATGAACCATGTGGGGAAGTCGTTGCGATTGGTCCAGGTGTTGATCCCAATTTTGTTAAGATTGGTGACCGCGTCATGGTACATCACTATCGTGGTTGTGGGCACTGTCCCCATTGTTCAACTGGATGGATGCAGCTGTGTGTCGATGGGGTGGCAGAAGTCTATGGTGTTACGGGACATGGTGCACATGCGCCATATATGAAAGCACCTGCCAATACATTGGTCCATCTTCGCGAAGAGTTATCCTTTGAAACAGGCGCTGCTATTTCATGTGGGACAGGAACAGCTTGGGGTGCTCTGCATCGTTTGGCCCTTCAGGGTGATCAAACCATCGCTATATTTGGTCAAGGACCTGTTGGATTGGCTGCGACCCAGCTTGCTGCTGCAATGGGAAGCCGGGTTATTGCTTTAGATATAAATAATGAGAGATTGCATAAGGCAAAAAGCCTGGGAGCTGAAATCTGTATCAACCCTAAGGAAGTTGATGATGTTGTTTCTGCAATTCGTGATGTTACATCAGGTTTAGGAGCACATGCCACCTTGGATGCGTCCTCGTCTCCACTCGCAAGACAACAGGCAGTTCAGTCTGTTCGTACTTGGGGTAAAGTATGTTTTGTTGGGGAAGGGGGAGAGGTTACGCTAGATGTTAGTAAAGACCTATTACGCAGGCAGGTTACGCTGATTGGGTCGTGGACCTTCTCTCGTAATGGGCAAGCTGCATGCGCTGATTTTATTGCTGAAAGACAAATTGATGGTGACAGTCTATTTACCCATCGTTGGTCTCTTTCCGATGCTTCACAAGCTTATGAACTGTTTGATCGTCAATCAGATGGCAAGGGTGTTTTTCTGCTATAAGCTTATGAAGGAATGTTTTTATGTTTAAAATTTTGATTACAGACAAACATGGTTGGGACAGTAATAAATTAGAAAAAGACTTCCTTGGAGCAGATTGTGAGGTTCTACAGTTTGATAAGACTGAGGAGGTGACGGATGCTGCCTGGGCTGCGTGTGATGGGGTTGTGACCTATAGAGGATCACGTCTTGTTACGCAAAATATGGATAAGATGAAGGCTGTTAAAATCATTGTTCGTGGTGGAGTTGGTTTTGATGGTCTTGATTTAAAAGCGTTTGGTTCGCGCGGTATTCCTGTTTGTAACGTGCCAGATTATGGGACCACAGATGTGGCTGACCATGCCATAAGTTTATTGATGGCCCTCAGACGTGGTCTGACCATATATGAAGTTCATATGCGTGAAAATGCGCATGATCACTGGCATGCTGTGCCCAATCCTTGCATTCGTCGACTGCGTGGGCAATCATTTGGTGTTTTGGGATTGGGCCGTATTGGTTTGGCTGCAGCACGAAGAGCAAAAGCACTCGACATGGAGGTGGGCTTTTATGATCCTCATCTTCCTGATGGTGCAGATCTCGCACATGGTTTCGGCGCTTTGAACATTTAGAAGAATTTTTTGAGCATTCTGACAATATTAGCGTTCATACACCTTTTACAGAGCAAACACACCATATTGTGAACGCTGACATGCTATCGCGGATGAAAGAGCATGCTGTTCTTGTGAATACCTCAAGAGGTCCGACAGTCGATGTCGATGCACTGTATCACGCTCTTCATGAAAACATGATTGCGGGGGCCGCGTTAGATGTATGGCCTACAGAGCCACCTCAGACAGACCATCCATTAATCCAAGCGTTTGCCAAAAGAGAGACTTGGTTGACGGGTCGTTTTATGCTGACACCCCACGCCGCATTTTATACCCCGGAGGGTGTTGAGGATATGCGTCTGAAGTCTGTAAAAACGGTTGCAGAGTTTTTACGGAACAAAACCGTACGAAATTGTCAGAACGAAGCATATTTAAAAGATCGTCTTTAACGTTAGAGGGCTCAGACTGAGCCCTCCCGTTCCTTATAATACATAATCATAAAATATGATTAAGATCTGTATCACTCATGCCTGAGGCATGTGCCGTGTCCAATATATCCTGCCATGCTTGAGGGGCGAGTGGGAGTCCGGTTTGGGTTCTTTCTTCCAAAACAGCCAATTCTTTTTCACCAGGAATGAGTACAGATCCCCCAGGGGTTGTTGGTCTTGAGCTTTTCACGAACTCTACATAGGACTTTACTTCTGCTACAAAACCATCATTTTGATGCCCAAACTTTTGTGGGTCTAGATAAACAGAGAGCATACCATTTGCAAAAGGGCGCTGCGGCCCATGCAAGCTTCCAGAGCACCCTGATCCAGTTAACGCTCCTGCCATCATTTCCATTAAGAAGTTAAGCCCACCACCTTTGTGATCGCCGAATGCTCGTAAAGCTCCTGTTCCATTGTTAGGATCGGGGTAGCGCCCAGGCTCTGTGTCTCCGTATAAAGACGATGGATCTCCTGTAATGGTGCCGTCACCTGTAACAATGGCATCATTGGGAAGAGGTTTTCCACCTTTGAAGGCGACCAAAGCCTTGCCTTCAGCGACGACTGATGTGGCCATGTCTAAAATAATGGGAGGCTCATTTGAGGTAAGAGGAATGCCGGCACAGAATGGAGATGTGCTGCCACGCCGGTCAATGCCGCCAAACGGCGCCACAATGAGACTGCCGCGCACATTAACCATATGGATGGACACAAGTCCCTCTGCTGCTGCACGTTCTGCCCAGTCGCCTATGCGGCCAAGATGGCCAGCATTTTTAAGCCCAACAATACAAACGCCATGTGTGCCAGCTTTTCTGATGCCGACGTCCACAGCATACTCACCAACTGATTGTCCAAACCCTTGCTTTCCATCAACAATAGCCAAGACCTCATTTTCAAGTACAACATCGGGCTGCACGTTTGCTACCAGAATTCCATCACCCAACCATTGCGCATAACGAGGAACGCGAATAACGCCATGGCTATCATGACCACGAAGATTGGCTCCGGTGAGCCTCTCCGCAATACAAAGGCTCTCTTTTTCTGAGCAACCCAATCCAAAAAATGTTTTTTTGACCAACTCTTTCATCGCGTCAGCCGCGACGAAAACTTGACCATTTTCTTCTCGGACATTCTTCATGATTTGACCTCAGAAATTTGATTGGAAACTGCTTGGGCAAATATTCGGATGTCAGTGTTCAGCGTGCAGAGATCAAAACCTAGTTCATACATTTCTCGAATATAAGCGGGGCTACCGCAATGAATGCATGCTTTAATGCCAGCAGATTTCGCTATTTTTAATATATTTTTGATGGTGTCTTTAACCACGCCTTCTGGCCTGTCTAAGCCTGGTCCTTCGCCCATGGAAATAGCCAAATCACTAGGGCCGACATAAATACCGGTTAATCCCTCCGTTGCGCAAATGGCTTCTGCATTGCCCACGGCTTCAACCGTCTCAATCATTGCCAAAGATGCGATCGTTTTGTTTGCCTGCGTATGATAATCAGCTTGTAGTAGCCCAGCTCGAATAGGGCCAGAAGATCGGTATCCATCAGGAGCATAACGGGTGGCGCCAACAAACTGGTGCGCTTGTTCTGCAGTATTGATCATTGGGCAAATAATGCCCATCGCACCAGCATCTAACATTTTCATAATAATACCTGGTTCTAACCAAGGTATACGGCACATCATTGTGGCATTGGCGTGTGACATGGCTTGCATCATCAACACAGCATCACGATATTCTACCAATCCATGTTGAAGATCTATGGTAATTGATTCAAAGTTTTGCATACCCATGATTTCGGCATGAAACGGGCTCGGGCTGCTAAGCCAACCATTAAGCGCTTTACCATTATTAGACCAACATTGCTGCAAGCTATTGCTCATTTGCGTTCTCCCTGTCATCACAAAAAACATAATTTTGTATTGGTTTCGAAGTTGATATCTTCTTCATGAATGAAGACCAAATCAAGCCATAAGAAAAGATATTGGAGAAAAATTACCTATGAAAATTGTAAAGGTTTTGGATACTGTTGTTCCGATAAGAAGTGATATTGCAAATGCATTCGTGGATTTTTCGTCCATGACAGCGAGTATAGTTGCTGTGGTCACAGATGTTATTCGAGATGGAAAACCTGTCGTGGGTTATGGATTTAACTCTAATGGGCGCTATGCGCAGCAAGGGTTGTTGAGAGAGCGATTTATTCCCAGGTTAGAAAAGGTAGGCCATAATATCTTAGATGATGAACGTGAAAATATAGACCCGTTTAAAGCACATGCCGCGATGATGGCCAACGAGAAACCTGGTGGGCATGGTGACCGCTCTGTTGCCGTGGGGGTTTTGGATATGGCTATTTGGGATGCTGTTGCCAAGATTGAAGAAAAACCGCTTTTCCGGGTTATTGCTGAACGTTTCAATGATGCTGAACCTGACCCATTTGTTTCTGTCTATGCAGCAGGAGGGTATTATTACCCTGGTAAAGGACTAGATGGGCTGCGAGACGAAATGAAAAGTTATTTAGATCGCGGTTATAATGAGGTAAAAATGAAGGTGGGAGCTGTGCCCACTTCCGAAGATATGGCGCGGATAGAGGCTGTTTTGGGGGTTGTTGGAACAGGTGAGCGTCTCGCGGTTGATGTAAATGGTCGGTTTGATTTGAAACAAGCTATTGAATTTGGTCATGCCATAAAAGGTTATAATCTTCGCTGGTATGAAGAAGTAGGTGATCCCCTTGATTTTGCTCTGCAGGCTGAGTTGGCAAATCATTATGATGGCGCCATGGCCACGGGAGAAAATTTATTTTCTTCCCTCGATGCTCAAAATTTGTTGCGCTACGGAGGTATGCGTACTGGGCTTGATAAGCTCCAGTTTGACCCTGCTTTAAGCTACGGTCTCGTAGAATATTTGCGGACAACGAAAATTATTAGAGATATGGGTTTTTCACTCCGTGATTGTATACCCCATGGTGGGCATCAATTTGCGTTGAATATTGCGGCAGGATTGGGCCTTGGCGGAAATGAAAGTTATCCAGACGTGTTCTATCCATTTAATGGCTTTGCAGACGGGGTGTCGGTAGAAAATGGCAAGGTTCGTCTCCCCGAAGTACCAGGTATTGGTATTGAAGAAAAAGCAGAATTGATGAACCATTACACAAAGCTAATTGCCTAGGAGGAAAGTGTCTTGTCTGGTCCGAAAACAGAAAAAAAATACCGAAGTGAGGAATGGTTCAATAACCCCGATAATCCTGGGATGACGGCGTTGTATGTGGAGCGTTATCAAAACCATGGATATACGAGAGAAGAGCTTACATCTGGCCGTCCTATCATTGGTTTGGCACAAACAGGGTCGGATCTTGCCCCTTGCAACAAAATACATATGTTTTTGGCAGAACGCGTGCGTGCTGGCATCAGAGATGCTGGCGGTGTGCCCATCGAGTTTCCCGTGCATCCAATCCAGGAGACTGGAAAGCGGCCAACTGCTGCCATCGATCGTAACCTAGCTTATTTGAGCTTGGTGGAGGTGCTACATGGCTACCCCATTGATGGGGTGGTGCTCACCACAGGTTGTGACAAAACAACACCAGCTATGTTGATGGGGGCTGTTACCGTTGATTTGCCAGCGATTGCATTATCTGGCGGCCCCATGCTTGATGGTTGGTGGCGCGGAGAGCTAGCGGGATCTGGAACGGTTGTTTGGGAAAGCAGGAGATTGTTAGCTGAAGGAAAAATTGACTATGAAGAATTCATGAGTCGTGTCTGCGCCTCTGCACCCTCCTTAGGTCACTGTAATACCATGGGGACAGCGTCCACCATGAATGCCTTGGCGGAAGCTATGGGAATGTCATTGCCTGGTTGTGCCGCCATACCAGCGCCATATCGAGAGCGTATGGCCATGGCGTACGAGACCGGTAAAAGGATCGTAGACATGGTACGTGAGGGATTAAAACCGTCTGATATTATCACGCAGCATGCTTTGGAAAACGTCATTAAAGTAAATACAGCGATCGGTGGATCAACGAATGCGCCTCCCCATGTAACGGCTATTGCACGTCATGCGGGGCTTCAAATGAGTGTCGATGATTGGCAAGATTTCGGTTATGAAGTTCCTTTGCTTGTGAACATGCAGCCAGCCGGGAAATTTCTTGGAGAATCGTTCCATCGTGCAGGTGGTGTTCCGGTGGTGATGAAGGCTCTTCTCGATGCAGGGCTATTACATGGTGATGTCATGACAGTTACAGGAAAAACCTTGGCAGAGAATTTGTCGGATATTGGGTCGCCAGATGGTCAGTTCATTTATCCGGTCTCAACACCAATGCGGGAAAAAGCAGGTTTTGTTGTTCTTTCTGGAAATCTGTTTGATAATGCTCTAATGAAGGTTTCTGTGATCTCAGAGGATTTTGAGCGCAGATTCTTATCAAATCCGGATGCTCCTGGTGTTTTTGAAGCTAGGGCGATCGTCTTCGAAGGGCCAGAAGACTATCATGATCGTATCAACGATCCGGAGCTTAATATTGATGAAAACTGTATTCTGTTTGTGCGAAATGTAGGGCCAGTGGGTTATCCTGGTGCCGCCGAGGTTGTAAATATGCAGCCTTCTGATGCGCTGATTGCACAGGGCATTAATCATTTGCCGACCGTCGGAGATGGTCGTCAATCTGGAACGTCAGAAAGCCCGTCTATCCTGAATGCTTCACCTGAAGCAGCTGTTGGAGGAGGCTTGCTTTATTTGGAAACCAATGACCGTGTTCGCCTAGATGTTCCTGGCAGACGTTTGGAAGCTCTTGTGGATGAAGCAGAATGGGAGCGTCGAAAGGCAACAAAGAAACCGCATTATCCTGAAAATCAAACGCCTTGGCAGGAACTGTTCCGTAACCATGTGGGCAACTTTCTGGTGGCGGTTGTCTTGAATTTGCAACAAATTATCAGCGTGTTGGTGAAAAATTACCTAGAGATAATCATTAAAAAGGGGAAGTAAATGAAACGTTTGGTAGGAAAAAAAGTATTTGTGACGGCTGCGGGCCAAGGGATTGGACGTGCGTGTGCAGAACGGTTTGCCCAAGAAGGTGCTCAAGTTGTGGCAACGGACAAAAATACGGATGTTTTGTCAGCTTGGGCTTCGTCCCACGAAAATATTCAGGTGGAAAGTTTAGATGCTCTCGATCGTGAACAGATCTTCGCAGCCGCAGCTAGGCATCCCGATGTCACCACATTGATGAATGTTGCGGGCTTTGTTCATCATGGGAATGTATTGGATGCAACAGAAGATGAATGGGATTTTGCAATGGACTTGAATGCCCGCTCTATGTTCCGGACAATTCAGGCATTTTTACCCAATATGCTTGCTCATGGAAAAGGTGGATCAGTGATCAACATTTCTTCGGTCGCATCGGTTTCACGAGGATTGCCCAACAGATTTGTTTATGGTGTGAGCAAAGCGGCGGTGCAAGGCCTGACAAAATCTGTCGCAGCTGATTTTATTGCGCACAAGATTAGATGTAATGCCATTCTCCCTGGAACGGTGCAAAGTCCATCATTAGAAGATCGCATCAATGCACTTCCTGGTTCTTATGAAGAAAACCGTGCAGCTTTTATTGCAAGACAGCCAATGGGGAGATTGGGCGAAGCTCACGAAATAGCCTCTCTGGCCGCATACCTTGCTAGTGATGAGAGTGAATTCATGACGGGGCAATCATTGTCTATCGATGGTGGTATGACAGTTTAAACGTGATCATTTTATAAAGTTAACTCCACATATGTGGCAAATATTCACCGTTCGACAGGTTCCTAGAGTATTTTGGTCGGCCTCAACACCTTATGTGTTGAGGCCGTCCTTATTGACCCTGATTATTACCATTCTTGGGCTTTGCATTTTCGGTGCAGGTGAGGCGTTAATGATTGGTGCGCATTTTGGCGTTAGTCCTTGGACTGTTCTCGCGCAAGGTTTGTCGGTGCAATGTTCAATTTCTGTAGGTGTTGCGACCTTCATTGTAAGTATTCTTGTTCTGTTATTATGGATACCATTGGCACAAAAGCCTGGTTGGGGAACATTTCTAAATGCTTTGGTTGTCGCGGTTATGATTGAGTGGATGACACCTATTGTATCTTTTGCTCATGAGTCTTTGTCGATGGTTCTATTGCAAGTTGTTTTGGGCGTGCTGTTGGTGGGTATTGGAAGTGGTGTTTACCTCGTGGGAAACCTTGGAGCTGGGCCACGTGATGGTTTGATGACAGGGTGTCAGCGTGTGACCAATCTTCCTATTGCTTTGGTGAGATCTTTTATAGAGCTATCAGCTGTTATTTGTGGGATGGCGCTAGGCGGTATTGTGGGTTGGGGCACGTTAATCTTCGCCATTGGTGTTGGACCTACCGTTTCAATGGGTTTGTATGCGATGCAACGTTTTTCGGTAAAAGATATGCAATAATTGCGCATAATTTCCTAAAAACTTCATAATTTTGGTGTATTTTATCCACAATTTTGAATTTTATATAAATAATCTTCCTTAGCTATGCATTTTATGCATTTGTGCGTCGCAACAATTTCTGTTGTTTTATGAGTAAAGAAACATCATATCACCATTGTCGAAGATATTGATGGCGCAGACAGATCTTAGGCACTTTAAATCTCTGCGTATGTGCATTTGGAGCATATGATGAAGTACGATTTGTTAGGACTTATTCAAACTTTTGGTTTTGTAACCGTTTTGTTCATGTTGATGGCAGGTTACATGGCAGCTGCTAGCAGCATTATTTAAGGGCGCTATTTGGTCATGGCCCTAGGCCATGGGCATCAGAAAAGGGTTTGACCCTAGGGTCAAGCCCTTTTGCGTTTTTTGCATGGCAACAATCTGTTCTCTAGCAATTTTGCCCGTTGGCATTTTTCTAGGTTTGAGAAAGAATGAACACAGCAAAGTTTGATGAGAGGTTGTGTTCATGAATGGTTATCCAAGTAAATTGGCATCTAATGCTGCAAGTTTTACATTTTATGGTTGGATTATCCTCGCAATCGCAACGCTTTCAATGTTTTTCTCAGGACCGGGGCAATCACATACGTTTTCAGTATTTGTGCCGCTCATCGCTGCAGATTTGGGTTTAACCAAAACTGAAGTTGCAACAGCTTATTCCCTAGCCACTCTCTTCGCAGCTTTCTTTCTCTCTTACATGGGGAAGTTGGTGGACCGATTTGGGGCCCAATTTGTAATGATCTGCGTTGTGGGCATATTGGGCATCTTTTGCTTCTTTTTTGGGGCAACGGTAAATCTTCTCATGTTGTCTGTGGGCTTTATGGGGTTACGTTTTTTTGGGCAAGGCTCCATGATGCTCACCTCAAGTACGCTTGTTGGACAATGGTTTTCTGCACGGCGGGGAACCGCAATGAGCATCATGATGCTTGGATTTTCAGCTTCAATTGCGATTCACCCTATTTTATCTCAATATCTCATAAATCTTTTAGGCTGGCGTGAGGCTTGGTTTGTCTTGGGTGTGATGACCTGGATCGTTATGATTCCATTAATCTTCCTGTTTGTGGTTGATAAGCCTGAAAAAGTTGGTCTTTATCCTGATGGTATATCCCCTGACGTTGACGGGAAGAACGGGAAGTCATCATCAGGTTTTACGCTATCTGAGGCGATGAAGACACAAACATTCTGGTTGATTGCTGCAGGCTTGTTTACCCCTGCCATGCTCGTAACAACATTGTTTTTCTATCAAGTATCTATCTTTGAGCAGCAAGGCTTATCAGCAGAATTCGCGGCAGCAATGTTCTCTGTTTCTGCGTTAACCATGGTATTTGCGATGCCTGTCATTGGCCGTATTCTGGATAAGACAGACCCTAGGTTTATTTTTTCTGCTTCCATGTTTCTACTCGCTGGATCACTTTTTTTGGTAGGTCGCTTGAGCAGTGAATGGATTTGTTTTGCCTACGCTATTTGTTTTGGTATCAACACCGCTGCAAACATGACATTTTTTGGCTTTATGTGGGCGCGTTACTTTGGAAGAGAGCATCTTGGCTCTATCCAGGGTGTCGGGCAAACAATTGGCGTAGTTGGTGCCTCCGTAGGACCTATACCTCTTGGTATTGCGGAGGATTTCTTGGGTGGTTTTGATGCGGCCCTAAATTTACTGGCGCTAATGCCTATCATGGTTGGTTTTACCCTGCTCATGTTATCTGACCCAAAACGCAAATCGACTGTCTGAAAGGGGTGGTCAAACTTTCTACATCATGTGTAGATATATTTCGTTTGGTGGGGGAGAAATGACGTGTTCAGAACTATAGTGATTTTGTTGGTGGTCGCCATGCAAGGTGTTATTGCTGGTGAAGGTAACGCCCAGCAACGAGAAGTTCCTTCGGTGGTTGAGATAACTGAGCAAGAGGCGTTTACGCGTTGTGCGGTAAGTTATCGTTTTTTGTCTGATATGTACAAAGCGATGGATGACGTTGATGCTTCAGCCTTGTTGGTAAAACTTGCGCGTGGATCAGCTGTTGCTGCGTCAATCCTCGCTATTGAATCCGGACTTGGCTCGTCTGAAGCGATGGCCCAGGTGAATCAACAGATGGAAGATATGATCAAAGGTTATGAGAAAAAGATTTTTTCCGACCGTAACAATATAGACAAATTGGTCACATTTTGGACAGGAGAGGTCCAGAATTGTGAGGGTATGGTGACGCGCCAGCAGGAGCTCATTGATCAATGGCGTGCTACCCAGAATAGCAAAAAATAATGATGACTATTCAGCTTGGTTTGATTGGGGACAATATTGCCTCTTCACATTCCCCAGCCTTGCACAAGCTGCTGGGGCGATTGGCTGGTTTAGATGTATCTTATGATTTGCTGATACCAAAGCAATTAAGCCTATCATGGCTAGAGATCATACAACAGCGTGTACGGGGAAAATTTGTCGGCGTTAACATCACCCAGCCATACAAAACCAAGGTTTTAGATATCGTCACACCTGCAACAGCTGAAGTTCAATCAATAGGGGCTGTAAACACAGTGGTTCATGACGCTGACGGTGAGTTGTTGGGTTACAATACAGATCACACAGGTTTTTTGCGTGCTTTTACCACCAAATGGACCCAAACGCCTGGTCGTGTTCTTCTCTTAGGTGGAGGAGGTGTGGGCAGGGCGATTGGTATGGCCTTGGCATCATTAATTCACCAACAAAATCATGGTCAGCTTTATATCTATGACAAAAACCAGAAAAATTCCTCTTCACTCGCAAAAGATATAAACATTTTGTACCCCCAAACAGCCTATTGTTGTGAGGATGATCCTTGGGACTTTGATTATGATGGGTTGGTAAATGCTACACCCCTAGGAATGGATGGCGTTTGTGGAACAACCCCTCTTCCCGATGGTTACATACCTGGGGTCTCTTGGGGTTTTGATGCTGTTTACACGCCCGTGGAAACAGAGTTTCGTGCTAGATTGTTGCAATCCAATGCTGAATTTTTATCTGGTTACGAATTATTCATTGCTCAAGCACTGGATTGCTTTGCATTATTCACTGGTGTGATGATGGAAGATTCCCAGGAATTACGAATGATGTTGGCCAAAGAATGTTCATAAACTTGAAGCACATCCCTCTCTGAATTCATTAACAGCATTGATAAGTCTATTGGTTTTGCTTGCATCCAAGGGATCTGGTTGACTGGAAAACCATGCAATAGAAATCTCTCTAAGGGGATCGACAAATAAATATTGTCCATGAATGCCAAAGCCATGAATGAGGGGATAATCACCGCGATGGACATACCAGAATGACCGATAATGCATGTTTTTTTCTTCAAAATAGTCATAAAAACTGCCCGTTACCCAAGCGTCTTGATCACCACCATGCATAATGTCATGAAGCCAATGTTCTGGAAGAATTTGATGCCCGTTCATGTGGCCTTTGCGTAACAACAATATACCTATACGCGCGAGATCTCTTGCCGTGATGCAAATTCCGCCTGCTGCTCTTGAACCTCCAATGCGGTCAACTGTGACGTAACCATCAAATTCAGCTCCCATAGGCTTGAAGATATATTCAGAAAAGAGGTCTGGGAAGCGTGTTTGTGATGCGCGCTCACAAACCCAAGCAAGTAGATCTGTGCATGGTGAAACATATTGGAACGAACCACCATGTTTTCTGCTTCCTGATCGCAATGTTGTCATGAATGATCTTAAATCATAAGGATTTATGCCTTGAGGAATTGGATTCCAATTTGCGGCATATCGATAATCTATGATGGGTCCTGATGTAGCCAAATAGTCTTCATCGAATTCTATGCCGACGCGCATATCGAGAAGGTCGCGAATGCTTGCACCGTGAAATGCTGTGTCATCAACTTCTGGTATAAACTTCGTTACTTTATCATCTTCATTCAAAATATTATGGGCAATGAGCGCTCCTGCCAAAAGCCCAGTGAGGGATTTTGATACAGACATCAATATATGAGGTGTTCGAGGGCTCATACCTCGTGCATACCATTCATGAACAATTTTACCTGATTTTGTAACCACGACAGCATCTGCATCTAATGGTGCTTTGAGGCGTTCCAAAGAACTTAGGTCAATGGTGGAATTTAGCGCATCTAATGGTGTTGATAGGGTTGGCGCGTTATAAATTGGCGCGGTGGGTACAATCTCTCTAACATGATGGAAAGCCCAATGGTTGTGGGGTGATGTACGCCAATTTTTTAAAGTTACTTGGTCACTCTCATGAGGCGGGAAAGAAATCTGGCTCATCTTCAAATCCTAAACTGTCACACCTTAACACTGTGCACTAAGATATAAAATTTGCAAGCTTCATACGGTCATGGTCTTAGCGACAATAGGTTTTCATTTTTGCAAATATTGAAACATATAACTGATCATATAAACGATGGACATTTGCTCAGGCTGTTGGTGTCACACAGAAGTTATTCATGCCATGGGTAATGATTATTGATTGTTTTATCATGTATCATCATGCAGATTGTGTCGGATATTTGATTTTCGCGTTTTGGGGGGACCATGCTTCTTGGGTGCATTGGGGATGATTTTACGGGATCTAGTGATCTTGCCAACACGTTGGCAAAAGGTGGGATGCGTGTAACACAATATTGTGGTGTACCCACAGGGCCAGCAGATAAGGAAGTTGATGCCGGTATCGTTGCACTCAAGTCTCGTGCACTTCCTGCAAGCGAGGCCATCGCGCAATCACTGGAGGCTTTGAAATGGCTCAAAGATCAGGGATGCACGCAATTTTTCTTTAAATATTGTTCTACCTTTGACTCAACAGAACTGGGGAATATAGGACCAGTGTCAGATGCTATAGCCGATTATTTGGGGGCTAGATCCGTCATTTTTTGCCCCGCATTTCCTGGTACTGGTCGTACTGTTTTCCAAGGGCATTTGTTTGTAAATGATCGATTGTTACATGAATCGGGCATGCAGAATCACCCCATAAACCCAATGACAGATGCAGATATTCGCCGTTGGTTGAGGCACCAAACAGCCACCATGGTGGAGCATATTCCTTTCAGTACAGTTTCTAAAGGTGTTGAATATGTTCGTCGCCAATTGGAACAAGTCAAACAAAAAACATTTTTTGTTGTTGATGCTGTTTCTGATCGTGATCTTCATGTCTTAGGACAAGCTTGTGCGCAAGAAGTCTTCATTACAGGGGGCTCTGGTATTGGTTTAGGACTTCCCGATAACTTTCGGAAACAAGGAGCAATTGATGAAACTCCGGCTCCGTGGCAAGGAATTGAAGGTAAAAGCGTGATGTTGTCTGGCTCTTGCTCCATTGCAACCTTACAACAAGTTGAATTTCACAAAAAGTCACATGCTTTTTTTGAACTTGATCCCAAGCTGGTCATGGACAATACATTATCTCCCTCAGACGTGGTTCAATGGGTGTTAGAGCAGGATGATGACATGCCTCTAATCTATTCTTCTGCGGAAGCGGGAGACGTGCGTCAAAGCCAAGATATCCATGGTGTAGCACCATTATCGGAAACCTTGGAGAATTTTTTTGGTGAATGTGCCAAATTGCTCTGTGACGCAGGGATTACAAAAGTTATCGTTGCAGGTGGTGAAACTTCTGGCGCTGTTGTGACAGCTCTGGGTATAAAATCATTTTCCATTGGCCCCGAGATTGATCCTGGGGTGCCTGCATTAAAAACAAACACGGGACTGTTTATGGCACTAAAATCAGGAAATTTTGGTGCGCCAAATTTCTTTGAGAAATCTTCGCAGTTGTTGACGTCATGACAAAAGCCTACACAAAATTACGTGAAGATATTTGTTTTTTTGCAAAGTCGATGTTTGATCGAGGCCTTACGTCAGGAAATAGTGGTAATATTTCAGTGCGCACCGAAGATGGTGGGTTGTTGGTCACACCAACAGGATCATCATTTGGTCGACTTGATCCGGCGCAATTAAGTCTTTTCAACGAGAATTTAGAGCATATTTCTGGTGACAAACCAACCAAGGAAATGCCACTACACCAAGCTTTTTATGAGACAAGGACTCAAACGGGTGCGGTCGTACATTTGCACAGTACACATTCTGTCGCGTTATCTTTACTGACTGTGGAAGATGAGGAGAGTTTTCTTCCGCCATTAACGCCTTATGCGATTATGAAACTTGGAAAAGTAACCTTGCTTCCTTTTATGCTTCCCGGAAGCGATCAAATTGGTCAGGCGATTAGAGGCTTAGCAGGAAAACGCTCAGCTGTGATGCTTGCCCATCATGGACCTGTGGTTGCAGGCAAGGATTTGGAAGCCGCCTGCTTTGCGATGGAAGAGTTGGAAGAGACCGCGCATCTTGCTTTGTTGCTTCATGGAAAACAAATATCGCAACTTTCCCAAGAACAGGTCCAGCTGGTCGTAAGACAATTTAATGTGGAGTGGTAGTTAATGAAATTTTCTGCAAACCTTGGTTTTCTGTGGCAAGATCTCCCTCTGCCAAAAGCAATTTATGCCGCTTATGAGGCAGGTTTTTCAGCGGTGGAATGTCATTGGCCTTATGAAGAAAAAAGCCAAGATGTTCTCAAAGCTTTGCAAGATACACAATTACCCATGTTGGGCCTGAATACGCTGGTGGGAGATCGTCAACAAGGTGAAAATGGCCTTTGTGCGCTTCTGGGAAGAGAACAAGACGCGCAGAAATCCATCGAAGATGCTTTTGATTATGGTGCAAAAATAGGCGCCAAAAATGTGCATGTCATGGCAGGAATAGCCAAAGGTGAGGAGGCAAAACAGGTCTTTATTGATAATTTAAACACAGCTTGTGATCGTGCCAAAATTGAAGGCATGGGGGTTCTTATTGAGCCTTTAAATATGTATGACGTACCTGGTTACTTCCTGCAAACTGCCGAGCAAGCCTGCGCCATTCTTGATGAGCTTAGCCGATCTGAAGCAAAAATGATGTTTGATTTGTATCATATCCAGAGGATGTCTGGACATCTTAGTGATAAACTCATCAAAATGAAGTCATATATCGGTCATATACAATTTGCTGCAGTGCCTGGTAGGGGTGAGCCATTGAAGGGAGAATTAAATTTTCCGTTTCTTTTTGAACTCATAGAAAAAGAAGATATTGTGCCCTTTGTTGGGGCTGAATATCGCCCCAACGGTCCCACGGAATTAAGTCTTGATTGGTTAAAGCAATGGAGTCGTGAACATTAACGGCTTGTTCCAAACATGAATTGATAGTGCAAAGCTTCCATGTCCACATATTCATTAAGCTCTTGGAACGCTGACAAAGCTATTTGACAAGCTTCAGATGTTGCCCTCAACAACAACCATCCATTGGGTATGGTCGCCTTCAGGTATATCTTTTCCTTGGAAAACAAGTGGGGCATGCGCCACGTCAACATCATTTTCTAACAAGCAGCCACCAACCATTCCATGGCCTGCTATAGCTTTGTCTAAGAGTACATTTATTTGAGCGCGTAATGTTTCACGTGCCACAGACGAGGAGGGTGGGGTGAAGCGTAACATTGATAATGCACCTGCAAAGCCAAATATTTTGTCAATGCTTACCTCGAGGGTGTATCGTTGGAACAAAGAAAATTGCCCCATAATACGTTTAGACCATTCGGTTTGATCCGAGAGTAATTCAAGATAGCCAGGAGCTTTTAGGTCATCTACTTCTTGCGTTTCATACCAAGCCATATATTTGGGAGAAACTGTATCACCAACGGCGGTATACCGACGAGACCTCAAAAACCCTGGCAATTGTGTTCGTTCGTCAGTATGTTCTCTG
Organism: Alphaproteobacteria bacterium; assembly: GCA_038131935.1. Lineage (GTDB taxonomy): Bacteria > Pseudomonadota > Alphaproteobacteria > UBA8317 > UBA8317 > UBA8317. The sequence continues at coordinate 68,862 of JAYPQH010000032.1, read as the reverse complement.
TTATACCATTCATTAAATTCTTGTTCCCATGCATCGGGTACCTCCGTCATGGTGAGTAACATTCCTTTTCCTAATAAGGGCATGGTTCCTTCTCCTTTATTGGTACAAATATTTTTATTGTAGGTATCTCCTAATACCTTTGCAGAATGTTTCTTTTTCTGCCAAGTTCTTTATCGATAATCTTGTTTATTCAAAACATGGAGACAGCTTATGACGACGCTTCCTAATGATCCTTTTGCCGATGGTGGTATTTCTACATTTGCGAAGAAATTTAAGTCCGGAGAGGTGACTTCTTTAGAAGTAACGGAGGCTTTCCTAGCACGTATAGAACAATTGGATAATCAGATCGGAAGTTTTCAATTTGTTGATGCTGATCGCGCACGAAAGGTTGCGCAAAGTATGGACCAGCTGCGCGATGCTGGTGTTTATCTTGGTCCTCTTATGGGGGTTCCAGTAGGGGTGAAGGATATCTTTGCAGTTGAAGGTATGCCTACAACAAATGGATCCAAAATAGATAGCGCAGATGCAACGGGACAAGAAGGACCCTTTATTCAAAAGTTAAAGGCAGCCGGTGCGGTAATTTTGGGCAAAACAAAAACTGTAGAATATGCATTTGGTGCAACTGGTGTGAACTCTGTCCGTGGAACACCAAGAAATCCCCATGATCTAGATGTCTTTAGGGTACCTGGTGGTTCGTCAAGTGGGTCAGCAGCTGCTACTGCTGCTGGATTGGTTGGCTTTGCTATTGGCTCTGATACGGGTGGATCAGTGCGCATTCCCGCGGCTTTTTGTGGACTGTTTGGACATAAGACTACAGTTGGTATGTGGCCAACGTCTGGTGTCTTTCCGCTATCACCCACCTTGGATACCATAGGGCCTCTATGTCGGAATGCAGCTGATGCGGCTTTGGTTTTTGAAGTGCTTGAAGGTTATTCTATTCCACAACCACCAAAATTGTCAGGCCTCAAGTTTGGTCTTCCCACCTCAACATTTTTTGAAAATATAGAACCTGATGTCCAGGCAAGTTATGACAAGGCGTTAGACTTGCTCACGCAAGCGGGTGTTGAATTTGTTGAAATGCAGGCCCCAGAACTATCAGAGAGAGCGAAGCTATTTCGTGAGATTGTTGCACCCGAATTCATCACAGGGTTGGGCCGCTCTCGCTTTGTTGAAAACCAATCTGTTATGGATCCAGTGAGTGCATCGCGTGCTGCGTTTGGGTTGGACGTCGATGCCGTGACCCATGCCGAGTCACTGCAGCGCCATCGCGAGTTAAAGAGGTTGGCCTTTGAACGGTTCGTTGGCATTGACGCTTGGATATCGCCAACTTGCGTATGTCTTCCGATGCCAATTGAAGAAGTCAATCAAGCATCCCAACTACAGCGTGCGCTCATTCCTTCACAGAATACGCAGCCGGCAAATATCTATGGTATTTGTGCAGTTACCACACCTATTCAGCACTTGGTGAACGCAAACCTGCCCGTTGGTTTGCAAATCATGTGTCCTGCTGGTGAGGATGCAAGGCTTCTTTCTATAGGTGGTGCGGTTGCCAACTATCTTGGTGAGCCTGCATTGCCGGTCATGCATGCGACCGCCTCCTGACGCCCAGCAAGGAGCAGGAACTCGAGCCCAACAAAAGGTCCCCATTTCTGCTCTCTTGCTTATGGGTTTTATCACCATTATTTGGGGATTTAACTGGCCTATCATGAAAGTTGGGCTCAGTGAGATACCGCCTTGGGTTTTCCGATCCTGCGCTTCTACATCGGGTGTTGTAGGATTGTTTCTGATTGCTTGGTTTCGTGGATATTCCCTAAGTGTTCCCAAAGGCCAGCGTCGTTTGCTGATTTTCTGTGCTTTGTTGAATATGACAATTTGGAATATGTTGGTGATGTATGGCGTAGATGCGATGAATTCTGGCCGCGCTGCAATTCTTGCCTACACAATGCCACTCTGGGCAAGCCTTGCGGGTATTTATCTTATGGGAGAAGGGATAACCAAGAGAGCAATGGCAGGATTGGCGCTTGGTATGAGTGGCATGGCATTTTTGTTTTTTGCCGAAGGTATTACTTTAGGAAATAGTTTTCTTGGCCCTCTTTTGATTTTAGGGGCCGCCATCTCTTGGGGATTGGGGACAACGCTAACCAAATATAGTCAATTTACGATGCCTGTTGTCGTGATGCTTGGCTGGCAGCACCTCATAGGTGTTATACCAATATTACCCATAGCAATTTTTGGGATGTTCAGAACCTTGGAACAGTAACTTTGTATCCAGCTTTAGCTGTCTTGTTCAATATGACCTTTACAGCCATTCTCTGCTATCTTGCATATTTTTATATTGTGACAACCTTACCAGTTGTCGTTTCCACCATGGGTATTATCGCTGTTCCTTTAATGGGTGTTTTTGCTGATGCATTGATATTTGGTACGCAGCCCACATTATTTGATTATTTTGCTCTTTGTGCGGTTTTAGGTGCGTTGTATTTAATTATGCTTGAAAAACGCGAAAAGAATAACGAGGAACGTTAAGACTTTTTAGGCTTAATAAAGAACAAACCTAAAAGTGCTGCGAAGCTTATCATGGAGAACAAAAAGAATGAATCTATGTACCCAATCATCATAGATTGTCTGTAGATTTCTCGACTTAGCCCCATGGTTCCAGCCACGGTATTAGAGCCCCATTGGTACAATCCTTGTTGATGCATAAAGCCAGGTCCAGTGATATCTATACGGTTGACGATGTCAGTATAGTTAACAGCCCCCATGCGTAGGACAACGGCAACGGAGACAGAGATGTAAAGACTAGATGCAAAATTTCTGACCAAATGAAACAAGGCTGTTCCTTCGGATAAAAATTGATTGTTCAATGTGGAAAATGTGACCACAGCAATAGGTACCCAACATAGTCCAACGCCTAACCCTTGAAGGGCACTTGTCCAGAAAACATCAAAAGTTGTCATGTTGATAGAAAATTGGGACATTTCCCATCCTGCGATACCTTGCAAAACAAAACCTATGAAGAGTGGGATGCGGGGGTCCACTCTGCCTGCAAAAGCCATGATCATAAATCCAAGGAAGGTGCCAACACCACGCGCGCCCATAAGAATACCAATCACAGAGGAGGGATAGCCACGTAGCTCTTGCATGAGCGGCGGAAACAAAACCATGGGCGCAAAATTTAGCATCCCAAATACAAAAACCAAAAAAAGGCCCAATGCATAATTTCTATCGGCAAAAATTCGTAAGTCTACAAAAGGCTTAGAGGTGGTGAGAGAATGGACGACAAATATATATAACCCCATGAAGCCTAAGCTAATCTCGATCCATGTTTCGATGCTATCAAACCAACTATTCCGTTCACCTCTGTCAAATAATAATTGAAAACTTGCAACCGCTGTTGCCAGAGCCAGAAAACCTATGACATCAAATCCTCTTGCCACGCGTGGAAGTGATTTTGGCACCACCAAATAAACCAAAATAAGTGCGGACAATCCAAAGGGTACCAATGTGAAAAAGATCCAGCGCCAACCAAACTCCTCGCCCAAATAACCGCCGAGGGTAGGGGCTATAATTGGACCTAAAATGACCCCCATGCCATACACAGACATAGCCATAGATCTTTTCTCGGGAGGAAAGAACGTCAAAACCAAGGCTTGAGGTAGGGGAACAAGTGGGGCTCCAAATATACCTTGAAGAACGCGAAAAATAACGATTTGTTCAAGACTTTGTGAAAGTCCACAAAGAATGGATGTCCCTATAAATCCAGTAACGGAAAATAATAAAATTACCCTTGGTTGTATATGTCCTGCCAACCATCCTGCTAAAGGTGTAGCCACGGCGGTTGCTACAATATTACCGGTGATGGTCCAGGTAATTTGATCTTGCGTAGCAGCCATGGCGCCACGCATATCTGGAAGCGCAATGGATGCAATGGTAACTGCCATTGCATAAAGCGTGGTCACAAATGTGCAAGTAAGCAGCAGCATCCAACTTTGAAATTTTGTAAATGTTGGCGTATTCACAGTTGCTAATTACCCAAAAATAGACTTTGGCAACAAAAAGGGAGAGATCCAAGAAGGTGCGTCTCTGTATTTCCCTGTGTCTATTCTTACTGAAATTGACATCCCTGCACGTAGCAAAGATTTTCCTTTAGCATCTGTTATAGAAATTTTGACGGGAAGTCGTTGAACAACCTTAACCCAATTGCCTGATGCATTTTGAGGTGGAATGACTGCAAATTCAGAACCTGTTGATGCTGAAATACTCTCAACAACGCCACTAAATACCTGATTTGGAAATGTGTCCGCGATCATTTCAACGGGTTGGCCTGGGCGAATTTGTGTGAGATCTGTCTCTTTGAGGTTTGCTTCGATCCAAGCATCTTGTGTTTGAACGATAGCCATGACGACATCCCCTTGCTCCAGATATTCACCTGGTTCCAAATGCATTCGAGCTACAATGCCATTGTCTGGTGCCCTGATTTTACTATTGGTGATGTCTTGCTGTAATTGATCTATTTCTGCAAACACTTTCTGAATGTCAGGATGTTGATTAATTGTTTCGTACCTCACACCTCCTAAGCTGGCCTCTAATGTTGCTTTCTGAGCTTCTCTAGAAATGATTTCTCTTTGTGCCAGCGTTACTTTGTGCTCCATGACATCAATATCATGCCTGAGTTCCGTTTTCTGTGCTTCAATGCGTGCCGTTTTTAATTCAAATTCAACGCTTTCCAGGTGTGATTTTGCGCCAGCACCTTTTGTCACAAGCTGTTTTAACCGATTGTATTCAGCCTCAAGTTGTCTAACCTTGTTTGCAGATATATCTCGCTTAAGTTGCCACTCATCCCCAAGGCCTTTGAGGATATTTCGCGCCATTTTCAATTCTTCCTGTGCGCGTAAAATATTTACTTCAGCTTCACGTAACTGAGCTATTTGTGTTCTTATATTTACCCTAATCTTATCCAATTGCGCTTGCTTCGCTCTCTGCTGCGCTTCTAAGAGCTGTGAATCTTGCGTAATAAGAAATTGATTTTTTTCCACTGCGACATGATCTTTTACATGTGTTTGTGATATGCGACCGTCAATTTGTGCACGTATATTTATAATAGGAACTTTAACATAAGCATTTTGTGTTGAAACAAATCTTCCTCCGGAAAAATAAAAGGAAAGTGCTAACCAGATCACAATAAGAGGAATGATAAGTAAAAAAATGAGACGTACAAATTTTTTTGAGGCGTTGTTATCAACAACCTGCCCTTGGGAATCCTCAACCATACAAGCAAAAACTCTCTTTATTTAGCCGCTACATTCGCAACATTATCACCGTAGAGGGTTATTAAATAGATTGCCCATAGAAAAAAATACATCACTGCTATGTAAATAATGCATAACTTGATAGGCTTGGGTACAGTCTACTGCAGAAACATTATGATACTAGTGGACCCATAAGATGCCATCTTATCGTAAAATATTCAAAGCATTTGTGCATAATCCAATAAGATTGAGCTAAATTCTTCAGGGCGTTCCATAGGAACCAAATGCCCAGCATTGTTCATTTGAATTTCTTTATGGTTTGCAATACGTGATGCCAATTGCGCAACGTCATCTTCTCGACGAAAAACATGATCATGCACCCCTGTAATGGATAAAACTGGTGCCGTAATATCCTCATACATCACATTCCAATCTGCCTGTGGTGATTGTGCAAGTAATTGATATAAGCCATCTTCAGGATTGCCAGGGGTATAATTCTCAAATTGAGCATTAGGCCATGCAGCTTCAACAAAATCTGGGTTGACCAAGTGGGGTAGGTTCATCTCCATGACAAGCTGGCTACCGCCAATAGTTGCGGCAGCGACCATGGCTTTGTTAATCCAGTCCAAACGAACACCAGGTTTGCGTAAGGTGTTGATGAATACCAAGGCTTCACAATTTATACCCGACAAATGAGCCTGAGCGGCGAATAAGCCACCAATTGATAAGCCAACAAGAATAGGCTTTGGAGGCTGCAAACCTTGAAGCAATTCAATGACATCATTGGTAATGGTTTGGGGGGTAACATCTTCGGGACCAGAGTAACTGCTGAATTCCTGACCTCGAAAGTTGTAACATAACGTGCCATGTCCAGCAGCTTGTAACTGCCCTGTAATGGTCTCATTGTGCCATGCGCTCATATGACCTGTTAGTGCATTGATAAACACAAAGGTCATACCGTCCTCATGAGAAGGTACCGTTAGCTCGTAGGCAAGTTTTCCTCTATCAGCGAGTGAAAAATATTTCATAAAGCGTTCCCTTATTATCCATTAATATCTAGATTGGTGATGCTATATTCTTTGAAAATACTCCTGTTGCGTACAGGGTCGTGTAAGCGCATAGAAAAATGATGGGCAGGCTTGATTCCGCCTATAGCTGGTAAGGTTCCACACATCATCCATTCACCGGGTTGAAGTGGTTCTCCATGTCGACTTGCCGCGAGTTTGTTTAACAAATCAACAGGGTGAAGCATATCCGCCACTGATCCTTTTTGATAAATATGCTGTTCTTGATGAATGCGAATTCGTGCTTCCAACTCAATATGATCCCAATGCGCTAAAACATCATTTAGCGCCCAAAGTTCGTGAGATATGGGTTTGTCACACATTTGTTTTGCAAGCGTAATGCCATGAACTTCAGCATCTCTGTCTGTATGATCAGATCCCAATCCAACATAGATATCCCCGCCAATGTTTGCCAAAACGAATTCTACTTCGCCACTTTCGCCGTTACCAACCACCTGAATATTCTCAGATTGTGTTAACCGAGATGCGGAAACCTGATAAAAAACAGGAACTGTGGAAGGTTTAGGGACACCAATAGCAGCTAACTCTTCGATATGCTCTTGGACTTTGTCTGCATCGCGACCTGTCCAGCCTGCTATGATCAAACGAATAGGTTGTTCTTGAATTTCTATAAATTCTTCGTTTTGAGGAATGGTAAATGTCAGCATTAGAAACCTTCTCAATATTTTATGTCAGATTATGCAGAATTCTTCAGCTAGCCAAGCCTTTATCTATGCGTCATATTTATTTTGTTATGTCTTGGGAGAAGAGCTGATGATTTTTGAAAATGGTTTGGTGACCCATATTCATATTTGCCCTAAAGGCTCAGAAGACATGATTGGCCTCAGCCAAGCCAACCTTGTTGCAGGGCGTGGCATCGAAGGCGATCGCTACTTTTTGGGAACAGGAACCTATTCTGATAAACCTGACATCAGGGAGCTAACGTTGATTGAACAAGAGGTCCTTGACGCCTTGAATGAAAACCAACCACCGCTTCAGCGCGGCCCCATAACATTGGAACCGCATGAACATAGAAGGAATATCACCACGAAAAATGTCCCTTTGAATTACCTAGTCGGCAAAAGGTTTCGTATGGGTAAAGCTGTTATAGAGGGTGGCAGACTCAATTTCCCATGCGCCTACCTTCAAGAGTTATTAGGAAAACCCGTTCATTTGCCTCTATACAATAGATCAGGATTGAATTGCCGCATCATTGAAGGCGGTGAGGTTCATGTGGGTGATCCTATCACACTTATGTAGATACTATGTTCCTATTAAAAAGTTGTTTTTACCACATATATCTTCCCCACGCATCTTAATTACCCGTCTTGTGGCAAAGTCAACAACGCCGGTTTTCTTTTGAAAACTTTTACCAAGCTCATGGTCAAAATGGGACGTCATGGGCATATAGCGACAAACAAAACCGGCGCGACGGCGATCGGAATGGTTTGGTTTAGAACCATGTGCAAGGTAGACATCGTGAAATGAAACTTGTCCTGCCTTCAGTCGTATTGGTTTGCGATCTTCTTCATTGTATTCATGGTCAAGTAGGACCTGATTGAGCACCAAATGATCGCCATCGTCTTGTTTGTGTTTCAGCAGTTGCTTGTTTTTATGAGAGCCAGGGATAACTTCCAAACAACCATTTTCCTCATCAGTATCATCCAATGCGATCCATGCAGAACATGTTGCTAGAGGACGAATAGGCCAATATTCACCATCTTGATGCATGGGAACTTCCTTACCAGTACGCGCTGGTTTTCCAAATAAGGTTGTCCCCCATAATAAAAAATCTGGTCCGATGAGTTGTGCCACCATATCACAAATTTCTGGTAATGATGCAAACTCAAGCCAAACTTTATCCCCTTTTAAATTTTGGACACCCGCATGCTCAAGATGTGGGCATAGCATATTGTTTGATGATAAATGAGGATTCTGTTCTTGCATCTGAACAAATGCTTCCCTCATACGGTTAAGTACCTCAGGTGCAAGGGTGAAAGACGGTACAACATAACCGTATTCATGGTAATGCTCAATTTCGTCACTGGATAGTTTGGTGTGATACATGATAACCCCTCATCAGACAGGAATTGCTTTGACAACAAATCGTTGTAAATGTTGTGGGATTTCTGATTCATTCGCAATAAAAAAATGGATGTAACGATGTTGACTGGTGGACAAGACTGGGATTGGGAGAAATTGGTTGGAAAAACGATCACAGCTCTCATCATTGCGACGCTTATGTTGGTAGCATCTGGTGTGGCCTTTATATTCATCACGGATAGTTTCGCGCAGTGGGCAAGAACAATGTTTACTTTTGCGGTCTTCTTTTACGGTGCTATATTTTTAGGTTCGCTTGTTAGGGGTTTAAAAATCTATTTTGCACGTGGCGGAAAATAAAAGGTTATATTTTTGATTGTAACAAGATAAATACCAACTGCTGCAAGAATGGTTGCCCAAAAATGATACAATTGAAATGTTTCTGATAACAGCATGACGCCAAGGATAGCCGCGTATATAGGAACCAAGTTACCATATATGCCAGCTTTGTTTGATCCAATAATCGACACACCCCGCATGAACAAAATTTGCGACATAAAAGAGGGAACAATTGCGACATAAGCAATCAATGCAAACCCCATGAGACCAGAGGGCCACAATTGTGGCGTTTGCCAAAGAGGTTCAAGCAGCATGAAGGGAATTGAACCTACCCAAGCAACCGCTGCGAAATAACCCATCAATGTGATATCATCTATTTTTTTTGGCCTGGTGCGTAAGCCAACTGCATAGGCTGCATAAAACATGCATGCCGCCAACATGATAAGGTCTCCAGGGTTGAACTGGATGTCTTGAAGGGTTTCCAAGTCACCTTCACTCAGCACCAATCCAACACCAAGAAGAGAAAGAAAAACCCCAAAGGCTTGGAGGAGGGTGACATGTTCTTTGAAGGCTAATGCTGAACCAATCATGATATAAATTGGCATGGCACATTGAATAAGACCAAGGTTAATAGCAGTTGTCTTTTGTGCCGCGAAGTAAAAAAGAGAATTAAAGCCGGTGAATCCAATTAACGCCATGGGTATGACCCATTTTGCGTGTTGTTTGATAATAGGCCAAGCCTCTCTCATCTGTCTGTGACGTACAATCAATGCAATGATGAGCACCACTGACCATCGGACAAACACCAATACCATTGGTGATATATGTCCCTCTGCCAAACGACCGGCTATAGCATTGCCACCCCAACCAAGGGTGGCAAGAATTAACAAAATGTGAGCGTTATGGATCAACAAAAATTGTAACTCACTATTTTAATTTGATTTTATCAGTGGTTTTGTACCGGCATTGGCATAAAATCCACAGGAGTGACCAATTCATTCTTTTGTGATTTCAAGGCACCCAGTTCTTTAGAAGCCTTTGTGTAGGCAATCCATTCTGGATCTTTCCACATTGCAGCTCGCTTTGCCTCACGATCGCCTGCACTTTCATAAACCCAAATATGAACATACACGTTTGGGTTACCTGTTTCTGTCTTCGCATAAAGAAGAGGAATACCTAAATGACGCATCTGCGGGGTTTTACCAATTTGCTCGTACAAAGCGAGGTGTTCGTTGATAGTTCCTGGATGGCATTCATAAGTTCTTATATCAAGAAGCATAATTTTTCTCCATGTAGCGTTGAATGTGTTTAGGTGGAGACTGCAAAGATAAGCAGTATTTGTTTGTGAACCATGTCGTGAAGAGGGCCCCTTGGTTAAATTTAAACCAAGAGGCCCCTATGTTTATCGTCCAAATACTTGTTCAGGCAACCATAACGCCAAATCTGGGAACAGAAGGACCAGTATAATGCCGACAACTTGAAGGCAAACAAAAGGAATGATGCCTTTATAGATATCTTGCATTTTGACACCAGAGGGAGCCACACCCTTCATGTAAAAGAGGGCGAAGCCGAATGGTGGCGTGAGGAAAGATGTCTGCAGGTTCACAGCAACCAAAATTGCAAACCAATATATCACCTGTGCCTCAACATATTCTCGCATCGCTTGGTTTGTTGGATCCTCCAACCCCAAATGCGGAGCGAATTCAACGGCCATGGTTCTGATGATAGGATCAAAAACAGGCAAAATGATCAGGGTGATTTCAAGGAAATCAAAGAAAAACCCAAGTAAGAAAATTGTAACCATCAGCATGATCAACAAAGGCCATGGTCCGAGTTCTAGGTACTCAATGAATTCAATAATGAGATCTTCACCATACACGTTTCTAAAAATGGTTGAGAAGGCGGTTGCGCCGACAAAAATGAAGAAGATCATCGCCACCGTTAAGGAGGTTCTATGGCATACTGCTGATAAAACATCCTTGTTTAGGGTGCCGTTCACCCACGCCAAAACCAAAGAGCCAAATGCGCCCACACCCGCCGCTTCTGTTGGGGTTGCCCAGCCAGCAAAGATAGATCCAAGAACCATCACTATCAGGAAGATAGGCGGTACAAAACCTTTTAGGATACCACCCAAAAGAGTGTTGCCCTCGGACTTTCCAATGACCATAGCGGATACAAAAACAACCAAGAATGCCAACAATGGCCAGTTTATATTGTCAGACATACCCAACTTTGGGCCACCCCAAGCAATGATGATGGCAACAAGAACCATACCTGCAAATGCGAGCGTGTGTCCTTTGCTGGTAGGCTCCAATTGAATGGAATCTTCAGAAAGCGCTGGCGCCATTTTCGGGTTAATTGATGCCACACATAAGATATACACAAAATAAAGGCCTGATAGCAGCAAGCCAGGTATAATTGCACCAATGAAAAGATTTCCAACAGACACAGCCAAAAGGTTGGCCATGATCACCAACATGATGGACGGTGGAATAAGGATACCAAGTGTTGCTGATGCTGCAATTGTCCCCGTTGCCAAAGAAGGATGATATCCCCTTGCCAACATTGTTGGAAGCGCGAGGAGGGTAATCATCACAACGGACGCACCAATAATTCCAGTGGTAGCAGCCATGATGGTTCCCATAACGGTAACTGATAGAGCAAGGCCACCAGGGACACGTCGCAACATAACCTGCAAGATATAGAGAAGTTCATCGGCAACTTTTGATTTTTCCAACATGGTGCCCATGAATACAAAGCAAGGGATTGCAACCAGAATTGGGTTTTGGACGGCACCTGAGGCTCCATCACCCCCCCAAACTCTTTGTATAACTTGGAAGAATACGGCAAAATCAAGTGCTTCAAGGTAATACACAGAAAAGAACGCAAATAATGTGGAAACACCACCTAATGCGAAGCCAACGGGCATACCCGTAAACAACATCAAAGCTAATGTTAGGAACATATAAGCCCCAACATAATCATACATATGATCGTAAAAAGCTTCCATTTTTAGGCTCCCATGCTCGTATTTTTATTCTTTGCGGCCTCTGCTTCCTTACGGATAAGTTCTTCAGCTACACGGCGTGCTTCAGCAAGTTCTTCATCGTTGGGGAAGATTGATAAGCTGCGTGCAGCTCTCTCAGAAATTTCACCAGATCCCTTGAGCATGACCCATAAACGAGAGATTGTAGCCAAGACAGCGATAAATAAAATTGCAAAGCCTACCCACATCACATTCTTTATTATCCAGCGTTGGTTGATGCCTGTCATAGACTCAGACCCTTCACCTTGATGATAAGCCAGCGACATCAAATCCCACGAGAACGACAACAAGACAAAAAGAAAGGGAATACCCATGATGATGAGCATCCAAAATTCCATCCAACCTTGTGTTCTTCTACCCATTTGTTCACGAAAAATGTCAACGCGGACATGAGCGTTTGCCATATACCCAAAACCGAAGGTAAGCATAAGAATGATCGCATGGTAGTGCCATTGTAAATCTTGGAGAATGGTTGAGACAGAATAAAATCCCTGAGCTGTCCATTCAGCAAAATAAAGCCTAGTGGCATCAATTTTGCGAGTAATCACATCGAACATGATGGTAAAAATTAGTGGCAGCATTAACCAACCAACCATTCTACCTATCCAAGAACTAAAACGGTCGAAACCATCTGCAAGTTTTAATAACGCTTCCATGCCTTCCCCTCAATTTTTATTATGATTTGAAAAATCCACGCAACAAGTCATTTTATGTGTTCACGTAAGGTACAAAAACTGCGGCCCTAAGGGGGCCGCAGTACGTTTGCAAAGCTTGTCGTGGATTATTTCAAATAACCCATGTCAGCCCATACACGGTATTCTTTTGAGAAAGCCTCAAAAGAGTCCATCATTGCAGCAACATCAGCATTTTTTGCACGCTCATCTGCCAACACTTCTTTCCACTTACCTTCAATGGTATCGAGTACTTCTTGTGACCAACGGACATTTTTCACACCGTCTTTTTCATTTGCGAGCATAGCTTTAGCCTGCATAGATTCACCATTTGCAAGCATATAAGGAATGTTTGCCTTACAAGCCACTTCTAGCATGGCGCGCTTATCATCAGGTAAAGCATCGAACTTTGCTTTGTTCACCAATATTTCGTTGGTGGTAGACTGTTGGTGCCAACCAGGGAAGTAGTTGAATTTCGCAATTTGGTGGAAGCCAAGTGTGCGGTCGATTGCTGGCATTGAGAACTCAGTCGCATCAATAGTTCCCAGTTCCAGGGCTGGATAAATGTCGCCACCTGCAAGCTGCTGTGTTGATACACCAAATTTCTGCATCACCATAGCACCCATACCAAAGAAGCGCATCTTAAGGCCTTTTAACTGGTCTAGGCTTGTGATTTCAGTACGGAACCAACCTGATGTTTCTGGTGGAATCATACCGCAATACATGTAGTGAATGCCATCACGCGCATAAAAATCACGAACCATTGCTTCACCACCGGCATCCATCATCCATGCGTTGAATTCGAGCGCGCCAGGTCCAAACGGCCATGTTGACGCAAAAGCAAATGCAGAGTTCTTACCCTGGTTTGCACCTGGTGTACCCCAAGCAGCTTCAAAACCACCTTGGCTTACGGGGTCATAATAAGCATAACCACCAGCAAGGGCACCTGGTTCAAAGACTTTAATATCAAAGTCACCACCAGACATACGATTGACCATGTCGGCAATGCGGTGCGGTGGTGGACCAATCACAGCAACGTTCTTACCGAACGCACTGTGCATTTTCCAGCGAACCTTCTTGGCTTCTGCGTCGGGTGTACCAACAGCAAAACCAGCGACCAACATGGCAGCAATAGCTGTTGTTTTGGTAAACATATTCTTCATGTGATACCTCCCAAGTATCTACGGAATGCGCACCATTTGGTGCAATTGATTATGCAGCTACGTTAGTGCAGCTTATTCGAGCTAACAACTCAAAGGGGCAGGCCGTCAAGGTCTTGACCACCCCATTGGTCAAAAAAATTTTCAAAAGATTAAAAATTTTGAAATTTTATTGCGTTTTTCATGGCTTTTGTAAAAATTCAGGCTGTGACATGCCCGCATGTACTTTTGCCTCGACAATTTGTTCTGCCTGCGCAATTTCATGGACTTTTTTCACGATTTCGGCGGCACGGTTGGCAGGGATTACAACAACACCATCTTCATCAGCCAGCAAAATATCGCCGCTTCTAATGGTCGAACCCAACAACGTGTCCGCCTACATGACCAGGACCCCTTCGGTGTGGCGAATTAGGGGTAACACCCATGGCCCAAACAGGCATTTCTAATTTTCTTATACCAGCGATATCACGCACACATCCATCTGTGACAAAACCCTTCACACCGGAATTTTTCGCCATTCCTAAAACCAAGTCACCCGCCACAGCACAATTGGTGTAACCTTGGGTATCTACAACCAAGATGTCCCACGGCTGAGCGTGGGTTAAGGCATGCAGCAATGCCAAATTATCTGCTGGTCCTGTTTGACAGGTTAGTGCGATGCCTAAGAAATTTGCTTGTTCTGGTATGATGGCTTTTAATTTAAAGTTAAGAGCTGCATACCCATCAAAAGCATCGGCAATATGTCCTGTCGCCGCCCCGGAAAAACCTTGCATGATATCCAAGCTTGGTCGCTGCCATTCATGAGTAATGATTTCGGATACTTCGTGCAGCATGATTACCCTCTCCCTACAAAAGGCATTTTGGTAGCCATGATGGTCATAAATTGAATGTTTGCATCAAGTGGTAGGCTGGCCATATGGGCTACCGCTTGGCCCACATGATCAACATCCATGCGGTCCTCAATCATCATTGTCCCATTTGGCTGAGGAACACCCTGTGCCATGCGTTCCGTCATTTCTGTGGCAGCGTTGCCTACATCAATCTGTCCGCATGCAATGTTATAGGCACGACCATCTAAAGATGTTGATTTCGTAAGGCCAGTAATTGCGTGTTTTGTTGCTGTATAAGGTGAAGAGAAAGGTCTTGGTGCATGAGCAGATATAGAGCCATTATTGATAATGCGACCACCTTGAGGAGTTTGATCACGCATGATTCTAAATGCTTCTTGCGTGCAAAGGAAAGCTCCCGTCAGATTGGTGTCAACAACGGTTTTCCACATTTCATAAGGAATGTCTTCCATCGGCATAACAGGGGTACCCAGTCCTGCATTGTTGAACAAAACATCGAGTCGTCCAAACTTGTTGAAAGCTTGAGAAAAAAGCTCTTTTACCGCTTCAGGATTGCCAATGTCGGTTGGCATAACCAAGGCGTCTACGCCATGGGCAGAGGCCAGTTCAGCTGTATGTTCTAGAGGCTCACGTCTTCTTCCAGCTAAAACAACATGGTGCCCTGTTTTTGCAAGAGCGAGAGCTGCAGAGCGCCCAATACCTGAACCAGCCCCCGTTATAAGTGCTACCTTAATCGTATTTTCAGACATAAAATTTCCTTTTTACGTTGATAAAATTATTTGTTTTATGAAGATTGCAATTGGGAAGCTGTGTTTGGCAAGCATTGGTTTGTTTTAGAATGTTGACAACTAAGTATTCCTTGATTTTCGCTGTATAATGTAAGGGATTGATTGCTTGTTTTCCGCCTCGGCGATGGTCTATGTTATCAGAAAAATTACGCAGTGAGGTTTTGGTATGAGTGGTAGAGGGCAAGCTATGGTTGTAGGAGCTGGGGTCGTCGGGCTTGCTTGTGCAAAAATGCTTGCACAGACGGGATGGGATGTTGTGATCACCGAACAACATGAACATTTGGGTTCTGAAGTGAGTGCGCGAAACTCTGGTGTTATTCATGCCGGCATTTACTATCCTCAAAAATCGTTGAAAGCCCGTTGCTGTGTTCGAGGTAAACAGCTTTTATATGACTATTGTGCGGAAAAAGGCATTCCTCATCGAAATTTAGGAAAGTTTATAGTTGGAACAAACGAGCAAGAGGATGAAATCCTTTTAAAAATTCGTGATACAGCCGCAAAAAATGGTGTCGTTTTAGAGTTGGTTCCCGGTGCGCAAGCCATGGAGCAAGAGCCCGCACTATCTGTTACCTCTGCCTTGTGGTCTTCAACAACAGGTATTGTTGACTGCCATGAGTTGATGTTTGCCTATTTAGGTGATGCGGAAAGTTGTGGTGCCATTTTTGTTCCACATACCTCCATTCAGGGGACTATGTTGCAGGGGTCGCAAGTTGTAGTGGAGGGACTATCTTCTGGGGAAGATTTCTCAATGGCCGTAGATTTGGTTGTTAATGCCGCTGGGCTTCGTGCCTATGATTTGGCTGCGCAACATTGGTCTGATGCCCCTAAACCACCACAAAAATTTGCCAAAGGAAATTATTTTTCAATTTCAGGTAAAGGCCCTTTTGATACATTGATTTATCCAACGCCTGTACCTGGCGGCTTAGGCATACATTACACGGCAGATCTTGGTGGTCGCGGTCGACTTGGCCCCAACGTTCGTTGGGTTGAGCAGGAAACCTATGACGTTGAACTTGATGATGAAGTTGTATTTCGAGAGGCTGTTCGGCGGTATTGGCCGGGGGTGGAGGATAGAACCTTATCTCCTGATTATTCTGGTATTCGGCCCAAAATTGCAGGTGATGATTTTGTTATTCGCAGGGATGGCCCCATCATTAATCTGTTAGGAATTGAATCTCCAGGTTTAACCTCTTCACTAGCAATTGGTGAAATTGTTGCCAATTTGGCTATGAATACGGACTGACTAGGTATGAATGGATGAGCAAAATGAGTGAAATATCTATTGATGCCTCCTGTGTTCAAGATTTTCAACGCGATGGTGTGGCGGTGATACGTGGTGGTTTTAGGTCTTGGGTAGACCCATTGCGCGATGCCATCGATGCGTTGATGGAAAAGCCAAGTTCATATGAGCGCAGCTATCAACCAGAAGATGGCAGTGCCTTATTTTTTCAAGATCTTTGCAATTGGCAAAGGTTTGATGGCTTTAAAGCATTTGTATTATCATCGGGTGCTGCAAACCTAGCACGTGAATTGATGGGTGCAAAAAAGGTTCAGTTTTTTCACGACCATGTATTGGTTAAGGAGCCTGGTTCTTCTATCCCAACACCTTGGCATCAAGATGCTCCATATTATTGTGCTTCAGCAGACCAAACAGTAAGTTTCTGGATGGTTTTAGATCATGTTGAACAGGACCAATCTCTGCGTCTTGTTGCTGGCTCTCATCTATTGGGAGAGACCCACAAACCACAGCGGTTTGACGGAACAGATTTGTATGTTGGTGATACCCGAGAGAAAATTCCTGATATAGACGCACAGATTGACCGTTATGACATCCGTTCTTATGCATTGGAACCAGGAGATTTGGTTGCGTTTGATTTTCGGACAATTCATGCGGCTCCCGGAAACCATAAATTTAACACCAGACGACGAGCATTTTCTACAAGGTGGCTTGGGGATAACGCACATTTTGTAGATCAAGGGGGTAAAGGTTCTCCCCCTCTCGAACATTTACAATTGGTAACTGGTGATCCACTTCCTTCTGAAGAATTTCCCATATTTTGACGTAAATTTTATGATTATGTGCTTTTAATTCTATCATGAAATTGAAGTTCGTACCTAAACATACATGCTACAATGCAGAGGGAATTAAAATTCCGTATTTCGTCGCTTTTTCGGTTAGTCCTTCAATGATACCGTCATAAAACTGAATGCCTTTTTGAAGTTGTTCACGTCTTAATGCCAATCCTCTGCTTCCAGGTATACGCACGCCTTTTTGGCCTTTAGCGGGCTCACTTTTTAAACAAGCGTCCATCAAAAACTGTGTTTCTCTTGTAAATGATTCAAGACCGCCAGCTGCTTCAACGTCTATCACTTGGATATGTAAACTTGCCCCCCATCTCGATGGTTGGTCAGCACGCCCATAGCCTGATAATGCTGAGGTGTAAGCTTCAACATGCAAACCTAGGCCAAAACCTTTATGTCCATGGTCCATCCCTCCCATAGGTAGAATACTACCTGATGGCTGTTGAAAAAGAACCGCGGGATCTCGGGTTGGTTGTCCAGAGGCATCAAGCATCCATTCATGGGAAAATAAGTTGCCATTGTCAAAATTTCTTTTGCTCATACCATTTGTTGTTATGGACATACTCACATCTATAATGACAGGATCTTTTTGTGTGGGATAGCCAATGGCTATAGGGTTGGGGGTGTAAACAGGATTTATTCCTCCATAAGGTGCGACAGAAGCTACGGCAGGGTCGGAGGTTGCAATGGTGATATAAAAACCATTTTCAGCAGGTGCTCTTAAGTATGACGCAAGGCTGGCAATATGATGGCTCCTTCGAATGACTATACTTGCTTGGCCATAAATTTTTGCACGTTTTTGAGCTTCTTTTATCGCTTCTTGAACCAGCCATGGACCTGGTAACCAACAACCGTCCCAAAGCATAAGGGCGGGATTATCACGCAAAATACTTATTTGCCCATCTGTGTTCATACTCCCATTTGCAGCAGCATCAGCATAAGGCCCCAAGAGTTGGAATCCATGAGTTGTATGGCCCATTAAATCCCCTTCTAACAAGATTTCAGCCACAACTTTGGCACGGTCTTTAGGAAGGCCTGAAGCATTGAGAATTGCAGATCCAAATGTAAGCATGTCTTCCACATGATACCTTGGTGATGATGGATTATTTTGGGTCATAGCCTGGTCCTTTTTGAATACGAGTCTTGGTTTATGGACAATAGGAAGATGCATGGTTTATTAACAGCATCTGAGTTATTTTCTTCAACCCCTATTTCCCTTGGCCATCTCATGAACGATGCATTCCTCATTTTAACACAATTAGATTGGGGATTTATATTGGTGGGGCTTGTGTCGGTATTCATCACTGGTGTTTCAAAAAGTGGATTAGGTGGGGGCTTGGGTCAATTATCGGTCCCCATTTTGGTATTTTGGGTCTCACCATTTGAGGCTGTGGCCATTTTACTGCCCATTCTTTGCATCATTGATCTGGCAAATTTATGGAACTATCGACGTGATTGGTCTTGGGCCCATCTTGCCATCCTCATTCCCGGTGCACTTCTTGGTATTGGTTTGGGAGCACTTACCTTCCATGCCGTAGATGAAAATATCCTAAAAATTATTCTTGGCTCACTCATGGTTGTTTTTGCAGGAACGTTTTTTATTCCAACGCGCCAAGTAAAGCTCTCCCAAGGGTACGAGACAATCTGGGGTGTGTTTTGTGGTGGCCTTGCAGGCTTTACAAGTTTCATTGCTCATGCCGGCGGTGGTCCTGTAAAAATGTACCTTCTGCCCAAAAGGCTATCGGTGAGAAATTTTATGGGTACCAGTGTATATTTCTTTTTTGTAATCAATCAGTTGAAGATTTGGCCTTATTTTTGGTTAGGCCAATTCACACCTCAATCTGTTGTAAGCAGTTTTATTTTGCTACCTGCTATTCCTTTAGGTGTTTGGGTGGGGTGGAGATTGGTAGACCGTATCAATCCAGAGCTTTTTTATAAAATTTGTTATGGACTCTTGTTTTTTGCAGGTATCGGGATCATAAATTCAGGCATCTCAACTTTTCTTCAATAAACTCTCCGTTCGTTCTTAAGGGGACAATACAGACAGAAAATTCCTCGTATCAATGAGTTTTATATGACCCAAACCCAAACCAGTGACCGTATCGCTATTCGGAACACGTTTATACTGTCATCAGCACAAGCAATCTTGGGCGCTCAACTTCCCGTAAACTTTGTTCTTGGAGGGTTGGTGGGTCAAACATTGGCGCCCAGCGCCTGTTTGGCAACGTTACCACTTTCTATGATTGTTTTCTGCTCGATGCTCTCTGCACAACCTATGTCACGCATCATGCAGGTATGGGGCCGAAAAACGGGCTTTTTTATTGGTGTTATGGCGGGCGCTTTAGGAGGATTGATTTGTTGCATTGCTATATATGAGCGATCCTTTGAATTGATGCTTTGTGGCTGTGGGTTCACTGGTGTCTATATGTCTGCGCATGGCTTTTATAGATTTGCAGCAACCGACATGGCATCGGAGAAATTCCGTCCAAAAGCGATTTCTATTGTGATGGCTGGTGGGTTATTGGCGGCGATCATTGGGCCTCAAATGGTTAAGTTATTTATGGATAGTTTGGCCCCAATCCCTTTTGCAGGTGCATATCTTGCAGTTTTTTCTTAAATATTATTGGTGGGTTGATGTTTTTCTTTTTACATATCCCAAGACCACAAAAAACAGCCAATTCTGGTGACGGTCGTTCATTGTGGGAAATGTTAAAAACACCGAAGATTATCGTTGCCATATTGTGTGCAATGGTATCGTATTCGTTGATGAACCTGGTCATGACCTCAACACCCTTAGCAGTTGTAGGATGTGGTTTTGAAACCAATGACGCAGCCAACGTTGTGTCCATTCATGTCCTGTCTATGTATTTTCCTAGCTTTTTTACGGGACATCTCATTGTTCGTTTTGGGGCCGAGAAAATTGTTGGCGCTGGATTGGCTATTTTGATGGGTGCAGGTATTGTTGGTTTGTCTGGGGTAGATCTGATGGATTTTTACCTTGCATTAGCTCTGTTAGGGGTTGGTTGGAACTTCGGCTTTATTGGGGCCACCAGCATGTTGGCGTCGGCACATTCACCATCTGAAAGAGGACGTATTCAAGGTTTTAATGACTTCGCGGTTTTTGGTATGGTCACCATCGCTTCTTTGGCATCCGGTGGCTTAATGAACTGCTCTGGTGGCGACCCTGTAGCGGGCTGGCAGGCTGTTAACTATGCAATGATTCCATTTTTGATCATCGCTGGCAGCTCTCTTCTTATGCTCGTTTTCAAAAAAACAGAGACGCCAGCATAAAATTGCCCAATATGTCCGTATCATGGACAATGATAGAAACAATTAGGTGTCGGTATATTTATGGCTCTACGGCAATCTTGACGGCCATTCCATCGGCTTCAGCAAGAAACCAAATACTTCCATCAGGCGCTTCGCGAACATCCCGGATTCGCGCAAATTGGTCTTCTAGAAGCCTTTCTTGCTCCTCATAACCATCTGGGGTTTTAACGATGCGAGAGATATAATTAAATTTTAATGAACCCGTAAAAATATGTCCGTACCAAGAAGGGAATTGGTTTCCCTTATAGACCATCAATCCTGACGGTGCGATGGAGGGAGTCCAATGGAATAGGGGAGGTTCAAAACCCTCAGGTGAGGCAGCTGGTCCTATGAGACCACCCCCATATTCTTCGCCGAAGGTGTATAATGGCCAGCCATAGTTTTTTCTATATTTGGGTTTGTTAATTTCATCACCACCTTGGGGACCATGTTCAACGATGATGGGATGGCCATCTATATCTCTCGTAAGTCCCTGTGGATTTCGGTGCCCAAGACTCCAAATTTCATACCCTGTACCATCGATGCGAATTTTCACCATTTTGCCTTGTACCAGATGGGGTATCTGTGCCCAGTTTCGTGTTCCCCGATCGCCAACGCTAATTAAGATGTGATCTTGATCCATTTGTAGAATTCGCGAGCCAAAATGATAACCTGATGGATGTCCATTTGGTTCTGAAAATACTTGTCGAAATTCTTTCAGCAGTCCCCTCGAACAATCCAGTTTGCCGACACCCACTGCTGTGCGTCCTCCACCTGCGTGAGGGTCAGCATATGTCAGAAAAATACGCTGTGTTTGGGCAAAATTTGTATCAACAATAACGTCCAAAAGTCCCCCTTGTCCTCTTTGCCAAACCTTAGGTGTGCCTAATATTTTTGTTTTTTTTCCATTCACATCAAAACAAAAAAGATCTCCTGATCTTTGGGTGATCAAAAAGCCACCTTTGGGCAAAAATGCTAATGCCCATGGCTGATCTAGGCCTTTTGCCATGATGGTTGTTTGATAATTTTTGCTGTGCGCGTGGGCCGATAAGTAAATCAATGTAATGATCAAAAGGCTTAAGGTTTTCATGAGGTCCTCTCAATATTATCAAGGTGGTTGCCAAGAATGTAGCTTTATGATGACCTGTCGACCATTATGCGTAAGGTCTTTTCATAAGGAATAAAGGGATGGCAGCAATTAAGGCAGTTGTGTTTGGTGCTAGTGGGTATACAGGAGCAGAACTGTTGCGCATTCTTGCCTTGCATTCAGAGGTGGAGGTTGTTGCCGTATCAGCCGATCGAAGAGCTGGAGAAAGTCTTGATCATGTCCATCCAGGTTTAGGCGCCATTTACCCTCATCTGCGTTTGGAAAAAATGGAAGATATTGCGTTAGATCAAGCAGATGTCTTGTTCTGTGCACTGCCACATGGGACAACCCAAGAAGTTGTATCAGCTGTAGCTGGTCAAATCAGGATCATTGATCTGTCAGCAGACTTTAGACTGAAGAATGTTGATGAATACGCCCAATGGTATGGGGCACAACATAAGGCCGTTGACCTTCAAAAACACGCAGTTTACGGGTTATCAGAATGGTGTCGAGAGGACATTAAAAACACCCAATTGTTGGCTAATCCTGGCTGTTACCCAACGAGTGTTTTGATGCCTTTAATTCCCCTTATAAGGCAAAATATATTGGCTCCGCAGCATATTGTGATGGATTCAAAATCTGGTGTGTCAGGTGCGGGGCGATCACTTCGAGATAATCTTCTGTTTAATGAAGTGAATGAAAATTTCTTGGCATATGGGATAGGCGCACACCGTCATATACCAGAGATAGACCAAGGACTACGCATGGCAGGCGAGGGCTGTAGTTTTTCCTTTACGCCACATTTGTTACCCATAGGCAGAGGGATTTTGAGTACCATACACCTGCAAGGTTCTGCCGATGAAATCCGCTCATGCTTGAAACAATCCTATGAGCACGAACCTTTTGTTCAAATATTGCAAAAAGGGGAAGCTGCAATGACCGGCGCGGTAAGAGGTACAAATAATGTTCGTATATCTGTTCATGAAGAGAGGCAAAAAGATCGCGCAGTTATTGTATCAGCCATTGATAACCTCGTAAAAGGAGCTTCTGGGCAAGCCGTACAAAATATGAATATTATGTTCGGCTTCCCTGAAACAACTGCGCTGAAACTTACCCCTTTAAGGCCGTAGCATATTACGAAATAGGAACCGCTTGCCTTCGGACATAACTCCCAGGTGCTGGTTCAATCACTGCCAATTTTCCATCCCCCGGATGTCGTGCTGAGACCATTGGACCTGAGCGTTCATCGAGCCAATCCTTCCATGTTGGCCACCAAGATCCTTTGATTTCTGTGCTTTGTTCCATCCATTCCTCTTTCGTATCGGGTAAAGCGTCTGAATTGGGTACCCAATGAACATATTTTTGGGCACTCGGTGGATTGACAACACCAGCAACATGACCTGAAGCGGCCAAAACAAATTTTTTGGATGGTGAGCCTAATAGCTTCACAGAACGATATACCGCATCAAAGGTCGCAATATGGTCTTCTTTTGCCGCCTGCATGAAAATAGGCACCTGAACTTTGGAAAGATCCATTATTTCTTCACCCAAAACCATCCGCTTATTCGCCAAATCATTTCTGAGGTAGCAATGTTTCAGGTAAAATCCGTGCATGTTTAATGGCATACGGGTTGAGTCACTATTCCAATAAAGTAAATCAAAGGGCATTGGGTCTTTACCCAAGAGATAGTTATTGACAACAAATGACCAAATCATATCGTTGGCACGTAGCATCGAAAACGCAGTAGCCATTTCACTGCCCTCAAGAAATCCACCATGAGCCTGCATGGTTTCTTCCATATTGCTGATTTGTGTCTCATCAATGAATACGCTCAGATCTCCTGGGTCTGAAAAATCAAGTGTGGTCGTAAAAAATGTTGCTGAATTAACAGGTTCTGTGTTTCCTTTTGCCGCCCACCAAGCAAGTGCACATGAGAGCATGGTGCCACCAATGCAATACCCTACGATGTTAGGTTTTTTTACACCGGTAGCAGCCTCAACTGCGGATACTGTCGCCATAGCTCCTTCCACCATGTAATCAGCAAAAGTTTTTTGGTTGTGTGTCTCATCAGGGTTTACCCATGACACCATGAACACGGTGTAGCCTTCATCCGTTAACCATTTTACCAGGGAGTTTTTTTCTTGAAGGTCTAAGATGTAATATTTGTTGATCCATGGGGGTATGATCAAAATGGGGATTTCTCGAACTTCCTTCGTTGTTGGGTTGTATTGAATGAGTTCGCACAAATCATTTTTGTAAATAACAGATCCCGGGGTAGCTGCGAGATTTCGACCCACTTCGAATTGAGACGCATCTGTTTGTGTAATCATAACACGGCCACGGCCTTTTTCTATGTCGTGGGCAAGATGTTCCAAACCTTTGGCAATATTACCTCCATTGGACAGCATAAACTCTCGCAAAACTTCTGGATTGGTCAGTGTAAAATTGGAGGGTGCAAGTGCATCAAGAAACTGCTTGGCATAAAATTCAACTTTGCGCTTATCACGAACCGGTAAGTCCGAATCGATAGATTTTAAGGTCTCTTCAGCCCAGTTGGATGTGAGTAAGTAGGCTTGTTTGATAAAGTCAAAAATTTCTAAATTCCAACCATCATCTTTGAATCTCTTATCGCCTTTGGGTGGTTGCACGAGGGGAGCGACATCGTTACCACTCATCCGAGCCATCATATTTTGGCAGAGTTGGGAGTATTGCTCCATGAGTCTGAATTGAGCATTGGCAATCTCTTGTGGGTGGTCTGTCACCAATTGCATAAACGTTTTAAACGTCGCTGTGAGATTAAGAGGATCTAATTGTATGGGCCCCTTGTTTTCATAATGAAATGTAGCCAGCTCTGTTTGGATTTTTTGAAGATGTGCCGCGGCTTGAGCCATGTTTTGGGCAAGCTCAACGGCATTCATTTGGGCTGCTGCATCAAATTGGCTTGTGTGCTTGCTATCAGACATGATTATGAGCTCCTGATAAAGACGGTCAAATAGGTATTTTCAGCAATGATATCACATAACATAAGCAGAGTGATTAGCAAAAAGACATGTCGGTGGGTGTTAATGTTGGCAACCAGTGCAATTCTTTGTGCTTGTCATTTTGAAAAGACATCAAATGCGCCAAGTTTGCAATCACATGTTTACCCCACCCGACCAAGCATGAATCAAAAAGATTTTGAGAATATAGAAAAAGGCCTTGCAAAAGAGTCAGAGGACAAACGTTTCTCACAGAGGGGGGATGGTGCGTTTGCATCCGAGTGATTATAGAGAAGAATGTAAAATGTGCGAACCAGGACCAAGACAGTAAAATGCTACATAGTGATTTTTATCGTATCAAAAGATTGCCGCCATATGTATTCGAGGCCGTGAATAAGTTAAAAGCCCAAGCGCGGGGTCGTGGTGAAGATATCATTGACTTCGGTATGGGGAATCCAGATATGCCAACCCCTCAGCATATTGTGGATAAATTGAACGAAGCGGTGGCAAATCCCAAAACGCATCGCTACTCAAGTTCGCGCGGTATTCCTGGGTTGCGGCGAGCACAGGCAGCTTATTACCAGCGACGCTTTGGCGTAACACTTGATCCAGAAGACGAAGTCATCGTTACTTTGGGGTCAAAAGAAGGACTTGCCAATTTGGCGCAGGCCATCACCGCACCTGGTGATGTCATTCTGGTACCATCGCCAGCTTATCCAATACACGCTTTTGGATTCATTATAGCAGGTGCAAGTGTTCGCCAAATTCCTGCACGTTCTCCAGATTTGTTTTTGGAGGGTATCAATCATGCGGTTCGGCATTCTGTGCCAGCTCCCACGATGATTGTCATTAATTATCCCTCTAATCCAACAGCTCAAGTGGTGGATCTAAATTTTTATCGGGAAATCGTTAAATTTGCTAAAAAACACAACATCTTTATTCTCTCTGATTTGGCATATTCTGAGATTTATTTTGATGGAAAAGCACCTCCCTCCATTCTTGAGGTGGAAGGCGCAAGGGATGTTGCTGTGGAGTTTACAACAATGTCCAAAACTTATGCTATGCCAGGTTGGCGCATAGGGTTCGCTGTTGGAAACCGACATCTCATTGCCGCATTAACACGCATTAAGTCCTACCTTGACTATGGTGCATTCACACCTGTGCAGGTTGCTTCTGCTGCTGCTCTCAATGGCCCTCAAGAATGTGTGGAGCAAATAAGGCAAACATACCAACATCGTCGTGACGTTTTAATTGATTCTATGCATCGATCTGGCTGGCAAATTCCCTCACCTCAAGCAACAATGTTTGCTTGGGCGCCAATACCATCAGCATTTTCGGACTTGGGATCTCTTGAATTCTCGAAACTTCTCTTGCAGGAAGCTGGTGTTGCAGTGGCGCCAGGGATTGGTTTTGGGGAGCATGGCGAAGGTTTTGTGCGTATTGGGTTGGTTGAAAATGAACAACGTATTCGTCAAGCCGCACGATCAGTACGAAAGATGTTCCAGCGCCATGGCGTTAAAGATATCTATGAGGAATGGGAGGTGCCAGCATGAATCATGTAAATGTTGCCATTGCAGGTTTGGGTACTGTTGGTGTTGGAACAATTGATATTTTGCAGCGCCAATATAACAAAATTCAGGATAAATTAGGCGTTTCTTTGCAAATAGTAGCCGTTAGTGCCCGTTCAAAGAGAGATAGAGGCATTGATTTATCTGGATACGATTATGTTGAAGATGCTTTAAGCCTTGCGACAAGAGAAGATGTAGACATATTTGTCGAACTAATAGGGGGTGCTGATGGCATAGCCCTTCAAGCAACAAAACTAGCATTGGCTCATGGTAAGCATGTTGTCACAGCCAACAAAGCTATGATTGCAGAGCATGGATTTGAACTGGCAAGCTTGGCTGAAAAAAACGGTGTTAACCTCCGTTTTGAGGCAGCGGTTGCTGGTGGCATACCTATTTTAAAGGTTTTGCAAGAAGGCCTCATAGGGAATGAAGTTCGAAAAATAAGTGGTATTCTCAATGGCACATGCAATTACATTCTCTCAGCAATGAGCGAAGAGAGTACGGAATTTTCGGTGATGCTTCAACGAGCCCAAGATGCAGGTTATGCAGAAGCTGATCCATCTTTTGATATAGATGGCATTGATGCAGCCCATAAGATTGCCATACTCGCGGCTTTGGCTTTTGGAACAAAACCTAATTTTGCAGCGGTCTCCGTATCTGGTATTCGAGATATCTGTATCGATGATATTAATTATGCCCGTGAACTTGGATTTCGAGTAAAATTATTAGCAGTTGCTGAAATGGTGAATGAAAAATTGCAGCAACGTGTCTCACTTGCTCTGGTTCCCGCTGACGAGCCACTGGCTTCCGTCGATGATGTTTTTAATGCTGTTCTTGTTGATGCACAACCAGTTGGGCATGTCATGATTGATGGTCGAGGTGCAGGTGCAGGTCCAACCGGCTCAGCCGTTGTGGCTGATATTGCTGATGTCGCAAGAGGGGCAAAATTACCAGTTTTTGGGAAGCCTTCGCAGCATTTGAGAGAAGCGTTAGAAGTTGGCGAAGATATTGGTACAGGAGCATTTTATGTGCGTTTGCTTGTCAGAGATGAGCCAGGTGTTTTGGCGGCGATCACCAAAATTTTTGCTGAAAACCATATTTCAATTGATAGCGTCATTCAAAAAACCGTGCACCGGGAGAGTATGTTCCGTTGGTTTTGTTGACCCATGAAGCTTCTCGTGTAGCACTTTTCAAAGCGACCAGCAAAATAGCTGAGCAATCAGTTGTTCTTGAACAACCTGTTGTGATGGAAATTCAACGACCTTGAGTAGGGAACATGAAGAGGAAAATGATATATGCCAAATGACGATACCATGTTGAATAGGGTTTTAACCCTAGAAATTGTACGTGTGACAGAAGCAGCCGCAGTGGCCTGTTTTGGTTTGATTGGTCGGGGTGACGAAAAAGCGGCTGACCAGGCTGCAGTAGATGCCATGCGTAGAGCGTTAAATAATCTTCCTATTGACGGTACCGTTGTTATTGGTGAAGGGGAGCGTGACGAGGCTCCGATGCTGTTTATTGGTGAAAAAGTTGGAACAGGAGATGGTCCCAAAGTAGACATAGCACTTGACCCGTTAGAAGGTACAACACTGTGCGCAAAGGCCATGCCCAATTCAATCGCGACCATTGCCATGGCAGAGGGTGGGTCATTATTACATGCCCCTGATGTGTATATGGACAAAATAGCCGTAGGGCCTGGCTTCCCAGAAGGGATTGTTGATCTTGATCGAGATCCAGCGGATAATATCTTAGCACTTGCTGAAGCGAAAAATGTTGCCGCTTCTGATATCACGGCTTGTGTTTTAGATCGTCCAAGGCATGCAGAAATTATTGAAAAAGTTCGTTCGACTGGTGCTAGTATTAGATTGATCACAGATGGAGACGTTGCAGGGGTCATTCATACTACAGATCCAGCCACAGGTATTGATATTTATTTAGGCGTTGGGGGCGCACCAGAAGGCGTTCTGGCCGCTGCGGCGCTGAGATGTATTGGTGGGCAGATGCAAGGGCGTTTGGTATTCAGAAATGATGAAGAACGTGCCAGAGCTACACGCATTGGCATAACTGATCTTGCCAAAAAATATAACATACAAGAGATGGCTTCCGGTGATGTTATGTTTGCTGCGACTGGGGTAACAAATGGTTCCATGTTGCGTGGTGTGCGGAAAATAGGTGCGGGTTTTGAAACAGATACGGTTGTGATGCGCTCATCAACAGGAACCGTGCGTTGGATTCGAGGGACACATCCTGACGGCAAAAAATTTCATTTCTGATTATTTAAGGACTTTGTGTGCATGGTCCTGTTAACATGATTAATGAGGATGAAAATGGGGACGATTATGTCACGTCCCCATCCGTGTTGGGTAAGTTATGGCGGCTATCTGATACATCAATAGATGATGTAAATGTTTACGCAAGAACCATGGATTTAAACCCTGTTGTCTTGCAAATTGCACGAACACGAAACGTCAATCCTATTGATTTTGAAGACTTTTTTTATCCTACCTTTCGCAGGAGTCTTCCCGATCCTCGTTCCTTACATGGTATGGAACGTGCAGCCCATTATCTTGCAGATTGGATTTGTAATGGCAAAGTTATAGGGTTACTTGGAGATTATGATGTCGATGGGGCTACTTCCACGGCTATGTTGGGACGTTATCTCAAATATCTTGATGTTGAACATAAATTTTACATTCCAGACCGCTTTACGGATGGATATGGGCCTTCTGAGGGGGCTTGGGACTTTTTTCAAAGTAGCGATATTAGACATATTGTTACGATGGACTGTGGAGCGACAGCCTTTGCTGCGTTACAAGATGCCTTCAACAGAGATCTAAAAATCATTGTTATTGACCATCATAAAATGGGAGAGAGTGATCCCATATGTGAGGCAATCGTTAATCCTAATCATCCTGAGGATAAAAGTAATTGCGGCCAACTTTGTGCAGCGGGTGTGGTGTTTATGGTGCTTGTGCGCTTGCAGCGAATCCTTATAAACCGAGGATTTTTCAGCAAAAAACAACCGCCAGATTTAAAGCAATTTAGCTGGCTTGTTGCCATGGGTGCCGTATGTGATGTGGTGCCACTGGTTGGTATTAACCGGCTCCTTGTAAAATTTGGGTTACATATTTTGCTACAGTCTCCACCGGTACCTGTACAAGCTCTTCTTAAGGTTGCAAATCGACAAGCCGTACAAAATGCTGAGGACCTTGGTTTCATTATTGGTCCTCGACTTAATGCCGGAGGTAGGTTGGGAAAGTCATCATGGGCTACAAAATTATTGTTGTGCGATAACATTGAAGAGGCATTGCTCTTTGCGCAAAAGTTAGATGATTTAAACAAAACGCGGCGTAAAATTGAATCGGACATGCTTGAGAAAGCATTAGAGCTTGTTGAAAAGATGAACAAGATTAAGCGAACATTTGTGCTTGCAGATCCATCGTTTCATGAAGGGGTAATGGGGATTGTTGCTGGTCGTATTAAAGAGAAATTTCAAAAACCTAC
Organism: Alphaproteobacteria bacterium; assembly: GCA_038131935.1. Lineage (GTDB taxonomy): Bacteria > Pseudomonadota > Alphaproteobacteria > UBA8317 > UBA8317 > UBA8317. Next base: position 39,128 of record JAYPQH010000032.1, on the reverse strand, counting down.
TGCTATTTGCGCGCCCACTGCAGATGGATGGAAAGGATCCACTCGGTCTGTTCAAGGTTTCGATATTGGTCGTGTTGTTATGCAAGCGGTTCAAAAGGGTATATTAACATCAGGTGGTGGTCACAGTATGGCGGCAGGTTTTTCTGTAGCACATCAAAACCTGCATGAATTTGAGTGTTTTTTTGAGCAATCTGCTGAACATATGCCCAAGGCTGTTTGTGATGAATTATTTATAGATGCCAAAATAGACTTGGGAAGAATCAGTCTTGAATTTATGAAACAGCTAAATGATCTGGGCCCATTTGGTATGGGAAATCAAAAACCCGTGTTTCTCTTACAAAAAGTTCGGTTGGTTTATGTTCAATGGCTGAAAGAGAAACATGTAAAAGTTTCGTTGGAGAATTTAGGAGGAGGATCCAAGGCTCAAGCCATATGTTTTTATGCAAAAGACACAAAGCTAGAGAGCTTCTTCAACAATTCTATAGGCGAATATATTGATTTGGCCGTTCATCTACAAGAAAATCATTGGAATGGACGCTCTAGTGCTGATATTCATGTACTTGATGCAAGGCGAGAGAGAACGGCACTTGCATGAGCGGTTAAATATGGATATAGCCTCCTGCACGACGCTCCCTTCGTCTATCGGTTAGGACGCCAGATTTTCAATCTGGAAAGAGGGGTTCGATTCCCCTAGGGAGCGCCACACTTTTCTAAAATAATATTTAAAATCAAACTTATGGAATTGGTGTCCATAAGTTTGACACTGTATTTTGACACAGGCTACTACACAGGACACAGTGGAAAAGATAACGCTTGAATAGATTGGCAGAGTGCATTTGCCAGTAAGTGCGGAAAATTATATTTCTGATCTACGCGAATGGCTTTTGATACCGAATATTTTTTAGGAATACTTTTGCCCACCCCGAGAAGCAGCCGAGCTACAACTTGAACACAAATTTGGATCAGACGTGGAGCACGCATATCATCGGACGCGCCTTCTGACCCAACGTGCTGAGTTGCTTAAGATGTGGCATCGTTTTTTCGTGGGGTAAGATAATAGACTCAAACTTCCTATAAGGCCAAATTCTAGAATTTTATACTTAAGATCTGTGCAATGGTTACGCCACGATCTGGCGTCCCACCAAGCGTAGTCACAAAGGTACCCCTCCATTGTTGAACAAAGATTTGCTATGTGATGCGGAAAAAGCGTAGGCGTCGTGTTTGATTTATTTCTTCTCCCGTAATATCGAAACTGGTAGAAATTCCCTTACCATTATCGTACCCAACAATACTGAAGCGAGCTGCAAGTCCACAATTGTAAGATGATGCCGACTATATTTTTTCACAAATTACACGGGGTATGACTTCATAAGTCCATTCTCTCTCAAAACCTGGAATCTTAGTTCTTTCTGATAGAGGTCCTGTAAATTTTGTCCAAAGCCAAATATTTTGAACCTTTCCGCAGCAAGCAGTATCGACCTGCAAAATCCCACAGCTAATTTGTAGGGTTTATGAAAACGAAAACTTACGGATGTTTGCCCCTGGTACCGGCAACTCTATATACTTTGATCTTGGAAAGTAGAGAGGCGTCGCTTTTGAGAAGGAAAAATGAGTGTCTGAGAACATATACAGTAACTTAAAACAATTAGGGAGAGAAACCAGCATCCCTAAGAGCCCCGAAGAGGCTCAACTTGAACGGGTAGCCAACCCACAAGATGATGTAGCCTAAAATACGCTTCACTGTGCCAGAATTTACTTCACTTTGCCCCATGACAGGGCAACCTGACTTTGCCCACCTAGTAATCGACTATGTCCCATCTAAATGGCTAGTTGAGTCAAAATCATTAAAGCTCTATCTTACTTCTTTCCGCAATCATGGAGCTTTCCATGAAGACTGTACAATCTCCATTGCGCGTCGTCTTGTTAATTTTCTTGAGCCAACATGGCTAAGGATTGGTGGTTATTGGTATCCCCGTGGGGGCATTCCTATTGACGTCTTTTGGCAAACCGGCTCAATCCCAGTTGATATCTGATTCCCAACCAAGATGCCATCTTATCGTGGCCGTGGATGATAAAAAGTCTAGATATTTGGATAAATTTTCTACGCAAAAATTACACTCAGTTTGTTCACTGCGATAGTTTACGCCATTCTAGCGGTATTGAGCATTTTACAGCCCATTTAAATAATCATAATACGTTTGACCTGAGCCCTTTAATTTCCTCCAAAATAAAGTAGAGTTCGTCAATAGATAGAGACAGGACTTTATTTTCATAATGCTCTGTCATGGTTAACCGTCAATTTTCATCCATGCTCACTACTGAATGGCTAACATAAACTCTCCTGTAACTGGTGACTCAAGCGTTTAATTCATTTAAATTAGGTGGCTGAGTAAGAATTCTATTTCTTGCTCCCGCATGACTCTAGCATTACCAAATTGGCATAATGGCTGATGAGATGTAGAAGCTACTATAGGTAGTCTTCATGGTAGAGCGTCCTGAACTAATCCTACAGCTAGAATAAGCCGCGCTCGTGATACTTGTTATTGATGATTTGAACCCATTATAATTCATACGGACTGGTAAATATTCCTGTCAGCACGAATGATAATAGATGCTTTTTAAAAAGCGGTTTATCTACAACTTAGGTCATAGATCAGCAAAACTTTACCAACGTGCAATATCTTTCCTCGGTTCTGTCGCCCAACAATTAACCTAACGCCATATGGCGATAGGATGTTGTATATTTGAAAAGGAGGAGTCTAAATGATTTTCAAGAAAACCATTGTTGTAATTTTATGTTCTGCATTTATGACTATGACAGTATTACCAAGTGAAGGATTAGTGGATCATCAAAATAAATTGTTGTCTTTTATTGAGGAACTGGTGGTGACTGGTAAGGACCACACGAGGTACCATGAAATGGATGACGGGCATGCCATCCTTGACGAAAAAATTATATCCAACGTGAAAAAGGCTCTCCATGAACGTGGTTTTTCCGTTCGCCAGATTAAAATGGAAGATGGTTTTTATGAAGTGTATGCATACGAAAATTTAAATCTTTACGAAAATATTGTTAGATAAAGAATATGTAATTTTTGCGCATCAAAAGAGAATAAATTGTCTTTCATTCGCTCTTTTTATTTTGGTGGAAAAAATTGCTATTCAGTGCTGGCTGAAGATGAATTTTAAAACACGTTTTAAATGTATGACTTTTCAAGGTGTGAGTGTGAAAATCATGAGTAAAGAGAGCTATATGTAGTTTATCGTGTCATTTGTTGGATGTTTTTCAAACCAGTGCTTCTATCTGTTGACGTTAATTGATGTTGTTTGAAGGATTATATAGAATTTCAGCAACATGCAAAATTAAATAGGGTAGATTGAAATTGTATGTTATCGCTTGGCCCACAGGGTTACGAAAAGCAGCATTGTTTCTTTGCATTACTTTTTCAAGGTGATGTTTTGATTGTTGTAAGGTTTTACTTCGTAAAATTTGTCTCTGAGGTGTTTTATGTCATTAGATATATTTTCAAAAATTGGATGGTAAAATTAACGCTCCGGGGCATGATGATCTCGGGATTGTTTTTTTGTTTGACGTTTTTATTGACCTGTATGAGCATTATTCACGCAGTCAACCTTACTCTAATGATGAATTGGTTCATTTGCTGTTTGAATTAGGCGCTGTAGTTGCTCTCATTCTAGGTATGTTTTCCTTGTTACAATACAATAACTTATTAAGAAGTCATAATGAATTAGCAACACAACAGTTATCAGCATTGCAGAAAGACTTTGAACGACACGTGCATTCAAAATTTGACTTTTGGGAGTTTACAGCCGCTGAGAGAGATATTGCATTACTTTTGTTGAAAGGCTTCAGTACGGCGTCAATTTCTGAATTCCGAGCTACACAGATTGGGACTGTAAAAGTCCAAGTTCACAATTTGTTGAAAAAGGCTAGGTTAACTCTCGTATTGAATTTATGTCGCTGTTCATGGATGAATTTTTGGACATTGGTATTGTGGCAGGTTTAAATTCGAAAGACGAAGTCGTTGTGGAAAAAAACCTCACATAGTTATTTCATCTTTATCCAAATCCCTTTTCGTGGGATTTTTCGATACGTTGTTTGCATATTTGCGATGCATTGTGCTTTTGGGTCTTGGGCTACTTTATCGTGTGATTTTCATTATAACTTTGGTTATAGATGCGGAAAAATCTCTTGTTATAACCTTGATTGGATAGTGCTCTTCAATTTTTACGAATAGCTTTGAAACGTTAGCGAACGAAAACATTTCAGAAAAACAGGAGATTTTCTAATGTCAGATTTTTATAAATTTGAATTTAATGAGGCTGGAGATATCGCTAGGATTTTGGAATTAGAAGATGGTCGGTTAAAAGTTGAAAAGCCTGATTATGATGAAAGATTTTATTCTATAACGGAGGATCACTCAACTATATTAAAAGAGGAACTTGAACATGGACAAGTCGAGTGGTCTGTGTATCAGGTTAATCAAGACGGTTTTTGGCGTGAAGCTCTTAAAGGAGTAGGCTCATTTGATCCAATGTTCTACAATGACGCATTGTCCTTGAACGACAAAGATTTGGGTATTCATACTGAAGATATTTCCTTTGCTATGAATGGTGTTGTTTACACAGATGATGCTGACGACGATCTTTATACTGAGGTTGAGGGCTTAGAGCTGTCAGAGATCTAGAAACGGATGAATCTTACGTTGTGAATGCCCATCATCTTTATAGAAACGGATGAATCTTACGTTGTGAATGGTGTTGTTTACACAGATGATGCTGACGACGAGCTTTATACTGAGGTTGAGGGCTTAGAGCTGTCAGAGAATGCCCATCATCTAGAAACGGATGAATCTTACGTTGTGAATGGTGTTGTTTACACAGATGATGCTGACGACGATCTTTATGCTGAGGTTGAGGGCTTAGAGCTGTCAGAGAATGCCCATCATCTAGAAACGGATGAATCTTACGTTGTGAATGGTATTGTTTACACAGATGATGCTGACGACGATCTTTATGCTGAGGTTGAGGGCTTAGAGCTGTCAGAGAATGCCCATCATCTAGAAACGGATGAATCTTACGTTGTGAATGGTATTGTTTACAAAGATGATGCTGACGACGATCTTTATACTGAGGTTGAGGGCTTAGAGCTGTCAGAGAATGCCCATCATCTAGAAACGGATGAATCTTACGTTGTGAATGGTGTTGTTTACACAGATGATGCTGACGACGATCTTTATGCTGAGGTTGAGGGGGCAGAGCTTTCAGAACACCATTTCAAGTATTACTCAGGAGATAAAAAAATTATTCAGTCTGGTGAATTAGAGATTAAAACAAATAATAACGTTGTAAAATCTAAATCATTAGATTTCAAAACTGCCCTATTTGACTTGGGGGAAGAGACCAATAGCTTTAGTTTGCACATGGAAGCAGATATGACGAATTCAGTGACTGTTTCTGACGTTATAAGTCAGTTAAAACATGTTGCAGGCCTTAATGAATTAAGAGGCGTACAGTTAACGGCGGCTGATCTTGACTGCGATGGAAAGGTAGATATTTCAGATGTTGTTTTAAATCTAAAGGCTGTTGTCGGGTTGGGAAGTACAAATATGGCAACTATTGTTGATAAAACTGGCAACACTGAATTCACATTAGATAATATCGATGCGGAATTATATGTGATCGCTCCAGGTGATGTTGACTTCTCATGGCAAGCTATAGACATCATGTAGAACTGAAACTATTTTTAATACATGTATTTAGAGCCCTATCCATTCGGATAGGGTTTTTTTACGGTTGCTACTTCTCTTTTCGTTAAGTTGATGCGGTGCAATTTTTGCACATACCTGGACAATAATTAGCGATATACTTCTCAGCATTTTCTATCTACCTATCATTGCTTAGACTGTTTATTCGATAGGTTATGTCTAATGTTCGATGAAATGTTTGGTGATACGGAAGGCTTTGGTAGGCAACCCTACGATAAGTTATGTGCGTGGCTTGAGGAACAAGACCTCAAAAGATTGTCTAAAAAATCCGGTGCCGCGGAGGAGTTATTTCGACGCTTGGGCATAACTTTTAATGTTTATGGTGAAAAGGAGGCCGAGGAGCGCCTTATCCCATTTGACCTAATACCTAGGATATTATCCGCGAAAGAGTGGCAGATGCTTGAGCGTGGCATCATCCAGCGCGTCGCTGCTATTAATGCATTTCTAAGTGATATCTATAATGGCCAACAAATTATCAAAGCAGGAATTATTCCTTCTGAAATGATTTATAATAATAAAGCATATCTTCCTCACATGTGTGGTTTTACCCCTCCTGGTGGAGTTTATACACATGTTGTCGGGGTTGATATTGTTCGAACAGGGCAAGATGATTTTTTTGTACTAGAGGATAATGCGCGTGTCCCCTCTGGGGTTTCTTACATGTTAGAAAATAGATCCACGATGCAGCACATGTTTCCGGAGCTTTTCACAACCCACCAAGTAAAACCTGTTAGCGATTACCCCAAGAACTTATACAATTGCTTATGTTCATCGGCCGTAAATAATTCGGATGATCCAAATGTTGTAGTGTTAACGCCAGGAATCTTTAACTCAGCATATTATGAACATTCATTTCTTGCGGATGAAATGGGTGTAGAATTGGTAGAGGGGGCAGATTTAGAAATTTGTGATGGTCAGGTTATGATTCGCACAACAGCAGGTACAGAAACAGTTGATGTTATTTACAGACGGATTGATGATGAATTTCTTGACCCCTTGTCATTCGACCCCAAAAGCCTGCTTGGGACCCCCGGTTTATTCGATGCATATAGAAATGGGAGTGTAACACTTGCAAATGCGCCTGGAGCGGGGATTGCAGATGATAAAGCAATTTACTCTTACATTCCGGACATAATTAAATTCTACACAGGGCAGGAGCCATTGTTAAAAAATATTCCTACCTGGCGTTGTGCAGAAGCCAACAATCTTCAGTATGTCTTGGAGCATTTACACGAATTGGTTGTTAAAGAAGTACATGGCTCTGGTGGTTATGGCATGTTGGTAGGCCCTGCCGCGAGCAAACGTGAATTGGCAGCATTTGCTAAAAAACTTCGTGCAAATCCTGGAAAATATGTTGCGCAGCCAACCCTTGCTTTATCAACAGTACCTATTCTTGCGAAAACTGGTTTAACGCCTCGTCACGTTGACTTGAGGCCTTTTGTTCTTGTGGCTCCACAAAAGATCTCAGTTACGCCAGGTGGGTTAACCCGCGTTGCGTTGAAGAAAGGATCTTTGGTGGTGAATTCTAGCCAAGGTGGTGGAACAAAAGACACTTGGGTATTGGGTGCGTAAATGCTGGGTCGTCATGGTAATAATTTGTTTTGGATGGCGCGTTATCTTGAGCGCAGTGAAAATACAGCACGATTAATTCAAGCGGTCTTACATCATGCTTTATCAAGAGAAGATGGTGGTATAGCAGAATGGGAGCAAGTTGTATCCAATAGTGGCAATAGAGAGATTTTCTATAGTAAATTTGATGATGTTTCTACAATTCATACCATTAATTTTTTGCTCCGAGATAAAGACAACGTAAATAGTGTTTTATCGCTAATGTCGAAAGCTAGGCAAAATGGTCGTTCGGTCAGAACATCTTTGACCCAGGAGGTTTGGTTGTCCTTGAACGAGAGTTGGATTGCTTGTGAATCGTCACTAAAACGACCTGTTAATATCCATGATGTTCCAGTTGTTTTGGAAGGCATTATCAAGGGTAGCTCTCTTTTCAGAGGCGCGCTTTATGGGACAATGTTACAAAATGATATATTCAATTTTTTACGTCTCGGAACCTTTATCGAAAGAGCTGACAACACATTAAGAATAATCGATGCAAAATACCACCGGTTGTTGCCAACCGCGAAGGTAATTGGAGGAAGTGAAGATCAAAGCCAGTGGGAAGTTATGTTGAGATCGCTCGCTGCCTGGCGTTCATTTAATTGGTTAAAAAAGGGGCGTTTAGATCCCACGGGTGTAGCGGATTTCTTAATTTTTGATGCGAGGATGCCTCGTTCTGTTAATTTTTGTTACAAGCAAGTGCATTCTAATCTCATGGATTTATCTATCCTCTATGAAAAGGAATATGACAGTGGAAAAATGGCGCAAGCGTTCTGCGAAAGCTTGAGTATAGAGCATGTAAGAAATAGCCATAAATTTGATCTAAAGTCATTTGTTACAGATCATATTGCAAAAAATAACGAGTTAAGCCTGACGATTGCTCATGATTTTCATTTGAATAGCCTATGATACATTTTATTTCACACCAAACCACATTTAACTATGAAACGATGCCTTCCTCGGTTGTTCAGCGATTGCGTTTAACACCTCTTGATACGGATCACCAAAAGGTAATGAATTGGGAAATCGAGGTGACTGGTGGATCCATCGTGATGACCACTTTTGATTATCATGGCAATATCATACATCTGTGTCGTGAAAATTCGGACGTGAAGTCGATGGAAATCATATGTCATGGAACAGTTGATGTCAGCGATACGAATGGAATTGTCGGTGCGCATTCGCATCAGCTGCCATTAGAGCTTTTTCGTAATAACACCAATCTTACAACGCCTGGACCAAGATTGCGACGATTGGCAAAAGACACCCAAAGGCTCATGCAAACGAAGGGTTGGAGCGAACTTGATTGCCTTCATCAACTATCTGCAAAAATTTTGCGACTTATTTCATACACCAAAGGTAAGACAAGTGTGAGCACAACAGCTGAGCAAGCAATGATGATAGGGGAGGGAGTGTGTCAGGATCATGCACACGCGTTTATATCAGTGGTGCGGCTCATGGGATTTGGTGCTCGTTACGTCAGTGGTTATTTGATGTTACAACAGCAAAACCAGCAAGAAGCGAGCCACGCATGGGCAGAAGTTTATATAGATGATCTAGGTTGGGTAGGATTTGACGTTTCCAATGGCATTTCACCTGATGACAGATATGTAAGGCTCGCGTCAGGGTTCGATTATGCCGATGTTATTCCACTTTCAGGCGTTAGGTTTGGTGGTGGGGAAGAACAAATCAAAACAGAAATTTGTGTAAGTCAGCAATAAAAAGGTTTTTGGTACATGTCCTACTGTGTTGCCTTGAAATTAAATCACGGGTTGGTTTTTATGTCTGATACTCTGACAAATGGGGGGGTTGATAATATCTCACGCTACCCCAAGACTTTTTGTTGGGGTGTTGATGGAGAAAGACAAATTATTCTTACCACTGCTGGCAACTTAGCTACGAGCCAAGCAGTTGTGAGTATTTTATCCGAGCAAACCAAAGTTCGAGATAAACGAGCTCCATCGATTTTGGAAGCGCCGACAATGTTTCAAGTGGCAAGAATAGTTAGTCAAACATTGGCCGATGTAATCACATCAAGCTCAAGGGGGCAGCAGCAAGCAGAAAGTACTTTTTCATCAACCTTTATTCTAGGTGGTCAGATAAAGGGAGGAGAAATGAGGCTTTACCTCATATACCCAGAGGGCAACTTTATTGAGGTATCTGAAGAGCAGCCATTTTTTCAAATAGGTGAGACCAAATATGGTAGGCCTATTTTGGTAAGGGCCTTTGAGAAAAAAATGAATTTTGAAGATGCAGTGAAGCTTTTGATGGTTTCATTTGACTCAACGATAAAAGCTAACCTTTCAGTTGGTCTACCGCTAGACCTTAATATCTACGAGGTAGATAGTTTTCTCAGTACAACAAATAGAAGAATAACATCTGACAATTCTTATTTTCAAATGATAAGTCAAAAATGGGGTGCATCGTTGAAGGAAAGCTTATACGCTCTGCCTACTTACAGTCTCAACGATGACGCTTGAATTAATTTTTGCATACCAATGCATGCAAGAAATGGCTTGTGCTTGTATAAAAATTTAAGCTTCTCTCAAGATGCGAGGGTGTTCATGATTTGCTCTGCAAATTTAAGAGCTGCAACTGGTAAGGTGCGTCCGCGCAGGTGCCCCAAATACAATTGCCCTAGTGATACGTCATGTTCTGACAAGGGGACAAATGACATGTCTTGTTGAAGCTTTTCACTCAATCCAACGGGTATCTGGAAGCCAATAGCATTGCCAAAACCTGCATAATGCCTGACCATGTCAAAGCTATCGGTTTCTAAGACAGGACTCATTTTGCGATGTAATTTGGTTGCAGCTTGATTCAGGAGGAGGCGAACACCAAATTGATTGGCAGGTAGCACAAGATCATAATCCAAGCATTCACGCAGTCGCAACGACGAACGTGTTGCTAATGGGTGTTTTTTCGACATGATTGCCATCACTGGTTGCCGTACCATGTGCAAAATTTCAAAGTCCACCATATGGGCAGGTTCGAAAACGAGGGCCAAGTCACTTTCAAACGTTGTGAGATCTTGTTCCGCTTGTATTCGATCTCTAACATTCACAGAGAATGTAACATCAGGAAATTGAGCCCTGTAGGCAGCAATCTCAGAGGGCAAAAAGTAGGGCAATACAGCCTGTGAACAGGCAATTTTAACATGCCCACGCCGAATGCCAGAGAGATCTGCTACTTGGCTATGTACTCTTGCAAGCCCATGTTTTTGCTGGCGAATATGGTGAAGAAGCAATTCCCCAGCAGGGTTTAAGCGCATACCCCTTGGAAGTCTCTCAAAAATTTCACAACCAAATTCCATCTCAAAAGCTTGTATGCGTCTGTTAAGCGCTGATGCTGTAATATTTGTGTCTTCTGCCGCTTTTCTAATGGAGCCCGAGCGATGGACTGCCTCTATCATTTCATAAATCAAAAGATGGCGCATGAAATTCAATTCCCAATTGTAGGCTGTAAAAATTAAACTGATGCATTTTTGCAGCAAATTTGTTCATTCTTAGCATTTGTACGCATCTCTCTAAGTCACATATCTATGAGGGTACGGACATGCAGAAGGAATGTACCCATGAAATCATCTCGTAGAACTTTTTTGAAGTGGTCTGGTGGAGCTATGGGAGCGGCTATGTTGCCGTTCTTGAAGGTCATCCCAGCCCAGGCACGAAGCAATAATGGAACTATTGTCGTTGTATCTGGTCAAACAATAAATAGTCTTGATCTGCACAGGACTGGAACAAACCGTGCTTCCTATCAGGTTGCGGTGAATTGTTACGATCGATTGGTCAGTTTCGGGACAAAAACTGCTCCAGGTGGTGGCTTATCGTATGACTATTCAGTGATAGAGCCCGAGTTGGCCGAGAGCTGGACAGTTTCTGAGGACGGTTTGACGATGACGTTCAAATTGAAGAAAAATGCTACATTTTGGGATGGACGCAAAGTCACGGCATCAGACGTAAAATGGTCTTTTGATCGCGCCGTGTCAGCAGGTGGATTCCCAACCGTACAGATGAAGGCAGGGGATTAACATCTCCTGAGCAGTTCATTGCTGTAGATGATGAAACTTTTGTTATCAAGCTTGCCAAACCATCAAAGTTGACATTGCCTGACCTCGCTGTGCCTGTGCCGTTTATTATTAATGCTGAAGTCGCCAAAGCAAACGCAACAGCTGATGACCCATGGGCTATGTCATATTTGCATAAAACACCAGCGGGATCAGGCGCATTTAAAGTGGTTCGTTGGGATCCAGGTCAACAGCTCGTGTATGAAAGAAACGATGCTTGGGTAGGTGGTCCATTGCCAGGCTTTGAGCGTGTTATTGTGCGTGAGGTGCCCAGTCCATCTACCAGGCGTGCTCTCATTGAGCGTGGCGATGTCCAAATGTCGTTCAATATCCCAAATAAAGACGCAGCTGAACTTGATGCACTTGAAAATGTAGATGTTTACTCAACACCCATAGAAAATTGTATTCATTGCTTATGTCCAAACTTCAATTTTGAACCTTTTCAAGATCCAAATGTACGTAAGGCATTGGCCTATGCTATTCCTTATGAAGCTATTTTTCAAACAGCTGCATATGGCCGTGGCGCTCCGATGTGGGGGGGTGAGGAAGATATCAATGATATCTCTTGGCCAAGAAAGTTTCCTTATATGACGGATATGGCGAAAGCAAAGGAATATATGGCGGCGTCAAAATACCCAACAGGCTTTGAAGTTCCCATATCTATAAGTCTTGGACTTGCTGATTGGATGGAGCCAACAGCTCTTCTCCTGCAAGAAGCGTTTGCGCAAATTGGGATCAAGACGCAAATTGAGAAAATTCCTGGTGCGAATTGGCGAACTGCTGCTTTGGTTGAAAAACGGTTGCCATTGCATCTTGAAAATTTTGGAGGCTGGTTGAATACGCCTGACTATTATTTTTTCTGGGCGTATAAAAAGGGTCATTTGTTTAACTCCTCAAACTACTTCAATCCTGAAATTGAACGTCTTGTTGATGAGACATTACACATCTCTATGGATGATCTTGCATATGCTCCAAACATTAAAAAAATGTTTAAGATTGCCATCGAAGACTTACCTCGTATTCCCCTATGGCAACCGGCATTGAATGTAGCGATGAATGGTGCTGCTGGTTATGAATTTTGGTTTCACCGGCAGTTAGATGTTCGTCCATTGCTGCTGAAAGCTTGATGATGAGCTCGCGTATGATCATGATCCTGGGCCGTCTGGCCCAGGCAATTCCTGTTCTAATGGGTGTGGTGATTGTTTCATTTTTGCTTACACGTGCCTTACCAGGAGATCCTGCTGCCTATTTCGCTGGTCCTGCTGCAGACGCATCATCCATAGAAGAAATACGCAAGAATATGGGCTTAGATAAGCCTCTAATAGAGCAATTCTTATATTATATTTTTGATCTTAGTAGGGGCGATCTGGGGGTTTCTTTAAGTACAGGGCAATCTGTTCTGAGTGATTTATTGGCGAGATTGCCCGCATCTTTAGAATTGACGCTTTTTGCACTATTCCTGTCATGTGGTGTGGCTATTCCTTTAGGGGTTCTTGCGGCAACAAGGCCAGGTACATGGATCGACCATCTTTGCCGTATTTTGGTGACCGCTGGTGTATCGTTGCCTACGTTCTTTACAGGAATTTTGTTGGTGTACATTTTTTATTACCACCTTGGTGTTGCGCCTTCACCGCTCGGCCGTCTTGATTTTATTTATATAGCACCCCCGCATATTACAGGGTTTTTCTTGATAGATTCCGCTCTTGCTTACGACGGAGAGACGTTTTTGGGTGCTTTGCGTCAGTTGATATTACCTGCTTGTACCTTGGCGCTTTTCACCCTCGCACCTTTGGCGCGCATGACCCGCGCTGCTATGCTGGCAACACTTTCATCTGATTTTATTAGAACAGCACGCGCGGCAGGTTTGACAAGTTCTAAGATCCTTTTTGTCTACGCATTTCGTAACGCTCTTTTACCTGTGATAACAACACTTGGGATGGTCTTTTCCTTTACCCTAGGTGCGAACGTATTGGTGGAGAAGGTTTTTGCCTGGCCAGGTGTAGGTTCTTACGCTGTTGAAGCTCTAGTGGTCTCGGATTATGCCGCTGTTCAAGGTTTCGTACTCGCCATGGCACTATTGTTCGTATTTCTTAACATGATGATTGATATTTTATACACCCTTGTCGATCCACGGGTGGGGTTGCAGTGATGACAGAAATACTCAAACTACCTAAAAAAAGTATTTGGAAGATTGATGAACAATCAACTTTGGGACATGTGATTTATGTTTTGCGGGAAAACCCTGTAACACTCATTTCTTTTGTTTTGCTTGCGTTTTTTTTAATTTGTGCAGTTTTTGGCGAGTTTTTTGTACCTTATGATCCATTAGCAACGAATGCTGCATTGGCGCTAAAACCGCCTAGTTGGGAGCATTGGTTCGGAACAGACAATCTTGGTCGAGATGTTTTTAGCAGGGTGGTTGTGGCCACAAGGCTTGATCTGACGATTTCTGTGGCTGCGGTAGCGCTTAGTTTTGTCATTGGGTCTATCTTGGGGTCTTTGGCCGGATATTGGGGTGGCTGGTTAGATGCTATCCTTAATAGGATGTTGGATACCATTATGGCGTTTCCACTTTTTGTTCTGGCGATGGGTGTTGTGGCTGCTCTTGGAAATACAGTGGAAAATATAATTTATGCGACTGCAATCATTAATATTCCCTTTTATGCAAGGTTGGTTAGAGCTGAGGTAAATATTCGCAGACATTCGGGTTTTTCATTGGCTGCAAAGATTTCAGGTAATAGTGATTTAAGGGTGTTGGCTTTTCATATATTTCCCAATGCTCTTCCTCCTATCATGGTGCAAATTTCTCTTAATTTAGGCTGGGCAATTTTGAATGCTGCGGGGCTAAGTTTTATTGGTTTGGGTGTTCGACCACCAACACCTGAATGGGGAATTATGGTAGCTGAAGGCGCTAACTTTATTGTTTCAGGTGAGTGGTGGCTAGCAGTCTTTCCAGGGTTATGGCTCATGCTTGCGGTTTTTACCTTTAACCTCCTTGGGGACGGGTTACGGGATATTTTTGATCCTCGGAAAAGGACATGAGGTATGCTTAATATAAAAGATCTCGCTGTAAAGTTCTCCACGAGAAAAGGAATTGTTGACGCTGTTCGGGGCGTCAATTTTGCGCTCGATAGAGGAGAAATACTTGGCGTTGTTGGAGAAAGTGGTTCAGGAAAATCTGTGACTTCTTACGCGATATTACGTTTGCTCGAAGTAGGCGGTTATATTCATCATGGTGAAATAAACTATGCTGGTATTGATCTACATTCAGCTTCTGAAAAGCATATGCGAGATATCCGTGGGAGAGAAATTTCTATGATTTTTCAGAACCCTAGGGCTGCGTTAAATCCTACAAGACGCGTTGGGCATCAGATTGAGGATGTGCTCATCCGCCACCTGCAAGCAAAACGTCATAATGCGAAAGAGAAGGCTGTTGAAGCTTTGAAAGCCGTTAGAATTCATGATGCGGAAAAGAGATATTATGCGTATCCTTTTGAGTTGTCAGGAGGTATGTGCCAGCGTGTTGTTATAGCGTTAGCTCTTGCATGTAATCCACGTCTTCTGATCGCTGATGAACCAACAACTGGTTTGGATATCACAACGCAAAAGATTGTTATGGATCTCGTAGCGGATATTATCAAAAAACGAGATATGAGCATGATACTCATTACTCATGATCTTGGCCTTGCTTCTCATTATTGTGACCATGTCGTGGTTATGAAGGATGGTGTTGTTGTGGAGAAAGGTCAGCCACTGGAATTGTTCATGCACCCAAAACACGCATACACCCGAAAATTGGTTTTTGCCACACCCCGACTTGAATCAACAATTAGGGGCTTGTTGCCTTTGGAACAACGAAAAAAGTCAGCGCATCACGAAATAACGGATGATATTTTATTGCAGGTACAGGATCTTGTAAAAACTTATCAAGGGAAGGGAGGGGCAATACAGGCAATCAAAGGAATCTCCTTTGTTTTGAAACGCGGGCAATCTCTTGGTATCGTTGGAGAAAGTGGTAGTGGAAAATCCACAACATCAGAAATTATAGCCCGGTTGTATGACCCCACATCTGGTAGCGTCCATTTCGATGGAGAAAATCTACTTGCCACGCCAGCATCAAAATTTATGCGCAGTCCGCTGCGTCGCGACATTCAGATGGTTTTTCAAGATGCGCATGATAGTTTAAATCCTCGCAGTGCGGCCTTCGATACAATTGCTGAGCCACTTTTGAGAATAGCAAAATTAAAAGGTCAACATTTGCAAAATCGGGTGAATGAATTGGCAGACATGGTTGGGCTTCCTCGTTCGCTACTTACAAGGTTTCCACATCAATTATCAGGAGGGCAAAAAGCTAGGGTGGGTATAGCTCGTGCCATCGCTTTGGAACCAAAGCTTCTTATTCTTGATGAACCAACAGCTGCGTTAGATGTATCTATTCAAGCAATCATACTGAATTTGCTTGCTGATCTGCGTGCGGAAATGGGAATGTCATACCTTTTTGTCAGCCATGACTTAAACGTTGTTCGGTTACTTTGTGATGAAGTGATTGTGATGCAGCATGGAGAAATCGTTGAGCATGGATCAATCAAAACGGTGATGGACAACCCCGTGCACAAATACACGCGTGACCTGATCAATGCTGTTCCTCAGCCTCCAAAAATTGAACATGTTACAAATGAGAGGATGTTAGCATGTCATTAATAAAACTACCTTTCACATTGTCGTCTCTTAGAAAATCTTATGCCAGTGGAGTGAAACCTATTGATGTTGTTGGTGAAGTTTATCAGCGGATTCAACAACTTCAGGATCCTGCGATATTTATCTATCTCAGACCGAAAGAGGATGTTGTTGCAGAAGCAAATCTTTTACCAGCAGAAAGCCATGGTTTGCCATTATGGGGCATACCTTTTGTTGTTAAAGACAATATAAATGTAGAGGGACTTCCAACGACTGCAGCCTGTCCAGATTATTCTTATATTGCAGATAAAGATGCATTTGTGGTTGAAAAACTTCGCAAAGCAGGGGCTCTTTTAATTGGCAAAGCCAATTTGGATCAATTTGCAACAGGACTTGTTGGTGTGCGCTCTCCCTATGGTGTGCCACGAAATGCTACCGACCCTGAACTTATACCTGGGGGGTCTTCAAGTGGATCAGCTGTTGCGGTCGCACAGAAATTGGTTGTGTTTTCATTAGGCACTGACACTGCAGGTTCTGGTCGTGTTCCTGCTGCATTGAATAACATTGTTGGTCTTAAGCCATCACTGGGCTCTCTATCTGCCTCGGGTGTTGTGCCTGCTTGTCGAACATTGGACACATTATCAATTTTTGCACAAAATGTGGAAGATGCTTACGAGATTTTTGAGAATTGTTGTGAATACGATCGCAATGATGCTTATTCAAAACAGGTTAAACCTGGAAAAATAGGAAAATGCCCCAGTCAATTTAAGGTAGGCGTACCCGATAAGGCTACTCGGATATTTTTTGGGGACAGTATTCAAGCAGAAAATTTTGAACAGAATATAGAGCGGATGAAAGTCACTTGGTGCGGTGATTGAAGAAATAGACTTTTCGCCGTTCTATGCCGTCGCTCATATGCTTTACAAAGGCGCCTGGGTCGCAGAGCGTTACACGGTGATAGAGGAGTTGCTACGCAATCATCCTGAGGCGTTGCACGAAGTTACAAAAAAAGTCATTGGAGCGGCCGATCAATTCTCTGCTGCAGACGCTTTCCGCGGCATGTATCGTTTGAAAGAATTGGAATCCATAGCCAAATCAAAAATTGGCTATGGTTGATTTTACTATGTGTACCATCAATACCAACTTTTTATACGTTAAAAGATTTAGAGCATGATCCAATGACGCCGAATAATAATTTGGGGACATATACCAACTTTGTGAACTTGTTGGATCTCTGTGCTCTAACTGTACCATCCTCATGTCGATCAGACCGGAAACCCGGATCTGTTACATTCATCGCAAGTGCTGGCCGCGATTCATATATTGCAACCATTGGTCAGGCTTTTATGGGTAAACAGGCTGATCATCATGACAGTGAAATCTCCAAAGACGAGTTCAAAATTGCTGTCTGCGGCGCGCATATGTCTGGAATGCCTCTTAATCATGAACTAGTAAGTCGTGGAGCACGCTTTCTTGAAGCAACATACACAGTTCCGAATTATAGACTTTATGCACTTCCAGGAGGGCCACCTCATAGACCTGGATTGATACGTGTAAAAAATGGATCAGCAATAGAAGTCGAAGTTTGGGCTTT
The DNA here is from genome assembly GCA_038131935.1 of Alphaproteobacteria bacterium. GTDB lineage: Bacteria > Pseudomonadota > Alphaproteobacteria > UBA8317 > UBA8317 > UBA8317. Next base: position 21,394 of record JAYPQH010000032.1, on the reverse strand, counting down.
GCCAAAGGGTGAGGTGGGAGGTTTTATGGAGTATATTCCATCTCCTTTGACAATTGGAACAATTTATCTCGAAAATGGTCAATATTCACATGTGTTTTTGGTAGAAAGTGATGGGGTAAGGGACGCAGATGATATTTCCGATTTGGGAAGTTGGCGGAAATTTCAATTGCCATAAACGCTTTCATTACAAGAAGCAACTTTGCTTTATTTATGTTCAAGTGCGTGATTTTGTCATGAAAAATTTTGGAGTTATTACCTATTTAAGGTCTATATAAAAATTATTAATAACAATATAAAACAGTAGCTTATGTTTTATTGTTCAAAATATTTTAAAGAGGCTTATTGCTTTTCTATCAAGTAGGTCTAAGAGATATCTAGAAGAATAAATGATTGAGATATTTTAACTTGGTTCTTGTTGATATAAAATGTTCACAAATAATGATTAATGTTCACAAAACATTCTTATGATTTTGATGAAGGGTTATGTGAACAATGATTAATTTTTTTACAAGACAAAATTTATGGTATGTTGTGGGGCTTTCTTTGGCGTCTGCAAATACCACTGCGTTGTCGGTGGAGACGAACAACCTCGAACCTTCATTAGCCATAGGTCAGACCACCGCATTGATAGCTGAGGCCGGTTTGCCTAATGGGCCTTTGCGTGATGGAGTCAGCGGTAATACAAATTTTCCGTATGCTCGCTTCAAAGCATTGGCAACGATTGGCGAAAAGGACCTTGCCAATGGCCTCGCATTGACCGGTTATCCTGATGGCCATGCAGCTTGGCTACATGATGAAAAAACCATTCGATTGGCCTATCAATCTGAATCCTATGCGACGATGGGAAAAGCCCCGGAACCAGAAACATACCCATGGGTTATGAGAAATGGTGTTACATTTACAGGATCTCATATTCATTGGATTGATTTTGATCGTGAGGGATTTGCCTCCTTCATGAGCCATCAAGAGCCTGCCTCGTTAATGGTAAAAGGGTCAGGAAAGCTTTTTGACAGGATTTATAACATATTTGGTGAGGAAGTTACGGTCCCTACATTTGATCCTAAAAATCTAGCTGGCAAATGGGGTAATCAAACCCGTCCGGACGGCACCTTGATTCCTTTCAAACCTTCCTATCAACTCTCTGAAGCAGACTATTTTTTTCAAAGTTTTTGTGGCGCATGGTATGAACCTGCCTATCAATATGGTGAGGGAATAGGTTTTTCTGATGATATTTGGCTTGCAGCTGAGGAGTGGGACATTGGACGCATGTTTCCAGCTGGATCAGCTGATTCGGCAGCTACGATGGGGCTTGCCAGCGTTGTTGTTGATGTAGCTCGCCAAACAGCTTACGTCGCACCAGCTTTAGGACAAACGGGTTATGAAAAAATCATGCCTTTGAACCCTGGGCATAAAGATTACGTTGTCATTGCGACCTCGGGTTATAATCATGGTCAGGAACCAAGCCCATTAAAGGTTTATGTTGGGATGAAGCATCGAGATGCAGATGGTTCCGTTATTGACTATAAAAAGGCAAATCAACGTGATCGCTTCCTGGCACGAAACGGTCTTTTGTATGGCAAATTGTATGGAATGGCTGTTACCCTTGAAACAGCATCAAACCTGGTTTCCAAACCAGATGCGAAACATAGAATGTTGGATGACTATGTTACAGATGCCAATGCGCCTAAGGACTTTCAAGCAACGTTTTTTCCAACATCTTTTCAATGGCAAGGTTGGGATAAGCCTGTCGCGGTGCAGGATACAGAGATGATGCTTTGGCAAAAGTCCGATGAGCAACCAAAGGGGCATGTTTATTTTAATGGAGACAGCAAAGTAGAACATGTGGCTGGGGATCCAGACGGAGCACCAAGATATTTTGCCAATTTAACAAATAAAGGTGCGTTGCTGGCAATTGACTTTGGAGAATTTGCATTTGATGGTGTCGATCTTCCGGCTGACATTCCTGCAAAAATTCGTCGGTCTGTTCCAGCCGTAGATGGTGCTCTGACCCTCAACATTGGTGCACAAGGAAAAACCGTGAATGGTGATGCTTCCATCCATATGGAAAAATCAGTCGCGAAAATGGTGGCGCCAGATGGCTTGTACTGGGTAAAGAGTTCGGAAGGGCAATATCTAATCGTTGATGAAGATTCTGGGAATGATTTTGGTGAGCGTAAGTATGTTCTCACGATCGACGATTCCATGAATGTTATATCTGGCCATCTTTTGGCGTTAGCTGGTGGGAAACATAGCGCACGCTATCAGGCTGGAGTTTCGGCCTTGGGTGGGGCTTTTACAAAGCCTGGTTCAAGTGAATTTTCTGGATCTTGGCCTGTCACAGCCCTTATCCAACGTAAAGATGATGGATCATTTTACACGATTGAAGAATTAAAAGGAGAGGGTAGACGAAATCTGAGACGTCAGATTCCAACGCATGAGCAAACTTTTATAGGTGTTGTTCAGGCTCGGTCAGAATCTTCTGGTGCAGTAGCCCGAAACAAAGCGGATGCCGGTGGTCAGATTTTTATGTTTACCATGAACCCTACTGATTAATCCTTAGGCTACGGGAACAAAGCGTCAGTATGATTTTTGGCGCTTTGTTCCTTTTTTACGACGCGCGTATTTTTACGTCGTGATGTTTTCCAAAATTTTATTCAAGATCATAGAGGGGCAGCTTTAAAAAGATAGGTTTTTTGAGCCCAAAAATACCGAATTCTCGCACTATATTGTAGGTTGATAAGATGGCCAAATGGGGCGAGAGGTTCAGTCTGCCACACAGGTCTTATGGGTTAGATTGAAAAATCAATTTTGGTAGGGTTGCAGAGCGTTCACGCTACGTTTAATTATAACGCAACATAATTTTCACAACAGCGATGATCGGGAAGTTTTAAAACATTTCCTTAAAAATCACGAGCATAGAGAGTGGTGGTGTACTATGAGCTTATACGCGAATTACCTAGATGAAATCGAAGCGCGCAAAAAAGAAGGGTTAAGCCCAAAGCCAATTGATGATGGTGCTTTGGTGAAAGAGCTCATCACTCAAATATTAGATCAAGACCATCCTCACCGTAAGGACTCTCTGCAATATTTGATATATAATACGCTGCCTGGCACAACCAGTGCTGCGGGTGTCAAGGCAAATTTTTTGAAAGATATCATTTTAGGGCAATCTGAGGTCAAAGAAATTTCGATCGCGTTTGCGTTTGAGCTGCTCTCACATATGAAAGGTGGGCCATCCGTACATGTCCTTCTTGACCTTGCATTAGGTGATGATAAGCAAATTGCAACACAGGCAGCAGAGGTCCTGAAAACACAAGTTTTCTTGTATGAAGCAGATATCGAACGTCTTGAACAGGCATATAAACAAGGAAGCGAAGTTGCCCTTGATATCCTAAAAAGTTATGTACAAGCAGAATTCTTCACCAAACTTCCTGATGTGGAAGAAGAAATTGATGTGGTGACATATATTGCTGCCATTGGTGATATCTCTACAGATCTTCTCTCTCCAGGAAACCAAGCTCATTCGCGAGCAGATCGTGAACTTCATGGTAAGTGTATGATCGATGAGGCTGCTCAAAAAATATTCAAGAATTGAAGCTGCAACATCCTGACAAACGCGTGATGATGATTGCAGAGAAAGGAACAATGGGGGTGGGTTCCTCTAGGATGTCAGGGGTAAACAATGTTGCTCTTTGGACAGGTAAACAAGCTTCTCCTTATGTTCCGTTTGTGAATTATGCGCCCGTCGTAGCTGGAACCAATGGTATTTCCCCTATTTTCTTAACAACAGTTGGGGTTACCGGTGGCATCGGTGTGGATTTGCAAAATTGGGTGAAAAAACTTGACGACGATGGAAAGCCAATTTTGAACAATGATGGTAATCCGGTCTTGGTTCAGCGTTATTCTGTTGAGACAGGTACAGTTCTCAAAATTAACACCAAGCAAAAGAAATTGTTCAATGAAGAAGGTGAAGAGTTGGTGGATTTATCTCCATCTTTTACACCGCAAAAACTTGAATTCATGAGGGCTGGTAGCTCATATGCGATTGTTTTTGGCAAAAAGCTTCAATCGTCAGCTGCAGAGATCCTTGGTGTTGAAGCACCAGTGGTGTTCGCTCCCTCCAAGGAAGTGAGCCATGATGGTCAAGGGTTGACGGCTGTCGAGAAAATTTTCAACAGCCGTGCATTGGGTAATACATCAGGAAAGCTTTTGCATGCTGGGTCTGATGTTCGCGTTCGGGTTGATATCGTTGGGAGCCAGGACACCACAGGCCCTATGACGGCGCAGGAACTTGAAGCCATGGCCGCAAATGTTTTGTCGCCGGTACTTAACGGAGCGTACCAATCTGGATGCCATACAGCGTCTGTTTGGGATGCGAAGGCGCAGGCGAATACGCCTAAGCTTATGTCCTTCATGCATCGCTTTGGACTTGTAACAGGGCGAGATCCAAAAGGTAGCTATCATCCAATGACGGATGTGATTCATAAAGTTTTAAATGACATTACGGTGGATGATTACGCCATCATTATTGGTGGAGATAGCCATACACGGATGTCAAAGGGTATCGCATTTGGCGCAGACTCAGGTACTGTGGCATTGGCTCTGGCCACCGGTGAAGTTTCTATGCCTATTCCGGAGTCCGTTAAGGTGACCTTTGAAGGAACCATGGCTGACCATATGGATTTCCGTGACGTTGTTCATGCAACACAGGCACAGATGTTAAAGCAGCATGGGGATAACGTTTTCCAAGGGCGGATTATTGAAGTTCATCTAGGGACGTTGCTTGCGGACCAAGCTTTTACCTTTACCGATTGGACTGCTGAGATGAAGGCAAAAGCATCTATTTGTATTTCTAATGATGAGACATTGATTAAATCACTAGAGCTTTCAATTCAGCGTATTCAAAAAATGTTTGATAAAGGTATGGAGCATGAAAATGGAATGCTTCAACGATTAATTGCTCTTGCGGAAAAGCGCATTGAAGAAATCAGAACAGGTGAAAAACCAGCATTGAAACCCGATAACAACGCAAAATATTATGCCGAGGTTGTGGTGGATTTGGATGCCATAGACGAACCCATGATTGCAGATCCAGATGTCAATAATGCTGATGTATCAAAGCGTTACACGCATGACACAATACGTCCGATTTCCTATTATATGGCTGAGAAAAAGGTTGATTTAGGGTTTGTTGGTTCCTGCATGGTTCATAAAGGTGATATCAAAATCGTTGCACAAATGCTTCGTAACATTGAAGCCTTGGAAGGTAAGGTTGAATTTAAGGCGCCGCTGGTGGTTGCCGCACCGACCTACAACATTATTGACGAATTGAAGGAAGAGGGTGATTGGGATATTTTACAAAAATATTCTGGTTTCGAGTTTGATGATAACAACGTTAAAACCAAAGCTCGAACTGAATATGAAAATATCCTTTATCTCGAGCGTCCCGGCTGCAATCTGTGTATGGGAAATCAGGAAAAGGCGCAAAAGGGAGATACCGTGCTCGCTACCTCAACGCGTTTGTTCCAAGGTAGAGTCGTTGCAGATTCAGAGATAAAGAAAGGTGAGTCTTTGCTCGCTTCAACACCAGTTGTGGTACTTTCTGCAATTTTGGGACGCACCCCAACACTCACTGAGTACAAAGATGCTGTGAAAGGCATTCAATTGACCAAATTTGTACCACCCAGCATGAGCCAGCCTGGTGGTCTCTCTGCGCATTACTAAGCTAAATACTGGAGGTAGCTTGAGATGGTTACCTCCTCTTTTGTTTGCATGAGCGAGAAACCTTTGGCTTTGTGGCAAGCGATATATCAATAAAAATAGTTGGGTAGGAATTTATCATGAAGTTGAAGGGTAAGTCAGCGATCGTGACGGGCGGTGGCCGTGGTATAGGACTTGCAATTGCTCATGCGTTTGTTCGTGAGGGTGCGAAAATTACAATCTGTGATCTTCATGAAGAGCGTATTCAAGAAGCTTTGGATGAGCTTAACCAGTATGATGATGGTGGTGCTCATGGGCTATGCGCCGATGTTTCGTCCCTTGATGATATGAAGATGCTCATGGATGAAGCGGAACAGTTTGCCGGCATTCCAGATGTAATGGTCTGCAGTGCAGGTATTGTTAGGCCAGGTGCTGCGATAGAAGACATTACTCCTGAGACTTGGGACAATGTTCTTGGTGTAAATCTTATGGGATGTGTACATCCCACAAGCCTTTATGCACCATTGGCCAAAAATCGAAAGTCGGGCCGTATTATCTATATTGCTTCCGTTGCAGGTCAGGTTGGAGGTGTTAGCGCTGAGGTTACCTACACAGTAAGCAAGGCCGGTGTGCTGGCACTAACAAAGGCCATGGCAAGACAACTTGCCCCCTTTGGGATCAACGTAAACGCGATTGCACCAGGTGCCATACAAACAAACATGACTGATATATTAAATTACCCTCCATCTGTACGCGCCAGTATCCCTTTGGGTGATTATGGTACCGTGGATGATATCGCCTCAGCTGCGGTTTATTTGGCATCAGATGACGCAAAATACATGACTGGTGCAACACTGGATGTGAATGGTGGTTTGCATATGCGTTAGGTCATAAGGTAATGTTTTTACGTATGGGCGAATGTGAACTGCAGATTTTTAAATGTAAAATGTCTTGAAATAATTTATTGACGGAAGATGCCAGTTATCCTTCTGTTAAAAGCGGATGTGCATAACATTTCTTGAGTGTTGTTGAGAACAAGGTAGATATGATGGGTCGTTGGGTATTTCTTGGGGTTTTGTTCTCTTTCATTGGGGCGATGTCCTATATCTTTTATGATGAATTGAGTGAGTTGCTTTATATTGGTGACCCAAGGCTTATTAATGCGGAAATTGAATTCGTTAATGATTGTTCCATTGCAACCAGCAATTTTGTGATAAGGGACACTGTGTCAGGTCGTACCGCCACAATTTCTCAAAATAAGGCACATCTACAGGTTCTTGAAGGAACTCCTCTAGAGGTTCAATTGGTAAACCGCTTCCCGGATGTGAAATTTGCTGGGTACACGCAAAAAGCGAGAAAAAAAATGCGCATGGTTGCCAATTGCGATCAATCTGAGCGCGTACAAGGAACAGTGAGATCTTTGACTGATCGGTTTGGCGATTAATTAAGGGTTTAACTTTTGTACCCAAAACTTTGCTCTTGCCAATGCCAACTATATCGATGTTTCATGCGGTGGTGTTGGTAAAGATTTGGTCTAAAATATGACGTGTGAATGCCAACATGCTGCAAAGCTTGGGGAGGTGTTCATGACTAGGTTATCTGATAAAGCATTAGCAAATTATATGAGTGCGGATTTGCCCCCGCCATCAGCACGTTGGCAAGGTTTCCCCGCATATAATTTCGTTGGCGGTCATAATGCGCCTGAATCTATCCCTACAGATTTGTTGAGGCAAGCAACGGATAGGGTGTTGCAGCGTGAAGGGCATACTTTAGCCTTCTATGGTTTGGAAAGCGGACCTCAAGGATACAAGCCATTACGGGAATTTTTGGCTAAAAAACTTCATAAGTATTCCGCAATTAGCTGCAGTGCTGACGATATTTTGATCACCAGTGGATCTCTTCAAGCGATGGACTTGATCAATATGGCATTTCTAAAGCCAGGCGATGTTGTGGTGGCTGAAGAGTCAAATTACGGTGGGGTAAAGACACGTTTGGCGCGCTTAGGGGTAGAGGTTGTTACAGTACCTTTAGATGATCAAGGCATGCAAACGGATCAGTTGGAAAAAGTTTTAGAAAAGCTTTCAGCTGATGGCCGAACACCGAGATATATCTACACAATCCCTACCATACACAATCCCACGGGCTCAATTTTATCACTTACCCGTCGCCATCATCTTTTGCAGCTTGCTGAGACCTTCGACACCATTATTTTTGAAGATGAATGTTATGCGGATCTCATCTGGGATCAGCAGCGCCCACCATCACTGCGGGGTTTAGATAATTCAGGGCGTGTTGTTTATATAGGAACCTTTTCAAAGACCATTGCACCGGCATTTCGGGTTGGTTACATGGTAGCAGACCCTGCAATACTGGCCCAAATTTTATCATTAAAAACGGATGCTGGTTCTGGGGCCCTTGAACAAATGGTTCTTGCTGAATTTTGTCAGGAGCATTTTGACGATCATCTTCTTAAATTAAATGGTTTACTTAAAAGCAAACTTGATCATTTAACCGCAACACTTGATGAATATTTCGGCACAGCAATTGAATATTCTTACCCACCAGGTGGAATTTTTCTTTGGGTGAAGTTTCCAAAGGCTGTCGATACCACTAAGCTAGATGCCATCGCGCAAGCAGATGGCATTGCGGTCAACCCAGGTAAAGGTTGGAGCTGGGGAGACGACGCGTCTCAATATATTAGACTTTGTTTTGCAAGTCCTGATGAACAAACAATAAGTGAAGGTATCAGTAGGCTTGCGCAATTGTGTCAGGAAGAGTTCCAAATTCCTGAGATAAGCGCGAATACATCCATCACACAGCAATAAAGGTGCTTCAAACATGGAATTTGATTTTTCTCAATTAGACGGAAAACAAAAATACAAATTGTTAACAGCGACTGTTATCCCTCGGCCCATCGCGTTGGTTTCTGCGGTAGATAAGCATGGCCGAATGAACGCTGCCCCATACAGTTTTTTCAACATGTTTGCGGAAGACCCAGCGACATGTGTTCTCGGTATTCAACGAAGACCGGATGGCCGGCCCAAGGATACAGCCCATCTTATTCGTGAAGAAGGTGAATTCGTGATCAATATGGTGGATATGAATATCGCGGAAGGAATGAATATTACGGCTATTGAGTTTGAGCCAGAATATGATGAAATTGCGCTCGCAGGCTTTACGCCAGCACCTTCAAAAACAATCAAAGCACCAAGAATTCTAGAAGCCCCTGTGAGCTTTGAGTGCCGCAGGACTGTGACCATGCAGTTGAGTGCAGAACGGGATATTGTTGTTGGAGAAGTACTGTATATGCATGTAAGAGAGGGTTTGATTGATCCCGATACTTTTTATTTAAATCGAGACGCCTATGATGCTGTGGGGCGCTTATATGCTGACCTTTATGCACCTTTACGTGATGTGTTTTCAATGCGACGCCAAACAGCTGAGGAATTCTAATGTCTTCTGGACATGATGATGATCCTGAGAAACAGTAGCAGTTGAGACAAACCATTTTTTTGCAACCTTTAAATTACAACAATAGGAGACAATGAAGAGATGTCATCATTTTTTGAATTAAGAATATACCAAATATTGCCTGGCCAGCGTGATGCTTGGGGAAAAGTTCATGCAAGAGACCATCATTCCATTTCAAGTTGCTCAAGGCATGGTTATTCATGGGAGCTTTATGGTTGATAGTGTGGATCAGTTCTCTGTTGTTGAAGGAGAACGTGTCATGGATCATGACACCGATATGAACACCTATATATGGATCCGACGGTTTGAAAGTGAGGAGCAGAAAGCCGCTTTGTACAAGGCTGTTTATGAGAGTGATGAATGGGTAAATAACATTGGCCCAACTGTTGCCACATTAATAGATAGAAACAGCATTAAAGTGTATAATATGTCTGCCACAGCATTATCGGTAATGAAGTGATGCGTGAAGATTTGATCGCCATCAGAGACCTTCTTGATATTTACGCTCAAGGTTTTCATGAGGGAAATATCGAGAAGTTGCAGCAGGTTTTCCACCCTCAATGTCATCTTTATTCTGCGCCTCAGGGAGAATTGATCGATGATGATATGATAAGTGTTTATGAACGTGTTGCTCACCGAATAAAGCCAGCAGAAAGAGGTGACCCATTTTATTTTGAGGTTTTAACTCTTGATCAGTCTGGTCCAGATTGCGCTTTTGCGCGTTTAAAACTTGGTTTGGGTGACAAATTATTTACTGATTATCTGACCTGGCTTAAAATAGATGGACGTTGGTGGGTCATCACAAAAACATTCACGGCCGAGATGCGGCCAGATGTTGCACCATTGGCATAAGTCTTGTTTGGTGTTGCTGCGCGCAACATGGCGGCTTAGGCTGTTGTTGATATCAACAACAGAAAGGAGGTGATCCTATGTCTCATGGAAGTGATTTGGGTTGTAAGAAGCTTTGGTGTTGGGTGCATAGAATTGCTTTGGCATCAGGTGGCGTTAGATAGTCAGCCCTCACATCCTAACAAATACGTAAAGGAGACCTCATTAGGTCTCCTTTTTTCTTATCTTCAGGCTACATCATGATGATGTTTGAGTAAGGTTAAGGATTCAGCATTTGCGTTCGTTACATTTTTTGTTTGGCGATCAATTGATGAAAGATCATCCCTTCTTGGTTGACTTTGATCCTGAGCAACATCGATTGGCTATGGCAGAGGTGGTGGATGCTGCATCCATACCAAAAGCACATAAAAAGAAAATTGTATTATTTTTTTCAGCCATGAGACATTTTAAACAGGCCTGTTCTCAACAAGAAATAGACATAGAATATATTCAATTGAATAAAAATGATCGTTGTATGAGTTTCTCAGAGGCGCTCGATCGATTTTGGACTGATGAAGCATTTAAGACATTGCGTGTGATGCAGCCTGGGGATGTTGCTGTAGAAAACGAGTTTCGTGCTTGGTGCTGCAAGCATGGTGTTACACTTGAAATTGTCCCAGACCCTCATTTTTATACAACCCCTGAAGATTTTTCTTCCTTTTCCAAGGGACGAAAATCAATCCGAATGGAATATTTTTATCGTAATCTTCGCAAAAAATATAAGATCTTAATGGATGAAGAGGGGCAGCCAATTGGTGGGCAATGGAATTTTGATCATGACAATCGGAAAAGCTTTGGCAAACAAGGCCCCCCAGAAATACCACCACTCAAAGGTTTTGAACCAGACAAGATTACGTTGCAGGTTATGGAAGAAGTTGATGTTAACTTTCCACATCACCCAGGAAGCGTGAAAGGTTTTGATTACCCAGTTACACCCCAACAAGCAGAAATCGCTTTGGAAGACTTTATAAACACCAGATTGGTTAATTATGGTCGATATCAAGATGCCATGGCAACAGGTCATACATTTTTGTTCCATGGCAGATTGTCATCTTCTCTCAATTTGCATCTTTTGAACCCACGCCTATGTGTACAAAAAGCTGAAGCAGCGATGATTGCTGGGGCTCCGTTAAATGCTGTTGAAGGTTTTATTCGCCAAATATTGGGGTGGAGAGAATATGTGAGGGGTATCTATTTTCAGATGATGCCATCTTATGAACAGCTTAATGCCCTTGATGCAGAAGAAGATGTGCCTGCCTCCTTATGGGGGAAAGGTTCAACCATGAAATGTATTGATGAGTCTATGCATCACGTTATGGAACATGCGTATACGCATCATATTGAGAGGCTCATGGTGCTTGGTCTTTATGCGATGTTATTGGGGGTTCATCCCCAAAAACTGCATATATGGCACATGGCCTTATTTGCCGATGCGATTGATTGGGTTTCGATGCCAAATGTTATGGGGATGTCGCAGTATGCTGATAATGGTTATCTGGCTTCAAAACCATATTGTGCCAGTGGTGCTTACATCAATCGGATGAGTGATTATTGCAGGCAATGCCAATATGATCCAAGTCAGGCACTTGGACCCAAAGCATGTCCCATGACAACACTTTATTGGAGATTTTTGGCAAAACATAAAGAACGGTTTGCAAATAATCCTCGAATGACCATGCAGCTCAAAAATTTAGATCGTAAATCCGTTACCGAGTTGGATGCCATCATGACGTTGGGTGATCGATGGGTTTTAAAGGAAAGACAAAATTCATAAGCTTTGAAAATGATCTTGTTGTTTGGTATCCATTAAAATATATTCTATAAATATTTGTTTTAATGTATTTTTATAATGGTTTTCGCTGCCATGGACCTAAGTGCAAAGCCAAAGCGACCATAACGCCATAGATAGTAATAGCCAGAGCAACAACAGCAAAGAGGCTGGCTGGCACAAACATATCTGTCATCATCAGGGTGAGGGTCCCCAGGATGATAATAATTAAACGCAAAACTGCACCTGCTACGGCCCACTCGATTGTTCCCATACCATGGCTTGAGAAATACAAGCCAAGCCCAAGACCCATGAAACCATAGCAAGGCGCGATGATCGCTAGGCCTAAACGGGCCATCTCAGCAACGTCATCATTTGGTGAAAATAGGGGAAGCCAAACATCCGGGTATATGCCCACAAATATTCCTATACTCGCTGCAATTCCAGCTGCAATGAATGAACCCGTCCATGCAATGGATATTGCACGGTTTCGGTTGTCAGCACCTAAATTCGCCCCAACCATCGCGATGAGTGAGGCGCCTATTCCATAGGTGATGGGCATGACAACAAGTTCCAAGCGCACAACAATCCCATACCCGCCAATACATGTAACCCAAGCTGGCTGGCAAATGAGGTGATAAGAAGAGATGTGGAAATGGTCAGAACTGGGTTAGACGCTGCCATGAGTCCTTTTTTATAAAGGGTTAAAAGAAAGTTGATAGGCAAGCCGTGGTGTCGATCTGGCTTGATGCCAGATGACGATTGAAACAAGCGGGTTATAAGCAAGATGGAGCCTATGCTGTAAGCAAAAACCAATGCCATCGCAGCTCCACGAATGCCGTATTCCTCAACAAGGGGAAAGCAGATGAGGGCGTGTAAAACACTGACTGTTCCAAGGGCAAAGCAGAGGTATAAACATTTGACCTGAACCGCGAAACAAACCTGCAATCATATTGAACAGCCACATACTGATCATACCGACAAAGAAGATGTCACCGTAGGCGAGGCTTGCTCTCCAGAACGGTGCCATTTCTCCCCAACAAGCTAAATAATGAAGGACCTATAAACAAAAGAATAGATCCCATCAGTATGGCATTAGAGATTGCAATGACGAGTGTTGCATGAATAACTTGGCTCATTTGTTTGGGGTCATTGGCACCTATGGCGCGCGCCATGGCTCCTGAGGTGGTGCCGCCAATGGCCCCTGATGAAAACATCTGGGTAAGAATGACCAAGGGATAGATGAGTGCTGATCCCGCAAGTGCTTCAATGCCTAGTCCTCCAATAGCTATACCTTCCACAATACCGACGGAAGATTGGATAATAGCGCCAAGCAATGTTGGCGATGCAAATCGCAGAAGCGTAATACCTATAGGACCAGAGAGCATTTGTGCGCGACGGCCACCTGCTGTCTTTTCTTTATTTGTCATGAAGCAACCAATTGACAGAAACTTGTGGCACGCGGACAGTCAGCCACGAAGACACAAGCGAAGCATATCAGGAGAATAATGGTTGCTGAGCAAAGTTGGAAAACATTCTTATTCTTAGTAGTGCCGGCTTTGGGGCAAAATTATTGCGCCAACTATTTGCTGATGGGGCATGAATTGTGGGCATCCTATCGCATCCGTTACCAGTGCAGATATGACTGCTGTTCCCATTGATTTCCCCAATGTTGCCGAGATTATTCAACATGTTGGGAATGTTTGCTGATGAAGACTTTATCTCAAACGTCTTTCAAAATTATTATGATGTTGTATCTATCTTCTTGCGTCTGTGGTTTCTGGACAAGCTGAATTGGAATTTGATGTTGGATACAGAACAAATTTATATGGGGGGATCAAAATTCTTGATGCCATTCGCGCACAAGCAACTGACACAAAGTTGATTTTTTATCATCATTGGCTGTTTTTGGCGGTGAAGTACTGTGACGGACCTATCTCACTCGATCATCTATCAATAATCCAAACCCGATAGTTATGGTAGCCAAAGCGATTTGGAATTGCTCATCAATGATTACAGTAGGAAAGGGTACTTTGATGGTTGCAGTTTGAGATTACCTACCGTTACCATTCGGCCAGGTAAACCAAATGCAGCTGCATCAGGTTTTGCATCAGGGCTTTTCAGGGGAACCGCTGCAGGGTTGAAACAATCTGTCAGTCTCCACCCATTTGGCCATGTGGGTTAGTGCCAGAACCATCATAACAAATTTAATCCATGCAGGAAAGTTTCCGCCGATGATTGGGGGAATGCAGCGTGCCATTGCTCTTCCTGGCATTTCTGTTTCGATCGAAGAAATGATTTCTTCCATGAAGCGGGTTGCAGGGGAGGAGCCCGTCAATAGAATTACTTATAAAGTCGATCCTTTTGTGGAGAATTTGGTAAGAGGGGTAGCCTGCAAAGTTCTACCAGAGAAGGCAATAAGGCTTGGTTTCGCGCAAGATCGAAGCTTCGATGATAATATTCGTTGGTTTCTGGAGGATGACAAAGCATAAAACGAGGTTCTTTTGTTGGATATTCAAGATGTTTTCTTGAAAAAATTTAAAAGAACCGTAATTCTACGTTAGAACCATGTGGTTCTGCAGTACTGATTGGGAGAATGGTTATGAAAATGAAGACAATGATGATGGCAACTCTCGCGAGTTTGTCGATAGGAGCTGTGGCATCAGCAGCTACATTAGATGACGTCCGTTCCCGTGGAAAATTAAACTGTATCATCAATACGGGCCTTGCAGGTTTTGCAGCTCCTGATGATAAGGGAAATTGGACAGGATTTGATGTTGATTTTTGTCGTGCAGTTGCAGCCGCTACGCTTGGTGACGCAAATGCGGTCGGCTACGTTACAGCAACAGGTAAAACCCGTTTTACCAAATTGCGTTCGGGTGAAGGTGAAGTGCTTTCTCGGAATACCACTTGGACATTTTCAAGAGATGCTGACCTTCAGCAGACCTTTGTTGGTGTGAACTACTATGATGGTCAGGGCTTTATTGTACCTACTGCTTTGGGTGTAAAGTCTGCAAAGAACTGAATGGTGCATCAATCTGTATCCAGACAGGAACCACCACAGAACTTAACCTCGCTGAGTATTTTACGCGTAACAACATGCAGTACAACCCAGTGCCTATCGAGACCAACGCTGAAGCGCGTGAAAACTATCTTGCAGGCCGCTGCGACGCGTACACCACGGATGCATCAGGTCTTTATGCAACACGTTCTACTTTTGATGATCCAGCAGCACATATGATTTTACCTGAAATCATCTCCAAAGAGCCTTTGGGACCAGTTGTGCGCCATGGCGACGACCAGTGGGCGGACATTGTTAGCTGGACATTGAAGGCGCTTGTGGCTGCTGAAGAACTCGGTCTCACATCTGGAAATGTGCGTGAAATCGCTGCAAGCGGATCCAAAAACCCTGAGGTAAACCGCTTATTGGGTAAGGACAAACTTCAAGGTATTGAAGCTCTTGGTTTGAACCCTGATTGGGCTGTAAACGCCATTGCAGCAGTAGGGAACTATGGTGAAATTTTTGAACGCAATCTAGGTGCTGGTACACCTCTCAATATTTCACGTGGCCTGAATGCTCTTTACACAGATGGTGGACTTCAGTACGCCCCGCCAGTTCGCTAATCTAGAACTGGTTGGTTAATTTTTCCTCTCCACCAGGTGTTTTTGGTGGAGGGGTGTAGGCTTCTTGGCCTTACGCTTCTAAGACTTGTGCTTTGAGAGCGTTTCGTAGGGAAAGGATGGATCATGTCGTTCATTACCAATGCTTGGAATGATGAGCGTATACGCCATGTCATCATTCAAATCATGGTCATCTTGGCCGTTTTCTCAGCGATTTGTGGCTTGTCGGAAATGTAGTTGGAAATTTCGCTGCATTGAATAAAATTTTGGCTTTGAGTTTTTTAAGTCTTCCCGCTGGTTATGATATCAATCAGTCATTGATCGACTATAACAACCGTGACAGCCATTTTCGGGCATCGTTGGTTGGTCTTTTGAATACATTGTTGGTGGCGGCTATTGGAATTGTCTTTGCGACGATACTCGGTGTGATTCTGGGGGTCTTAAGGCTGTCTCAAAATTGGCTGGCACGTAATGTTACCTATTGGTATGTGGAATTTTCCAGAAATGTGCCTGTCTTGTTGCAGATTCTGTTGTGGCACGGCATTTTAATCAACACGATGCCTGCGCCAAGGCAGGCACATAATTTTTTCTCTGACAGCATGTTTGTGGCCAATCGTGGTCTCTATATTCCAGAGCCACAAGCTTTGTCGGGGTTTTCTTGGGTGTATTTGGCGATAATTGTTGGCTTGGTGGGCGCATTTATGTGGCGGCGATATGCAATTATCACCCAAGAGCGAACGGGTAAAATTTTACCAAGGCTCTTACCCTGCGCTATTCTTGTGTTGGGCCTTCCGGTTGTTGTGTTCATATTTATGGATTCACCCTTGCATTTTTCTTTTCCCGTACTTCGAGGGTTTAATTTTCAAGGTGGAATACATGTTCTCCCAGAGTTGGTCGCACTTACCTTCGCATTATCGGTGTACACGGCCGCTTTTATTGCTGAAATTGTTCGCGCTGGAATTTTGTCTGTTCATAAAGGACAACGTGAGGCTGCTGAAGCTTTGGGGCTAAAACCTAATTTTGTAATGAATATGGTCATTCTTCCTCAAGCAAGAAGGGTCATTATACCACCACTTACCTCTCAATATCTTAACCTTACTAAGAATTCTTCTTTGGCGATTGCCATTGGTTACATGGACCTTGTCGCGACTTTAGGTGGGATTACGTTGAATCAAACAGGGCGTGAAATCGAGGCAATGATTTTGGTGATGGCTGTTTATTTATCGATATCGTTATCCATTTCTTTACTGATGAATTGGTATAATCATCGTGCACGTTTGGTGGAGCGATAATCATGACAGATACTATACAATATCAACCAGGAAAGCACCCTGATCTTCCACCTCCACCTGGAACTTCAGGTGTTTTAGGATGGATACGCAGCAATCTTTTTTCATCTGTTTCAAATAGTTTGTTAACCTTCCTGTTTGGCTACTTTATCTATTTTCTTGTTGTTCATGCAGGTGGATGGGTGGTTTGGGATGCTGTATTTGATGCCGATAATAGGGTGGCATGCAAGGCGATAGATGATGGTGCATGTTGGGCTGTTATTACCCGTAGGATTGGTCAGTTTGTCTATGGGTTTTATCCAGATGCAGAGCGTTGGCGTGCAGATCTTGCCTTTATCCTTATGTTTGTTGCTGCCGCACCCCTTCTATACCCAGAGCTCCCTTTACGTCGTTATTTGATTTGGTTCTCTCTATTTTATCCTGTCGTGGCCTTCATTCTGATTTGCGGTGGTTATTTTGGCTTGGTGGAAGTTGAGACCTCAGTTTTTGGCGGCTTCATGCTTACCATGATCGTTGGTATTACAGGGATTTCTGCTTCCCTGCCGTTGGGCATCCTTCTGGCCTTGGGAAGGCAATCGAACCTTCTATCTGTGCGGGTTATTTGCGTCACATTCATTGAATTCATGCGCGGTGTTCCACTCATCACGTTATTGTTTGTTGCGTCTACCATGCTCAACTATTTCTTGCCGCCAGGAACAAACTTTAATTTGTTGGTTCGTGTTCTTATTATGGTGACGTTTTTTGCTGCAGCCTACATTGCTGAGGTCATTCGCGGAGGTATTCAAGCTATACCAAGGGGGCAATATGAGGCTGCACATGCTATGGCGCTGACATATTGGCAAACAACCCGTTTGATTACGCTGCCACAAGCGCTCAGAATTTCGATACCTGGTATCATGAATACATTTATCGGATTGTATAAAGACACAACATTGGTTGTTGTTATTGGTCTACTTGATCCATTGGGTATCGGTCGTGCTGCACTGGCTGACAGCAACTGGAATGGACTGTCTACAGAAACATACATGTTCGTTGCTTTGTTTTTTTTCGTGAGTTGTTTTGCTATGTCTCGCTACTCACTATGGTTGGAGCGCAGGCTTGCGCGAGGCTATCAATAGGAGTTTCCTGATGAACACGCAAACCAAAATAGATTCATCCGACAATATCGTGATCACCATCAATCAAATGCATAAATGGTATGGTGAATTTCATGTTCTAAAAAATATAAATTTGAATGTGAAAGCTGGTGAGCGAATTGTTATATGTGGACCATCTGGCTCAGGGAAATCAACTTTGATCAGATGTATTAACCGTTTTGGAGCTCATCAGAAGGGGCGATATTATCGTCAACGATGTCGCTTACATCAATTTGAAAAATCTTGAAATGGTGCGTCGTGATGTTGGTATGGTATTCAGTCTTTCAATTTATTTCCGCACCTTACTGTTTTGAAAATTGCACCTTGCACCAATATGGGTTAAGAAAATGCCGCGTCTTGAGGCTGAAGAATTGGCCATGGAATATCTCGCACGTGTAAAAATTCCTGAGCAGGCAAAAAATACCCTGGTCAATTGTCAGGTGGCCAACAGCAGCGTGTTGCTATTGCTAGATCTTTATGTATGACACCAAAAATTATGTTGTTTGATGAGCCAACATCAGCACTTGATCCTGAAATGATTAAAGAAGTTCTTGATACAATGATTGAACTTGCAGAGACCGGCATGACCATGTTGGTGGTAACCCATGAGATGGGCTTTGCGCAAAAGGTAGCAGATCAGCGTTATTTTCATGGATGGTGGAAGATCATTGAGCAGAATGATCCAGCCACCTTTTTTTCAAATCCACAGAATGACAGAACAAAACTGTTTTTGGATCAAATTCTCAATCATTAACAACGTTAATTATTGCTAGTCCTGTTATCGATATACACCGTCCCAGGCTTCAACAGGTTTAAGTTTCCCATTTTCATCGAGCTGGGGTCTGTTGGCTTCGAACATACTTGAATCTTGAACGACGGTATAATCCATGTATCCGCATCGTCCTAAGGGGCGAGCGGACCGTGTATCAAACCGCCCGTCAACGATATATTTATCGTTGATATATGTACCAACAACACGACCTAGAACAACATAGCGCCCGGTTCCCTGGCTACGGTCACAGCCTGGAAGGTCAATAACTTGATAAAGTTCACACTCGAATGCCGCTGCTGCTTCTGCTACAAATGGAGCATTCACAAACTTTCCCATTTGAGGGGTGGTTCCTGTTAAGGCGAATTCATCAACCTCTGGTCCACTGGCTACTGAGGACCCATTCATATGTTCAAACAAGTCTTCTGTGCATAGCGATGCTGTGAACACACCTGTTTGTTCTATATTTACAATGCTGTCTTTCAAACCCACTGACCCAAATGTTAAATAATAGGGCTTATCGGCAACGGCATTGAAGTAGCTGTAAGTGCCAAATTCATAACGCCAGTTGTACTTTGTGTACCAATCCATCCGATAGGTCTTGGCGCCACAATCGCTTTAAACGGGTCATGGGGAAGACCATGGTCATTGGTGTTTGTATCATAATGCATCATCATCTCCTTAGGATGAGGGTGAGAGAGTAAGAGCAAGACGTTCGGGTACTTGTAAATCATAACGTCCTTGTGCACTTTAGATCAAC
The DNA here is from genome assembly GCA_038131935.1 of Alphaproteobacteria bacterium. GTDB lineage: Bacteria > Pseudomonadota > Alphaproteobacteria > UBA8317 > UBA8317 > UBA8317. Next base: position 1,992 of record JAYPQH010000032.1, on the reverse strand, counting down.
TGGACCATTGTGAAAAGGATCTAGCATGAGCCGTAAAGAAACCCATCATCACGATCATGATCAGGATCATGGCCATTCCCATTTGCCACCAGAACCAGAATTGCGTGTTAAAGCGCTGGAAACAGTGCTTGTGAAAAAGGGATTAATAGATCCTGAAGCTGTTGCCAAAATCATAGACATCTATGCGCATAAAATTGGACCTCAAAATGGGGCGAAGGTGGTCGCAAAAGCTTGGAAAGACGATAAATTCAAACAACAGCTAATGGATGATGCAACATCAGCTATCGCATCATTGGGCTTTTCTGGTCGTCAAGGCGAGCATATGGTTGTCGTGGAGAATACCCCCGAAACGCATAATTTGGTTGTTTGTACGCTATGTAGTTGTTACCCATGGCCAGTTCTTGGGGTGCCACCTACATGGTATAAGTCAGATGCTTATCGATCACGTGCTATCCGTGAACCAAGGGCGGTCTTGCAAGAATTTGGTTTGTCGCTACCAAAGGACACAAAGGTAAAGGTTTGGGATTCAACAGCGGAAATTCGTTACTTGGTTTTGCCGCAGCAGCCTGATGGTACCGAAGACTGGCCTGAAGAGAAATTGGCACAACTTGTGACCCGAAATAGTATGATTGGCACGGCTATCGTGGAGGCGCCTGATGTCCCGCATACATGATATGGGCGGACGCTTCGGTGATGGTATGATCGAAGTTTCTCAAGACGAACCTATTTATAAAAAGGATTGGCATCGTTTGGCGCTTGGCTTGACGGTTGCATCTGGTGCTTGTGGGCATTGGAATATCGACATGTCCAGACGGGTTAGAGAATCATTATCACCGGTGGATTATACAAATTTTGAATATTATATGATCTGGATTTCTGCCGTGGCTGATCTCCTTGTTGAACAACATCTCGTGACTGCTGAAGAACTTCAAAATCCTGATGATATCATGCCGCAATCTCTAGAAGCAGGTGTTTTGCATTGTGAAAATGTAGAAGAAGTCTTGGCTAGAGGCGCACCAACCCAGAGGCCCATTGATAAGGCGCCAAAATATTCGATAGGTCAAATGGTAAAAACAATGGCACATAGCCCAGCGCGTTCGCCTGGAGGGCATACAAGGTTGCCGCGGTATGCGATGGGGCGTTTGGGAACAATAGTTTCCCATCATCAAGGTCATCTACTTCCAGATGAAAACGCTTATGGTAAGCCTGTTGTCGAACATCTTTATACGGTTGCATTTTCTGCAGAGCAGTTATGGGGTGCTCATGCGGAAAACAAACATGATCAAATGTTGTTAGACCTTTGGGAGTCATATTTGGAGCCTGTCAGATGAACGATATAATGATGCCTCATTTGCCAGATGGTTTTGCAGAGCCTTGGCAGGCGCAAATTTTTGCGGTCACGGTGGCGCTTAATGAAGCTGGTTTTTTCTCATGGCAAGAGTGGGCCGATGTTTTTTCAACCCAATTGGCTGACTCAAAGCAAAAATTGGCTAGAGATTTGGATGGTTCTGATGATTATTTCGCCTGTTGGGAAAACGCATTAAAATTGTTAATTAAGAGCAAAGATATCGTTGCGGAAACGGTATGGGACGATGCCATGGAAAAATGGCGCGCGGCCTATACCCAGACACCTCATGGCCAGCCCGTGTATTTTCAGAATAAGTCATGCAGCTTTATGAGTGGTATTGATCTTGGGGAACGAAAACACAAATCAAATCGTGTTGATGGTCACGGTGGGTGTGTGTATAACCAACATAAAATACCCCAAAACCTACCAAGAGATCCTTTTGATGATTGAATCTTTGGTTCACAAAGCTGAAACAACTATGGGTTCGTCATTTAGTATTGGTATTGGTATACCAGGTTCTCCATCACCGAAAACAGGATTGATTAAATGCGAATACACAATGTTTAAATGGTATGGCTTTTCAAAATGATCTTGAAAGGACGTTGCAGCGAGCCATTCGTTTAGCAAATGATGCGAACTGCCTT